>SVEQ01000004.1 GCA_015057325.1 Lachnospiraceae bacterium | reverse complement strand
AATACCTAGAAACTCTTATGTCCGTATGTCTCGTCACACAGAATGTAATATATCGACAATTTGTTATGCGTCCGTTTTAAAATGTAACTAAACAGCAATTTAACGCTTGATAAATGTTGCAAAACATAGTAGTATATAAGCGATTGTGGTTTGCTGTAAGCAATACTACAAAATATTGTTGTTTGAGACAATGTCAAGGGAGGTTTTGATTTGGCTGCCAAGAAAAGTCAAAGAGGTAATACCAAAGGTACATCTAAAAATACAAATAACAATCGCAGTAGTAAAAACAATAATTCAACAAAAACAAATAAAACAACCCAAAAGAAACAGGCTGAAGTTGTAGAAGAGAACGAGGTTTCTCTTTCTGCAGAGATTAGCGTATGGGTTATCGGTGCGTGTATGCTTATTCTTGAACTTGCAAACTTTGGTTTGTGTGGTGCAGTATCGTATATTAGTAATTTCTTCTTCGGATTGTTTGGAGTAGTGCAATACATATTGCCGATTGCGGTTTTGTTTTCTGCATTCTTTCTATATATAAATGAGTTTAAGAAAAGAGCGGTTACGAAGGTTGTTTTCGGTATGCTTGTTCTATTATGTATAGGTATGTTTGCACAGATATTTGTCGGGGTTGATGATAAGTATGATTTCAAACTTCTTTTTGAGAATGGTTTTAAGGATCAGTCAGGTGGAGGAATCCTCTGTGGATCGCTTGCATTTCTTCTAAACAAAGCAATAGGAGAAGCAGGAACATGTATAGTTATTGTTCTTTCTATAATTGTATGTGTTGTTCTTTTCGCGGAAGTCTCGGTAATCAATCTCATCAAAGGCTTCACCGGCGAAATCATGTCATCAAAAGATGATGATTATGATTACGATGAATTTGAAGATGATAGAAATTATAATAATATAAAGAAGAGAAGTCGTAGGGAAGAGATTGTTATAGAGGATTTTCCGGATTCCAATGATAAGGCGGATATAAATGTTAAGCCGCAGCGCAAGGGAAGTCTTCTTGAAAGCATATCTGTTCTCCCTAGTGAGAATAAGGAGAGCGTAACTCCTAACAGAGTAGTTAACAAGCTTCCTGATGACGAGGACGTACACGAAATCACTATGGATTTCCCGGTTAATCTTCCGGGTGAGAATATGGATGCGTTCTCGATTGAACATGTTGATAAGGACGCTGTCAAAGCAGAAACTAAAAAGACAAGAGGCAGAAAAAAGAACATAGTTCCTACAGTGTTAGAGGCTGATGATAATTTATCTGAGAATGATCCGCCAGAAAATGTTACAACACTTGAAATGTTTTCTGATGCCGAGGAAGTTAAGCCTTCCGATAATACACTTACTACTTCTGAAAAACAGGCACTTGACAGTATGGAGAATAAGACTGCCAAAACGGAGAAGAATCTCTCTGCAAAAGAGGTTGGTAAATCCGATTCGGATTACAAGTTCCCGCCGATTGGCTTGCTTAAGCCCGGCAAGAGCGCAGGCAAGACAGCAACGGGTGTAGTTAAGGAAAATGCAGTTAAGCTTCAAGAAGTGCTTAAAAGTTTTGGTGTCAATGTTACAATGACCAATTACAGTTGTGGTCCTTCTGTAACACGTTATGAAATGGTCCCTGAACAAGGAGTTAAAGTTAGTAAGATTACAGGACTTGCTGATGATATCATGATGAACCTAGCAGCCCAAAGCATTCGTATAGAAGCACCTATTCCGGGTAAGTCTGCAGTTGGTATAGAGATACCTAACGGTGAGCGAAGCGGAGTGGGCTTTAGAGAATTAATTGATACAGAGAAGTTTATCAAGCATCCGTCAAGGATTGCGTTTGCGGTAGGTAAAGACATTGAAGGTAATGTTGTGGTTGAAGACATTGCAAAGATGCCACATTTGCTTATTGCAGGTGCAACAGGTTCAGGTAAATCCGTTTGTACCAATACTCTTATTATGAGTATTCTTTATAAGGCAAAACCTGATGAAGTTAAACTTATACTTGTGGATCCTAAACAGGTTGAACTTAAGGTGTATAACGGTATTCCTCATTTATTAACGCCGGTTGTTACGGATCCTAAGAAAGCTGCGGGCGCGCTCAACTGGGCAGTTGCGGAAATGACTGACAGATATCAGAAGTTTTCTGAATATAATGTCAGAAATATACAGGGCTATAATGAGAAAGTTGAAGAACTTAAGAAATCCGGCGAGATAGAAGAAATGACAATTGAGAAAATGCCACAGATTGTTATAATAGTCGATGAGTTGGCTGATCTTATGATGGTTGCCAAGGCGGAGGTTGAAGAGGCAATTGTTCGTCTTGCACAGTTAGCACGTGCTGCCGGAATACATTTGGTTATTGCTACACAGCGTCCGTCAGTTGATGTTGTGACCGGACTTATTAAGGCAAATGTCCCTTCGAGAATCGCACTTTCGGTATCGTCGGGAATTGATTCCCGTACGATAATTGATACGGTTGGCGCAGAGAAACTTCTTGGTAATGGTGATATGTTGTTCTATCCTACAATGTATCCACAGCCGCTTCGTGTTCAAGGCGCATATATTTCCGATGATGAGGTTGTTAAGGTTGTTGAGTTCTTAAAGGCTAATAACGGTGAGTCAACCTACAGTGAGGAAATGACAAACAAGATTACATCAAGTTCCGCAAGCGGAGCAGCAGGCGGCTACAGTGACGGTGGTATGGCTGATGACAAAGATGAGTACTTTGTTCAGGCAGGTAAGTTTATCATAGAGAAGAATAAGGCATCAATTGGAATGCTTCAAAGAATGTTTAAGATAGGCTTTAACAGAGCTGCCAGAATAATGGATCAATTATCAGAAGCAGGTGTTGTCGGACCCGAGGTTGGTACAAAACCACGTGAAGTTTTGATGAGTATAGAGCAGTTTGAAGAATATGTTGATGAATATTTCTAAGGAGGTAACTTGAAATGAAGACAGATATAGAAATCGCACAGGAAGCGGTAATGCAACCGATAACAGAGGTTGCAAAAAGCCTTGATATTGAAGCTGATGAGTTGGAATTATATGGTAAGTATAAAGCAAAACTTTCAGATGATCTCATTAAGAGAGTTGAGAATAACAAAGATGGTAAGCTTGTTCTTGTAACAGCAATTAATCCTACACCTGCGGGTGAGGGTAAGACTACCGTTACGGTCGGACTTGGAGAAGCACTTGGAAAGATGGGCAAGAAAGCATCTATCGCTCTTCGTGAGCCTTCTCTTGGACCTTGTTTTGGTATAAAGGGTGGTGCTGCCGGTGGGGGATATGCGCAGGTTGTACCTATGGAAGATCTCAACCTTCATTTCACAGGAGATTTTCACGCTATTACTTCTGCGAATAACCTTCTTGCAGCAATGCTTGATAATCATATTCAGCAGGGAAATGAACTTGGTATTGATACAAGACAGGTTGTATGGAAGAGATGTCTTGATATGAATGACAGAGTGCTTCGTAATATAGTTGTAGGTATGGGAAGTAAGATGGACGGTGTGGTTCGTGAGGATCATTTCGTAATATCAGTTGCCTCTGAAATCATGGCTATTCTTTGTCTTGCTAATGATATGGAAGATTTGAAGGATAAGCTTTCTAATATTATTGTTGCATATACTCGTGAAGGTAAGCCTGTTACTGCCGATGACTTAAAGGCAGTAGGTGCAATGGCTGCACTTCTTAAAGATGCGTTAAAGCCTAACATGATTCAGACTTTAGAGCATACACCTGCATTTGTTCACGGTGGACCATTTGCTAATATTGCTCATGGCTGTAATTCAGTTCGTGCTACAAAGCTGGCTATGAAATTATCAGATATAGTAGTTACTGAGGCAGGTTTTGGTGCTGATCTTGGTGCTGAGAAGTTCCTTGATATCAAATGTAGAAAGGCCGGTATTTCGCCGGATGCTATTGTACTTGTTGCAACAGTTCGTGCACTTAAGTATAACGGCGGTGTTGCTAAGGCTGATCTTTCAAATGAGAATGTAGATGCGCTTAAGGCAGGTATCGTTAACCTTGAGAAACATATCGAGAACTTACAGCAGTACGGAGTACCTATCGTTGTAACACTTAACCAGTTTGTAACGGACACAGATGCAGAGCTTTCATTTGTCAAAGAATTTGTTGAGAATATGGGTTGTGACTTTGCACTTGCTCAAGTATGGGAAAAGGGTGGCGAAGGCGGTCTTGCTTTGGCAGAGAAGGTATGCGATGTGCTTGATAATAAGAAAGCAGATTTCAAAATGATATATGATGATGATATGTCATTGAAAGATAAGATAAATGCTGTTGCTACAAAGATATACGGAGCTGATGGTGTAACATATGCACCTGCAGCAGAGAAGCAGCTTAAGGCAATAACAGATCTTGGATTTGGTAACCTTCCTGTATGTATGGCCAAGACTCAGTATTCGTTGTCTGATGATCCTACACTTCTTGGAAGACCTAGCGGATTTGATGTTAATGTCCGTGAGGTGTATGTAAGTGCTGGTGCTGGATTCGTTGTAGTAATTACAGGTTCGATTATGACTATGCCGGGACTTCCTAAGGTTCCCGCTGCAGAGAGAATTGATGTTGTAGGAGATAAGATTGTAGGATTATTCTAAAGGAGGTTTGAAATGGCAACTTTAATTGATGGTAAGAGAATTAGCAAAGAAATCAAAGACGAATTGAAGGATAAAGTTGCAGCCCTTAAAGCCGAAGGAAAAGAAATTGGAATGGCTGTAATTCAGGTCGGAAATGACCCTGCTTCAAGCGTGTATGTCGGTAACAAGAAAAAAGCGTGCGAATATATCGGTATTCGTTCAGAAAGTTACGAACTTCCCGAAGAGACAACACAGGAAGAACTTATTGAGTTGATTGAACGTCTCAACAACGATAATAAGATTCATGGGATACTCGTACAGTTGCCTGTTCCTAGACATATTGATGAGGATACAGTTATCAAAGCAATAAGTCCTAAAAAGGATGTTGATGGGTTCCACCCTCAAAGTGTAGGAGCTCTTTCAATCGGTCAGCCGGGCTTTGTTTCATGTACTCCTGCGGGAATTATCCAGTTATTAAAGAGAAGTAATATTGAAATAGAAGGTAAAGAGTGCGTAGTTATCGGTAGAAGCAATATTGTTGGTAAGCCTATGGCGCTTTTACTTCTTCGTGAAAATGGTACAGTTACTGTTTGTCACTCAAGAACAAAAGACCTCAAGGAAGTTTGTAAACGCGCGGATATCCTCGTTGTAGCAATCGGTAAGCCTAAGATGATTGATGCATCTTATGTTAAAGATGGTGCGGTTGTAATAGATGTTGGAATCCATAGAAATGAAAACAACAAGCTCTGCGGTGATGTTGATTTTGACAGTGTTGAGCCTATAGCTTCCGCAATCACACCTGTTCCGGGTGGAGTAGGTCCTATGACAATAGCGATGTTAATGAACAATTGTGTTGAGGCAGCAACGATGTTTGATTGATGTATGTAACCATTAAACAGTAATTATAAAAAAGGAATTGATATTATGAAGAAAAATGTCTTGAAAACAATTACTTCCATACTCCTGATTTCATCCCTCTTTGCCTGTGTAGGATGTGGCAAGAAAGATGTTAGTTCCACAGACGGGACCAAAAAAGATCAGACAGAGGAAACAGTTTTAAGTGATTCTACCGAAGAAATGACAGATTATGTTAAAGATTTCCTTGATAAGTTTGCGAAGGTTGAGAAGCAGGCAAAAGAACTTAGCGATTCGATTGAGAATGATGATTTGTCGCAGACAGAATACAACATGAAGTCCGGTGATTTATATACATTATGGGATGATTGTTTAAATGAACTTTGGGGAGTTCTTGATAAGACACTTTCAAAAGAAGAAATGGCTAAGCTTGCAGAGGAAGAGAATACATGGATAGCAGATAAGGAAAAGCAGATTGCTGATGCCGGAGCAGAGGTAGAAGGTGGTTCTATGCAGCCTATGCTTGAGAGTTTAAAGGGCGCTGAACTTACTGAAAACAGAATTCGCGAGTTAATTAAATTGCTGCCGGGTTTTGAAAATGCAGGTTCGTCAGACGAATCGGCAAAAGATGATTCTTCAAATGGAGAGTCGTCAGATAAGAAGAAAAAATATACATTTGAAGATTTTCTTGCCGGCTCGGGAGAGGTTACAATTTCTGACAAGTTAGCAAATGAAAATGTTATGAACGATACTGCATATAACGCAGGAAACAGTTTTACACTTAAAACGCTTATAAGTCTTAATTCGTTATGGGAGCCTGTAAGTGGTATTGATCCAAAGATTCAATATACAACTTTTGAGAATAAAAATGGAAAACTGTATGGTTTGAGTTTTGAATATAAACTTGAGTCAGTTACTTTTACCGAGTTTTTTGTTATTTCGGAAAATGATGGTGAACTTAAGGTTAATCTTGTTATTGATGCATGGGACAGAAGATACCCTATGTTTAACAAATATGGCGTTGTATTTGATGATGGCTCAAATGGTGCAGGGGCACATGCGACAAATGTGTATGTTCCAACCAAAGATTTTGAGTATGTAATGCTTTATGCTCAAGAGAGTAATGCTCCGGGCTGGAATTTCTACGACTATGATACACAGCAGGAAGAACAACCAATTACAAATATTATGAATGATGTTGTTGCGACGGGACTGGATAATGCAGAATATGTTATATTTACTAAAACAGAGGTGAATGATAAATATTATTATTACTATCTTGCAGACGATATAACTCAAGAAATGGTTGATGCAATTGATGGTGTTGCAAAGAATTATGAGTTTACATTTGACGGTAAGGAAGCGACAGATGCTGCTGTATCACAATATGCAAAAGAACTTTCTGTAGATGATATCTATACTAATGAAGATTATGCACAGTGGACAGATAAGTAAATATTAACTTTAGTTAAAGATTTTTTGGAGTATGTATGACTAATATTTTGTTTGTGTCTCTTGGCTGTGATAAGAATCTTGTAGACAGCGAGGTTATGCTTGCACTGTTAAAAGAAAAGGGTTATAGCATAACCAATGTTGAAAGTGAGGCAGATGTTTGTGTTATAAACACATGTTGCTTTATCGGAGATGCCAAAGAGGAAAGTATTGAAAACATAATAGAGATTGGTAAGCTCAAAGAAACCGGTAGATTAAAAGCAATAATTGTTACCGGTTGTCTTGCACAGCGTTATAAGGAGGAAATCTTCGATGAACTTCCTGAAGTTGATGCGGTGCTTGGAACTATGTCCATAGAGGCAATTGTTACAGCGGTTGATGAGGTTTTAGAAGGTAAACGATTTGAATGTTTTACCCCACTTGATCATTTGCCGTCAATCAAAGATAAAAGAAGCATGACCGGCGTGTCATACACCGGATATTTGAAGATTGCCGAAGGCTGTAACAAGCGATGCACATACTGTATCATTCCTTATGTGCGCGGTAATTACAGAAGTGTTCCAATGGAAGAGGTATTAGAACAAGCAAAATATCTTGTTGATAACGGAATCACGGAATTGTGTTTGGTTGCTCAGGAAACAACGTTATACGGTATTGACTTATACGGCAAGAAATGTTTGCATGAGCTCATACATAAGTTGTCTGAAATTGAAGGACTTCATTGGATAAGACTTCTTTACTGTTATCCGGAAGAGATTACAGATGAATTAATCGAAGAGATTCGAGATAACGAAAAAGTTTGTCATTACATTGATATGCCTCTTCAGCACAGTGAAGATTCAGTGTTAAAGCGCATGGGACGAAGAACTACCAAGGCTGAAATAACCGAGAGGATTCATAAAATACGCGAAATGATTCCGGACATAGTACTTCGAACAACTCTTATTACAGGATTTCCCGGAGAGACCCAAGAAGACCATCAGGGTGTGATGGAGTTCATTGATGAGATGGAGTTTGGAAGACTTGGTGCATTTACATATTCGGCAGAAGAAGGAACACCTGCAGCAGAGATGGAGAATCAGATTCCTGAAGATGTTAAAGAACGTTATCGTGATGAGATAATGGAGCTTCAACAGGAGATATCACTTGATGTTAACACAAGACAGATTGGCAGAGAATTAGAGGTTGTTGTTGACGGATATCTTTACGAAGATGAAATGTATGCCTGCCGTTCTTACATGGATGCTCCTGACATAGACGGTATGGTGTTTGTTAAATCAGACGAAGAGTTATTATCAGGAGATTTCATTAAGGTCAAAATAACAGATTGCAATGAATATGACCTTATGGGCGAGATTATAAAGTAGAAAGGACTTACAATTATGAGCGAGAACAAAAAGAAAGGCATGAACCTGCCAAACAAATTAACAATCTTAAGAACTATACTTATTCCATTTTTCCTTGTTGCATTGTTATGTGACCAAAATTACGGTGGTTTTGTACCATATGGTAACTGGATTGCACTTGTTATATTTGCAATTGCGTCACTTACAGATATGCTTGACGGAAAGATTGCAAGAAAATATAACCTTGTAACAAACTTTGGTAAGTTTATGGATCCACTTGCAGACAAGCTCTTGGTTTCTTCTGCACTTATTGCATTTATTGAACTTGACAGGATTCCTTGTTGGATAGTTATCATTATAATTGCAAGAGAGTTCATTATAAGTGGTTTTCGTCTTGTGGCTGCAGACAACGGTGTTGTAATTGCTGCAGGAATCTGGGGTAAGGTTAAGACAGCAGAGCAAATGGTTATGCTTTGTATTATGATGGCTGACTTTGGTTCTATATTTACAAGTGCAGCAGACGGCATTCATATTTTTGAAAATGTGCTTATTTATATTGCGCTTATTCTTACCATTGTGTCACTACTTGATTACCTTATTCATAATAAGGGAGTTCTTTCTGATAATAATAATAAATAACTCAATAAAATATAGTAATTTTTTATACAATTTCGGACTTGAAATCCTCACATAAAAGTAATAGAATATACATTGGCTAAAATTTGGCTTGCGTAAGCAAGCCTGTCAATAAATATTTTATGGAGGACTAGAGATGAGCAGTAAAACAACGATGTCAGCAAGTGATAGAATCGCATCATTACTTGATGACTCCAGCTTTGTTGAAGTTGGTGCGTATGTAACAGCTAGAAGCACAGATTTCAACATCAAGGATCAGGAAACGCCTAAGGACGGCGTAATTACCGGATACGGTACAATCGACGGAAGACTTGTTTATGTGTACAGCCAGGATGCTACAGTTCTTGGTGGTTCAGTTGGTGAGATGCATGCTAACAAGATTTCCAAGGTTTATGATATGGCACTTAAGATGGGTGCTCCTGTCATTGGTCTTATTGATTGTGCGGGACTTAGATTACAGGAGGCTACAGATTCACTCAATGCTTTCGGTAACATTTTTGCAAAGCAGGCGGTGGCTTCAGGAGTAATTCCTCAGATAACAGGCGTTTTTGGCGTATGTGGTGGTGGAAGTACATTGATTCCTGCATTGTCTGATATCACATTTATGGTTAAGGATAATGCAAAATTATTTGTCAATAGTCCTAATACTTTAGATGGTAACTATACAGAGAAGCTTGATACTGCTGATGCTTCATATCAGGCAGGTAAGAGCGCAGTTGTTGATGAAGTACTTGATGATGAGGCTTCATTACTTGGAAGAATACGTCAGGTAGTGGCAATGCTTCCTTCAAACAACGAAGATGATTCTAATTATTCAGATTGTACGGATGATCTTAACAGAGAGATTCCTAATCTTGAAAGTCTTGAAGATGATGCAAGAGCAGTTCTTGCAAACATTTCTGATAACAATGTATTTATCGAACTTAAGAAAGACTACGCAAAAGACATGGTAATCGGTCTTATCAAACTTGGTGGAACAACAGTAGGTTGTGTAGCTAACCAGGTATCAGACGGTGGTAGCGTTCTTTCTACAGCAGGTGCTTATATCGCTGCAGAGTTCGTTAATTTCCTTGATTCATTCAATATTCCTATTCTTACACTTACAAATGTTAAGGGATTTAAGGCAACAGTTTCAGAGGAGGCAACAATTGCCAAGGCTGTTGCAAAGCTTACTTTTGCTTTTGCAAATGCAGATGTACCTAAGGTTAATCTTGTGATGGGGGATGGCGTTGGAAGTGCATATCTTGCAATGAACTCTAAGTCAACAGGTGCTGATATTGAGTATGCATGGAAGACAGCTACAATCGGTACAATGGATCCTGAAGCAGCAGTTAAGATTATGTATGCTGACGATATTAAGGGAGACAAGTTTGACAATGCTAAGCTTGCTGAACTTACAAAGGAATATACAGAGAAGATGTCAAGTGCAATGGCGGCTGCTAAACGTGGCTACGTTGATGACATAATTGAGGGTTCTGCAACAAGAAAGAGACTTATTGCAGCATTTGAAATGCTCTACACAAAGGCAGATTTCAGACCTCTTAAGAAGCATGGAACAGTATAAGGAGGAAAGTATCATATGAAATTAAAGAAGACAGTTTTATTATGTGCTGTTCTTTCTGTCCTTTTGGGTTTGACGGCCTGCAGTAGCGGAGTCGAAGAGGTATCATTTGATTATACTGAGTCTGATATCATGTATTCAACAATTTATCAGGCATCTCAGATAGATAATATCGATGAAGCATATCGTTTATATCTTGAAGACCAGAAGGAAGATAATCCGATGGCTGAGATTCTTCTTACAGGTATTGCCAATTTCGACAGTGCAAGAGAAGATTGTGGTGAGTTTGTCGGATATCGTGCAGAAGACGGAAGCGTTTTGAAAGTTGATTTGACAAAACTTTCAACTGCACAGACACAGGAAGAATATAATGCAGCGCAGGCAGAGATAGAAGAGATGATTTCCAAAGTGGATTCTTCTATAGAAGAGGATAATAACGGTAATGTTGTTGTTAACCTTACTGCTGTTTACGAAGACAGAGATGCACAGTATTCTTTTGTCTATGAAGAGAATCCGGAAGCAGCGTATTCATATGCTATATCAGGACAGAGTGCAAGCCCTTACAAGGTTAAGGAAATTACTGTAACTCCTGATTACACAACAAAAGAGATTATGGGTAAGGCGGGAGCCAATACCTTAATGGGTATGGGTACCGTATTCCTTGTTCTTATATTTATATCAATTATTATCGGACAGTTTGAGAGAGTTGGAAAACTTGCTGATTCTGTAGGTAATTGGTGGGCTAATCGTGGCAACAAGAAGTCTGAAGCATCAGATGATGTTGTTTCAAATGATGTTGTTGCAAGCGTTTCTTCAAACGCACCAATGAATGATAATGAGCTTGTTGCAGTAATTACTGCAGCAGTTGTAGCAGCTAATGTGGCAAATGGTGGAACGGATAATCTTATAGTTCGTTCAATCCGCAAGGCCAGAAGATAATAAGATAATTAGTTAAATCAGGAGGAAATAAACATGAAAAATTATAGAATTACAGTTAATGGAACAGCTTATGATGTAGCAGTAGAAGAGTTAGGTGCAGGATCAGTAGCACCTGCAGCAGCACCGGTTGCAGCACCTGCAGCAGCAGCTCCTGCAGCACCTAAGGCAGCAGCACCTAGTGGTCCGGCAGGAGCAATTAAGGTTGCTTCACCTATGCCTGGTAAGATCCTTGCAATCAAGGCTAACAATGGACAGGCTGTTAAGAAGGGTGATGTTATCATGATTCTTGAGGCTATGAAGATGGAGAACGAGATTACAGCTCCAGAGGACGGAACAGTTGCTTCAATCAACGTTGGTGTTGGTGATAGTGTTGAGTCCGGTGATACACTTGCTACTTTGAACTAATTTGCAGAGGGCACAATATAACAGGAGGAAGTTTCAATGGATTATATATTGAATACATTGCAGAACTTAGCCGGACAGACAGCGTTTGCTAATCTTTACTGGGGTAACTTCGTAATGATTGCTGTTGCTTGTGTGTTCCTTGTTCTTGCAATCAAATTCGGTTTTGAACCGTTATTGCTTGTCCCCATTTCTTTCGGTATGCTCCTTGCAAATATGTTTCCGGGCATTATCGCAGAAGGTGGACTGCTACATTTCTTTTACTTATTAGACGAATACAGTATCTTGCCTTCACTTATTTTCTTGGGTGTAGGTGCGATGACTGATTTTGGACCGCTGATTGCTAACCCTAAGAGTTTCTTACTTGGTGCAGCAGCTCAGTTCGGTATCTATTCTGCTTATTTCTTCGCAATCCTTATGGGATTCGGTGATAAGGCAGCAGCAGCTATATCAATCATTGGTGGAGCAGATGGTCCTACATCTATCTTCCTTGCAGGTAAGCTTGGAATGGGTGGAACTCTTATGGGACCTATTGCGGTGGCGGCATATTCTTATATGGCACTTGTGCCGGTTATTCAGCCACCTGTAATGAAGCTTCTTACAACAGAGAAAGAAAGAAAGATCAAGATGGAGCAGTTGAGACCTGTTTCTAAGCTTGAGAGAATTCTTTTCCCTGTAGTAGTTACAATAGTTGTAGTTTTGATTCTTCCTACAACTGCACCACTTGTTGGTATGCTTATGTTAGGTAACTTATTCAGAGAGTCAGGCGTTGTTAAACAGCTTACAGAGACAGCTTCTAATGCTTTGATGTATATCGTAGTTATCTTGCTTGGTACTTCAGTTGGAGCTACAACAACAGCACAGTCATTCCTTAATGTATCTACACTTAAGATTGTTGTACTTGGTTTGGTAGCATTTATCATCGGTACTGCAGCAGGTGTATTGTTCGGTAAGATTATGTGCGTTGCAACTCATGGTAAGGTTAATCCACTTATCGGTTCGGCAGGAGTTTCAGCCGTACCTATGGCAGCTCGTGTTTCACAGAAGGTTGGTTCTGAGGCAGATCCTACAAACTTCTTGTTAATGCATGCTATGGGACCTAACGTTGCCGGAGTTATTGGTACTGCAGTTGCAGCCGGTACATTTATGGCTATATTCGGAGTATTCTAAAGAACGCAATTTTGAATAATAATAATGGAGGATAAAAGAATGGGCAAGAAAGATAATACTTCACCAAAGGTTACTGCTAAGCCTGTAGGCATTACAGAGACAGTTCTTCGTGATGCACATCAGTCTTTGATAGCAACAAGAATGACAACAGAGCAGATGCTCCCTATAATAGATAAAATGGATAAGGTCGGATATCACTCAGTTGAGTGCTGGGGTGGTGCGACATTTGACGCATGTCTTCGTTTCTTAAAGGAAGACCCGTGGGTAAGACTTCGTAAGCTTAAAGATGGTTTCAAGAATACAAAGCTTCAGATGTTATTCCGTGGACAGAATATTTTGGGTTACAGCCCTTATTCTGATGATGTAGTTGAGTATTTCGTACAGAAGTCAATTGCTAACGGTATTGATATAATCCGTATTTTTGACTGTCTTAACGATATCAGAAACTTAGAGACAGCTGTTAAGGCTGCTAATAAAGAAAATGGTCATGCACAGGTAGCTCTTTCATATACATTGGGAGATGCTTACACAATGGATTATTGGAAAGATATGGCTAAGAAGATAGAGGATATGGGTGCTAACTCAATCTGTATCAAAGATATGGCTGGACTTCTTGTTCCTAACAAGGCTACAGAGCTTGTTCAGGCGCTTAAGGCAGGAACAGACCTTCCTATCCAGCTTCATACACACTACACTTCAGGTGTTGCTTCAATGACATATTTGAAGGCTGTAGAGGCAGGATGTGATGTTATCGATACAGCAATGTCACCACTTGCACTTGGTACTTCTCAGCCGGCTACAGAGGTTATGGCTAAGACATTTGAAGGTACACCATTTGATCCGGGTCTTGATCAGAAGTTACTTGCTGAAATCGCTGATCATTTCCGTCCGCTTCGTGAGGAGTGGTTAGAGTCAGGACTTCTTAGTCCTAAGGTAATGGGTGTTAATATTAAGACACTTCTTTACCAGGTACCTGGTGGTATGCTTTCAAACCTTGTATCACAGCTTAAAGAAATGAAGCAGGAGGACAAGTTCGATGAAGTTCTTGAGGAAGTACCTCGTGTACGTAAGGACTTCGGCGAACCACCGCTTGTTACACCTTCATCACAGATCGTTGGTACTCAGGCAGTGCTTAATGTTGTTCTTGGTGAAAGATATAAGCAGATGACAAAAGAGTCAAGAGATCTTTTGGTTGGAAAATACGGACAGACTGTTAAGCCTATGAACCCTGAAGTTCAGAAGAAAGCTCTTGATGCACTTGGAATGGATAAGCCGATTACTTATCGTCCGGCTGATGATATCGAGCCACAGCTTGAGAAACTTGAGAAAGAAGTTGCTCAGTACAAGCAGCAGGATGAGGACGTACTTTCGTATGCATTGTTCCCTCAGGTTGCAACTGATTTCTTCAAGTATCGTGAGGCGCAGCAGACTAAGGTTGATGCTTCTGTTGCAGATACAGAGAACGGAGTTTATCCAGTATAAATTATTATAACAAACGAAACGCTGGAAAGTGCTATTATGCATGTTTCGGCGTTTCGTCTTTTTTGTGATAAGAAGCGGGTGAAAATGTTAAGAGAATTTTTATATTTAATATTATTTTTTTCGGTTATATTATTATTTATTATATGTAAAAAAATATATAGACGTCATATTGATAATAAACTCTTAGAGGGTATTGATGAAAAAACCAAGAAAAAAATAATTGAAAACCAGAAAATTTCTTTAATTGATAAAAAAAACGAGCATGGTTATTTGATAAAGAATTTTTTAGAAATATCTAAACCTTGCGGTTTTTGGTTTATTCTTGGATGTGTTATATTCATATTTTTTATAATTTCAGGATTTAATGAAAATGATATTTTATTATTGGTTATAGCGTTGCTATTGCCACCGGTTATTATATTATTATTTTTTTTGATAAAAGACTTACTGCGTTTTTATTCATGCAAAAAAAGATATATAATAAATGCATATTGTTTAGATGTTAGATTCTTGAGCACGCAATATGGAAGCAGTAAAGAGGCTAGTATAATTTATTTCGATTATAAACAATGTAAATTAGTAATAAAATCAATTATTTTAAATATTGGTAATGATTTTTTAAGCAATAATTCTTTTTGCTATATAATAGTTGGTGAAAGAAAAAAATATTTAACTCTAATTGATGTTTTTGCTACAAATAAATGCGAGGATAAATAATTGAACACAGTAATTGTAATAGGCGGCGGTGCTGCCGGAATGATGGCTGCGATTTGGGCTGCCAGAAATGATAATAATGTAATATTGATTGAACAAAATGAAAAGCTTGGAAAGAAACTCTTTATTACAGGTAAGGGAAGATGCAATTTCACCAATGCCTGTGACATTGAGGATTTGTTTGGTAATGTTGTTACTAACTCCAAGTTCATGTACAGTTCTTTCTATTCCTTTTCCAATCAGCAGGTTATGGATTTTTTTGAGGAATTAGGACTTCGATATAAGGTTGAACGAGGAAATCGTGTATTTCCTGAATCGGATCATTCTTCGGATGTTATCAAAGCATTGGAGAAAGAACTTAATAGATTAAATGTGGATATTAGGCTTAATACCAAAGCGGATGAGCTTGTTATAGAGAATGATGTTTTGTGTGGCGTTATAATTCAAGAAAAAATAAATGATAACGAAAAGAACAGAAAAAATAATAGCAGCAATAAGAAATGCAAATTAACCGCGGACAAAATTATTGTTACGACAGGTGGTGTCTCTTACCCGAGAACAGGTGCTTCTGATTCAGGTTATCGTTTTGCACAAAGTGCGGGACATAGTGTAATTAAGGCACAACCTTCACTTGTTCCCTTTGAAGTGAAAGAAAAATGGTGCAGTGATATTATGGGTGTTGCACTTAAGAATGTTGGTATTTCAATATTTGTTAAGGATGATAAAGGGAAAGAAAAGAAGATTTTTGATGACTTTGGCGAGATGCTTTTTACACACTTTGGCGTCAGCGGGCCAATGATTATTAAGGCAAGTGCATATATACACAAATATCTTGGTAGGAATATTGAGGTATCAATTGATTTAAAACCTGCACTTTCAGAAAAACAGCTTGATGAAAGAATACTTAGAGATTTTGAATTGTTTAAGAATAAGCAGCTTAGCAATAGTCTTGATAAGCTTTTGTTAAAGGCATTGATTCCTGTTGTAATTGATTATAGCGGGCTCGACGGAGAGAAGAAGATTGCCGAGATTACAAAAGAAGAACGAAAGAAATTAGGTGAGTCTATCAAAGATTTGCGTGTTCATGTAACAGGCCTTCGTGGATGGGATGAAGCAATAATTACCAAAGGTGGAGTTAACGTTAAGGAAATTGATCCCGGTACTATGGAATCAAAAAAGGTTAAGGGATTATATTTTGCCGGAGAGGTGCTTGACGTTGATGCATTAACAGGTGGCTTTAACCTTCAGGTTGCGTGGTCTACGGCTTATCTTGCCGGAAACTCGGTTGGGTAATTTTGAATCATTTATAAGGAGCTATATATAAGTAAATGACAAGAGTATTGTGTTTGTTAATTGGAATAGTATGTTTTGTTTTATTTATTCCGCCTGTTGTAATGTATCGAATAGTTAATCTTGGCAATGCAACTGGATTATTAATTGGAATGATATTGTTGATATATGCATTGTTTTTTAATGCAGTTAATAAGTTGATTTCTAATATATGGCTGATGACTTTGGGAAAAGCATTTTTGTTAGTTGTTGCTTTTGTTGCAGGGATAGCTGTTGGTTTAGCAATTATTATTTCAATATTTATTTTTAAGGCGTGTTCAACTACGCCCAAAGGTGACGAGACGCTCGTTGTTCTGGGGTGCCAGGTTAAAGGAACAAGCCCAAGCCTTATGCTTACTGAACGCCTTATTGCAGCAAAACAATATCTTGACGAACATGATAATGCTGTATGTGTATTATCCGGTGGCAAGGGTGATGATGAAGGTATCAGCGAAGCGCTTTGTATGTATAACTATCTTGTGGAGCATGGTGTATCTGCCGACAGACTTTATATGGAGGATCAATCGACATCTACAAGAGAGAATCTTCAATATTCATTGGATATAATTAAAGAGAATGGACTTAATGAAAATGTTGCGATTGTTACAAACGAGTTTCATGAATATCGTGCATTTAAGGTTGCTGAAAAGCTTGATATTAAACCAAGTGCTGTACCGGCGCATACTCATTGGTGGTTGTTCTCAACATATTTTGTCAGAGAGTGGTACGGTGTAATATATGAGTGGACAGGGATGACAAAATGAGCGCGTTGTATATAAATCAAAAATATGTTATACTCAAGCATATTTTGGCGTACAAATACGGAGGATATTATTATGGCAAGTATTGCAATTGACGGACCTGCAGGAGCAGGCAAAAGTACCATAGCAAAGTTGGTGGCTAAGAAATTAGATTATATTTATGTTGATACAGGTGCGATGTATCGTGCTATTGCGTATGAACTAGTAAGAACTAATGTTAATATTGAGGATGAGAAGGCTCTTACCGATTCATGCTCAAAAATGCAAATTGAGATTAAGTATGAGGATGGCGTTCAGCAGGTATATATGAATGGTGAAAATGTTACTCCATATCTTAGAACTGAAGAAACCGGTAATATGGCTTCAAAGTCATCGGCAAAAGCACCGGTTAGAGCCGCACTTCTTGACATACAACGTAATATGGCAGTAGAGCATAATGTCGTAATGGATGGACGCGACATTGGAACTAATGTATTGCCTAATGCTGAAACCAAAATTTATCTTACCGCTTCAGCAGATGAACGTGCAAATCGTCGTTACAAAGAGTTGACAGAAAAGGGTGAGACGGCAGATTTTGAGAAAATCAAAGCGGATATTATTGAGCGTGATGAACGCGATATGACGCGTGATATAGCGCCTCTTAAACAGGCCGATGATGCAATACTTGTTGACAGTTCATATATGACTATTGACGAGGTTGTAGAGACGATAATGTCACACGCAAAAGCAAAATAAATCACATATATTTCACATTATTTTATTATAATTAATTGCTGGTTTGGCGGTTTTTATGAAGGAGAATAAATGGAAGTAATTCTTGCAAAGACAGCCGGTTTCTGCTTTGGTGTCAAACGTGCAGTGGACACAGCGTATGAACAGGCAGGAAAAGAAAATGTATATACATACGGTCCCATAATCCATAATGAAGAAGTTGTTAAGGATTTGGAATCGAAAGGAATAAATGTTATCAATAGTATTGATGAATTAAACAATCTTGACAAGGGAACAGTCATAATACGTTCACATGGAGTTGAGAGAAGCATTTACGATATAATACAAGAAAAAAATCTTGAATTAGTCGATGCAACGTGTCCTTTTGTTAAGAAAATACATAATATTGTCGATAAAGATAGCAGGGATGGAAGACAGATTATTATAATAGGCAGTAGAAAGCACCCTGAAGTACAGGGCATATGCGGTTGGTGCAACAATGAACCGATTGTTTTAGAAACAATTGAAGAGGCCGAAAATTTTACATCTGACACGGAGATTGAACTTTCTGTCGTTGCCCAGACAACATTTAATCATACAAAATTCAATAAGATAGTTGAAATATTTGATAAAAAAGGTTATAATGTAACCGTTTATAATACTATTTGCAATGCAACAGCGGAGCGGCAGAAAGAAGCGGCTTCCATTGCGAAGCAGGTGGATGCTATGATTGTCATTGGCGGAAAGAGTAGTTCTAATACTCAAAAGTTATATGACATCAGCAAAAAAGAATGTGCAAATACTTACTATATTCAGACACTCGTTGACTTGGATTTGGCTACTTTTGAATCCGTTGATAGGGTAGGTATTACAGCAGGGGCGTCTACCCCAAATCAAATTATTAAGGAGGTTCATGGTAGCATGGCAGACGATTTTGGAAAGATGTTTGAAGAGAGCTTGGCTGAAGAAAGTAGAATCAGCCCGGGCAAGATTGTGAAAGGAACAGTAATCGACGTTAAGGACGATGAGATTATTCTTAACATCAATTACAAAGCAGACGGAATTATTACAAAGAACGAATTCTCTAACGACCCTAACGTATCACTTAAGGATAAGGTTCATGTTGATGACGTTATCGAGGCTAAGGTTGTTAAGACAAATGATGGTGACGGACAGGTACTCCTTTCAGTTAAGAGAGTAGCTGCAGAGAAGGCTAATGAGCAGTTAGAGGAAGCGTTTAATAACGAAGAGATCCTTAAAGGTGTTGTTACTTCTGTTGTTGACGGTGGTTTAGGTGTTACTGTTGGTGAAGCAAGAGTATTTATTCCTGCAAGTCTTGTTTCAGATACATTTGAGAAAGACCTTACAAAGTATAAGGATCAGGAGATTGAGTTCAAACTTACAGAGTTCAATCCTAGAAAGAGAAGAATTATTGGTAACCGTAAGGTATTGGTTGAGGCTGAGAAGAAGGCTGCTAAGGAAGAGTTATTCGCAAGAATTAATGTTGGTGATACAGTAGAGGGAACAGTTAAGAATGTAACAGATTTTGGTGCATTTATCGACCTCGGTGGAGCAGACGGACTTCTTCATATCTCAGAGATGTCTTGGGGCAGAGTTGACAATCCTAAAAAGTTATTCAAGGTTGGCGATACTGTTAAGACATTAATTAAGGATATTCAGGGCGAGAAGATTGCTCTTTCACTTAAGTTTGAGGATTCAAATCCTTGGTTAAATGCAGGCGAGAAGTATGCTGTTGGTAATGTTGTAACAGGACGTGTTGCAAGAATGACAGACTTCGGTGCATTTGTTGAGTTAGAGCCAGGTGTTGATGCATTACTTCATGTTTCTCAAATTGCAAGAGAGCATATCGAGAAGCCTTCAAGTGTTCTTTCTGTAGGTCAGGAAGTTGAAGTTAAGGTTGTTGATTGCAAGATTGAAGAGAAGAAGATTAGCTTAAGTATCAAGGCTTTGCTTCCGGATGAGCCTGCTGCAGAGGAGCCTGTAGAGGAAGCACCTGTTGAAGAGGCAGAAGTTGCTGATTCAGAGGAGTAATTAGAATTAAAAACCCCATCTTTTAGATGGGGTTTTTTATTAAAAAATGTAACTATGGGGAGGGGACAACTATGGCATATGATTATGAGAGTTTTAAGGCAGATGTTTATAAGTTGACAGACATCGACCTTAATTTATACAAAGAAAGGCAGATGAAACGTCGTATTGAGTCGTTAGTACAGAGAAAAGGACACAAGGACTTTCAGAGTTTTTATCTTGCTATGAAGACAGACCCTGAGCTTCTTAAGTCGTTTATCAGTTACTTAACAATTAATGTTTCGGAGTTTTATCGTAATCCGGCACAGTGGCAGCTTTTTGAGAAAGATATGCTTCCGTATTTAGAGAAAAACTTTGGAAGAAGACTTAATATATGGAGTGCAGCATGCTCGACCGGTGATGAGCCATATACAATTGCGATGATTCTTGCTAAGAAGTTTCCGCTTAGCAGTATTAACATAACTGCAACAGATATTGATGATGATGTACTTGCGTTTGCAAAAGAAGGTTTTTATTCAGCTAAGAGTGTTGAGAGACTTCCTAAGGATTTACTCAGTAAGCACTTTACGCAGGTAGATAAGGGATATCAGATTAATGACGATATTAAGAAGTGCGTAACTTTTAAGAAACATAATCTTCTTAAGGATAGATATCCTGCCAATATGCATATGATTGTTTGTCGTAATGTTGTTATATACTTTACTGATGAAGCAAAAGATGAAGTATATAAGAAGTTCCATACAACTCTTGCAACTAAGGGAGTTTTATTTATCGGCAATACAGAGCAGATAGTTCATGCAAAAGAAATTGGATTTTCGGCAGTTGATTCATTTTTCTACGAAAAGGTATGATATAAAAAGCGGTGGTTTTACCACCGCTTTTGTATTGGGATTATTTAATCATTAACTTAAGTATTGAGGAAACGTAGCTATAAAGCTTGTCACTGTCAGCTGACAATATACTTTCTATAGTACAATATGTCATTTTGTCTTTTAGTTCTTTTTTGAATATCGCATCATTATTTTCAGGCGGACAGACAACAAAACGAGCTTCTTTTTTCATATAACAGTTTTCTTTTGTTGCTTTTATCTTATTTTCAGGTTCAACATAAGTAGCAACGCTCTTGTGAAGAGCCATATCTTCTTTGGGAAGATAGTAGTAATTCTTGTAATCGGCAAAAAAATGTTTAAGTACGGTATCAAGTATTGGAATTTCAAGATGTGCACTTGTATCACATGCATTTACAAATATTCCGCCTGTTGATGCATACAGTAATCTTTTTGGAAGAGCATAGCCTTCTTCTAAAACAAAATCTAAAAGTAGTTTGTCATTTTCTATTTTTCTTTCGATTAAATGAGTAACAATATGAGGATCTTCAAAAAGTGCTTTATAATTAAGTATATCACAAAACTTAAGCATTCCGTATAAATCATCGTGATTGTGAAGTAGAAGAAGTTTTTCTTTTTCTTCATCAGGTCGCGCTATGTATCGCTGATATATGTTAATTAATTCCTTGCCGGAATATGTATCATCTCTGGCAATGCCGAGATATTCTTCGATTGCAACCTGTCGCATGCTGTCTAAGGAGAATATTTTCTTGTAGGAACGGATTTCCTTATATATATCAAGTTGTGTTAAAGAAGAAAACGGAGTATCATCTATTTTATGTTTTTTGCATTTCTCTTTTAGGTAAGGAATATCAAAGGTATTACCGTTGAAATGTATAAGACGATTGTGTTTGCTACAATAATCACAGAATGAGTTGATGATTTCTTCTTCACTGTAGCCGTCATCATTAAACCATTGTGTTATTCTAACGGTATCATTTTCACAAACCAAAGCGCCGATTAAGTACAAGGTCGAATTGATAGCGGAAAGCCCGGTGGTTTCTATATCAAAAAAACATAAATCGGTGCATTCATCACCTTGTTTTAAACAACCTGATAATGTATTAAATCCGCTGTAATCGTAAGTATAATTGATAATTTTCATTTGTGTCTGCCTCGTAGATTAATTTTGTTTCTATATAATAGCATATTTTTAAAACTTGTGCTATAATGCCGTTGGAGGATTTTTTATGATAGGATATATAAGAGGTCTTGTTACCGGAATATATAAGGATTCCGTTATTTTGGAGAATAACGGAATTGGATATAGAGTATTTACTTCTTCAAAAAGCATTGTTAATGTTGATAATGGTGATGAGGCAACATTTCATACACATCTCTATGTTAGGGAAGATGAAATGACGCTTTACGGATTTACAACTTACGAGGAGATTGAGCTTTTCAAGAAGTTAATCAGTATAAGTGGGATTGGTCCCAAAGCAGCACTCTCAATTCTTTCAGAACTTACAGTTAAGGAGTTTATGATTGCGGTAATGACGTCAGATACTAAGTCTATTACCCGTGCGAACGGAGTTGGACCTAAGGTGGCAAGTAGAATTGTATTAGAGCTTAAGGATAAACTTGATTTTGATGAAGCTTTATCACTAGATGGCATGGGTACGTCAGAAGAAGTGGTTGATAACAGTGTTCTTGCAGATACCGTGCTTGCACTTGTTTCGCTTGGCATTTCGGATTCAGATGCAAGACGTGCAATTAGTAAGGTTGCAGGGGCTGCAGGGATGGATTCAGGAAAGCTTCTTAAAGAAGCACTTAAGAATATATAGATTTAGGTGAAATATGGAAGAAAGAATGATTAGCACACAGATTCTTCCGGAGGATATGAAGATTGAGAACAGTCTTAGACCGGAGACACTGGAAGATTATGTGGGACAGAAGAAGACAAAAGACAATCTTAAGATATTTATAGAGGCTGCCAAGCAGCGTGGCGAGAATCTTGATCATGTTTTGTTCTATGGTCCTCCGGGACTTGGCAAAACAACACTTGCATCAATTATTGCCAACGAAATGGGAAGTAACCTTAAGATTACATCGGGACCTGCAATTGAGAAACAGGGCGAGCTTGCGGCAATTCTTAATAATTTGAATGAAAATGATGTGCTATTCATTGATGAAATACACAGGCTTAATCGTCAGGTAGAGGAGATTCTTTATCCTGCTATGGAAGATTATGCTATAGATATTGTTATAGGCAAGGGTCAGGCTGCAAGAAGTATAAGACTTGATTTGCCCAAATTTACATTGGTAGGTGCAACTACAAGGGCAGGTATGCTTTCCGCACCGCTAAGAGACCGTTTTGGTGTTGTTAATAGACTTGAGTTTTATTCAAATGAAGAACTTGCAGAGATTGTTACCCGTTCAGCCTCAATTATAGGTATCGATATTGATGAACAGGGGGCACTTGAGATTGCAAGACGTTCGAGAGGAACCCCAAGACTTGCTAATCGTTTACTTAAGAGAGTTAGAGATTTTGCACAGGTTACCGCCGATGGTAATATAACACAGGAAATTGCCAAGAATGCGTTAGACAGATTAGAGGTTGATTCCTTTGGTCTTGACCAGGTGGATAGGAATATTATACTAACAATAATTGAGAAATTCTCAGGTAAACCGGTTGGACTTGATACACTTGCGGCAGCAATCGGTGAAGATGCCGGTACAATAGAGGATGTTTATGAACCATATCTTATCAAAAATGGGTTATTGTCACGTACACCGCGAGGAAGGGTTGCTACAGAACTTGCTTACCGACATTTTGGTTTTGAACCGATAAGTGAATAGACATATTAATGATGTAAGATATTGAATAATTGAAGGGAGAAAGACATGGCAAACAAAAATGATATACCTGTTGTAATCAATGGAAGAATATATAACTTGAGTGGATACGAGGATACTGAATATCTTCAGGAGGTTGCCAATTACATGAACTCTAAAATATCAGAGTGTAAGGCAAGCGACGGCTTTAGAAGATTAAGTCCTGAATATCAGAATATTCTTCTTGCAATTAATATTGCTGACGATTATTTCAAAGTAAAGAATCATTCGGGGCAGCTTGCGGCCGAAGATGATGAAAAAGAAAAACAGATATATGATTTGAGACATGAAGTTATAGAGACACAGATTAAATACGAATCTTCTATGAGACTTGTTGAAGAATACAAAGAACAGGTTAATGCGTTACAGAGAAAGATTATTCAGTTAGAGGCAGAGAAGACAAGGGAAGTATAATTATGAACAAACCGGAGATTCTCGCACCGGCGGGCTCATTTGATGCATTGGTTTCTGCAATAAATGCAGGCGCTGACGCTATATATCTTGGCGGACAACGATTTGGCGCAAGAGCTTATGCCGGTAACTTTAGTGATGAAGAATTACTGGAGGCAATTATATATGCGCATTTATATGGTGTTAAGGTCTATCTGACGGTTAACACCTTATTTCGTGATGACGAAATTAAAGAGCTTTATTCCTATCTTAATCCTTTATATGTTGCCGGACTTGATGCGGTGATAGTTCAGGATATCGGTGTTATATCATTTATCCACAAACAATTTCCTGATTTATCAATACATGCTTCTACGCAGATGACGATTACATCCTCATTTGCTTATGAATTATTGAAAGATTATGGGGTAACAAGAATTGTTCCTGCAAGGGAACTTTCATTATCGGAGATAAGGAGTCTTAAAGGTAATAACGGATGTCCCGAGGTGGAGGTTTTCGTTCAGGGGGCTCTTTGCATTTGTTATTCCGGTCAGTGTTTTATGAGTTCGTATTTTGGCGGAAGAAGCGGTAACAGAGGTCGTTGTGCTGGAAGCTGCAGACTTCCGTACAAGTTAATGAGTGCAGATGGTAAAACGATTGATTTAAACGGTGACTATGCACTTAGCATGAAGGATTTATGTGGTGTTGACTACATTAAGGAGCTTGTAGAAGCAGGTGTTGATTCATTTAAGATTGAAGGCCGAATGAAAAACCCCCAATACGTTGCGGCTTGTGTCGAGAGTTATCGTAAATGCGTTGACGATATATTTGATAAAAATGATAACAGCAAGACGGAAGTGTATAAGAAACGTATGGCGTCTGTGTTTAACCGCGGTGGATTTACTGACGGTTATTACAATAGAAAAAATGGGCGCGATATGCTTTCGTTTTCTGCTCCCGGACATATGGGGTTGCCGGTCGGCAAGATTGTCGGAATCAATAAGAATGTAATCACGGTTAAATTGTCGGATAAGGTTAACAAGGGTGATATTTTTACAATTGACAATACTGATATTACACTTACTTCTAATGTTGAAGCAGGTATTGGTGAAAGCATAAAATTAAATACAGCAGGTTCAAAGAGTATTCGTCCGAATATGACAATTTACCGAATGCTTGATAAAGGTTTGGATGATGAACTTGTATCTTATGCGAATGAGCAAAAGAAAATTGATGTTACAGGCAAAGTATGTCTCAAAGAAAATGAATGTGCACGTATTGAGGTTAGTGCTTTTATTAATGACAATGAATATAGTATCGAGCATGAGGGAAAAATTGTAGAAAGTGCTTCAAAAGCGCCTGTTAATGTCGATACAGTACGTGATAAAATTGGCAAAACCGGAGATAGTATTTTTGCGTTTACTAATCTTGATGTAGAAATATCAGACAATGCATTTTATCCGCTTAAGGAACTTAAGACCTTAAGAAGAGAAGCATTGGAGGCGTTAAAGGAAAAAATAACAGGTTCATATAAAAGAGAACCTGTCAATGCAATTAATACCGATATTTATAATTCTGATTATGATCAAAATGATGATAATTCATGTATGGTTATGGTATCTGATTATCAGCAGTTAGAGGTGGCTTCAAAGTATGCTGATAAGGTTAAGATTTGTGTAGATTTGCAGTTTTTTAGTAAAGAAGTTATAATTAAGACCATGGGTGAACACCCGGAATATGCTTTTGCATTGCCATATATTTTAAGAACAAGTGCAATTGCGGAACTTAATGAACTTCCCATAAAGGAATGCCGTTATCTTGTTGTTAGGTCGTATGATGAAATTTCATACCTTAAGTCGCTTGGCTATACAGGTAGAATAATAACCGATTACAATGTATATACGATGAATTCGTGGGCGTATGACTTTATTAAAAAAGCATGTCATGATTGTGTGGTGACATTGCCGGTAGAACTTAACAGACAGCAATTATCTTCACTTGATTTTACAGATTGTGAAATGGTTGTCTACGGATATCAGCCGCTTATGGTTATGGCAACATGCATGAAGGATATAGCAGATGGATGTAAGCCTTCAAGCGACGGGCATTCATTTATTCTTAAAGACAGAAAAAATAAGACTTTTAATACGAGAACTATTTGCAAATATTGCTACAACGTTATATATAACGAAGCGCCGACGGTGCTTTATGATATGGATGATGAGTTCATGAATGGTTTTAGTGGTAGCAAGCGACTTCATTTTACTATTGAATCGCCACAGGAAATGCGTAAGGTTATTGAAGGTTTCCTTGATAAATGCAAATATGACAAAGAACTTACAAGAGGACATTACAAGCGGGGCGTTTTATAAATGGCAAATATAATTATTAATCTTTCAAAATATATAATTCTATTGTTGATGATTTTTTACGGTATATCGTGCTATACGGTATTTCGTAAAACGGATGAGGCAACAAAAAACATGCAACTTAACAAGCAGATTGTGTATGTTTTTCTCATTCATTTTCTGGCATATCTTACTTTTTCCATTCAAAGTCCTGAAGATATGATGACGATTATTGCGTTTTATGGTTTACAGACACTTGTTGCAACGCTATACATGTATCTTTATCATTGCGTATATCGTTATTCAAACCGAATTATAACTAACAATATGTGTTTTCTTTTGCTGATAGGCTATATAATGCTTACTAGACTTAATTTCTCATTGGCGAAGAAACAGTTTGTCATTGCGACAGCGTCGCTTTTGCTTGTATCAGTTATACCTTATATTATGGACAAGTATAAAAACTTGCGTAAATTCGGTGTTTATTACGGAATAATGGGTATAATGGGACTTTGTTCGGTATTTGTAATAGGTGTAGAAAAATACGGTTCTGTTAACTGGATTTCTATTGGTGGAATAAGCATTCAGCCGTCTGAATTTGTGAAGATTTTGTTTGTGTTCTTTATTGCGAGTATGCTTTCAAAGAAACGCGATTTTAGACAGGTTATAATTACAGCAGTGCTTTCGGGAATTCACATGGCAGTTCTTGTACTTGAAAAGGATTTGGGTGGAGCACTGATATTCTTTGTTGTATTTGTTTTTATGATTTATACGGGTACAGAGAAGTTTCGGTATTTTCTGCTCTTTAATGCCGGAGGTCTTGCTGCGGCAGGGTTGGCATTTTTACTTTTCAAAGATAAGTTGTTTAATCATGTGTTTGTAAGAGTATCTGCATGGCGTGATCCGTGGTCGGATATTAGTGGTACGGGTTATCAGATTACGCAGTCGCTTTTTGCAATTGGAAGTGGCGGATATTTTGGAAGCGGTCTTACAAAAGGCTCTCCACAGGTTGTGCCGGTCAGTGAAAGTGATTTCATTTTCTCGGCCATATCCGAGGAGTTTGGTGTGATTTTTGCGTTGATGCTTATACTTGTATGTTTTAGTTGTTTCTTATGCTTTACGGGAATAGCAATGAAGGTAAGACATAGATTTTATAAGACTATGGCACTTGGTTTTTCCATTTGCTACATTTTCCAGACGTTTTTGTCTATCGGCGGTGTTACTAAGTTTATTCCGTCAACAGGAGTTACAATTCCACTTGTAAGTTACGGTGGTAGTTCGGTGCTTAGTTCACTTATAATGTTTTCGATACTGCAGGGCATAAGCACCATAGAGAATAAAGAGGCGAAGAAAGTTGAAGAAGAAAGAATCAAGTATGAAGAACAAGCAGAATATGAGTCAGGCGGAGTTTCAGGCGAGAGAGGATAAGATAGAGCAGGTCAATAACAGGCTTAATCGTCCTATCATTGCGGTTGCATATCTTTTTGGCGCTCTCATTATTGCGCTTATTGCGTATATTCTTCATTTTATGATAGTGGAGAAGGACGAGGTTATTGCAAATGCTGCCAATTCGCGTTTGGATTCTTTTGCGGCGGATGTTGTACGTGGCGATATAGTTACAAGGGATGACAAGGTTATTGCGACAAATAACGGTGATGAGAGATATTATCCTTATGGAGATATGTTTGCACATGCGGCCGGATTTTCGAAATATACAAAGGCAGGAATGGAACTTGTAGGCAATTATTATTTGTTGGAAAGTCATGCAGGCATGGCGGAGAAAGTATTCCATACATTACGCGATGAACAAAATCCGGGAGATACCGTAGTATCAACTATCGATTTTGATTTACAAAAGACGGCGTATGATGCACTTGGTGATGCTGACGGAGCTGTTGTTATGATGGAGCCTGATACAGGTAAAATTCTTGCAATGGTTTCAAAGCCTGATTTTGATCCTAATGATATTGATGCTGTATGGGAGGAAGCTAATAGCGAGGACAGTACAAGTTCTGTATTGCTCAACCGTGCGACACAGGGACTTTATCCACCCGGGTCAACGTTTAAAATATTAACAACACTTGCATTCATGAGACAGCATCCGCTTAAGTTCAAAAAGTATCACTACAATTGTAGCAGTGATGAGCAGGTGTTTAATAGTGTGACTGTTCATTGTTATGGCAATAAGCTTCACGGTGAGCAGGATTTATCAGATGCTTTGGCTAATTCGTGTAACAAGGCATATGCCGATATTGGTACGCAGCTTGATCTTGGTAAATGGAGAGATATGTTGGAGGACTTTTTGTATAACAAAGATTTGCCATATACCGGTGCAAGTGCGACAAGCCGCTTTTATCTAGATAAGGATTCTAATTCGGGATATGTGCCGCAGACGGCATTTGGCCAGGGCGATACGCTTGTGACACCACTTCACAATGCGATGATTGTTGCGTCTATTGCAAACGGCGGTCTTATGATGAAACCATATATGATTGACAGTATTGAGAATTATAAGGGCAAGAGAGTTAAGAAATTCTCACCGTCCTCATATGATAAATTGCTAACATCAGATGAAGCGGAAATACTTACCGAATATATGAGAAAAGTTGTTACTGATGGTACTGCGGCAGATTATTTTGCAGGAGCAGAGTATAAAGCGGCGGGCAAGACCGGAACAGCTGAGTATGCAGACGGAGATCATGATTTTTCATGGTTTGTTGGATTTTCGGATATTGAAAATCCGGAGGTCTGTGTAAGTATCGTAGTTGAGGAATCGGATGTTAACGGAGTTAAGGCATCAGCGATTGCGAGAAAAATGTTTGATGAATATTATAGGCAATAAACTAGATATTGCATTTTTGGATAAAAATGTAACTTTACCTTGTGTTTTGACATATTACTTGATATAATTTACCTAATTAAAGCAACACACCAATTGTTGATTTTAATACAGCTTCAATATTAGAAAACGGAGGAATAACAATGATAGAAGCAGTAAGCTGTGGTGGTGTGGTAATTTTCAGAGGTAAAGTGTTGTTACTTTATAAGAATTACAGAAACAAGTATGAAGGCTGGGTGTTGCCGAAGGGAACGGTAGAAGAAGGCGAAGAATACAAAGAGACAGCACTTCGTGAAGTCAAAGAAGAGACAGGTGTCAGTGCACAAATAATCAAATACGTCAACAAGAGTAATTACACATTTAATACGGCATATGATGTTGTTAATAAGGATGTGCATTGGTATCTGATGATGGCTGACAGTTATTACAGCAAACCCCAAAGAGAAGAATATTTTATGGATTCAGGATATTATAAGTATCATGAAGCCTATCATCTTTTGAAATTTCCGAACGAGAAACAGATTCTTGAGCAGGCCTACAGTGAGTATCAGGATCTTAAGCACAGCAATTTGTGGGGCTCAAAGAAATACTTCTAAGTTACAAGAAGGAATCGTTATGAAAAAGAAGATAATGAGTTTTTTAATGATAGTATGTCTTATGATTGCCGCAGGTTGCGGCGGTTATCTGGCATACTATTATTATTCAAGCGGAAAAAGTGAAAAGAATATTGACGAGTTGCGAAGCATGATTGTTGAGGAAGCTAGTGTTGTTACTACCGAAACATCAGAAGATGTTGAGGGAACTACAACGAGTGAGGATAATACTGCTGTTGAAAATGATTCTAAGCAGGAAGAAACTCCAAACAACATGGTTGCTGTTGACGGAACCTTTGTGCAACGTAAGTTTGAAGTGCTATACGGTGCTAATCATGATTTTATTGGTTGGATTAAGATAAAGGATACCAACATAGATTATCCGGTTATGTTTACACCTGACGATGATGAATATGGACAGCACTATATACATCTTGATTTTGATGAAGAATATTCGTCTGCAGGGCTTCCGTTTATTGATGGAAGTTGTATGGTTTATCCCGCTACCGACAATATAATTATATATGGACACAACATGAATTCCGGGAAAATGTTCCACGATATAATGAAGTATGAAGAAAAGGATTTTTATGAGTCTCATAAGACCTTTGATTTTGATACGATATACGGAGAGGGCACATATGAGGTTGTCGCTGCATTTTATTCGCAGATTTATCCCGAGGATTCTACCGAGTTTAAGTATTATCGATTTGTAAATGCAGGCGATGAAAATGAGTTTAATGATTATGTAGATAATATCAAGAAATTGTCTATAATAGATACGGGTGTTGATGTTAAGTATGGTGATAAACTTGTAACTCTTTCAACTTGTGCATATCATGTTAAAGACGGAAGATTTGCTGTTGTAGCCAAAAAGGTTGAGAAGTAATTCATTTTATGGTTGACAATATAGTGACTTTCTAATATAATGGTCTTCGTTGACTGGAAACGGTCAATGTAATAAAAGCCGGTGTGTCGGAATTGGCAGACGAGGCAGACTCAAAATCTGTTGGTGGCAACACCGTATGGGTTCAAGTCCCATCACCGGCACTAAAAAAGTCAGGTATAACCTGACTTTTTTGTTTGGGATGAACTTGAACCCATGGGTTCAAGTCTCGCGGAGTGGGTACTCCGCTCGGTCAGTCGCAAAACCGACGTCCACCGGACGTCGTGCGACCCATCACCGGCATTATCATCTATATTGTTCAATATTAAATTCATGTACGGCCTTGATCACAGTGCCGAGTGGCATATAGTTCTTTATATCTCGCCGTAATATTAGTTTTCCGTATTTATTTAAAGGCTCAAGACCTAAATCAGTGTATTTTCTTATGAATATTTTTCCGTCATTATTAATGAATACAACAATGTCTTCTTTCTTTGGAAATGTTTTTGCTGAAATGAGAAGAATATCATTTGGAATATATACAGGTTCTAAATATCTTGTTGAGATTTTCATACCGTAATCGCATTCTTCTTTTAAAGAACTTGGATAGTCTGTAATATCTAAATGTTCAAAGCTGTTCCTGTCATAATACATTCCGTCTGTAAAGTTTCCGTTGGGAACAAGAATAGGAAGCATCATTTTAGATTTAGTAGATGATTTAAGTATGCTTTTTTCTTCCATTGTTATAATCATAGATATAGCTTGAAGAGAATATTCGGGTAAAGATGATAATTGATCTATTATTTTATTTAATGTGGGAGAGTAAACGTTTCTATCGATAAGTGTATCGATTGAACAATTAAGTACATCAGCTATTTTAGTGATTGTAGATAATTTTATATCTTGTGATTTACCATATATTATTGACCGTAATGTATCTTCAGATAGATTTGATGTTGTTGATAACGCTCCGAGAGATATGTTTTGTTTCTTTAGTCTAGCTCTAAGATTTCTTCGGAATGTTGTAAGATTCATGATGTCGCCTCTCATTTAAAAAATTAGTTATAAGAAACAATATATTACTAAAAAAGAGTAAAATCAAGATAAAAACTAAAAAAATAATCATATAATACGATTTGTAATTATTATAGGAAAATGTTATACTCTAGTTTGATTGATTTAAAGCATATTTATATTTGAAAAGAGGCTTATTATGAATTGTTTGGAAGCCCAGTCCAATATTATTTCTTATATTGAAAACGGATTGGAAAAAGAGAAGAGAATAGATTTTTTAAGACACATACAATCCTGTAAAGATTGCAAGGAAGAACTTGATATTTACTACACAATGATTGAAGGTATGCGTCAGATGGATAGCAATGCACCTATAAGCAAAGACTTCAAAAAGGAACTTGATATCAGAATTAACAGGGAACTCAAACAGAATAAAACAAGAAAAGAGTTTGTAATATCTTCGATTGTTATTGCAGTAATATGTTTGTTTGCCTTTTCTGTTGTCGGATATGTTAATTTTTTGGGTATAGTCAAGGCAGATGAACAAAGAAAACTCAAGGAAGCACAGGGTGAGTATTATTATAGTGATACTTTTGATAAATATTTATTTGAACCCGATAATCAGGTAATTACAATCAATATTGAACCGGAACCTGAAGAGGAACAGAGCTTTTATTCAAAAATCAGAGCATATAACGTTTTAAGGTAAAGATTATTTAAGGAGTAATTTTATGGATAAATTATTATTAGTCGATGGATACAGCATACTTAACAGAGCATTTTACGGACTACCTGACCTTACTAACTCAAAAGGAGAACACACGAATGCGGTTTTGGGTTTTGTTAATATGGTGCTTAAGGTTATAGAGGATGAAAAACCAACACACCTTGCAGTAGCATTTGACGTACACGCACCAACATTTCGTCATAAAATGTTTGAGCAGTATAAGGGTACGAGAAAGGGTATGCCTGAAGAACTCAAAAGTCAGGTACCTCTTATTAAAAAATTGCTTTCTGACATGGGTGTTACAATTATAGAAAAAGAAGGTTTTGAGGCTGATGATATAATTGGAACAATGTCGGTTATCGGTGAAGCTAAGGGCATGGAGGTTACCGTTCTTTCGGGTGATAGAGATCTTTTGCAACTTGCGACAAAGCATGTCAAAATCAAACTCCCCAAAACCAAAGCAGGCAAAACTACTGTTGAAGAATACTATGATGAAAATGTAAAAGAACTCTATGGAGTTTCACCAAAAGAGTTCATAGATATGAAGGGACTTATGGGTGACACTTCCGATAACATTCCGGGTGTGCCGGGAATCGGAGAAAAGACGGCAGGCAACATTATAGCGACTTATCACAGTATTGAGAATGCTTATGCGCATGTTGATGAGTTAAAGCCCAAGAAGGCTATGGAGAATCTTAAGGAGTTTTACGATCAGGCTATTATGAGCAAGGAGTTGGCAACCATTAAACTTGACGTAGAGCTTAAGGTTGACTTTGCAAATCTTACATTTTCTTCGCTTTTTACGGATGAGGCTTATGATTATATTAAGACACTTGAACTTAAGAGTCTGCTTAAGTATTTTGAAAACAATACCAAAAAGGTTGAGTACAACTTTGATATCGTGATGCTTGATGAGTTATCAGATGCGAGAGGTTTTGTCACATCGCTTGCTAAAACAAAAGAGTTTACTGTATTTCCACTTGAAAAAGACGGTTTACTTTTTGGAATCGGTTTTTCGACAGAGGCGGGTAAGGCTACATTTATTAATTGTAATGCACACATAAACGGACAAGATATTTTAAATAATATTTCAGATATTGTTAAGTCCGGTCAAACGACATTAGTCACTAACAATTTGAAATCATTAATTAAGTTGTTGCCGATTGGAAATGATTGCAAGGTTTTTGACACATCGATTGCCGCATATCTTATCAATCCGTTAAAGGATAGTTACGGTTATGATGACATTGCCAGAGATTTTTTGGAACTTACCGTTCCTTCCGAGAAGGAATTGATAGGCAAGAAAGAGATTAATATAATGACTATATCTGACGAAGATATCAAGCAGTATATTCTCTATGAAACATGCATTCCTTTAATGGCACATGAAGAGCTTTCGAAGAATCTTTTGGAAAAACAGATGCTTGATTTGTATAAGGATATAGAAATTCCCACTGTATACGTCCTTAATAATATGGAGCAAAAGGGTATTCATGTTGACAAGGCTGCACTTGCCGAATACGGAAAAATGCTTGGCAATAAAGCAGATGCTCTTGAAAAAAGTATATATAACGAGGCGGGATTTGAGTTTAAAATCAATTCACCAAAACAACTTGGAGAAGTGCTATTTGACAGACTTAATCTTCCCGGTGCAAAGAAAACCAAGACAGGATATTCAACCAATGCCGATGTCCTTAATAAATTAAAAAATGATTACAAAATAGTTGCCGATGTTCTTGATTACAGACAGGTTACCAAATTGAAATCTACATATGCGGACGGTTTGGCTGCATTTATCAGTGATGACGGAAGAATACATGGAACATTTAATCAGACAATTACAGCGACAGGACGTATTAGTTCGACAGAACCAAACTTGCAGAATATACCTATGCGAACAGAACTTGGACGCAGTATAAGAAAGGTATTTATTCCAAAGGAAGGACACGTTTTTGTTGATGCAGATTATTCGCAGATAGAACTTAGACTTCTTGCTCATATGTCGGGTGACGCCAAACTTATTGCAGCATTTAATGAGGGGCAGGATATTCATGCAATAACAGCTTCACAGGTGTTTGGCGTGCCACTTGATGAAGTTGATTCGTTGATGCGTCGTAACGCAAAAGCAGTAAACTTTGGTATTGTTTATGGTATAAGTGCGTTTGGTCTTGCTGAAGATCTTAATATATCAAGAAAAGAAGCGTCGGAATATATTGATAGTTATTTTAATACTTATCCGGATGTCAAACGTTATCTTGATGAAACGGTTGAAAATGCCAAGAAATCAGGATATACCAAGACGTTGTTTGGAAGAATAAGACCAATTCCTGAACTTACTTCTTCAAACTTTATGCAGAGAAGTTTTGGTGAAAGAGTAGCCATGAATGCACCAATTCAGGGTACGGCTGCGGATATCATGAAGATCGCAATGATTAAGGTTATGGACAGAATGAGAAAGGAAGGTCTTAAGTCCGAGTTGATTCTTCAAATCCATGATGAACTATTGATTGAAGCGATTGAAGATGAAGTTGAAACTGTTAAGACGATTCTTGTTGAGGAAATGATGAATGCGGCAAATCTTTCTGTTCCTCTTTCGGTTGGTGTAAGCATTGGTGATACGTGGTTTGAGGCGAAATAAGGAGTAATTATGCAGATTATTGGAATTACCGGTGGAATCGGCAGTGGCAAAAGTATGGTTTTGTCATATTTAAAAGAATGTGGGGCCTACATTATCGAAGCTGATAAGTTAGCTCATCATTTAATGGAACCGGATATGCCGGCGTATGTTAGGATCGTGGAATGTTTTGGTGCTTCAATTTTAAATGACGACAGAACCATTAACAGAAATGCACTTGGCAGTATCGTTTTTGGTGACGAAGCAAAGCTAAAACAGCTTAATGAAATAGTTCACCCGTCGGTTAAAGAATATATAATTGATGATATAGAAAGAGTTAGAACTCTTGGCAAGGCAGATTATTACGTGATTGAGGCGGCTCTTCTTATACAGGACGGTTACAGAGAAATATGTGATTCGATATGGTTTGTTTACGCTGACGAACAGACAAGAATCAAGAGACTTGTTGCGGGTAGGGGTAAAACTGCAAAAGACTACGAAGTTGTAATGAAAAATCAGGAAAATGAGGACTTTTACAGAGCAAATTGTGATGTTGTTATTGACAACAGTAATGATTTTATAAGTACTCAAAATGTCATTAATGATTTGTTGAATAAATAAGTCTGATGTGGTAAAATAAAATGATGTAATTTTGTAAACAGATTATTTGTATGGAGAAGAAGAATGGCTGGAATTACAAAGTATCCGGAACCGTTAGTTTTCGGCTTAGATATTGGAACAAGAAGTATTGTTGGTTCTGTAGGTTACAGGGAAGGCAAGCAATTTAATATTGTTGCGCAGGCGGTAAGATTTCATGACACACGTGCCATGTTAGATGGTCAGATTCATGATATCATGAAGATAAGTGAAGAGATTATTGAGGTTAAGGAAAGCCTTGAGGAGCAGCTTTCGGGCAGAAAACTTAAAGAAGTTTGTATTGCTGCCGCAGGTCGTGTTCTTAAGACTGCAGTAGGTAAGGGCTATTATGAGTTCCCTGATCTTACGCAGGTTAATCAGGAATATATTCATTCTGTTGAGCTTATGGGTATTGAAGAGGCTCATTCTAAAATGGTAGAGGAGAATACAACAGGAGACAAGTACTTCTGCGTAGGCTATTCTGTCATCAAGTATTATATGAATGGTTATGAAATAAGCAATCTTGAGGGACATAAGGTTCACAATATCGCCGCTGATGTTTTGGCAACCTTCCTTCCTGAAGATGTTGTTGATGGTTTGTATGCAGCGGTTGAATTTGCCGGACTTGAAGTAGCTAATATGACTTTAGAGCCTATTGCTGCAATTCAGGTTGCAATCCCTGAGAATTACAGATTACTTAATATTGCACTTGTCGATGTAGGTGCCGGAACTTCCGATATTTCAATAACAAAGGACGGAAGTATTATCGGCTACGGCATGCTCCCCAAAGCAGGAGATGAACTTACGGAGGTTTTGCTTAAAGAATACCTATGTGATTTTGATACAGCAGAAACAATCAAAATGATAAGCCCGGGCAAAAAGACGTCGACTTATCGAGATATTCTTGGAATTGAACATAAAGTCACACCGGATGAGGTGTACAGTAAGATAGACCCGACATTAGATGAGATTACTGAACAGACTGCCAAGAAGATTATTGAATTAAATGGTGGTAAGCCTGTTGCTGCTGCATTTGTTGTTGGCGGCGGTGGTAAGGTCAACGGATATACAGAGAAACTTGCAAGTCATTTAGGACTTCCGCCTGAGAGAGTTGGTCTTCGTGGCGAAGAGGTACTTGGTGATATCAATATCATGGTTGAGGGTGTTAAAAAAGACCCTCTTCTTGTTACGCCTATCGGTATTTGTCTTAACTTCTATGAACAGAAAAACAGGTTCATTTATCTTACCGTCAATGATGAAAGAGTTAAGTTGTACGACAATGATAAACTTACTGTTTTTGATGCAGTACTTGCATTTGGTTTATCTAACGAGGACGTATTCCCTAAACGTGGTGATGATATCAACTACACGCTTAACGGCAAGAAGAGATTCATTCGAGGTGAGGCGGGGGAGCCTGCACAAATCATGTTAAATGATACAACTGTTGGAATGAATCATGAAATTGCCGCAGGGGATAAGATTGTTGTTGAGATTTCAACTAAAGGTGAGTCGGCAAGTGCATTGCTTGAAGATGTGGTTGATCTTAACACAACCATTAAGTTTGTAGTTAATGATATGGAAATTGTTTGCCCTCGATTTGCAACAGTTAATAACAAGTTGGAACTTGGCTCGTACGAACTTAAGGACGGAGATGTTATCGATGTACTTAATTATTATACATTAACTCAACTTATGCAGTTTATGGATATCGAGACACCTCACGAGGTGTTTGTCAATGGTGCGAGAGCCAATGCGGATACAAAAATATATGAGAACTTTAATGTTGCATGGATTGACAGAGAAGATATATATAAGGCGCAACGCTTCGTTGAAGAAGAAACTATAGAGGAAGATGACGAAGAGGAAGTAGAAGAGGCTGCAAATGAAGAAGTTACAGAAACCGAAGAGACTGCAACAAAAGAGCCTTCCGAGGAAGTGACAGAAACGGTCAACAAAGATACAACAGAAACAGTTAACGAAGATACAGAAGAAGCAGTTGACAAAGAGGAAGAGTTAACGAGCGAAGAACCTCAACTCAAAGTTCTTCCCGAAGAACAGAATCTTTTTGCAGACCTTATGGGAGAGACAGAAAAGCCTAAAACAGTCAAGAAGAAAAAGACTGTTAAGAAAAAGGCTACAGATATTACTAATGACCTTGATGATTATTTTGCAAAAGCATCATCAAAGAAAAAGACTGTTGATATGCATATAACTGTTAACGGTAAGCCGATAACGCTTACAGGTAAGAGTGATTATGTCTTTATTGATATCTTTGATAAATATGATTTCGATTTAAAGACCGTTAAGGGAACAAAACTTGTTCAGACATTAGACGGCAATAAAGCCGGACACTTCGAACCTCTCAAAGAAGGTTCGGTTATAGAATTGTATTGGAAGAAGGATTAATTTATGGATATTAAAATGGCAGCCAAACTGCAGGAAAAGAATATACTTTTGCATAGATTGGTATTCATTACTTTTGTAATGCAAAGAATTGCTTTGCAGTTGATTTACAAGAACATTTCTCTTAGGAATACGATTATTACAGTTACGTTCGCTGTTGTTTGCGTAATAATCGAGGAGGTTTTGCGTGCGTTTAGATGCTTTGATTCGCTAATTGCATTGCGTGTTCTTCGATTTGTGCAATGTACTCTTGTGAGTGTTATGCTGATATTTACAGAGAGTTCAAATGATTCCAATACGTCTATAATAGCGTTCCTGCTTGTTTTTGTAATTGATTTATTCCTGACATTGGATATAACCGATAAGTTAATGCCAATTGGTTGTATCATTGGTTTGGGTGTTATAATTTCAATTGTTTTGTTTGTAAGAATGACCGTTATTCATGACAATAAATGGATATATATGTTCTTTGCAGCGTTACTTATTGGATTTGTTCTTATCTGTGGAACGAATGCACTTTCGGATTTTGTTAAACAAAAAGACAATGAGTTGCTTGATGAGAGAAGAAAATTTGAGAATATTGTTGAAAAGAACGAGAATATTCTTAATATGCAAAACAAACTTCGCAATACTAACGATCAGTTAAACATCCAAAAAATTGACCTTGAACGTGCGAACAAGCAAATCAAAGAGGCTAATGATGAAATGATGGTTCAAGAGGATATAATGAGACAGTTATCCTCATCTTTTGATGTAAAGAAAATATCCAATCATATCGCAGAAGCAATTTTTGATGTTAAGAAACTCGGTTTTTGTGCAGTTTATATTAAGAAAGACGTATATCATAACAAGCATGCCAACTATGCAATTCAGACAAAGATTTCTAATCTTGACAGCAAAATCAAAGAACAGATGGAAGATATGTATGTTCAAATGATTGCAAACGGCGATGTGGAAAAGATTATACATGATGAGCTTTGGGACGAGATACCTTATCTTCGTAATGTTAATATTAATTCGGTTTATATCAAAGTGCTTGGAAGTCAAGATGATCCTTATGGATTGTTTATGATAGGTGATAGCAGACGCAATCTTTTTGCAGGCAATATGTCATTTTACAACACTATCATTGCACAGTTCGACATCGCAATTAATAATGCAAGACTTTATAATGACATGCAGAATATGGCAAGAAAAGACGGTCTGACAGGTATTAACAATCGTATTTACTTCAATGAGTTGTTTAAAGAAACAACATACAAGATTGCACTTGAGAACAGCTGCATAAGTGTTGCACTTTTTGATATCGATAAGTTTAAAAATGTTAATGATACTTACGGTCACCTTGCGGGTGATGAAGTAATTAAACGTATTGCTTCCGTAACAGAAGATTTCATTGACCAGTATGACGGATTTGTCTGTCGATATGGCGGTGAAGAATTTGTTGCTGCGCTTCCTAACAAAAACTTGGAAGAGGCAACACCGATTATAAATGATCTTTTTGAAAAACTTTGTAGTCAGGTTGTTTCATATAATGAGTTTGACATACATCTTAGCGTGAGCGTAGGTGTTACCGCATTCCCTGAAGTATGCAAGGATACTACTGAATTATTGAAGAGAGCTGACTGGTGCATGTACTATGCTAAGGAGCATGGAAGACATCAGGTTAAGGTTGATGACGGCTCAATAGAAAAGGAATACAACAATGCTTAAGGAGGATATATAATGAATATTTTTGTTGTTAACTGCGGAAGTTCATCGCTTAAGTATCAGTTAATTGATTCTGATAGCGAGCAGGTTGTTGCAAAAGGACTTTGCGAAAGAATTGGAATAGACGGAAGGCTTACACATTCACCTGCCGGAAAGGATAAATATGAGTCAGACAAACCGATGCCGGACCACAAAAGTGCAGTATCATTTGTTCTTGAGGCACTTACTGACAGCGAGCATGGTGTTATAAATGAACTATCGGAGATTGGTGCTGTTGGACACAGAATAGTTCATGGCGGAGAGAAGTTTGCAAGTTCTGTAGTAATTACAGATGAAGTAATTAAAGCTATTGAGGAATGTAATGATCTTGCCCCTCTTCATAATCCTGCAAATCTTATTGGTATTTCTGCATGCAGGGAATTAATGCCTAATACACCAATGGTTGCTGTATTTGATACAGCGTTTCATCAGACAATGCCTGCTAAGGCATATATGTATGGTGTACCTTTTGACTATTACGATGAGTACAAGGTTCGTAAGTATGGTTTCCACGGAACTTCTCACAGTTTCGTTTCAAAGAGATTATTACAGTTGCTTGGCAAAGAGAATGGTGAGTCAAAGGTAATCATTTGCCATTTAGGTAATGGTTCTTCAATTACTGCTGTTAAGAACGGCGAGTCGGTTGATACAAGTATGGGATTTACTCCACTTGACGGTCTTATCATGGGAACAAGAAGCGGAAGTATTGATCCGGCAGTTGTTCAATTCCTTGCCGGAAAGCTTAACAAGTCAATTGATGAGGTTCTTACTATTCTTAATAAGAAGTCAGGTGTTGAAGGTATATCAGGTGTATCAAGTGATTTTAGAGACCTTGAGGCAGCGGCTAATGACGGCAACGAAAGAGCTGAGCTTGCTTTGGAAATGTTTGCATATAGAGCTGCACTTTACATTGGCTCTTATGTAGCTGCATTAAATGGTGTTGACGGAATAGCATTTACAGCAGGAATCGGTGAGAATAATATTACAATGCGCAGAAAGATTATGGGTTATCTTAATTATCTTGGAATTAATCTTGATGAGGAAGCTAACTCAAAGCGTGGCGAAGAACTTATGATTTCTACAACAGATTCTAAGGTTAAGGTATATGTAATACCAACAAATGAGGAGCTCGCAATCGCAAGAGAGACACTTGCATTGATATAAAAATGCTACATATTGTATAAATTTTAAAAAATAACGAAAAAGATTGTTGACAAACATTTTTTATGTATGTATAATATCTGACGTGTGAGTTTGGGAGATTATCTATGATAATTAACTTATATGACATTATTTCTGTTGCAGGTAAGCAACAACAAGTTGATGTAGACATCAAGGATTTACAAGGTGATTTTGGTGGAGAGATGCTTAAGATTTCCACAAAGGAACCATTTACACTTACACTTAATCATGCAGATAAGGATACACTTATTATTAAGGGTGATGTAAGTCTTGATGTTACAAGAGTTTGCAGCAGATGTCTTGAAGAGATTCAATGTGAATATAATCTTTCAATATCAAGAACTGTCGATACAGCCAAGAACGTAGATTATACTGATGATCCGTCGGAGGCTGATGAGATAAGCTATATTGAAGACTGTAATTTGGATGTAGACAGGCTCGTTTTGGATGAGTTATACACCGTAATACCGATGAATGTTATCTGCAAAGATGATTGTCTAGGAATTTGTAAGGTGTGTGGAACCAATCTGAATAAGAGTTCATGTAACTGTGACCAGACGGTTCCGGATCCAAGAATGGCAGTTTTTAGTGATATCTTCAATCAATTTAAGGAGGTGTGAATATGTCTATATGTCCTAAGAACAAATCTTCAAAAGGTAGAAGAGATAAGAGAAGAGCTAATTGGAAGATGACAGCTCCTACTTTAGTTAAGTGTTCTAAGTGCGGAGAGTTAATGGTTCCTCACAGAGTATGTAAGAAGTGTGGAAGCTATAACAAGAAAGAAATCATCGAAGCATAATTTTGATTATTAAATGAGAGAATCGAGTAGGTTATCCTGCTCGATTTTTTTGTTTTATTTTGCTATAAAGTATGTTATAATGAAGTTTGCGGTGCTTAAGAGTAGAATAAGCATTGCCAATATATATGTTAGGAGCTTTTAAAATGCCGAAAACACACGAAGATGATGCACTTAAGGCACTTAAGAGAAAAAATCGTATTAAGCGGATGAAGACATTTATAGTATTTATATTTGTTTTGTTGCTGTTCGTTTCAATGATTTTGAATATTGTATTGATATATAAGGTTTTGCATTTAGAGAACCGAATGAATCAATTAATATCAGATAATACATATTATATGGAAGCAAATATCAAAGACATAGGGAGGATAATATGAGTTTTTTTAAGGATTTCAAATCGGATTTAAAACAAGCTATGAATGAGCTTATTCCGGATGGCAATGAGGTATATGATGATAATGTTACAAGTAAACCCGCTGCAACAGATGAGCCTAAGGTATACAAGAAGGAGTTAGAGCAGAGCCTGCTTGATACAGAACAGAAGGATTATGAAGACATTGCACCTGAAGATATGACAGATAATATCGATGCATTGTTAGATAAGGAATTATATAGTGATGATCAGGCACAGATGCTTTTAGATGACGACTTAGAAGTTAATACAATGGATATGTCAGTCGATGATTTGCTTAGTCAGTTATCTGCAAAGCAGGAAAAGATTCAGGAGGAGGCAGCAGAAACACCTGCACCGGCTGAACCTGAAACAACACCGGTTGATACAAAAGAAGATCTTGAAGCACTTCTTGATAGCATTGCCAATGGTGATTTTAAGGGTGCTGAAGCAATAGAAAATGATGAGCAAGAAGAACTTGCCCCTGTAGAGAACGAGGAACTTAATTCGGCTGTTATGGACGAAATTAAGGAAAGTGAGGAAGATAAGGAGCCGGAACCTGTTGAAGAAACTCAGAAGGAAGAACCTGTTGAAGAAACTCAGAAGGAAGAACCTGTTATGGAACAGATGAATCTTGCTGATATGATTGCGCAGACAGCAGAGGAATCGATGGCGGAGGAGCCTGTAGCAGAAGAACCTGTAACGGAGGAACCTGTGGCAGAAGAACCTGCAGTTGAGGAACCTGTAGCAGAGAAACCTGTGGCAGAAAAAACTGTAGGAGAGGAATCTGCGGCAGAAGAGCTTGCGGCGGAAGAACCTGTAACAGATGAACTTGTGGCAGAAGAACCTGCGGCAGAGGAACCTGTAGTAGAAGAAACTGTAGCAGAGGAGCCTGCAGTAGAAGAACCTGTAGTAGAAGAAACAAAAGCGGTAACCGCAGAAGATATAGCAGAAGATATTAAGAAGGATTTGGAGGACAATTCAATGGCAGAGGAAAAAGATGTAATTTCAATCAAATCAGTAGAAAGCGCACCGGCTAAGGCACCGGAAGAGAAGCCGTTTAGCATGGACGATGCAGATACAGAAACAACTTATATCACAAAGGGTTCAGTTATCCATGGTGATCTTGAGACTGACGGTTCGATTGATGTAATCGGTAGAGTTGAGGGTAACCTCACAAGTAAGGGCAAAGTTGTTGTTGGTGGTAGCGTTACAGGTAATATTACTGCCGGAGAGTTATATGCGAACGGATCAAAGATTGAAGGAGATGTTAAGTCTTACGGAAGCATCAAGCTTGGTGTAGGTTCTATGGTTATTGGTAACATTGAAGGTGAGTCTGCCGTAATTGCAGGTGCGGTTAATGGTGACATCGATGTTAAGGGACCTGTTATTGTTGATTCTACAGCAGTTATAATGGGTAATATTAAGTCGCGTTCAGTTCAGATTAATAACGGTGCGGTACTTGAAGGTTTTGTTTCACAGGCGTATTCAGATATCGACGTTAAGAGCTTTTTCGCATAGGAGGAACTCATAGTGAAAACAGATAGAATTCTTTTAAAATTAAGCGGCGAGGCACTTGCCGGAGATAAACATCAAGGTTTTGATGAAGCAACTGTTCTTGAGGCTGCAAGACAGGTCAAAGAGGCTGTTGATTTGGGTAAGCAGGTTGCTGTTGTAATAGGTGGCGGTAACTTCTGGCGGGGAAGAACCTCTGAAAATATGGACAGAGTTAAAGCTGATCAGATTGGAATGCTTGCAACGGTTATGAATTGTCTTTATGCATCTGAAATGTTTAGAAGTGTAGGACTTAAGACAAGAATAATGTCACCGTTTGTTTGTGGTAACGTTACAGAGTTATTTGCAAAAGACGCTGCACTTGAAGCACTTAATAATAATGAGGTTGTTTTCTTTGCGGGCGGAACAGGTCATCCTTATTTTTCAACGGATATGTCCACAGTGCTTTTTGCTGTAGAGATAGAGGCTGATATTATTCTTGCCGGTAAGGCGATTGACGGTGTATATGATAGTGATCCTAAGGTTAATCCTAATGCCAAGAAGTATGACAAGATGCAGATGAAGGATATTGTTGATAATCAGTTAGGTGTTATTGATTTGGCATCAGCTGTTCTTGCAATGGAGAATCATATGCCAATGATGTTATTCGGTCTTAATGACAAAGACGGAATACTCAATGCTATGACAGGTAAGTCTAACGGAACATTTATTGAAGCATAAATAAGAAAAATAATTAGAGTTTAATATATCAGGAGGAACATACAATGTTAAAACAATTTGAAGAGAAAATGGAAAAGACTATTGATAGCTTGGAGAACGAATTTTCTAATATTCGTGCAGGCAGAGCTAATCCGAATATTTTAAATAAAATCAAAGTAGAATATTATGGAACACCAACACCGCTTCAGCAGGTTGGTAACGTTAGTGTTCCTGAAGCAAGAACTATTTTGATTACACCTTGGGAGTCTTCATTACTCAAGGAGATTGAGAAGGCAATTCTTTGTTCTGATCTCGGTCTTACACCAAACAATGATGGTAAGTCAGTTATTCTTAATTTCCCTGAACTTACAGAGGAAAGACGTAAAGAACTTGTTAAAGATATCAAGAAAAAGGGCGAGAACGCTAAAGTTGCAGTACGTAATGTAAGACGTGATGCTAACGATTATTTCAAGAAGCAGCTTAAGGCCAGCGAGATATCTGAGGACGAAGAGAAAGAGTACGAGGATAAGGTTCAGAAGCTTACAGATAAGTTCGTTGAGCGTATTGATGCAACTGTAGAGAATAAGTCAAAAGAGATTATGACTGTATAATATCGGAGGTCGCTTTGGAAAAGATACTTAAAGCAATCAAAGACGAAAATCTTAACGTACCCAAACATGTTGCCATTATTCTTGATGGTAACGGAAGATGGGCAAAGAAGAGAAATATGCCCAGAAACTATGGTCATGTTCAAGGTTCAAAAACAGTAGAACAAATAATTGAAGATGCATATAATATGGGGATAGAGTATGTAACCGTTTATGCATTTTCTACTGAGAATTGGAAGCGTTCAAAGGATGAAGTAGATGCCCTTATGAAGCTTCTTGGCAAATATCTTATTGATTGTATTGAGCGTTCTACAAAGAATAATATGTGCGTTCGCGTAATTGGTGACAAGACAGGTCTTGATCCTAAGCTTGTTAAGCGTATAAATGAGCTTGAAGAAGCTACGGTCAACAATTCCGGTCTTAAGTTTACTATTGCTATTAATTACGGCGGACGTGATGAGATTAGACGTGCGGTAGCGGATATTGCAAAGGACGTTGGTGAAGGCAAACTTGAAGTTTCCGAGATAACAGAAGATTTGATAAGTGATCGTCTTGATACGGCTGGATTGCCGGATCCTGATTTACTTATTAGAACAAGCGGTGAGGAAAGACTTTCTAACTTTCTTCCATGGCAGCTTGCATATACTGAATTTTATTTTACAGATGTATTATGGCCGGACTTCTGTAAAGAAGATTTACTTACGGCAATTCGTTATTATAATGGAAGGGAACGTCGATTTGGCGGGGTATAATTTTATATGAAAGACAGATTAATCGGGGGCTTCTTTGTAGGCATAGTAACATTGGTAGCGTTATTAACCGGGGGTATTGTTACAACATGTATTCTTGCGGTTGTATCATTAATTGGAATTTGGGAATATTTAAGAATATATTCTTTAGAAAAGTCCGTATTTGCGTTTGTTGATTATGCATTTACAATTGCGTTTTATGCTCTCATTTTTTTGAATAAAGAGTTTTTGTTTTTCCCTGCAATAATAGGCCTTCTTATGGTTATACTTGCGATATATGTATTCAACTTTCCGAAGTATATGGATCATGATGTAGCAAAGGTGTTGTTCATATTTGTATATGTTACGGTTCTTTTGTCTTATGTACTTAGACTTCGTGAAATGGAATCCGGTTTATATCTTGTATTTTACCTGCTTATTGCAAGTTGGGGCAATGATATTTGTGCTTACTTTTTTGGAAGAGCGCTTGGAAAACATAAGTTGGCACCTAAGGTGAGTCCCAACAAGAGTATTGAAGGTTTCATAGGCGGAATATTTGGTGCATTTGCAATCGGAATTGCATTTGCGATGGTATTTCCTGAACAGTTACCATTTACCGTACCGGTATTTGGAGGCGTAGTTGCGGCTGTGGCTGCAATGGCATCAGTTATCGGAGATCTTGCGGCATCAGCAATTAAGAGAAATCACGATATCAAAGATTACAGTAGTCTTATTCCGGGTCACGGTGGAATATTGGACCGCTTTGATAGCGTAATATATATTGCGCCAATCATTTATTGGCTTGTCAGGTTAATAGAAATGGTATTTTAATATTGCCTGATTATGGAGGATTATAATGAAAAAAGTAGCGATACTGGGTTCTACGGGTTCAATCGGAACCCAGACTTTAGATGTAATTTCTGCAAATCCTAATGATTTGGAGGTTGTAGCGATTTCCGCTTCTTCCAATATCAAAATGCTTGAAGAACAGATTAGACAATTTCACCCAAGACTTTGTGCTGTATATAATGAAGATAAGGCCAAAGAGTTAGAAGATAACATCAAAGATGTTACACCGGCGTGCCGTATTGTAAGCGGGATGGACGGTCTTATTGAACTTGCAGTTATGGAGGAGTCGGATATTATTATAACTGCAGTTGTAGGAATGATAGGAATTGTTCCAACAATTGAAGCAATCAAAGCTGGTAAAGATATCGGTCTTGCTAACAAGGAAACTCTTGTTACGGCAGGACATATTATTATGCCGCTTGCAAAGGAAAAGGGTGTTTCCATTCTTCCTGTTGACAGCGAGCATTCAGCGATTTTCCAGTGCCTTAACGGAGAACGTGACAATCATATAAGCAAGATATTACTTACCGCTTCAGGTGGACCATTTAGAGGAATGACCAAAGAACAGTTAGAAGGTGTAACGCTTGAAATGGCGCTTAAGCATCCTAATTGGTCGATGGGACGTAAGATTACAATTGATTCTTCAACAATGGTTAATAAGGGACTTGAGGTTATTGAAGCCAAATGGCTATTCGATGTAGAACCTTCGCAAATAGAAGTCGTTGTTCAGCCGCAAAGTATTATTCACTCAATGGTTGAGTTTGATGACGGTGCTGTTATGGCACAGCTTGGTACACCGGATATGAGACTTCCGATACAGTATGCACTTTATTATCCTAAGCGTATATTCCTTGATGGCAAAAGACTTGATTTCTCTACACTTTCAGAGATTACGTTTTCAAAGCCTGATCCGGATACATTTTTAGGTCTTAAATATGCGTATAATGCAATTGAAACAGGTGGAAGCATGCCAACAGTATTTAATGCGGCAAATGAGTGTGCGGTTGCAAGATTTCTTGATGGCAAGATTCGTTTTCTTGAGATATATGAAATGATTGATTATTGTATGAAGAATCATAAAAATATTGATAACCCTGATGTTTCACAGATTTTAGAGACTGAGAAATGGGTTTATGATTCAATTGAGAGTAGGTGGAATTAATGAACTTAAGCACGATTATTAACGTTATAATCGGCCTTTTTGTATTTGGTCTTATTATATTTTTCCATGAGCTTGGACATTTCCTTCTCGCAAAAAAGAACGGAATACATGTTATTGAGTTCGCTGTAGGAATGGGACCGAAGATATTTTCTTTTCAGAAAAAGGAGACAAAGTATTCGCTTCGTGCAATACCTATGGGCGGTTTTTGTATGATGCTTGGTGAAGAGGAAGAGGTTGATGATGAGCACTCATTTAGTTCAAAAGGAGTACTTGCGAGATTTGCGGTTGTTGTTGCGGGACCAATTTTTAATTTTATTTTAGCATTTATTTTATCATTAGTTTTGATTGGTCTTTGTGGTTATGATAAGCCGGTAATTTACGGTTTTTCTGAAACAAGTCCAGCGTATGTTGCGGGTGTTAGAGAAGGTGATACTATTATGTATTATAACGGTCACAGAATCTTTAATTTCCGTGAGGTTATGGTATATTCGCAGCTTGATCAGACAGGTAGGGATATTACACTTACAGTCAACAGAAAAGGCGAAAAGCTCGACTTTACATTTACTCCTGAAAAGACCGATAACGGTTATATTATGGGAATCAGCGGAGGCGGACGTGAGAGAAAAGGAGTGCTAAATGTTGTCAAATACAGTTTTCTTGAGATGCGATATCAGATTAAAACGGTATATTTAAGTCTTAAGTATTTGATTACAGGAAAACTTGGTCTTAACAAACTTTCCGGACCTGTCGGTATTGTTTCTATGATGAATGATACCATTAATGAGGCAAAAGACAGTGCGGAGGGTGATACTTCACTTGCGATAATTAATGTTATTCTTAATATGATTAACTTTTCAATAATGATAAGTGCTAACCTTGGAGTTATGAACCTTCTTCCGATACCTGCACTTGATGGTGGAAGAGCATTATTCCTTGTGTTTGAAGGAATATTTAAGAAGAGAATTCCGATTAAGATTGAAGCGGTTATCAATTCAATCGGTTTTGCTTTGCTTCTTGGACTCATGGCGATAGTGCTTTGTCAGGATATATTTAAAATTATGGTACGATAACAGGCGTGTTTAGAACGGAGAATTGTTATGAGAGAGCATACAAAAGCAGTTAAGATAGGTAATCGTATTATCGGTGGCGGTAATCCTATTCTTATTCAGTCAATGACTAATACTAAAACAGAAGATGTTAAGGCTACTGTTGCACAGATTTTAGAACTTGAAAAAGCAGGTTGCGATATTATTCGTTCAACTGCCAATAACGAAGATGCGGCAAAAGCATTTGCTAAAATCAAGGAGTCTATTCATATCCCTATCGTTGCAGATATTCATTTCGACTACAAAATGGCTATTATGGCTATGGAACACGGTGCTGATAAGATTAGAATTAATCCCGGAAACATTGGTGGCAGAGATAATATCAAGAAGGTTGTTGAGTGCGCCAAGAAGTATAACGTACCTATTCGTGTTGGTGTTAACAGCGGCTCACTTGAGAAAGAACTTGTCGAAAAGTACGGTGGCGTAACTGCTGAAGGAATTGTTGAGAGTGCGCTTGATAAAGTGTCTATGCTTGAACAGGAGGATTTTGATAACATTGTAATCAGTATCAAATCTTCTGACGTGCTCATGTGTGTTAAAGCTCATGAATTGATTGCAGAACAGACAAATTATCCGTTGCATGTTGGAATCACAGAGGCCGGCACGCTTACAAGAGGTAACATTAAGTCTGCTGTTGGTCTTGGAATTATACTTAATCAGGGTATTGGCGATACTATTCGTGTATCGCTTACAGGTGACCCTGTCAATGAGGTTGTATCAGCTAAACTTATTTTGAAGACTTTGGGACTTCGTGAAGGCGGAATTGAAGTTGTATCATGTCCAACATGCGGAAGAACATCGATTGACCTTATTGGACTTGCTAATCAGGTGGAGAATCTTGCAGCTAATTACGAGCACCTTAACATTAAGATTGCGGTTATGGGTTGTGTTGTAAATGGCCCCGGTGAAGCGAAGGAAGCTGATCTTGGAATAGCAGGCGGCAAGGGTGAAGGTCTGCTTATTAAGCACGGAGAAATTATTAAGAAGTTACCGGAAGATATGTTTATTCCGGCACTTGAAGAGGAACTTAAGAACTGGAAATAATTTGGGAGTGAATTACTGTGGTACAGGAAGGAAAACTTTTTTTTGATGTGTTCCCGGAATATAACTGTTCGTCTGAATTTCGCAAAATGTTTGAGGACGTTATAGTTACCGATGTGGTCATGTCAAAAGCCAACAAACAACTTAAAATATATATAGACAGTAAGGTTTTGATACCTAAGGAACATATTTATGAAATGGAAGATTCCTTAGGTTCATTTTTGTTTCAAAACAGATTCAGAGTCCTTTTTGTCGAGCATTACAGACTGTCTGCACAGTATAATATCAAGTCGTTGACTGATATATATAAGGATAGTCTTTTATTAGAATTATACAAAGAGTCTAATGTTTTGTATCATTTGGTAAGAAAATCAGAATGGTATGTTACTGATAATGTATTGCATCTTACACTTGATGATACATTTGTAGCGAGACAGAAATCATTACACATCAAGAATTTTCTTGAACATGTGTATAAGGAAAGATTTGATTATGAGATATCGGTAGGTTTTGACTTTACAGAGGCTCAGAAAGAGGCGATACGCCGTGCCAACGACCATGCACTTAAGATGGAAGTAATGCAGATTATGGAGAAATCCGAGCAGGCGCAAGAAGTTAATGGTGAGGGTGGTTCAAAAGGAGAAAATGCGGATTCTAAAAATGCTGATAACAAGGATAAAGCACCAGCTGCCAAAGCGCCGGAAAAGAAATCTGAGAACAAAGGTCGTTCTGAAGGATTCCAAAGACGCAAGGTTTTAAAACATGATCCTGATGCTATATACGGTAAAAATGTAGAAGGTGATGAAATGCCTATCTGCGAGATTCAGGAGCCGATAAATGATGTAGTAGTCAAGGGCCAGGTATTTGCTATTGAAGAGAAGGAAACAAAAAGGGGAAGTCTTATTATAATTTTCTCAATAACGGATTTCACGGATTCAATTTCCGGAAAACTCTTTATGGAAAAAGACGAATGGGCTTTATTTAAACAGGATTTTAAGGCGAAGAACTTCTACAAAATAAAAGGTTCTGTTGCTATAGATAAATTCTCCGGCGAACTTGAGTTTGGCAGAATAGAGGGAATAAAAGGAGCATCCGACAACAGAGTTGAACGTATGGATAATGCGCTTGATAAACGTGTCGAGCTTCATATGCATACTGTTTACAGTGATAACGACAGCGTTGTTCCTGTAGAGGATATCATTGCGCGTGCGAAGAAATGGGGACATCCGGCTATCGCAATTACCGATCACGGTGTTGCGCAGGCGTTCCCGGTTGCTAATCACTGTATCAAGCATGATGATCCTTTCAAAATTATATACGGTGTTGAGGGCTATTTTGTTGATGATATGAAGGATTTTATCACCAATTCTCATGGTCAGGCTCTCGATTCTGATTATGTTGTATTTGATATTGAAACTACAGGTCTTAATCCAAAGAAATGTCAGATTATAGAGATAGGTGCTGTTAAAATCTCAAACGGTGAGATTGTGGACAGATTTTCAGAGTTTATTAATCCGCAAGTACCTATTCCGTATGATATTACACAACTTACATCAATAACTGATGATATGGTTATCAATGCACCTACTATAGATGTAATATTACCGCAGTTCCTTGATTTCGTTGGTGACAGTGCGGTTGTTGCTCATAACGCGGTGTTTGATACAACATTTATCAAGAAGTTTGCAGACGATTTGGGACTAGCAACCAATTATTCGATTCTTGATACGATGACACTTGGACATATTCTTTGTCCTGAACTTGGTAAATACACTCTTGACCGTTTGTGTAAGCATTTGGGACTTAAGAATGAACATCATCATAGAGCGGTTGCTGATGCGGAAGTTACAGCGCAGATTTTCCTGCGTTTTCTTGATATGCTCAAAGATAAGGGTGTTAATAACCTTGATGAAGTCAATTCTATGGCATCCAATTCAGCTGAAACAATCAGAAAGTCAAGAAGATATCATGGAATTATTCTTGCCAAAAACGAGATTGGACGTGTTAATCTCAACAGACTGATTTCGGCTTCGCATCTTGATTACTTTAATACGAGACCGATTATGCCAAAGAGTTTAATTGACAAATATAGAGAAGGTCTTATTCTTGGTTCGGCGTGTGAAGCGGGGGAACTTTATCGCGCGTTGATTGGTGGAGCAAATGATGATGAGATTGACAGAATTGTAAGATTCTATGATTATCTTGAAATACAGCCTATTGGTAATAACGCTTTCATGAAAGCGGATGAGAAACTTGCTGACATTAATACCGATGAGGATTTGCAGAATGTTAACAAGAAAATCGTAGAGCTTGGAGAGACTTATAATAAACCTGTAGTTGCGACTTGTGACGTTCATTTCCTTGATCCTGAGGATTCTTTGTATCGTGCTGTTATTATGGCTTCTAAAGGATTTAAGGATGCTGATGATCAGGCGCCGCTTTTCTTTAGAACTACAGAAGAAATGCTTGCTGAGTTTGCCTATCTGGGAAGCGAGAAGGCAAGAGAGGTCGTTATTGATAATACAAATAAAATCGCTAACATGATTGAGAAAATCTATCCTGTAAGCCCTGATAAATGTCCTCCTGTTATCGAGAACTCGGACGAGGAGCTTAGACGTATATGTTATGACAAGGCACATGAAATATATGGTCCTGATTTGCCGGAACAGGTTACAAGCAGACTTGAAAAAGAGCTTACTTCGATTATCGGTAATGGTTATGCAGTTATGTACATTATCGCGCAAAAACTCGTTTGGGATTCAAATGACCACGGATATCTTGTTGGTTCGCGTGGTTCCGTAGGCTCATCATTTGTTGCAACAATGGCAGGAATTACAGAGGTTAATCCACTTGCTGCTCACTATATATGTCCGCATTGCTTCTATACGGATTTTGAGTCGGACCTTGTTAAAAGTTATTCGGGAAGTTCGGGTTGTGATATGCCTGATATGGATTGTCCAAAATGCGGAACAAGAATGAACAAAGAGGGACATGATATTCCTTTTGAGACATTCCTTGGATTCTACGGAGACAAGGAGCCGGATATCGACCTTAATTTCTCGGGTGAATATCAGGCGAATGCTCATCAATATACAGAGACGCTTTTTGGTAAAGGTCATGCTTTCCGTGCCGGAACAATCGGTACGATTGCAGAGAAGACTGCCGAGCAGCTTGTATTTAAATATTATCAGGAACGCGGTCAACATAAGCGTCGTTGCGAGCTTGCCAGAGTGGCACAGGGCTGCGTTGGTGTTAAGAGAACTACAGGACAGCATCCCGGTGGTATTGTTGTCGTGCCAAGTGATAGAGAGATTTACGAGTTTACGGCAGTACAGCATCCGGCTAACGATATGAAAACAAGTACCGTTACAACTCATTTTGAGTACCATTCCATTGATGCAAACTTACTTAAGCTTGATATATTAGGACACGACGATCCGACCATTATAAGACGTCTAGAGGACCTTACAGGTAAGGATGCCAAGACAATTAAACTTGATGACAAGGGCGTTATGTCGTTATTCCATAGTCCTGAAGTGCTGGGTATTAAGCCTGAGGATATCGGTGGTGTTCCGACGGGCTCACTGGGAATCCCGGAGTTTGGTACAGCATTTGTTATACAGATGCTTGTGGATACAAAGCCGAAGAACTTCTCCGATTTGGTTAGAATATCCGGTCTTTCGCATGGTACAGACGTGTGGCTTAACAATGCACAGAAGCTTATTGCGGAAGGTAAGACCGAGCTTTCAGGCGCGATATGTTGTCGTGATGATATCATGGTGTATTTGATTCATATGGGACTTGAACCCGGTGATGCATTTAAAATCATGGAAAATGTGCGTAAAGGTAAGGTTGCGAAGGGTGCCTGTGATAAATGGGACGGCTGGGTTGAAGACATGAAGGCTCATAACGTGCCGGATTGGTATATTTGGTCCTGCAATCTGATTAAGTACATGTTCCCGAAGGCGCATGCAGCTGCTTACGTTATGATGGCTTGGCGTATTGCATGGTTTAAGATAAATGAGCCCCTTGCTTATTATGCAGCATATTTTAGTATTAGAGCGAAGGCATTTAACTATGAGAAAATGTGTCAGGGTAGGGAGCATCTAGAGGCCGTAATGAAAGAACTGAATAATAAGGGTAAGTATGAAAGAACAGCGGCTGAAGAGGATACTCTCGGTGATATGCAGCTCGTTCAGGAAATGTATGCGCGTGGTCTTGAGTTTCTTCCAATCGATATATACAAAGCAGATGATATCAATTGCCTGATTATAGACGGTAAGATTATGCCGCCGCTTACATCTATTGATGGAATTGCGGAAAAGGCTGCGTCGCAGATTAAGGAAGCGGCTAAACAGGGGCGTTTCATTTCAAAGGAAGATTTGAGAAACCGTGCTGGTATTGGCAAATCAACCATAGAGAAGTTAAGTGAAATAGGTATCCTTGACGGACTTCCTGAAAGTAGTCAGTTGTCAATATTTGATATTTAATTATTTGGATGAGGTGAGTTAATGTTTAATAATGCCAGAAAAAGTAAATGGTGGTCAACAATCAATATGGTTGCGCTTGTTATGATATGTATGCTAATTGCGATGTTTTCAAAACAGGCAGCAAAACAACGTCCTGAGGCTACCACTGAGGCCACAACAGAAGCTGTACAAACAGAAGAAACAACAAAAGATGATAGTGAAAAAACTTCAACCGAGCAAAGTTCTTCAGAGGATATTCCTTCACTTGAACAGGTAAATGATGTCAAACTTTATAAGTTCAGAAATGAAGAAACATACGATAAGCATTTCGACAAACACGGTGAGGAGGTTGGTTGCTCGACAAAGGAAGAATACCTTGAAGCTGCCAACAAAGTAATCAATAATCCTAATTCGCTTCACAAAACCGAAGCAGAAGACGGAGATGACGTGTATTATCTTGAAGAAACCAATGAGATTGTTTTTGTTTCGAAGGACGGATATATAAGAACATACTTTAGCCCGAAGAGTGGCAAGAAGTATTATGATAAGCAGTAGGTAATGCGTTAGGGGTGATTATTATGAAGAGAAATGCTACATTTATTATTGCTACTTTTCTTGTTTTATTTGCAGGAATTAATTTGCCGTTTATATCAACATGTGCCAAATCAAACCAAGTTGGATATGAGGTTGAAGGAGGAAAACTTTGGTTTGATATAACAACAGGCGAAATTACATGGGCTCAGGAAACGGTTACATCTGCAGTTATTCCTGAAACTATTGAGGGCGTTACCGTACAAAGTATCGGTGAATGGGCATTTTATAATCATGAAGGGCTTACTTCCGTAACGTTGCCGGATACTGTAACGATTATAAAAAAAGGTGCATTTTACGGATGCAGTTCTTTGGAAAGTATTACAATTCCAAAAGGAGTTACAACAATAGAGAAAAATGCATTCAAGTATTGTTCGTCGTTGGTTTTAGTTAATTATGCCGGAGATAAAAATGCTATCAGTATGGAAGATGTTTTTCCTGATTGGATGGCTATCGGCGGGGACTTCTCGGAAAGTTATAAAAGCGGGAAATATTATAAAAAACTGATGAAGGTAAAACTTACCGACAATATCAGGAACAATATTATAAATGTTGCAAAATCCCAGTACGGATATCATGAGGGAAGCAGCAACAATAATCTTGGCGGTAACAGTAAGAGTGATAAGAATTACACAGAGTATGGTTATTATTACAGAGATAATCCCGTACTTTGGTGTGGTGATTTTGCCGAGTGGTGTGTTGAGGTTGCGGGGCTTCCGAGAAGCGTACTTGAAGACGGATATCAAAACAAAACAACATGGAAAAAGATGAAATATGCCGGTAAAGGTGGCAAGAAGACATTAAAGAAGGGTGACATTTGCAGAGTTACCAAGACAACAGGCGGCGGCCATATGTTTCTTGTTGAAAAGGTTAAGAAAAAAGGAAAATATGTGTATATCACCTTCCGTGACGGTGGTCACAATAATCAGGTATATGCAGATACCGTAAAGATTAACGCAAAAACAGGAAAGGCTACAGGAACATACAGCCATTGGAAGATGCAATACGTTGTATCACCGGATTATAGTAAGTTGGTATTTCATACAGTTACATTTGATGCGAATGGAGGCACCGTTTCTTATTCAAGCAGAAAGATCGCAGAAGGTGCAATGTATAGTGTTATGCCGACACCTACAAAGAGCGGAAGCACATTTGTCGGTTGGTACACAGATCCCGCTGCCGGAGTACGTGTAAAACCATATATGACTTTCGGAAAGAAAACAGATCAGACGCTTTATGCTCGTTGGGAGTAGGAGAGTAAAGGAAAGAGTACGTATAAGTTTATTTATATTTTAAGGAGTATTTATTCTTAATACCAACACCAAAAGGATCCACATGGTTGATTGCAAAAGCGTTAAAACAATTAAAGAGCATAATAAAGTTGAATAAACAGGAACAATAAAGGAATTAAAAGAAAAAGGATACAAGCCTTGCGGCAATTGCGTGGCACATATCATAAATAAATAACATTATAATTTACGCGGAGGAAAACTTACATGTTAAAGAAATGTCCTAGTTGTGGCGGAGAACTTGAGAAGAAGAGAGAAAAACTGATTTGTCCATACTGTAATTCTACATACGATGTAGAGAAGTCAGACAAGAAATCAAGTAAAGAATTATTAGATCCGGATTTGTTTTTTGTTGATGTAGATTTGAATCGTTTGATGGAAAAGAAATGTACATCTGAAGTCATGAGAGCATGGAAATATTGCATGGATGAGAATGAAACTTCAAAGGATGTCGAAGAGTACCTTAGAAAAATAACTCAAAAAGACGACGGCACAGCCATGAAAGATGTTCGCGGAGAGAGGATTGAGAACTTGAGAGGACGTATGGATTCGGAACTCGAGTCGGGAGAACGCGTAATAATGTTGATTGATACAACTCTTTTTGGCAAGGGCAAGGATTTTTATGTTATTACAGACAGAGCGGTCAGATTCTTCAAAAAGAAGAAATCCATGACGGTAAAATTTGATGACATTATTGCCATTAAGATAAATGATTCATTAAACCTTCCAAGTTTCTACCTTAATGAAAGTTATGAGACTTCAATAAGTTCCGTAGCAAACAGCTATCAAACGCTTGGTGCTATGCTTGCACTTATTACCAGACTTGCATTCGAGTATAACGAGGATAGATCAAGGATTAGAATTATATAGTAGTTCGTGCTGAAGGAAAGAGTCCACAAGTGTGGACTCTTTCCTTTGTTTATTAAATAAATAGTTTATATCAGAGTGTAATTATGTTAATATATACTTATCATTTTTGAAGGTTATTTTCTGTGGGGATTATTATGGATAACAAGGTAAAAAGCAATAGAAGAATACTATATCTTCTAAAGATTTTATTGGAAAAGACTGATGATGCACATAGTATTTCGATAAAGAAGATTGAAGAAGAGTTAAAAACATATGACATATCTGTTGAACGAAAAACATTATATAAAGATATTCATTTTCTTAATGATTTTGGCGTTGACATTATAATGGAAAATTCCGGACGGGACAGGCTATACCATATAGGTGAACGTGATTTTGAGCTACCCGAACTTAAACTATTGGTTGATTTGGTTCAATCATCAAAATTCATTACAGAAAAGAAATCCAACACATTAATCTAGAAAATAGAGGGATTGACCAGTGTATATGAGGGGAAACAACTTCAGCGACAAGTATTTGTTTCGGGAAGAATAAAAGCAGAGAACGAAAGTATTTATTATAATGTTGATAAAATACACAGTGCGATTGGTTCAGATGTGAAAATAGTTTTTCAATATTTTCAGTGGTCGGTAGATAAAGAAAAAGTACTTAGGCATGATGGAAAAGTATATGTTGTAAGTCCGTGGGCTTTGACCTGGGATAATGAAAAATATTATTTACTTGCATATGATGAAGAAACAGAAAGTATACGTCATTATCGAGTGGATAAGATGTTAAATATTGATTTAAAACAAGAACAACGTGCGGGACAAGATTGTTTTAATTCATTTGACTTGGCGAAATATACTAATAGATTATTCGGAATGTTTGATGGCGATAATGTTGTTGTGAAATTACGTGTAAAAAATGATTTTGCAGGAATAATTATTGATAGATTTGGAACGGATATTGATATTACAATTGTCGATAAAGAATGGTTCGTGGTTGGTGTTGAGGCTGCTTTGAGCGAACAATTTATAGGCTGGATAATATCTTTGGGTGATAACGTTGTTATCGTTGAACCGGAAGAAGCGGTAACGAGAATTAAGGAGGTAGGAAAACGCATAAGAAAAATGTATGGGGGATAAAAAATCTAGTTGGGAAATATTACATTTGAGGAGGATTTAATATGTCGTTATATGATTCGTTTACAGGTGTTTATCCTGTGCAAAAAACATTAAGGTTTGAGTTAATACCGGTTGGTGAAACACAAGAACATATTGAAAAAAAGGGATATCTAGTTACTGATGAACATAGGGCTGACAGCTACAAGAAAGTGAAGAAAATCATTGATAGATATCATAAGGATTTTATTGAAAGTGTATTAGGGCAAATTCAATTAGATGGTCTTGAGGAATATGCAAAGTTATATTATGAAAAACAAAGAAATGATCAGCAGGAAAAGCAATTTGATACTATAAAAAAGGGTTTGAGGAAACAAATATCAGATGCTTTTAAGAGTTTTGATCAATTTAAAAAAATGTTTGGAAAAGAAATGATAGAAGATTTGCTAATCAAATATACTGAAGATAATCCAGATGACCAGAAATCAGTTTTGGAATTTGAGTCGTTTTCCACGTATTTTCAAGGATTTTATGAAAATAGAAAAAATATGTATTCCGGGGAAGGCAAATCAACCGAGGTTGCATATAGGATAGTAGATCAGAATTTACCTAAATATTTGGATAATATAATAATTTATGAAAAAGCATATCAGTCAGGTTTAGGTGACAAAATTGAAAAAACACTTAAAGAAGTTAACAAACATTATGAATTAGAATCAATTGAGGAATTATTTGAATTAAAAGGTTTCAATTCTGTTTTATCACAAAAAGGGATAGATATGTATAATTGTATTATTGGTGGATTCTCTGAAAGTGATAGAGTAAAAGTACAGGGAATAAACGAAACAATAAATTTATACAACCAGCAAGTTAATAGTAAAGATAATAAAAAAATTCCCAAATGTAAATCTTTATTCAAGCAAATATTGAGTGATAGAGAAAATATTTCGTTTATACAAGATCAGTTTGAGTCGGACGAAGAGGTGGTAGCAGCTATATATGATTTTTATGATGAGATGCAAACTTCTCTATTTGAAAATTCAGATTCGCTTAATATTGATGAATTATTTTCTGATATCGGTAATTATAATCTTGAAGGAGTTTATATTAAAAATTGTCAAGCACTTACGGATATTTCGCAACATTTATATTCTGATTGGTCGATAATAAATCATGCTCTCGAAAGCAACTATGATAATAACCAGTCTTCGAAGAATAAAAATACTGAAAAGTACATTGAAAAGAGAAAAAAAGAGTTAAAGAAGAATAAATATTATGCTATAGCTTTTATTAATCAAATATTAAGTGATTATACAAAAGAAGATGTAGCCGTTGAAAAGTATTATAGTGATTTATTTGTTGGTGAAGAAAATTATTTAAAAAAAATTACGGATCAGAAGAAAAAATTAGATGAGGTTGTTAAATCATGGAAAGAAAGTGGGAAATCTTTAAATAAAAACGATGAAATTATTGAAGCGATAAAAGAGTTGTTGGATTTGTTTAAAGACTTACAAAGGATTATTCAACCATTGATTAACAATGATGTATCTTCGAAGGACTTTATGTTTTATAATGAACTCGAACGTATGTGGAACAATCTTGATGTTTTGACGTCTCTGTATAATAAAGTCCGTAATTATATTACAAGAAAACCATATTCTATAGAGAAGTATAAGCTTAATTTTAATAGACCAACATTGCTCGCTGGATGGGATAAAAGTAAAGAACGTGATTGTTTGGGCATATTATTGAGAAAAAATGATTTGTACTATTTATGTATAATGGATAAAAACAATAGTAAAGTGTTTATGGATGTGCCGCGAGGCAACGGAGACTCTTGTTATGAAAAAATGGAATACAAGCAGGTAAAACCATTAACGGATTTTGCACACGTATTTTTTGCGAAAAAAAATATAAAAAAATATAATCCAAGTGAAGAAATTTTGAAAATAAAAAAAGATGAGAGTTATATAAAAAATAATGATAATTTTAGTTTAGATAACTGTCACAAATTAATTGATTTTTATAAAGAATGTATAAAAATCAATGAAGAATATGAAATATTTAATTTTAAATTTTCTGATACGAGTTCATATAATGATATTAGCGAGTTTTATAAGGAGGCTGATAAATATAAATATGCTATACAATTTGAATATGTAGATGAGAACTATATTAATCAATTGGTAGCAGAGGGTAAAATATATTTATTTCAAATATATAACAAGGACTTTTCTGTTTACAGTAAAGGCAACCCTAATTTACATACATTATATTGGAAAATGTTATTTTATCCAGAAAATTTGAAAAATATTGTGTATAAACTAAATGGTCAAGCGGAGATTTTTTATCGTAAATCAAGTATTAATAAAGAGGATATTATCAGACATCCTGCTAATATTCCTATTAATAACAAAAATGAATTAAACACCAAAAAAACAAGTGTTTTTGATTATGAGTTGATTAAAGATAAGCGCTTTACCATAGATAAGTATCAATTTCATGTTCCAATTACAATGAATTTTGGTGCATTAGGAGATAACCATTTTAATAGAACGGTAAATACGGTGATAAAGAATACAGATGATGTTAATGTTATTGGTATAGACAGAGGAGAACGTAATCTTTTATATCTCGTTGTTATCAATTCGAAAGGAGAGATTATTAAGCAAAAATCCTTAAATGAGATTATTAATGTTGGGAAAAATAACATTTATCATAAAACTGATTATCACAAATTGCTTGATTACAGAGAAAAGGAAAATAAAGCGGCGCGTAATAATTGGAAAACGATAAATACAATAAAAGAATTGAAAGAAGGTTATTTAAGTCAGGTTATTCATGTTATTACAGAATGGATGGTCAAATATAATGCAATAGTAGTATTAGAAGATTTGAATTTTGGTTTTAAACGTGGAAGGCAGAAATTTGAAAAGCAGGTTTATCAGAAATTTGAAAAAATGCTGATTGATAAGCTTAATTATTATGTTGATAAAAATGCTGATGTTCAATCACCTTCTGGGCTTCTAAAAGCATTACAGTTGACAAATAAGTTTGATTCATTTAGCAATATGGGAAAACAAAGTGGGTTCCTATATTATGTTCCTGCATATTTAACAAGCAAAATCGATCCTACGACAGGCTTTGCAAACTTATTTAACGGTTCCGATTTGAGATATTCCAGTGTTGAGACCAGTAAAGAATTCTTTAATAAGTTTAAGTCGATTATTTACAATCCGAACGGAATAAATGGAAAGGATTATTTTGAATTCACTTTTGATTATTTAGATTTTACTTATAAAGCTGAAGGGACTCAAAGTGTTTGGACCGTTTGTACATTTGACAAGAGGATTCATCATTATAGAAACTCGTCCAAGAATAATGAATGGGATACGGAAGAGATTGATTTAACCCAATCGGTAAAAGACTTATTCAATAAATTTGATGTGAATATGGAAGAGGGTAATTTAAAAGAAAAAATCATTAATATATCAGACAAAAGTTTTTATAAAGATTTATTGTGGCTATTTTCGTTGACTTTACAAATGAGAAATAGTGACGCGGATAAGAATATAGATCGATTGATTTCGCCTGTTTTAAATGAAAAAGGATTTTTCTATGATTCAGATTTAAAATCAGACATGTTGCCTTATGACGCTGATGCGAATGGTGCGTATAACATTGCCAAAAAAGGACTGTGGATAATCAATCAAATAAAAAGCATGGATGACGATAAAGTTGACAAACTTAAAACAATCAGCAATAAAGAGTGGTTACAATTCGCACAGGAGAATAAATTGTAATGGATGATGCCATAATCATTTCTAATTTAAATGATTTTATATTTTGTCCTGTTTCTATATATTTTCATAATTTGTATGGAAACAGGGCAACAATAACATATCAATGTTCTGATCAAATAAATGGAACGAAGGCTCATGAGAGTGTTGATAATAAAACATATTCTACAAAAAAATCAGTTCTGATGTCCCTGGATATATATTGTGAAAAATATAATCTTGTAGGTAAGATAGACATGTATGATACTTCTACAGGAGTACTTACTGAACGTAAGCGTAAAATTAATAAAATATATGACGGATATGTTTATCAGCTATTTGCACAATATTTTGCACTGAAAGAAATGGGATATGATGTAAAAAAAATACAGTTTTATAGTATATCAGATAACAAAAAATATCCGATACCCTTACCGGAGGATGATAAAGAAATGTTTATAAAGTTTGAAACTGTAATTAATAGCATCAAAAACTTTGAAATGGATGGTTATATTCAAAGCAACGTAGAAAAATGTAAACATTGTATTTATGAACCGGCATGTGATAGAGGATTAGTATGATTGATCAAACAGACTTCAAAATGAAACAATTTATTTTCTATGTTCCGATGAATGGCGATAAAATGTCGTTCAAAAATGATAATATCCTAATTAAAGATAAAGAAGGTGCAATAAGGTTTCAAATAACCTGTTATCGTGTTTTCTTGATTTTTGTTGTTGGTGATACTACTATAACAACCGGTTTGCTCAGTAGAGCCAACAAGTACGGATTTTCGATTTGCTTAATGAACCGGAACATGAAAGTTTATAAGTTTATTTCTTCTCGAATGGAAGGTAATACACATTTACGGAAGATACAATACTCTTACGATGATATGCGGATAGGGCAGTATATAATCTATAATAAAGTAAGAAATCAAAGGAATGTTCTTTCGTCTATTCGTAACAAAAATCAACTAACCAAAGATGCGATAGTTTCTCTTGATAACCATATTAACAGATTGCGTAATGATGATTTGGAAATGAATTCTATACTTGGGATAGAAGGTTCTGCATCAAGAACTTATTTTTGTCAGGTTTTTAATATGGTGACATGGAATGGAAGAAAACCACGTATAAAAAATGATTATTTAAATGCAACGTTAGATATTGGATATACTATATTATTCAATATAATTGACGCACTCTTAAATGTATATGGATTTGATGAATATTACGGAGTTCTTCATCGATGTTTTTATATGAGAAAATCTCTTGTGTGTGATTTGATGGAACCTTTTCGTCCAGTTATTGATTATGCTGTGCGCAAAGGAATAAATCTAGGACAAATAAAGGAAAAAGATTTTAAAGTTTTTTCGGGAAGATATGTTCTTGAATGGAAAATGTCTCCTACATACACCAAGATATTTCTAGATGCCGTGTTAGAATACAAGACAGAATTGTTCTTGTATATTCAAGGCTATTATCGTTCTTTTATGAAACAGAAAAACATATATGAATACCCAGTTTTTAAATATATGGAATGAGCGTGATATTATGATAATTATTAGTTACGATATTTCAAATGATAAATTACGAACTCAATTTTCTAAATTTTTATCTAAATTTGGACATAGGATCCAATATTCTGTTTTTGAAATTGAAAATAGTAAGAAACTATTGGATAATATAATGTGTGACATACAGAATAGTTTTTCAAAACGTTTTAGTGAAATGGATAGTGTATATATATTCAACTTATCATCTAGTTGCGAAATTGTAAGATATGGTTATGCACAGCACGAGGAAGAAGACGTGTTTTTCATTTGAAAGAATTGCAAACCTAAGTCTTAATATGTATAATCAAAGAAAGGTTACTTGGCAATATGGTTATTGTGAACAATAAAAGGTTAAAAAGAGTGGTTATCATAGATTTTCTTTGTGCAAAATGACAAAGTAGGAGTCAGGTAACCTTATATAATTTCTACTGTTGTAGATGTATTGATATTAACCCTGATTTAACCCGTCAGGTAACCTTATATAATTTCTACTGTTGTAGATATGTCATTGAATCTTGCATGTTGGTCGTCAGGTAACCTTATATAATTTCTACTGTTGTAGATGAAATCATTTCATCGTGTTTTGTGTTGTCAGGTAACCTTATATAATTTCTACTGTTGTAGATCCTTTGAGAAGGTTCCTGCATATTCTGGTCAGGTAACCTTATATAATTTCTACTGTTGTAGATCCTTTGAGAAGGTTCCTGCATATTCTGGTCAGGTAACCTTATATAATTTCTACTGTTGTAGATAGAGTAGTGTAATTCCAGAGGACTTCAAAGGAAATGTGAGAGATGGTTAAAACACTTTAAATAAGAACAACAATAAGGAGGATTTTAATTCAATGGTGCAATTTCAAGTTGAGAACAATTTAAGAAAGGTCACAGAATCAAAAGGAAGCTTCAGGGTTCTGGAATACGAAAAGGATGCAAGTGTATCTTCGTATAATGCACAGAATGAATATTTTATGCAGAAAATGGGTGTGCGCAGAAGACAGGTTTTGTGTACATTAAATGGTAAAACTGCGATTGTTACTCAAGCAGGAGCTATGCAATGGGTTGGTGGTAACGTAAATGCAACAACAGGAATTAAAGGTGCCGGCGATTTGCTCGGTAAAATGGTAAAAGGCGCTGTTACAAAAGAATCTTCAATTAAGCCTGAATACGTAGGTGAAGGTGTTCTTATGTTGGAGCCTACATATAAACATATATTATTAGAAAACGTTGAAGATTGGGGTCCTGGTATAGTTGTTGAGGACGGTATGTTTATGGCTTGCGAAGGAACTGTTAGTAGAGATGTTGTTATGCGTTCTAATTTATCATCTGCAGTTGCAGGAGGAGAGGGCTTATTCAATCTTTGTATGAAAGGTCAAGGTGTTGTAGCTCTTGAAAGTAATGTTCCTCGTAGTGAACTTATTGAAATCACATTAAATGATGATGTTTTAAAAATTGATGGTAATATGGCGGTTTGCTGGTCTGCATCATTGAAGTTTACAGTAGAACGTTCAGGTAAGAGCTTGATTGGATCGGCAGCAAGTGGTGAAGGATTAGTTAATGTTTATAGAGGTACAGGTAAGGTACTTATGAGTCCGGTAGCACTTACAAATTCATTTGCTGCGGCATCGTTATAACATAAAAATCAAAAAATTAAAATTTTTTAAAAATAGTTCTTGACGTAGTACTTAACTTGTGATATATTAAGCAAGTCGTCAAGACATGGTCGATTGGTCAAGCGGTTAAGACGTCGCCCTCTCACGGCGAAAACAGGGGTTCGATTCCCCTATCGACTGCTCTAAGATAAGTCAGAGTTTGCAAGTTTTGCAGACTCTGATTTTTTGTTAAAAACTTTCTGTAAGTAAATCAACATTTAAAATGTTAAGAAAATGTTTGACATTTACACTACAGTTTGTTATTATATCTTAGTGTGCCGCACAAGGAGGTAGAAGTGTGCCCATTGGACACCACCGTACTTGGCGAGTAATGATAATAGGAGGTAACCGTATGTACGCAATTATTGCAACAGGTGGTAAGCAGTACAAGGTAGCTGAAGGTGATATCATTAAAGTAGAAAAGCTTAATGCAGAAGCTGGTTCTGAAGTAAAGTTTGATGTTATTGCTATTAACAACGACAGTGACATGTTATGTGGCGATGCAGTTGCTAACTCAAGTGTTACAGCTAATGTCATCGGCGATGGCAAAGAGAAAAAAGTTGTTGTTTATAAGTATAAGAGAAAAACCGGCTATCATAAGAAGAATGGTCACAGACAGCCATTTACTAAGGTTGAGATCAAAGCAATCAATGCTTAATTATAGCCTATGATTACTGTAACCGTTTTTGAAAAAAACAACTTGATAGTTGGAGTCCAGGTAGAGGGACATGCTGAATTCGACAGGAAAGGTAAGGACATTGTTTGTAGTGCTATATCCATGCTGTATATTAATCTTGTCAATTCGATAGATAGCTTTACCCAAGATGAGTTTGAAATCAATGGTAGTCGTAAGATTAACTTTGAGAACATCATTTTGAAGAATATGCCAAGTGATGAGGCTGAACTCTTGTTCAAATCATTCTATCTTGGTATCACTACAGTTGAACAGAAATATGGAAAGAAGTATATTGAAATTTTGAATCAGGAGGTGTAATCATGTTGAAACTTAACCTTCAGTTATTCGCTCATAAAAAGGGAATGGGTTCTACCAAGAACGGTAGAGATTCAGAGTCTAAGAGACTTGGTGCGAAGAGAGCAGACGGTCAGTTCGTTAAAGCCGGTAATGTTTTATACAGACAGCGTGGAACAAGAATTCATCCGGGTACTAATGTTGGTAGAGGCAAAGATGATACTTTGTTTGCATTGGTTGACGGTGTTGTTCGCTACGAGAGAAAGGGTAGAGATAAGAAACAGGTTTCTATCTATCCGGTATCAATTAACGAGTAAGATACATGAACTAATGGGGCTGGAGTTGTTTCTCCGGCCCTTTTTTCAAACAAGGAGATTAATATGTTTGCAGATTATGCTAAGGTATTCATACGTTCCGGCAAAGGCGGAGACGGACATGTCAGTTTCAGAAGAGAATTGTACGTACCTGCCGGTGGTCCTGACGGCGGTGACGGCGGTAAGGGCGGAGACGTTATTTTCGTTGTTGATGAAGGTTTGAATACACTTAACGATTTCAGAAATGTAAGAAAATATTGTGCTCAAGACGGCGAAGAAGGCGGCAAGAAGCGCCAGCATGGTGCAAACGGTGCCGATATTATATGTAAGGTTCCACCGGGAACGGTTATTAAGGACTTTGAGACCGGTAAGGTCATCATGGATATGTCCAATAAGAAGGAACCTGTTGTAATATTAAAGGGCGGACGCGGCGGTAACGGAAACATGCATTATGCAACCTCTACAATGCAGGCACCAAAATACGCACAGCCCGGCCAACCTGCTACAGAGTTATACGTAACTCTTGAACTTAAGGTTATTGCTGATGTAGGACTTGTCGGTTTTCCTAATGTTGGTAAATCTACATTTTTATCAAGTGTAACTAATGCAAGACCTAAGATTGCAAACTACCATTTCACAACGCTTAATCCTAACCTTGGAGTTGTTGATTTGGGTAACGGCGCCGGATTTGTAATTGCAGATATACCAGGTATCATTGAGGGCGCAAGTGACGGTGTGGGACTTGGTTTTAAGTTCCTTCGTCATATAGAAAGAACCAAAGTTCTTCTTCATGTTGTTGACGGTGCATCAGTTGAGGGACGTGACCCGATTAATGATATTCATGCAATTCTTGACGAACTTGAGAAGTATAATATAGATATAACTAAGAAACCTATGGTCATTGCAGCTAATAAAATGGATGCAATGAATGAAATGGATAGAGAAACTGTTATCGATATGTTGCGCGAAGAGTTTGAACCAAAGGGAATTAAGGTTTTTGCGATATCCGCAGCCACAGGTGAAGGTGTCAAAGATTTGTTGTGGCATTTACACGGCATAGTTATGAATGCTCCGAAGGAGATAATTGAGTTCGAGCAGGAGTTTGTACCTACAAATGAGTTTGACGATGAGCCGTATACGATAGATCGTGATCCAAAGGATGAACATTTATTCATCGTTGAAGGTCCAAAGATTGAGAAAATGCTCGGATATACGAATCTTGAAAGTGAGAAAGGATTCCAGTTTTTCCAGAAATTTGTCAAAGAGAACGGAATCATTGATGAGCTCAAGGAGCTTGGAATGGTTGAGGGTGATACTGTTCGTATGTGTGATCTTGAGTTTGATTATTACGAGTAAGGAGATTATTATAAATGACAAGCAAAGAACGTGCTTATCTCAAAGGCCTTGCCATGACAATGGAACCGGTTTTAAATGTCGGAAAGGGTAGCATTACGCCCGAGTTTATCGGTGCTGTTGATGAGGCAATTGAGAAAAGGGAGCTTATTAAGATAAGTGTACTTAAAAATTGTATGGACGACCCACGTGCTATAGCAGAAACTGTTGCAGAAAGAACCAATTCGCAGGTTGTTCAGGTTATAGGTAAGAAGATTGTTCTGTATCGTAAGAACAAGAAGAATCCCAAGATAATGCCTTCCAAATAATTAGCGAGGTGTTTTATGAGCAGAATTGGAATTATGGGTGGAACATTTAATCCCATACATGTTGGACATATTAAGATTGCTGATAGTGCATACAAACAGTATGAGCTTGATGAGGTCTGGTTTATGCCAAATCACATTCCTGCATACAAATCAAATATTGACATTGTATCAGGTACAGACAGACTTAATATGGTTAATATTGCAATTTCTGCGTATCCTTATTTCAAGTCAAGTGATTATGAGTTAAAACGCGAAGGTAAAACTTATACCTACGAAACATTAAGTCTGCTCAAACAGTACTACCCTACGGATGATTTTTTCTTTATCATGGGTGCTGATTCGCTTTTTTATTTCGATAAATGGGTCAAGCCGGATGTAATTGTTGCTAATGCAGAAATATTGGTTGCTTCAAGGAATGACAAGGGGCTTGATGCATTAAATGATAAGATAAAGCAGTTAGATGATATATTTGGTGGACAGCATTTTCACATAATTACTTGTGATAATGTTGAGTGTTCTTCCTCTATATTACGTGAATATATAAGGAATACAGAGCCTGAAGAGGGTTTAATAACAGAACAAAATGCATATATTAAGAAATATCTTGATGATGATGTATATGACTATATAATCAATCAAAATTTATACAAAAACCATTAAAATCATTCACCGCAATTGATATTATTTCAAAATTTTGGTATAATATTAGTTGCGGTGATTTTTCTATTGAGAGGTTATTATGAATCGCATTGAGATGACAGAAAAACTTAAAACTAAATTATCGGAAAAGCGGTTTGAGCATTCTATCGGCGTTGAATATACTGCAGGTTCGCTTGCATTTGTTCATGGTGTTGATGTGGAGAAAGCCCTGGTTGCAGGATTACTTCATGATTGTGCCAAGTATCTATCAGCAGAGAAGAAGATTAGTAAATGCAAGAAATACAATCTTCCGATTTCAAAATGTGAGAAAGAGAATCCTGAGTTGTTGCATGCTAAGTTATCAGCGGTATATGCCAAGGAGAAATACGACGTTGATGATGATGAGATTTTGTCTGCAATTACATGGCATACAACAGGCAAGCCCCAAATGTCCAAGCTTGAGAAGATAATATATATAGCTGATTATATAGAACCTAACCGTAATCCGCTTCCTGAGATTGATGTTATAAGACAGGAAGCCTACACGGATTTAGATAAATGTTTACTTCACATTTTACGTAATTGTGTTGAGTATCTGGATGGAAGAGGTGCTGTTACAGATCCAACAACAAGAGAAACATACGAGTATTACAAGAAAAAGTTAAAATAAAAGAGGTTTAATGATATGACTAGTAAAGAAATGACAAAAATCGCAATTGATGCTCTTGAAGATAAGAAGGCATCAGATATTAGAGTTATCGATATTTCTGAGGTTTCGGTTATGGCCGATTATTTCATTATTGCAAGCGGTTCTAATCGTAATCAGGTGCAGGCATTATCTGATAACGTTGAAGAAATGCTTGATAAAAATGATGTAAAACCACGTCAGATAGAAGGATATCAGACAGCCAACTGGATATTGATGGACTTTAATGATATTATCGTCCACATTTTTAATGAAGAGGATAGAATGTTCTATAATCTTGAAAAAATATGGTTGGATGGTAAAGTTGTTGATAAAAGTCAATTATAATATTAACCGGGAGATTTAATTTATGGACAGAGATCTGTTAATACGTAGAAACACTATCGAAGTTAATAAAGTTGCTTCTAAATGTTTAAGAATTACTATACTTTTCCTAGTTTCAGTATTGTTGTTCTTTTCAACCGAATATTTTGATTATGATGTTATTTCCATCATGGTTGTATTTGCTGCGAGTATTGTTCTTTTGCTTATTCCTACAGTGTTAGTTGATATACTTCACATGGAACAACTATGGATTAAATATTATGTAGTTATGTGTTGTATCTCTGTTGCATTTTTGTTAAGTACGTTTATTTCTTTTAGTTTTACTGTGCTTTTAGCATTTCCAATACTTATTGCAACGATATATTGTGACAAGAAATTAATTGTTTGGTTAATGATTATCGATTCTCTCATGGTCTTTGTAGTTGTATATTTAAGGTATCTGTTATATGAGGGTGTTGTATCGCCTGAATATAATACAGTAGCTGATGCAATTATATATGCCGGATTTTTAAGGGCTGTATTTATCCTTTTGACATCCCTGCTTGCATATTACATAGTAGAAAGAAACCTTGTCATGCTTGATAAGACTATAAATGCTAACCGTGATCTTGAACATAGCCAAGAAGAACTTATCTTTGCATTTGCTGAATTGTCAGAGAGCAAATCAAAGGTTACCGGAGACCACATCAGAAGAGTGGCAGAGTATATGCGTGTTCTTGGTACTGCTTCGGGATTTACAACAGATTATGTTGATAAATTAGCTGTTGCAGCAATGATGCATGATATCGGAAAACTAATGATTCCGGAAGAAATATTGGACAAGCCTGACAGACTTACAGATGAAGAATATGCAATAATGAAGAGCCATGTTCTGTATGGTGAGGCTTTACTCGCAAAGTGTCCGGGTGAGATATTGCAAATAGCCAGAACAATTGCACATCAGCATCACGAGCGTTGGGATGGAACAGGCTATCTCGGTATGAAAGGTGAAGAAATAGCTTATATTAGCCGTCTTATGGCTGTATGTGATGTATTTGATGCTTTGACATCAGAACGTTATTATAAAGATGGATGGTCATTGGAAGACACATATAACGAAATAGTAAAAAATAGTGGTACACAATTTGATCCGGATGTTGTTGAATTGTTTAAGAAGAACTTTTCGAAGTTCGAGGATATATTAAAATCTTTACCGGATCATCAAAAATATTAGTAAATTAGTAGGTATATTATATGGTTTCATTAATCAATGAATACGTTTCTAAAATTGAATTAAAGACAGATGATATGACGAAAGCAATATTTTCTGCAGCATTAAGCAATATAGATAATATCAAAAGCAGCAGCGTTATTATCAAGTCAAATCATTATATAGTAGATATAAAACTCAACGAATATGATATTGATAAGTCACTTGCAGTGGCAAATCTGTTTATGGAAAGAACAAGATATCACTATTCAGCATACTATATTAGATTCAATGAGGGAGACAGAGTAAGATATAGATATGCAAGTTGCAAAGAGAATAAAGAAGGTTTTTATTGTGACATAGTAATCGGTTAAAAATTAAGTCCCAAACATTCAATAATGAGTGCTTGGGACTTTTTAATTAAAATGTACGGAACAAACCTATAACACGACCAACTATTGATAAATCATCAACTATGATAGGATCCATAAAATCATTCTCGGGCTGTAATCTATAATGTCCGTCTTCTTTGAAATAACGCTTAACAGTAGCGCTATCATCGATTAGAGCAACGACAATCTCATTATTGTATGCGGTTGGCTGTTCTTCAACAAGAATTAAATCACCATCCAAAATACCGGCATTTATCATACTGTCACCCTTAACCTTAAGCATAAATGTTGTCTTATTATGAAGATATTCTGGCGGAACAGGGAAGTAGCCATCGATATTCTCTACAGCAAGAATAGGCTGCCCTGCAGTAACCTGACCGACAATAGGAACATTAACCAATTCTCTTCTTGTAAGTCCGAAAGTATCATCCAATATTTCTATAGTTCTGGGCTTGGTCGGATCTCTACGTATATAGCCGTTTTTCTCAAGAGTCTCTAAATGTGAATGAACAGAAGATGTTGATTTCAATCTTACGGCCTCACAAATCTCACGAACAGAGGGCGGATATCCTTTCTGTAAAATATTATCTTTGATATAGTCTAATATTTCCTGTTGTTTTGTACTAATCTTACCGGGCATAAACATACCTCCTTCAATACTATAATTAACTGATATTATAATATCACACCTTTTTAAAAAAAGCAAACATTTATTCGGAACAAACATTCCGAACAAATATTCGAAAAAAAGTATTGACAAGAGAACAGATGTTTGCTATTATACAGAAAACGAACAAACATTCGGTCTTGAAATTAGGAGGTAAGATTATGAATAAGAGTAGATTTATCAAAAACAGAAGAGCAGTTAACAATAACATTATTATGTTAACAATATTGGCATTTGTTTTGATTTTTGGAATTGGACATATTGCATATGCGAATTCGTCTGCAAAGAATTCATATGAGAAGACATATATTTCTTATGAAATTAAAGAAGGTGACAGTTTATGTTCTGTTGCTGATCAATTCAAACTTCCCGGAGTAAAATCGCAGGAATTTATTACAGAGGTTAAGACTATAAATAATCTTAAGAATGATACTATTCATACAGGTTGTTATTTAATTATTCCTGTGTATACACTTCAGTAGAACTTATTTTTTATATTTATTATTGACATTTTATATTTGATGTGTAATAATCTCGTTATTCTATATTTTATCTTTTTCACATAATGTCCTAGGAAAGGACATTTTTATGAACAATCTAATAATTTATTTAAGAAAGAATATTTTCTTTTATTCATTTTTGTTTCTTTTAATCTCAATCATGACATTTTCGCAATATTGCTATGCCATTACTCCAGGTATATATTCTTATAAAAAATTGCATGATGCATTACCTGATGATATGCAAAGTTCTGATTTTGTATATGAAGAGAACGGAGCCGGATTTTTGGCTTTTTGTAAATACAAAGATTCCGGAACAAATTATAGAACAACTGTTAAACATGATGGTAATGATTTATACTATTGTATTAATTATTCAGATCATTTTACTTCAGATAAAACTTTTTCTCTTCACGATTCTCGATTTAGTGATGAATTACGTGCAAGGCTTGCATTGGCAATTCATCTCGGAACTTCTAAATGGAACACCAAGGCAAACAAAGGTTATACAACCGGTAACTTTCTTGAAGATTATTATATGACTCAAGTTGTTATTCATGGCTTAATATATAAATATGGTGATAAATATAAGGATCGTGGTGTGGATATTAAGGAACTTACATTCAAAAGCGGTACAGGCAATCTTAAGAAAAAGACAATGAGTTTCTATAATGCCTGTTGCGAAGCTATTTATATTGACAAACGTGCCACATTTCAAAAAGCAGATTTTTCCTTTGAAAAACCTAATAATAAGAATTTATATTTTGACAAAGATAATAATTGCCTAATAAGCAAACAACTCAGTTGTATTACATCTGCTGATAATGGAACAGTAGAAAGTTTTAATCGTTTTTCTACGTTATATGATTCTAATAGTTCTGTTGTATTCAATGATATTATCAAACAAGATTCGTATAATTATGATTCACCTTATAGTTTCTATATTCCTGTTTCCAAAATAGATGTATTAGATCCGGGTGTATATTCCGCAAGAGTATCAGAAACATTAGATTTTAAGAGAGTAGTAGCTGATGAATGGTTTTGTATTGATCCTAATTATTTAGACAATCAGCAAGTTTTAGGTGAGGGATATGTTAATGATAGTCTGTTAGATACTAATATGATGGATCTTGTGATCGGACGTGTTGAATTAACGAAGAAAGATAGTCTTACCGGCGAAAATATATCTGATGCTTCATTTAAATTATATGAATACGATGATACCAAAGGAGATTTTGTTTTTTATAAAGATTTAACTTATGATTCAAAGTCTCAAAAATATATATCGGGGAACATATACTGTAGTATTAATAATTCTTCCGGAAAATTCAAAGTAATTGAATCAGATTCCGGACAAACTCACCATAATGACTGGGGCGGACAAGAGTTTGTTTTATCTAAAGACAATTATTATTACGAATTTCAGGCTACTAACACACCTGTTTTAGGAAATCTCAAAGTAAAGAAAACATCGGATAAAGTTTTATTTGATGAGAAAAAACATGCATTTGTTTATGATAATGATAAAATTAATCTTTCTGGAATACAATTTGTAGTATACGCAGCAGAAGATATCTACTATAAGAATCAATTAATTTATCCCAAAGAAACAAAAATACATGAGATAACAACGGATCAAAACGGCAATGGTTTCATTAATGAAATGATACCCGGTCGTTATTATCTTACAGAATCACAAACAACATCGCTGCATGTTTTAGATGTTAATAAGTATTATTTTGAAATCAAAAAAGAGAGCACTGGTTATTCTACAATAGAATATAATTTGGACAATCATATCAAAAAGTGTTCTATACATGTTTATAAACACACTTCTAATAATTCTAATAAACCTATAGAAGGCTGTAAATTTGGTTTATATTCCCAAAATGATGTTTGTAATAACGACGGAAGTTTAATAATAAAAAAAGATGAACTTATAGACTACAAAACCACCAATTCAAAAGGCGAATTACAATTTGATAATTTAATATGTATTAATTATTACCTAAAAGAAATATCGGTTCCTGATGGTGTTATTATTTCAGATACTCCAATAGAAGTTAGTGTTAATGATTTTATTCCTAAAGATAACAAAGATGGTATTTATAATGCAAATAAGGATATATCTAATAATACACAATTATATAATGTTAAGTTATATAAGTTTGGTCAGCATTTTACAAGTTTTTCCCAAAACGAAACGATTAACGGAACATATTTTAATTATAATTATGAGTTTGCACCTCTTAAAAACGTTACATATTCAATCTATAATAATGATCAACAGTTAGTTGCAACACAAACAACAAATGATAACGGCATCGTTAATTTTTCCGGGTTAGAATACGGTGATTTTTATTGTGTGGAAAAAGAAACACCGGGAATGTACGAAAGAAATACCGCCAAAATACCTATAAGTTGCAAGGATCTTAATGTTGATAAGACCTCAGGAAAGCCTATAGAAATTGTCAAAAAAGAACATGATAACTTGTGTCAATGTTCAATATCAATTAAAAAGTTAGGGGAGAAGGTTGTTGTTAAAAATAAAAAACTGACTTTTAAGGAAAGTCCTCTTGAGGGCGTTGTTTATGGTATATATCAATGTTTTGAATATACTTTTCCGTCCGGTGAGAAATTGCCTGCCAATTCCTGCGTCGGATATATTAATACTAATAATAACGGTATAGGGCAGTTTTTGGGAACTTTACCCGAAGGAAAATACTATATAAAAGAGATTAAGCAACTTCCGGGCTATAGTATTGATTACAACGAAAGAGAATTTGAAATTAAAAGTAACAATAATAAGAAAATAGATATTGATTTTACTGATTCTCCTTATATAAATTACCTTGAAAAAGCTAACGTAAAGATAATAAAAACTGATTCTGATACCGGGAAAAAGTTAAAAGGTGTTGAATTTACCTTGTATAATGATAATAAAGAGATAATTGGTGTATACAAAACAGATAAAAACGGCGAAATAGTTGTTAGTGATTTACCATACGGAAAGTATTATTTTGTAGAGACAAAATGTCTTGATGGTTATTACTCGTCAAATAATAAGTATAATTTTGAATTAAATAATTCTGGTATAAAAATACTTGATATCACAAACACACCAATATATAAGTTAGGAAATAATGAACACTATAAGATTATTCTCTTGATTACGTGTATTATTTTTTTGATGCTTGCCTTGTCTATATTTTTTAATAATAGAGTAAGAAAGGGTAATTAATTGAGTGTTAAGAAAAAAATATATTGGTTTATTATTTTTGCATTTTTACTCATTATATTTCATTTATCATTTTATAAGTATTTTTATGCATATAAACTTGAAAAAATAGAGACAGAATCAATTATTGATTCTTTTCCGCAAATAGAAATACAAAGACATCCTAATAAAGTATATCATTATACAACCCCAAACGATTATAATATTTTAGGAATAAAAAAGAATAAAAAAACAATAAAAGAAAAACAAAATAACGAAAAAGATGTTGATTGTGTTATAAGTATACCCGACATTGACTTACTTAAAAAAGTTTATACCGGTAATAAGCGTGAAAAACATCTTGATAACTATGAGTTGATTACAGCAACATCGGATATGAAATATTCCAATGGCGGGAACTATATAATATGTGGACATGCATCGAGACTTTACGGACATTCGTTAAATCGACTTTCGGAGGTACTAGAGTATACCCAAATTCAAATATGGGCAAATAACGAGGTCGAAAATTACGTTGTTAAGGAAGTCAAATATGTCAATATGAAAGAAACATCAAAATACTGTAATCAAACCAAGAACAAACAAATTACAATATTGTCGTGTGCAAAGAACGTTTCACCTGACAGTTACATCGTTGTTATTGCAATCCCTAAATAAATAAATTAATTTATTTATTAGATTAGCACTTCAAGAAGCAATGAACACGACATATATTTTACATGATGAATTATAAAATAGGAGCTGCCGTAGGGCAGCTTTTATTATGAGAAAATATATATGAATTGACAAAAAAGAGTATAAGTGATATATTATAAAAAGATATACAACTATTCGCAAAACCCAGGTTTAACGAAAATATGGACTACATTTATATATATACCACTTTGTATTATATTTGTAAAGATTTTTTTTGTAAAAATAAAAGTTCCTTGCGGAACTTCTACTTTATCCAAAAATTGAAAGTATATCTATAAAACCAAACAAACACAAAGCAACAAATATAATTCTTCCGAGGATCCCAGCAACAAACAACCAAAATACAATTGCTAAATAATTCCTAATTGACTTAATATACTTTGTTTGCTTGCGTTCTTCATTCAACATCTGAATCAAAATATCATTATCCATATTTAACCCCCAAATATTAAAGATTAAATACATAATAACATATTAAATACTAATAATCTAGTCTATCGTGATAAGCCCTCAAAACCTCTGCTAAATCTGCTAAATCTTCCGAGAACATAATAAACGATGATTGTAGATTGTCGGAAATCTCTGACAATTTAACAAGCAAATATAAAACAAGTAAAATACAACACAAAAGAACTACCAAAGAACCGTATATGATCATTTTAAGTTGTAAAACAACACTCATACTAAAAACCTCCCATATTTTTATATACTTCTATCGCCCAAATATAACATAAATATGTCAATAAACATAAGCCACAAATTACTATCAAACAAAAAACAAATTCTACAAATAATTGCTTTAAATTATAATCCATATTTTTTAATCTCCTTTTGCAAATTGCATATATTTTATATAACTATCATTGAAAACGTTATAACAAGTTTTAACATGTGTCATATCTATTTTATCTTTGTACTTATCCTCCAAAATTGCGTATAACTCTTCTAAATTATCAAGATTGTAAAAAGTTTCCGAACCTCTAGGCAAACCCTTACTACACAAATAAGAATGTTTATCAGGGTAATCAAAGCATAAATCCTTACTTATGTATTTAATAATATAATGCGTAACTCTATTATTATCTTGCACATGTGATGCAGTAGAAAAACCCAAAGAATTAAACTCTTTAATATTATATACTGTCAAACCATGCTTTTTAATTACCTTGTTTGTATGAGGGTTAATTGCTTTTGTGAGTGTTAAACCTTCTATACCCTTAAGAAGTCCGTGCACGTGCCATGCTTGGCTTGTTGGGTGTCTTTCAAAAATAATAATATATTTCAAGTTAGGGGCATAGTCTCTCCTGATATTGTTTATTTTCTTTGATACTCTTTTTTTACTTTCTTCTAAATCATAGCGAGAACTATCTTTTATTGTTAAAGTAATAAACAAATCCCAAATTGAACCCCTAGCAATCGAATAAATATTTTGTTTAGTACGTCTAAAATTACGAAAAGCATTTTTTATATATTCTTTATCGTCCGGAAGAACTTCCAACAATTCTTCTTTGTTTGTAAATGGATTAACAATACAAACGTGCTTTTTTGGTATTATCTTATACGTGCTATCCTTTGAATCATACCAATGAGTTTGTAACATATCGAAGTTATAAGGTTTATTATTTGTAATATATTCCTCATTATCATCACTCCTTGTAATAGTTTTCTCATATAAAGAAACTTGTATATTATCAGGATATTCTATTATTTTTATGTTATAGTCCATTTTGACACCTAGTAAAATATGACCCTATAGTCAAGTATAGGAAAAGTTGGTCTTGACATCAGGAACCCTTGCAAGCGTAGATCTTGCCAAGCCACCAGCCAATATTGGCACGTGGCCTTGCAAGGCTACTACTTGCAAAACCTAATGTAAAGACAAGTGCGATTGCACCAACTTTTCTACGTTGGTGGCGGTTGCGTGGTGTCTGCTTACGCATTGAACACCAACGCAACACACCACCCTAACTACTTACGAGCCAACCTTTTACGACCCTTTCTGCTTAATTTTTCTACCATATCTAAACAATGGTCTGTCGTGCCTTGATTCTCCAAGATTTCCGAATCTGTCAATAATTCCCCTAATTCATTCATTTTCTTCAATCTGTCTACAATCGCACTTGTATCATAAGCAGAATAATCTTTATTCTTTACAAACCAATAAGAAGTTGTTAATGCTTTAACTAATGCCACATTACTGCAGTTCTCCAAATCATATGCGTCAAATGTTTGCAACCTTACAATTCGCCAAGTCTTTTTTGCTTCCCATACTTCAGCCGTAATCTGCCTGATCAACTTATCCTGAAAGATAAACCTTTGTGAAGTCGTAAACAAAGCAATTTTATTTTTACGACATTGCAACAAACTCGTAAGTAATTCAGTAGAAATATTATCTTTATAATTACGGCTATTCCAAATCGAACTTGCCTCATCTAAAAAAAATATAGTTATATCCATTTCAGGCTGTTCAACTTCCACAAGTTGCTTTTCGTTATCAAACCACGTAAAAGGAATATCTTTTAACTCAACATTACTAATAACATGTATATGTTGCGTTACAAATCGCTTTTCCGTAGCATTCCACACCTTCAACCCATTATATTTATTATATATATAGCGGATAGCATGAACACCCGACAAAGTTTTACCTGAACCAAAAACCCTAGTTCCAGATGCACATATCGTTATAACTTTGCCGAAGTCATGACATTCATTATATTTCTTATACATAAAAAAACCGACAATATCACGCAAACCATAACTAACAATATTATGAAGATTCTTAAAAATAAACGGTACAATAGGCACAAACAAAAATAATATAACGAACACTATAATAATAAGTCTAGGAAATACCATTATAACCACCCCTTATTACATACGTAATACCCGTTACGAATTGCAAAGCAAAAATGAGCATAAACATCCGGCAAAGGAACAACAAAAAATCCCCGTCAGAATATAGCCACATAATTAAATCTTCCATAATTTACCTCTCTTTCGTTTTCATACGTCTAAATATCTTTTCAAGTTTCGTATCAATCCACGTGATTACCTCAAACGCAAAATAACAAAGAAATAAGTTCCAACATTGCGGAGCAAACTCTCTCCATGTAATATCGCTAGAGATTTCTCGAATAAAATTAAATTGCATAAAATCACTCCTATCTTTTAAATATAGAACCTATTAAATAACCAACTACAGAACAAAGACAACCAAATAAAATAACTTGCCCTAAACTAATCGAATAACCAAAAACCACAAACTTCTCAAACATAAAAGAAAAAAATTTTGTATAAATACTCACAAAAATCACCTCTTAAATAAAAAGTTAATAATACCAATTAATAACATAACCGCCAACCCAGCAAAAATAGCCTTCCAAAATTCAGGCGGTAACATTCCATTAAATGCTTGCTTAAAGAATCCAACAATACCATTATCACTGAACACACCAAATCCGCCCTTAATATATTCTATTATTTCTGAAACATTGGATAATTTAGATATATTAGTAGAATCATCAACAACAACTGATGTATTGTTATATTGTGGATCCGGCACAGTATCGCCATTCTTGTCAGTTTCCGTTGCTTTTACTGACTTATCAGAAAAATCAATTGTTAAAGTTACCCAATTAGAACATTCTCGCCCCACAACATTACGAACCCTAATATTTACCTTGTTTATAATAAAAGCATCTAACAAAGCAACATCATCAGCATTTTTTACAAGATCGTTGACACACGAACAAGGCATAGTACATGAAATATTATTTTTCCCCTGATAAGTATTACCTTTAATAAAATCCCTATATCCCGATTGAATTGGTTGAGCCTTTTTAACAGGATATAAACTTGTATAACGAGTCACCGCACACGCATATTGAACATCATACGTATAATCTGTTGTATCTACAGTTTGATCCCATGTTAAAACAATATCCTTCGTTAACTTCAACAATATATTTTTAGTTGCACCATAATCATTACCTGAAACTAAACGTAGATTTTGTGGAAGTTCTATATTAGATGAAGAATCAGGTTCCGGGATACAATCACTCTTATTGATAGCATTGGACATATCACCATCTCTAATATACTTATTAATACCTTCTGTATCTGAACCATTAAAAACTGGGATATTAGTAGAATGATTACCCCAATTAGTCGACCAGAGAGAGTTATTAGAACTGAATTCATCAGTCGACCAAGTATTATTTGAAGGTTTATCTAGTTTAGAGAAAGAACAATCTCTACTATTTGTGGTATATAGAACATAACCGCCATTATTATTAACCAAATACAAACCTTGATTAGACTTTGCAGTAATAGTCATTTCCACTATATCCCCATTAGAAGAGAACCCAATAAAATAGCCTTTTGTACAATACCCAAAATCGCTAACCGTAGGACTAGGCAATTCAACATCATCAGCACCATTAGCACCACTTGCAAATACTTTATTACTCATAAATAAAACAAAAATAAAAATATATATAAAAAACTTTTTCATAAAAGCACCTCTCTAATATCTAAAAAATAAGGGCATAAGGCATAAAAACCTCATACCCTCAAAAGTGAGATTATCAAACAATTAGTTCTTTGCTGCATTTTTTGCACTCTTGATAATACGGAAAGCAACCGGAATAAGACAACCAGCAAAAACAACACTTAAAAGTGAATTTTCCATAATCCAAGATACACAAGTTGAACCAATCGAAAGCAACTCAGTTACTGCTGCACTAGCAGAAGATGCACCACCTTCAAGAAATAAACCACCCATGCTAAAAATCCCCTTTCTTATTATTTTTTAACATTTATTTACTAGGCATATCTTTGACAGCCTTAAATGTTCTTAATTTTAACTTACAATATCCTGAAGACATATCCGGAGAAAAACTCATATCAAACAAGGACATAAGTTTCAACTGATTAACATTATACTCAACTTCAGCACCTTCCTTCTCCTTAACCTTCCACGAAGAACCGCATGTACAAGTAAAGGAACTAACACCGTCAGAAAGTGTTAAACGATACCAAGCAGAATCCTTTTCTGTCGGACTTTTTGCCCTGATAATATTTTCCTCAATACCTACAACATAGAGCCTACCTTTTAACATACCAGCCATTTTTTTTTACCTTTTGCACCTCAAAGGGTACACCTTTCTATTTTATTTTTCCAAAAAAAAATTGGATTGTTTTACGCAATCCAAAAACATTTTCGTTAAACCGGGGTTGTTGCAAATAGTTATCTACCGTGCTAAAATACTCGTTGGGAAATGCTATGTATTTTAGCAGATAACTAACACTCTCGTTTACAACTTTCGTTTTCGCAAAACCCTAGTTAGGTTTAACGAAAATATATAGAGGTGAAATATGGCAGATAAGACTTATCATGAACAAGAAGAAATTCATAATGTATTATTAATGAGGGATGTTCTTTCGGAACTGCCCAAATATGTTTCAAGTTATTTTCGTGCAATTGAATATTCAAAGGCACCAAGAACAAGACTTGGTTATGCACGAGACATAAAAACTTTTTTTGAGTTTTTAATATCGTCTAATCCGTCACTAAAAGGTAAATCAACTTCTGAAGTTCCACTTTCTGTAATTGACCAGTTAGAAGCTGAAGACATTGAGGAATATATGGACTATCTTAAGGTCTATGAAAAAGACGGTAAGCAGTTCACAAACAATGAAAAAGCTTTAAAAAGAAAGCTTACTGCTCTACGTATGTTCTATGCCTATCTTTTCAAAAATGGCAAAATAGATTCTGACCCAACTAAAATTGTAGAAATGCCCAAATTACACAGTAAAGCAATTGTACGTATGGAGCCTAATGAGGTTGCTCAATTTCTTGATAATGTCGAATACGGCAATAAATTAAGTAATCATCAACAAAAATATCATGAAAAGAATAAAGTTAGAGATTTGGCATTGCTTACACTTATGCTTGGAACAGGTATTCGTGTTTCTGAATGTGTAGGCCTTGATATAAACGATGTTGACTTTGATTATGATCGTATTAAAGTTGTTCGAAAAGGTGGTTATGAAGCTTATGTATACTTCGGTGATGAAGCAAAGGACGCTCTACTTGATTATCTTACAGAACGTAAGGAAGTTGTAACTGTTGAAGGTCACGAAAATGCTTTGTTTTTGAGTTCGCAAAGAAAAAGAATATCTGTAAGAAGCGTTGAAAATATGGTAAAGAAATATGCTGCAATAACCACTCCGCTTAAAAAAATTACTCCTCATAAATTAAGGAGTACTTATGGTACATCGTTATATCAGCAAACATCAGACATTTACCTTGTGGCAGATGTTTTAGGTCATAAAGATGTTAATACTACAAAGAAACATTATGCTGATATTGATGATTGGCAAAGAATGAAGGCAAAGGATGCAGTCACTCTTCGTGAAAAACATAACAAAAATTAACGTAATTTATTCAGTAAATCTTGGAAATATATTGGAAGTTCTGAATCAAATTCCATATATTTCCCTGTGTCCGGATGAATAAAACCTAATACTTTTGCATGTAATGTTTGCCCCTCAAGGTCCTTTATTTTAGGATTCTTGGGTCCATATACATCATCACCAAGCAATGGATGGCCAATTGAAGACATGTGAACACGTATCTGGTGAGTTCTTCCGGTTTCCAAAGTACATTCAATATATGAGAAACCCTGTCCGAGATTTTCAAGCACTCTGTAATGAGTGATTGCTTCTCTTCCATTTTTTTTATTAATAGCCATCTTCTTTCTATCTACAGGATGTCTTCCTATAGGTGCATTGACAGTTCCTTCTGATTCTTTGAAATTACCATAGCAAATTGCATGATATTTTCTTGTAATTGAATGTTCCTTTAATTGTTCACTAAGTATTTTATGTGAATTATCATTTTTGCATATAACAAGCAAACCTGTAGTATTCATATCAATTCTATGAACAATACCGGGTCTTACTACTCCATTAATTGATGATAAGGAATCTTTACAATGATATAACAACGCATTGACAAGCGTACCTGATGCATGACCTGCGGCAGGATGAACAACCATATGCTTTGGTTTATTGACTATTAGAATAGAATTATCTTCATAGACTATATCAATAGGAATATTTTCAGCAACGACATCTAATTCTTTCGGTTCTTCATAGGATATACTAATCACATCACCGACTTTACATTTATAATTGGATTTGCAGGTGTGATCATTAACAAGTACATTATTATCTGATATGAGTTGCTGTATATATGATCTTGATAATTCAGGGATGTTGTCATTTATATACTTATCAATTCTTATTGAAGTATCAAGATTATATTCCAAAGTATAATTCATAATTATTTCCTTTATATAATAGCATTATAATCTTCTTCTTTATATTTAAAAATCATAAGAAAAAGTAAAACAAAAACACCTATAGTAATATAACAATCAGCGACATTAAATATAGGGAAATTAATTAACTTAAAATAAAGAAAATCAATAACATATTTGAATCGTAAACGATCAATAAAGTTACCTATTGCACCGGACATAATCATAATAATCAATACTTTTATATCAAGATATTTACCGGTTTTTGCACATTTAATAAACGAGTAAATGCAAATAAATAATGCTACGACTGTAATTAGATAAAATATAATCTGCTTATTCTGAAAAACTCCCCATGCAGCACCTGCATTTCGTATATATCGAATTTCAAATACTCCATCGATTACAGGAATAGACTCATCTAATTTTAATTTGTTTACGATAAAAAATTTTGTTAATTGATCAGTAAGAACAAGAATTATAATAGAAATGATTGCAGGTAAAATGTTACCCGCAATCATTGATTTACTACTATTGTTTTTCAATCTAGCAATCTCCTAAAACTTATTAATAATTGTTGGAATCTCTAATTCTTCCGAATCATTACCAACAATGAAGTCAAATCCTCCGGTGTGATTATCGGCAGAATCAATCATATTTGATTCTTTTACTCTGGTTTCAACCTCACCATGCAATGTCTCATCATCGTCGTTATTGTTGTTTAAATTAAATCCACCGGTTTGAATACTACTTTTAATATCATTTTTATTTGAATAATCAAATGTCATAGTAGTAACATCTTCATCATTATCATCAAAGAAATTAAATCCTTCATCTAAATGATTATCGGCAGAATCAATCATATTTGATTCTTTTATTTTTTTAGGTTCAACCTCACCGACAATTGGCCGTGAATCTTCATTTTCTTTTTGTTCAGATTTCATCATAGCCGCTTTGATATTAGCAACAGTTGCATTAAACTCATCCATAGCTTTACTATCAGCTTGTTCCTGTGTTACCTTAAAATCATCATCTGTTTTGATGGTAGGTTTGATAGGCTGTGGTGCGGTTTTAACAGGTTCCGGTGTTGGAACAGGTTGCGGCGTCGGTCTAACAGGTTCCGGTGTTGGAACGGGTTGCGGCGTCGGTCTAACAGGTTCCGGTGTTGGAACGGGTTGTGGCGTCGGTCTAACAGGTTCCGGTGTTGGAACAGGTTGCGGCGTCGGTCTAACAGGTTCCGGTGTTGGAACAGGTTGCGGAGCCGGACTAACAGGTTCCGGTGTTGGAACAGGTTGCGGAGCCGGACTAACAGGTTCCGGAGCTGGAACAGGTTGTGGCGTTGGCACCGATTCCGGAACAGGTTTAGTCTCTAATGTTAAATCAGACTTTGGTTCATCAACAGACCTTATTGGAACACCTCGTTTTACCTTAGGGGTAGAACTGTTTGACGTTTTAATATTAAGAGAAGTCTTGCCGGACTCTTTTTTAGTTGACTTGTCTGAATTGGTGTATCTACCACCTGTTTGTTTGCTGAATCTTCCACCGCCATTAGCAGCTTCAGCAAAAGGATCTGTATTAAGTGCACCTCTATCAAAAGCAGGTGACTGATTAGTTCTTTCAAAATTAGAAGTTGATGCTCCGGCGTATGCACCGCCGAGTCCTCCTTCCATTCCACCAAGTCCTCCTTCCATTCCACCAAGTCCGCCTTCACTGTTGTTTGAAGGTGTACTACCTGACGGATTGAAATCACCAAGATCAATATCTACAATTTCGCCATCTAACATCTTAAGTTCTGAATTAAGAATGTCAGCGAATTGAGCCTTAAATTGATCACGCTGTTGAGTGAGTCTGTATATCTCGTTCTTAAGTTCTTCTAATTCTTTTCTGGCATTTTCCAATAAAGATTCAGCCTTAAATTCTGCTTCAGTTGTTATTTGTCTGGCTTTATCTCCGGCTGCATTGATTGTTTCTTCAGAAGTTTTTTCAGATAAAGTTAATGCCTTTTGCATAGAATCCTCTATGGATTTGTAGTGCTGAAGACTCTCATTTAATGTATTAACCTTATCTTTAAGTTCAACATTTGAACGATAAAGCAAACTGTAATCAGCCTGTACTTCGTTCATAAACTGTTCAACGTCTCTTTTGTCGAAACCAATTCCGCCTTTGAAGCTTTTGTTTTGTATATCTACCGGTGTAAGCATTCCCCAAAAACCCTCCTATCCAATACTACTTTGATTAATAAGTACGATTTAAATCAGGAGTAAATGCAGATTGATTTAAGATTTCATCTCTTAGATCTCCTGTAACAGCAACGTTACTAGGGGCTGCAATAAAGATATTATTAGAAATGCCCTGAATAGAACCATCTAAAGCATCACAAGCACCACCAATAAAATCGATTATTCTCTGTGCAGTGTGAATCTCTATTCCCTCCATGTTAATTACAACAAGACTTCCTTCTTTTAAATATTGTGTAACAGTTTGAGCTTGACTTATATCCTGTGGCTTAATTACAAACACTTGACTTCTCCTATTATTACGGCTGTTTATAGATACTAACTTACTTGGATTAGATGCTTTTGGCTGACGGCTTCTAACCTGCTTTGGTGCATAATCGTCATCCTCATCATCATATGAAGAACTCTTCTTTTTCTTCTGGAAAATGAAATCATCTTCGTCGTCATCGTCTTCATCAAATAATCCATCATCTTCATAATCCTCTTCAGGATCAGAGAGTTTAAGAAAATCCATAAACTTGCTCATTCCGGTTTTTGCCATGATAATTCTCCTTTATACATTATAGTTACGAGCACCGAATATAGCGGTTCCAACTCGTACCATCGTTGCACCCTCTTCAATTGCAACTTTATAATCATTTGTCATACCCATAGATAAGACATTCATATTAACATTATCAATGTTTTTCGATTTTATGTCAAGGGATAATTGCTTTAAATCGTGAAAATATTTACGATTTTCCTCGGGATTTTCAACAAATGGAGCAATTGTCATCAAGCCATTAATATGAATATTGGAATAAGTTGATATTTCCTCTATCAACGGTAAAACTTCTGATATGGAAAGACCAAATTTGCTCTCCTCTTCTGCTACATTTACTTCAATTAAAACCTCGGCAATTACCTGTTTTTTTACAGCTTCTTTTTGTATTTCTTTTGCCAGTTTAATTGAATCAACTGAGTGAATAAGACATGCTTTATCAACCACATATTTGACTTTATTTGTTTGTAAATGACCAATCAAATGGAAATTAACAGGTTGTGATACATTTTCGTATTTGTCACACAACTCTTGAACTTTATTCTCGCCAAATTCATGTACACCAATTTTAATTAATTTTTCGATGTCTGAAAGTGGTTTTGTTTTGCTGACTGCAATTAATGTAATTTCGTCAGGATTACGTCCGCATTCAATAGCGGTTTTCCTAACTTCTTCTAAAATATGGTTATAATTATCTGTTAACATATACTGCCCACCTTTATTAAGTATTTATTTTATAATCTGGTTCTCCTTAACCATGGCATGATTAAGAATTATTCTATCATATAGAGCAATACTATATGGCGTGTTGTCAGAAACAATTGTATATTCGTCATCCTGGTACAAGATATCTATATACCTAAATGTTGCCACACCTTGATTTACACAATACACACCCTTTAAATCTTCTTTGGGTGTTGAAGAAAGCGGTAATGTTTCACTGTTATTAATATTAACAAGCGTTGCATCTGCAGCAAAATCATTAGGATCAATATAAACATTTTTATCGTCGATTTTATATATATTGGCAGCGATTTGTTTGATTGAAACCTCGCCTTTTTCATCTAATACTTTGACATTAATAAAACGTTTATCCATGGAATCGGAACCGTTTGACAAATAATCGACAGGTATTTTAAATACGGATTTCTCGGTAATTGCTGAATTAGGAAGTTTTAAACCGTCATTCTGATCCATAATAATAACTATATCAATAAATCGTTCATTAATATAATTAACCATTTGTTGGTCAAGAGAAATAATTGCAAATGTTTTCCCCTCTTTTTTTGTAAATGATATAGGCGAATAAATATTTTTTGAACTATTATGAATATTTATAGCAACTTTTTCTTTGTCTGCGAGTGCTTCCGCCTGTTTATCGTTTAGAGGTGCAATAAGATACCAATTCTCCGAAGTAACAAGTTTGTATACGGGATCACCCGAATTTATAATCTCACCTGTTTTTAAAGTTGTTTTCTTGTATCCGGAACTGTTAACATCCGATGCTTTGAAATTATCAATGTTGATATTTTCGTATCCGTCTCTGTAATAAGTGATTATTCCGGCTTCGTTGGAATTAACCTTCTTGTATGTAGAAACATTGGTTGTTGAATTATCAAGCGATGTAAGCTGGTCAATCATAGCTTCATTTGTTAATTCCAAAACTGCATTTTCAATATCATATCTAAAATTATAAACGTCTGAAAATGAAGAATAATCAAAATAATTCTCGTAATTGGATATTCTTGTCCTAACTTCAGAAAGACCTTCGTCAGTTATTGCAAGTGCGTCTGTATTGGAATCTTTGATTTTATCATAGACACTGCCGGTTTCATCTATAGTGTATACTGTTTTGTTCTTTCCAACTTTTTCACCGTCACGTACATAATAACTTACATAGCCTGAACTGTCTGTGTCAACAATAGTTTCTTGTCTTAGTATTAGTGCCGTACAGTTGATGTTGGTATCAATATAACTATTCTGAACCTCGTATATAGAAAGAGTTTCGCTTTGTAAAGATATGATTATACGAATAATCACATATACAAAAATGATAAAGAAAATAATGGTACCAATATTTATATGAAATAAATCAGAATCTGTTTCCGGGTTATATCGTTTCAACTTATAAACCTCCGTTATTTTGCATCAATATATTTTATCATTTTTACAAAGAAATCACAATAGTTATGAATATTTTTCGAAAAAATGTCAAACAATAATATCATTCAAAATGTATGGGAAACCGTACAGAAAGGAGTTAATTATGAAAGCATTAGATTACACTGTTTTGACAATCATTTTAATTGGCGCAATCAACTGGGGACTAATCGGTTTCTTCGATTTTGACCTTGTCAGTTCCGTGTTTGGTCAAATGTCCATGCTTACAAGAATCATTTACGGCCTTGTAGGAATTGGTGGTTTATATGCCATTTCATATTACGGCAGAATGAGAACAGAGGTTTAAGAAATAATATACTCCGGTAGGACAATCCTGCCGGAGTATGGTTTCTTGAATACATATTATAAAGAAATTGTAACTAATTCTTTTAGTTGGTCTGATAATTCATCTTCAGATGTAGACAAACTAATAACAAAATCAACATCACATTTCTGTGAAAGCCAACTTAATGCATTAATAACTTTCTCTATATCTTCTGTTGTGGATACTCCTGCTACGGAAGTAAAATTGTCAAGAAAAACTTTGTCGAGATTTTTATGAAGAACAAGCATTCCATGCATAAATCCAATAAACATTTCAGTCGATTTGATGTTGTATTCTGTTACGTTGATTAAAGATATTGAGCTATCAAGTTCTGAAAGATTTTTATTGTTAATATCGATATATGCAAGTTGTGCTCCTGATGCTTTAAGGTCATTATTGGCCTTTGCAACAAGTGTTTTACTTTTGCCTTTACCCTTTTCACCAATAACTAATTCTATCATAGGCGACCTCCCGATAAATAATTTAGTAGATTTGTTTTAGCATATTATTAACGCTTTGATATAATGCCTCGTGATCCTTTGCGTTACTTACAAGACAAATGTATTTTTCTTTTGTTTCATCATTAACAAACTCAAGAATAATACAGTTACCCGCTTTTTCGGTAGTACCCGTCTTCCATCCCGTAATATGATATCCTGTAGGCATATCAAAAGAATTAGACAAAAATGCGTTAGTCGATGTAAGTTCCAGTTCTATCTTCTCATCCCCTCTATAGTATTTGAGTAAGTATGTACTCTTGCTATCTATGGAGATAAGTGTCTTTTTGTTAAGAAATTCTTTGAATATCAAATATAAATCATAAGGTGTTGTATAGTGATTGTTATCATGAAGACCATGAGGATTAACAAAATGTGAATTAGTTGCACCCAATTCAACAGCCTTATTATTCATAAGTTCGACAAAATCACTAACATTTCCGCCTACATAACGAGCCAACGCTATAGCACAATCATTATAAGACGATATTAATAATCCATGCAGAAGTTCATCAACAGTAATATAATCACCGGGTTGTAATCCCAAAACACCAACATTGTCTTCATTAAACTCAATTTTTTTCTTGATTACAACTGTATCATTTAGCGAAATCTGCTTGCTTTCGATTGCGTCTATGACTATTATCGCTGTAAGAATCTTGGTCATACTTGCAGGATATATCTTTTTGTGTGGATTAGCTGCACAAACAACTGTGTTTTGTGTCTGGTTAATCAGTAATCCTGCACCATAATCCGAATCCTTATCATCATATATAAATGAATCATAAGGTATAACAACATTGTCTGTTGCAAGCCCCGAAGGTCTTACAATAGGTAAATCCATATTATTTTCAATATTTAAACTGCCTGACACATCATAACTTTTGTAGTAACAACCTGTTAAAAGTGTTATACAACTAAATAATGTAAGGCAATAAACAAATATATTTTTTACTAACTTTTTATTGATAAAATCACTTAAATAATTCACGCCAATCTAAATCTCCTCGTTCCAATGCTTTGACAAGCAGCTCGGCGGTTGCAAGATTAGTTGCCAACGGAATATTATGCATGTCGCACAAAGTAAAAATATTATTGATATCCGGCTCATGTGATTTGGGAGACTGAGCATCTCTTAAGAAAATGACCATATCGATATCATTGTGTTCAATTTCCGAACCAAGCTGTTGCGTTCCCCCAAGGTGACCGGCAAGATATTTGTGAACAGTTAAGTTAGTAACATCCTCAATAAGTCTTCCGGTTGTTCCTGTTGCATACAAATCATGCTTACTAAGAATTCCCCTATAGGCTATACAGAAATTCTGCATGAGCTTTTTCTTCGCGTCATGTGCAATTAACCCAATATTCATTATATACCTCCGATCTAGTATTTTCTTCGTTGTAGTGAAATATTTATAACTAAGCCTATTCCGGCACACGCACTAACTAATGAGGACAAACCGTAACTTATAAACGGCAGCGGGAGTCCCGTGTTGGGAAGTATGGAAGTTGCAACACCTATATTAACAAAGGTTTGGAAACCAATATAGGCAGCAACACCTGTTGCAATAAACATTCCTCGCTCGTCGTTAGCTTTTCTGGCTGTCTTGATACATTGTAACACAATTAATCCCATAATTACAATTAAAATGCTACTACCAACAAACCCTAATTCCTCTCCGACTACAGAAAAAATGAAGTCGGTCTGCTGCTCTGAAACAAGCTTGGCATCTTTAACCGTAGCTAAAGTTGAACTGTTAAGTCCTTTTCCAAAAAGCTGACCCGAACCAATAGCCATAACGGAATTGTCCTGCTGGTATTTTGTTGTAGAAGCGAAATCTTCAGGATATAAATGTGCAAGTATACGTTCAACCCAATAATCACGAATAAATAAATGTTTGGGCTGTCTTATATACCACAAGAAACTACCTGCAAGCGGTATCAGACAAAGGACACCAACGGTAATTATTTTATAGCTTAATCCTGCAACAAACAGCATCATAAATAGTATTACAAATAAATCAATGGTTGTTGACAAATCAGGCTCCGCAACAATAAGTGAAAGCGGAATTGCACATAATACGGCATAACCCACAAGTGTTTTAACAGTATTGATTGAATCTCTGTGTTCATACAAAAAATGTGCCGCACAAATAATCAATATTATTTTTGAAAACTCGGAAGGCTGAATTTTAATGAAGTTATCCGAACCAATCCATCTTTGAGCACCATTTGCAGAAGATCCAAAGAGTAAAACTGCAGCAAGTATAATAATATTAAACGCATATAAAATGACATGAAACTTGCTGATAAACTTATAGCTTATAAGCGAAAGTACAATCATTCCAATAGTACACATAAAAACACCGAATAACTGTTTCTTAAGGTATGAACTATCAGCACTGTTAATCATTACCGTACCGAAAATAATTGCGGTAATAACTAAGAAAAGCAGTTTGAAATTGTAATTGCGCAGACGATATTCATCAAACATTAGTATTACATCCTAACTATTATTTAACAGGTTTTGACTTTGTCTTCATGTCTTTGATTGGTATGTTGGCATATAATGCCGGTACAGTACCGTTGCCTCCTTCAGACTCTGTCTGTGTAAGCTGAATATCAAGACCTGAAGCGTCGATTTCCATATAACGGGAAATAACCTCAATAATATCATTTTTAATCTGTTCCATAATATCCGGCGAGCAGTTGGCTCTATCTGAAACAAGTAATAATTTCAAACGATCTTTTGCATAATCTCCGGATTTCTTTTTATTAAATAAATCAAATAATCCCATAATAATTTGCTCCAATCTTTAGTTTGACTTTTTGAACAATTTTGAAAGTTTCTTGAAGAAGCCGGAATCATTTAAGTCAAGATACTCAACCTCTTCTCCCAATACTCGCTTACAGATATTCATATATGCTCTACCGGCAAGTGAGTTATCGCCAACTAAAGGTTGTCCCTGGTTTGTAGAGATAACAATATTCTCATCATCAGGAACAGCACCGATAAGGTCTATAGCAAGGATTTCAACAACATCCTCGATAGACATCATTTCACCACGTTTAACCATATCCATACGAATACGATTAACGATAAGATCGGTTTTCTTAATCTCGTTTGCTTCAAGAAGTCCAATGATTCTGTCTGCATCACGAATAGCAGATACTTCCGGAGTGGTTACAATCAAAGCTCTGTCCGCTGCTGCTATTGCGTTCTTGAATCCCTGCTCAATTCCTGCAGGACAATCAAGAATTATGTAGTCAAATTCTTTCTTTAATTCTTCAACAAGTTTCTTCATCTGTTCAGGTGTAACAGATGTTTTATCTTTTGTCTGAGCAGAAGGAAGTAAGAACAAATTCGGATAAGTTTTGTCCTTAATAAGTGCCTGTTTGTATCTGCAGCTTCCCTCAACCACATCTACGAGATTATATACAATGCGGTTTTCAAGTCCCATAACAACATCAAGATTTCTAAGTCCGATATCAGTATCGATTAATACAACCTTTTTATCTAACTTAGCTAATCCGGTACCGACATTGGCTGTTGTTGTTGTCTTACCGACACCACCCTTTCCGGATGTGATTACAATAACTTCGCTCATTTTTTATCCTCCATAAATGTTATATGATTATATCTTGAATTGCCGCCTTTGAAACCGTTTCCATGTATATATGGCTATCGATTACGGTAGCAATCATTGGCTCTTGTTTGAATCTTTTAAATTCATGTTTGACTTTCTTGTCAGAATTGCGCGCAATGATGTCTGCAATCTGAATCTGTATCGGTTCCATTGCAAGCGCCATAACGAAACAATTGCGATTACCAAGTGCTCCGGCTCTTACACTTCCCTTAAGCGAACCGATTATTACAATATTGCCTCCTGCAATTACGGAAGCACCGGGATTGACATCTCCTATAATAACAACCGAATCTTCTGCTTCTAAGGTCTGTCCCGAACGCAGAGTTCCTTTGTAAAACATTCCTGCCGGTTTGGCTATCGGCTGTTCAAAACCTATAGGCTCTTCATATAAAGAAAAATCTTCGTAAACAGCTTCATTAACAGGTGCGTATTCAGGCTGTGGTGTTACAATATCATTATCCAAAGCCTCTTGTTCAAAACTGTTGATTGCAGAATTGAAATACTCCTCAGTAGCACTGTTTTCATCAATAATATACGAAATGTTAAGTTTTGATTGTGTCTCTATAGTATCTAAAATGCGGTCAATTTCTTCGTTTGATAAGTCTCGCCCCTCAAATCCGACAGCGATCTGTTTCTTGCTGTCAAAGAAAGTGTCTGCTGATTGCAATTTGTTCTCCAACTCTTTAATCAAAGAATCAAAATCTTCGTTAGGGTCAAGTACTATCGAAATCCCGTATTTATTACCTTTTATTAAAACTTTGTTTTTCATACGGCAAAATCCTTTACGCAAAACATTGTATAACAAATTATAAAAATCGGCAAGTTAATCCGACATATTTACGTTACCCGTAATTGATGCATTTTCCAATGCTTTCGGGTCGAAATAGTATGCATAAATGAAACCGGCCAACTCCTCTGCATTACCTGATGAATAACCGTAAGGAATAATAGTTGTTACTGATATTTCCGGTTTATTAAACGGTGCATAGGAAACAAACAACGCATGAGCAGGTCTTGCAAGGTTTTCCTCGGCCGTACCGGTCTTACCTGCAACATCAACCTTAATCTGATTGATAATCATATCTTCAGGCGTATGATTCTTAATAACTCGACGCATTCCGTTATGCACTGTTGTCCATAACTTGTTATCAAAATTAAGAGTTCCATGTACAGTATGTGGATTTTCGTAGGTTATATTCCCCGAAATATCCCTTATTTCTTTGATAATACTTAAGTCATAGCATGTGCCACTTGTTGCGATTGTCGTTACATACCTTGATAACTGTGTAGGTGTATAGGCATTAGTACCCTGACCGATAGCACTTCGTACGACGGTTTCATCAGAAACCTTAGGGTCAATTTCATCAAGCTCAATTCCGGAATTGGTATCAAGACCGAACATTCCAGCATATTTTGCAAGCTTTTTAAGACCGTCATTATCCGAGAAATGATCCTCGCCGCCACCAAGTCTGTAACCAACCTCGTAGAAGAAATAGTTACAAGAAACCTCAAGGGCTTCCTCTATACCAATCTCGCCATGCTTGCCGGGATAATACCAACATTTTGCAGGAGGATCTACCTTTGTATAAATACCTTCTGCATCAATTATTGTATCAATATCAATCGCCTTCTCTTCTACTGCGGCTATAGTTGTTAACATCTTATATGTCGAACCCGGTGCGGTTCTCTGCTGTGTTGCACGGTTGTACAATGGCTTTGTCTTATCAGCAATAAGTTTCGCGTAATAATCAGCATCAATTGAATTGGTAAGTCTGTTGTTATCATAACTTGGGTAACTTACCATTGCCCTGATTTCGCCTGTATTGGTATCTGTTACAACAACGGAACCCTCACACGGATCAAGTGCAAGCTGCGCAGGCGTAACCTCAAGATTGTTAATCTTTCTTCTGATAAACTTATAATCAGACAAACTGCCACTTGCAAAATCTTTGTAATCCTTGTCTTTTTCCTTATCAAGCAAGTTCTGCTCGAACATAATCTGAATAACCTGAGTTCCGTTAACAACACCGGATTTGATCATGTATTTCATAACCAATTTATTAAAATCCGTGTCGTTAGAAAGCTCATTTTTAACATAATCAACAAGCGCTGAATAAACCTCATTTGAATCATAATAATCATTGGAAAGATCAAATGACGAAATATCTATAGCACCTTGATTAATTGCATAGTGAAGAAATGTACCAAGCGATATCTCCTCTGCAACAAACTGCTTATAAGTTTCATCTGTACTGTCAATCTTTTTGGTATTATAAATGCCGTTATTAGCCAGCATTTTGTAAATGTAGTCCATGTACGACTCGTATTCCGGCTCTAACTCGGCATCTGATATTTCGCTTGTTTTGAAGATATTACAAATCTCGGATATTGCATGGTTTTTGGATTCATTTAAAACATTATTAACCTGCTTCTCGTAGGTGCCTGCATCTTTTTCCGCTAGATGTGTAATATCAAGCGCGTTATTGTCAAACAACGCATAATAAACATCATATATTGGAATTCGTTTATCAACAGTCTTGTCCTCATCAACCTCCTGGTCAGTGATGTTTGCAAGAAGCACGCTGGCGATTTCCTTTTCAAGTGTGTCGTAGCAATATTTCTGCAAATCTGAGTTGATTGTAAGATAAATATCTCTTCCGGCAACCGAATCCTGCTGGTCGCTTCGCTCTATAATCTTACCGAGATTATCAACGTAGATTTCCTCGATACCGTTAGTTCCTCGAAGAGTTGATTCGTACTTCTTCTCAAGACCGGTTTTACCAATCATATCTCTGCTGTCGTACTTGTTCTCTTTAGATAAATTCTCGTTGTACTCATTCATTTCATCAGTAGAAATGGTACCGATATATCCGATAATATGAGCAAAGTACTCCGCATCATTATAAATACGTATAGAATCAACGACAACGTCAATTCCAAGAAGTTCAGCACTGTTTTCCTTCAATTCCGCAACGCTCTCGTCACTAATATCCATAGCAATATTAACAGAAATATACTGCTGGAATCGGTTAAGCCAGAGCGCATAACGAACGCTCATGATTTTCAAGGCCTCTTCTTTGTCATACTCATCCGAAATGTTGAAATTCTTCTCTCCTGCCAGATAATTAAATACATCTTCTGCAGTTGAGTTTCTTTCTTTATCCTTCAAGTCATCCGAAGAACCGTATCCGTAAATGTCGGCAAGAAATCTAAGCTTCTCCGAATTGGTTGATGTAGTAAACTTAAAAGAACCGTTGGAATATTCCAAAGGGAAATTAACGCTTATTGTATCGTTATGTTTCTCTAATATATGAATTGTCTTAGCGACAATAAGGTTCTTCATTTCGTTCTCAGTAACATTATTCTGTCTTGCAACCTCTGATAACTGATTGTTATTTTCAAATGTTACCGCATACGCCAATCTGTTATATGCAAGTAGATTACCGTCACAATCGTATATATTACCTCTTGAAGCCTCTACTGTAATAGTCTTTTTGGACTTGTATGTGAAGTTCTCTAAGTGCTCACGTCCTTCAATAATCTGAAGTCGGAACAAGTTGGTTATAAGTATTGTAAAAAGCAAAAAGAATATTACGGATACAATAAACAAACGGTGCGATATATATTCAATTAAAAACTCTTTTATTGCATGAAGCAATTCTCTAATCATCATATTGTGTCTGCCTCTTTAACCTGTTTCAAACGTAAATTGATTCGAACAAGAATCTTATAAAAGAAAAGCGTAATCAAAATTGTGTATATCATTTCAGGTAGAATGATTTCAATCATATACTCAGAAAAATCAAGCTTATTTCTGAGCATGAAGAAAAACACGTAAATAATTACGTTATACAAAAAATCATTGACCGATATTGTAAACATTGGTAACAGTACATCTTCAACGTAGTAAATACGGTGGAAGAAACCATTACCATAGCCTAATGTCATATATATAAATGCATAAGGCCCCAAAACCTGTCCAAAGTATATATCCACCAAAAGACCCGAAAAGAAACCTACTAAAAGTCCTTCTTTTCGTCCTCTCATAAGTCCAAAAGACATGGTCAGTATTAAAAGCAGGTTTGGAACTACGCCTGCTAATTCAATGTAATGAAATACTGTTGACTGTAACAAAAAACATACAACAATCAATATTCCAATTGTGATACATCTTTTCATATACAGCTCCTAATTAATGTTGTTCTTCACGTTCATTCTGATCGTCAGGCACTACTGCGTCCTCTCTTGTTTCTTCGGACGAATCACCTGCTTGTTCTTCCTGTGTTGTCGCCTCTGTATCGTTATCATCGTCTGCTTCCGTTGTGGTTTCATATTCTTCTGAAGTTTCCTCAGGAACCTGTGTGTCAGGACTTGTTACGCTGTCGTATATATTTTTGCTCTTTGAATTGGTTCTGTAAGTTTTCTTCAAATCAGTAATAACCAAAACTTCAGATAAATTGGAAAAATCAACTACAGGAATACATTTGGCTGACTGTGTAAGATTATTAGAATCCATTTCAACATCAGAAACATATCCAATCAAAATACCCGGAAGGAATTTGTTGCTGACATGAGAAGTAACAATCTCCGCACCCTCTTCTATTACATCAGCCTTATCAATATAATTGATATGAATATATCCCTTCTTCATAGCGGATATATCTCCGGATATAGTACAAAGACTGTCTGTGCCGCTAATACTTGCACTTACGTTGCTGTTGTCGTCAATAATTGAGCGCACCTTGGAATAGCCGTTTCCGACTTCCGTTACAATACCTGCAAGTCCGCCGTCGGCAAGAACATTACAACCGACTTTAATACCGTCTTCCTCGCCCTTATCGATAATAAATGTATAAAACCAGTTGGTAGAATCGGTAGCGATTACACGCGCACCGATTGTGTTATATTCAACGTATTGTTCTTTGAGTTCAAGAAGCTCCTGAAGTCTTTTGAGCTCGTACTTCTCCTGCTCATAAGTCTTTTCTTTGGCTTTGTACTCAGCAAGCTTAGCTTCTAACTCCTTATTCTGCTTCATAAGAGCTTTCTTCTCTTTGCTATTCTTAACTCCCAGATACAATGACGAACCCGCAGCATTAACTCCGGTCTGCATTGGCGTTACAATTGTTCCTGTAATCGATTTGAGAAATGAAAAACGACTTTCAAAAACAATCGAAAGCAAAAGCATAATAATGCATATAACCGTCATAAATAAATATATGTATTTGGGTGGTATAACTTTTCTGTCATGAAAATTCATAGACTCTCCGTCCTTTTAGATAAATCTGTAAGCAATAATTCCTATTATCAATCCAATAATACTTGCAATGTTAATTGTTATTGTAAGTCCGAATGTGAGAACAAAAATTCCCAAATCAAGCACTAACGGTGATGTAAGTCCAAATGTCTGACCGTATCCAAGCCAACTTAAAAAACTAACATGTGTTGCCAATGAACCAAGCAAACCACCTATAACAATTCCGCACAATAATATAATAATAAGTATCCAATTATTCTTTCTTGAACTACCGACTGCAGCCATAATTATTCTCCTTTTGTGTCTGATATTTGATGATTAACACAACAAATAACTATAACATAAAATGAATATTTCTTCAAGGAGAAACAAGTCCTTTTTCTTCTAATCTGGCAAGCGATTTCATGATTCCAAAGCGTGCATGATCATATGAAAGTCCGCCCTGAAAATATACTGTGTAAGGCTCGTGCATTGGTGCATCCGCCGATAACTCGATAGATGCTCCTGATATAAATGCTCCTGCCGCCATTATTACATCGCAGTCATATCCGGGCATTGCCCATGGAGTAGGCGTAACATACGAATCCACCGGTGCAGCATATTGTATTCCCTCGCAAAATGCAACAATCTTTTCAGGATCATGGAATGTGATTGCCTGAATAATATCGTGACGTGGCTCACTGGCATTGGGCGTACATTCAAAACCAAGATGCTCATATAAGTTTGCCGCAAATATCGCACCCTTAAGGGCGCCATTTACTACCTGAGGTGCATTAAACAAGCCTTGGAAGAAATCCTTTGTAACACCTAAAGTTGCACCCACTTCACTTCCAAGTCCCGGTGCGGTAAGTCTGTAATATGCTTTATCGACACATTCCTTTGTTCCGCAAATATATCCGCCAATTGGGGCAAGTCCACCACCCGGATTTTTGATAAGTGAACCGACAACCATATCCGCACCAACATCTGAAGGCTCGATAATATCAACAAACTCACCGTAACAGTTATCAACCATACAGATAATTTCAGGATTGATTCCCTTGATAAATGATATCAATTCGCCAATCTGTTTTACAGAGAAGGTTGGACGTGTAAGGTATCCCTTTGAACGCTGGATTGTCATCATCTTGGTCTTGTCTGATATTGCCTGCTTGATACCATCGTAATCAAAACTTCCGTCCTCTAACAATTCAACCTGTTTATAACTTACATCAAACTCAGCAAGTGAGCCCGTAGATTTCCTTATGCCTATGATTTCTTCCATTGTGTCATATGGTTTTCCGACCGGGGAAATAAGCTCATCACCCGGGCGAAGAATTGATGAAAGTGCAAGATATAATGCATGTGTTCCGCAAGTGATCTGCGGTCTTACAAGTGCTGCTTGTGTATGAAAAATGTCAGCATATACTTTCTCTAATGTCTCACGACCAATATCGTTATACCCATAACCCGTTGTTCCAGCAAAATGTGCCTCTGAAAGCTTATTTCTCTGCATAGCACCTAATACTTTCATCTGGTTATATTCCGTAACTTTATCAATAGCCGCAAAACGATCTTTTAACGACTCTTCTATTTCCTCTGATAATTTCAGTACTTTTTCAGATATGCCCATCTGTTCATATAAAATCTTTAAATTGGTCATAAAAATGCTCCTTATAATTAATGCATACATTGTATCAAAGTTTTATTTTTCATACAACTCAAAAGCTTTGGGGATAATTCTCACCAAAGCTTTTTTATCAATATTATTTGATTTTAACTTTTCTACTAAGTCCTTTCTTTATAAATAACTTTGTGTATATTTTTTTCATCTTCTTTGGAACCTTAATGGTCACATTTTTGCTTACACCATTAAATGCATTCTTGCTTACAGATTTTTCTGTAAGTTTTGTGCTCTTAATTGTGATAGTCTTGAGTCTTTTTGTTCCTTTAAATACATTCTTTCCAAACTTGGTACATTTTGCAGGTATTGTTATTTTGGTAAGCGATATACAGTTTTCAAATGCACCGTTACCAATTTCGATAACATTAGATCCAATATAAGCAGTCTTTAATTTGGAACATCCTTCGAAAGAAGATTTTTCAATATGCTTTACATTACTTCCTATAATTATCGTTGTAATCGTTTTGTTACCTTTAAAAGCTTTTTCTGAAATAGAAGTTACCTTATATTCTACGCCGTCATAATTAATTGTGTCGGGTATTTTTACAGTTTTTTGATTTATGTCTTTATTTTCTGTATATTTTACGGAAGGTTCTATTCCGGTTGCGGCATCGGATATTATAACGTAGGCTGCTTTTGAGGGATTATCTGTAAAAGTTGTAACTACAGTGGTAGCGTCACTCGTCTGCGTTCCGCTGTTACTGTTATTTTTATCATCATCCTTTTCGATTTCTTTTGGAATATATATAGCTTTATAAGTTTTGTTTTCTGTGGCAGCAGTTGCTTCCATATCCCATCCGGCAAAAATATATGTATACTGGACATCTGCAGGCTTTGTAGGAATTACACCTATATATTTCGGTGTATCACCATATTGAACAGTTTCTTTCTTCAGAACTGAATCATTATAATTAGTCCATGTTATGGTAAATGTTTTTGTTTTCCAACCAGCATAAATGGTGGTTTCAGCGCTTATAGTATCAGTATTAAAATCCCATTTGTGTATACAAGTAGGTTCTTTATACCATCCGATGAAATCATAGCCCGTCGAAGTCAAATCAGCAGGTTTTGTAACCTTGCCGTCCTCTTCAATGCTCTGTGATGCAGGGGCTGTTCCGTGATCTTTTGTATTAAATGTTACATCAAAGTTTCTTTTTTCAATCTTCAAATGATAACATGTTGTTTTTGATGTATAAGTATATGTATCACTGTCTTCTACTGTTGCAGTAATGTTCGCCTCTCCATAGTTTATAATTGTTACTTCCCCTGTTGTAGCATCTACTGTTGCTACACTTGTTTCATCAGAAACATAGGAAACCTTTCCATTACCTGTTTTTGTGAGTGCATTGATAAATGATGCTTCACCATTTTTCTTTGAAACATTTGATGTTTCGTAATTTATAGAGCCGTTTTTCTTATTTACCATAACTTTACAACTTGCTGTTTTAGATATATCTGCATTGCTTGTAACTGTTATAGTAGCTTCGCCACTTGAAACCCCTTTTACATATACTGTATCGACCGATGTAGTATAGTTACCAACAAGCGTTGAACAAGTTGCATCAGAGTAAAGTTTTATTGCATTTGAATCGGGTCCACTAACACTCCATTTTACTTTCTTATCAGTGGCATCGTCGGGCATAATTGTTGCAGTAAAGGAAACTGTGTCATCCACATCAATGGTTTGCGGTGTGGTTTTATCAAGTGATATCCCTGTTACAACTATGGCAGTCTGATTTTGTATAAATGTATTTGATTCAGGTAAAAATGTAACATATGGAAGATTAAGTTTTATAGCGGGACGAACTCCATATGTGTTACTCACGTCGTTACCATTATTCTGAATCTTTCCGGTGGTACCATTTGCGCATGCTGCATTACTATTAGTGTTACCGGACGAACTTAGCCACCAATAATTATCATCATTCTCACTATACTGGGCACATTTTATTATCTCTTCGTTTGTTATTGAGTTCGCCTGTTGAGTTGTAAGAAGAAACATTCCATTGCCGTTTACTACTTTTTTTGCTCCTTCAGATATATTTTGAGTGTAATAATCATTTACAAAAGCTTCAACTAAAGATCCACCGTAAGAATTACTACTATTTGAATTAAATTTTGATGTAGCAACACATTCTTTTGAAAGCAAGGTAACCGTACCGGTATCAAACGTTGTGGAATTGTCTTCAATGAGATACCATTCTTTGCTATCAAATGTAAAAACTTTTGTTGTGTTTAAATAAGAGTTATAGGCAGTGCAAACCTTCACGGAACAACTTGTACTTTTTGTATTATCTGCATTACTTGTAACAGTAATCGTTGCATTCCCGGGGTAGATTCCTTTCGCATAAACAGTAAGGCTCTCAGTAACATCATCACCAATTTCTACTGTACAAGATGCATCAGAGTAAAGTTTTATCGCGCTTGAATCTGTCCCACCAACGCTCCACTTTACAGTCTTGTCCTCGGCATAGACAGGCGAAACAGTTGCAGTAAAAGAAACCGTGTCATCCACATCAATGGTTTGCACTGTTTTTTTATCAAGTGATACGCTTGTCACTGCTAAAATAGCAGGATTTATGCTAAATTTTTTTGTTTCAGACGAAAAGATGACCGATTCCAGATTAATCCTTATAGCAGGACGAACTCCATATGTGTTACTCACGTCGTTACCATTATTTTGAATCTTTCCGGTGGTACCATTTGCGCATGCTGCATTACTATTATTGTTACCTGACGAACTTAGCCACCAATAATTATCATCCGTCTCACTATACTGGGAACATTTTATTATCTCTTCGTTTGTTATTGAGTTCGCCTGTTGAGTTGTAAGAAGAAACATTCCATTGCCGTTAACTACTTTTTTTGCTCCTTCAGATATATTTTGATTGTAATATTCATTTACAAAAGCTTCAACTAAAGACCCACCGTAAGAATTACTACTATTTGAATTAAATTTTGATGCGGCAACACATTCTTTTGAAAGTAAGGTAACCGTACCGGTATCAAACGTTGTGGAATTGTCTTCAATGAGATACCATTCTTTGCTATCAAATGAAATAACTTTTGTTGTATTTACATAAGTGTTGTAGGCAGTGCAAACCTTCACGGAGCAACTTGCACTTTTTGTATTATCTGCATTACTTGTAACGGTAATCGTTGCATTCCCGGGGCAGATACCTTTCGCATAAACAGTAAGGCTCGCAGTAACATCATCACTAATTTCTACTGTACAAGATGCATCAGAGTAAAGTTTTATCGCGCTTGAATCAGTCCCGCCAACACTCCACTTTACAGTCTTGTCTGAGACATTATTAGGAGCTATAGTAGCTGTAAAGGAAATTTTTTCATTTAAATCGATGGATTGTGCTGTAGTTTTATCAAGTGATACGCCTGTTACGGATAAGGCAGCCGGGTTTATTTTAAAAGTATTTGATTCAGATGAGAAAATAACCGATTCCAAATTAAGTTTTATAGCGGGTCGTACACCATACTCACTAGTTACAAGGGTTCCAGGTGCACTAACCATTCCGAAAGAAGCAATCACATATGCCGCACTGTATTCATCATTGCCGGGTGAACATAACCACCAATAATTATATTTAATTCCAGGGTACTCTTCACACTTTAATACTGCTGAAGATAATGTATTTGCCTGTTGAGTTGTAAGAAGAAACATTCCGTTCCCGTTTACTGCTTTTTTTGCTTCTGCTGATATATTATTCATGTAGTATTTATTTACGACATTTTCTACAGAAGAACGACTGTAAGAATTGCTGCTACTACTTGAATTAAACTGAGATTTAGCAACACATTCTTTTGAAAGCAATGTAACCGTACCCTCATCAGTTGCCGAAGAATTGTCTTCAACAATATACCATTCTTTGTCATCAAAATATACCACTGTTGTAGTGTTTACAAGATCAGAGTATGGTTTTTGATTATACGCCAATGTTTTCCTTGATGGTGATATTATCAACGCTGCGGATATAATTATAGCAAAACTAAGCAGGTAACCGAGTGCTTTATTTCGCATTTTCTTTTTTTTATTCATGTTAGTTCCTCCATTTTCATAATGTTTATTTTTTCATTTTTTAATTTTATCAAACTTTATAAAAGTAAATCAATCATATTTTTGAAAAAATATAAACTGGTACTTGAAAAGTTTCATAAGTCACAAATCTTTCTTTTGTATAACTCTTCTTTCATAAATTTAAGTTGACCCTCTGTCGATTTCAAAGTATTTTTATCAACCCAAATAACATCTTTTTCTCTTCTAAACCATGTAAGTTGTCGCTTGGCAAAATGTCTTGTGTCACGTTTTAATATATACAAGGCTTCTTCAAGTGTATAATCTCCGTTGATGTATGGCACTATTTCTTTGTATCCAAGTCCCTGCATGGATACCATATCAGGTGTGCAACCATATTCAAGAAGAGATTTGACCTCATCAACAAGTCCTTGTTTAACCATAATATCAATGCGTTTCTCAATACGTTCATACAAAACATTTCTATCATGGTTAAGAACAAAATAAGCAAAATTATATGGGGAAGCCTTTCTACGTTGTTCTTCGTTATGTTTTGATATAGGATATCCGTTTTCTTTGTAAAACTCTATTGCACGTATTACACGTTTTACATTATTTTTATGTATTGTCTCGGCTGATTCCGGGTCGATTTCTCTTAGTTTTTCATGAAGTTTATCAGCACCATTTTCCTCGTAAAATGCTGTAAGCTCATCACGATAACTAGATGTTTCTTCGTTATCATCAAAGGCAATATCGTATAGTATTGCTTGAATATAAAAGCCGGTACCTCCTACAATTATAGGGATTTTACCGTTTTTATATATCTTATCCATTGCTTCTTTGGCGTACTTTTGAAAGAGAAATACATTGAAATCCTCTTTCGGGTCGAGTATGTCTATTAAATGATGCGGCACACCGTCCATCTCTTTTGGCATAATCTTTGCCGTACCAATATCCATCTGTTTATATACCTGCATAGAATCTGCGGAAATTATCTCGCCGCCGATTTCTTGGGCAAGAGAAATAGACAGCTCGGTTTTACCCACAGCTGTCGGACCCGTCAATATTATCAAAGGCTTTTTGTTAATTTCATTTATCATTATCTTCTCTCAATTCTAAATCCAATAAAAACTCATTTCTTAAAGGAACTCATCCTCCGAATTATCCTGAATACGTTTAAACTTCCTCTCAACCTCCGTTTTTGTAAGCGAAATCATAGTTGGTCTTCCATGAGGACAATTATATGGATTATCGAGTGTCATAAGTTTATCCAACAATTCATCAGCCTCCGCAAATGATATCTCGGTGTTACCTTTAATTGCCGCCTTACAAGCCATACCTGAAAGTTTCCCAACAAAGAAATCTACAGATAATTTGCCACGATCATCTTTTAATACGTTGATAAGTTCATCAAACAATAATTGCGGGTCAACACCCATGATATCGTCAGGTACCGCACGGATAACTACTGCATCATCACCAAAATCCTCAAACTCAAAGCCTGTCTTTTCAAACAATTCTTTATGCTCGTTTAACAATGTAAGCTCTGTATTATCGATATGAATGACTTTGGGCGGAAGAAGCTGTTGAGAATATACCTTCTTCTCTGCTGCCATTTTCATAAGCTTTTCAAACATCACTTTTTCGTGTGCTGCATGCTGATCCATTATATATAGTTTATTATCAAACTCAATAAGCCAATATGTCTTAAACACTTGTCCTATAAGACGGTGCTGTTTTCTTGCTTCAGGTGAAACAAACTTCTCAATTGACATAGAAAGCTGCTCGCCTGTTTGTTCCTGACTTTCATTTGTTTGTGGTGTTTCTATGACTTGAGTTTGAACAATTTCTTGATGAGCAAATTTAGCTGTTGTTTCCGCAACTACTTTGTTTGTGTTTTCATCAATTGATTCACTAATTGACTCTCGAGTTATATCTTCTTTGTTTGAATTTACAATATCTAAATTATTGTTTTGTATATTTTCATTTTTGTCATTTGAAATTTCTTCCCTTTGACTTGATGTTGTCACCGGTTTTATAGCATCATTAGTCTTTATAGTAGATTCAATATTCTTTTTGACTTCTTCAACTTTATTATTTACAGCCTCACCGTAACGCAATGCTCTTGCCTTGTTTTCAAATGGTTCCGGTACGTGAGCAGTCTGCTTTTTCTGGCGTTCGATTGTTATCGCTTTTTCTTCTTTTGCAGAACGAAGTGACATATCCTGAATCATTTCAGGTTGCAAAAGTGCACCTCTTACGGAATCCTTAACAAAGTCAAATAACTTCTCGTTGTCTGCATATTTGAATTCCATCTTCTGAGGGTGAACATTTACATCCAGCTTCTCGGATTCCATAGTAAAATGAAGCGCCGTAAAAGGAAAGCGATGTATCATGATAAAGGACTTATAGCCCTCTTCTATCGCTTTGGTTACAACATTACTTCTAATTGCACGACCATTTACAAAATAATGTTCAAATGTACGGTTTCCTTTGGAAACAAATGATTTACCGATATAACCCTCAACTGACAAACCACCAACCGAGCGTTTGATTGGAATTAGATTGGCCGAAATATCCTTGCCGTATATATGATAGATTACGTCCTGAAGTTTTCCGTTGCCGGACGTTGCAATCTTGTTATTGCCGTTAATTATATATTTAAAGGATATATCTGGTCTTGAGAGTGCAAGTTTTGTGACAAGGTCAGTAATATAACCGCCTTCAGTTGTCGGAGTTTTAAGGAACTTTTTTCTTGCAGGAACATTATAGAACAAATTCTTGATAATTAAAGTTGTTCCGGTAGGTGCACCTATTTCCTCACAAGTAATCTCTTTTCCACCATGTATCTCATAGCGAAGTCCTGTTATATCCGACGGTATTTTTGTGATACATTCAACCTGCGAAACAGCGGCAATACTTGCAAGTGCTTCACCACGGAAGCCTAATGAACTTACAGAAAGTAAGTCTTCTATGCTCATAATTTTGCTTGTGGCATGTCTTATAAATGCAGTCGGAACATCTTCCTTTGCTATTCCGCCGCCATTATCGGTTATACGCAAGAAGGCTATACCACCCTCTTTAATCTCGACGGTTATGGCAGTTGCTCCTGCATCTATAGCATTCTCTATAAGCTCCTTTGCAACCGAAGATGGTCTGTCTATAACCTCTCCTGCCGCTATTTTGTTAATTGTTTCCTGGTCAAGTACCTTAATCATGTTTATACCCTTTCACTAATCCTCTTGCCAATATCAGACAGCAACAAAACAATAAAATTATGGATTACAGTCAACTCTTAAGTCTCTCCTGCAAATCGTTAAGGTAAAGCATTGCCTTCATAGGTGTCATATTAGACAGATCAAGTGCCTTAATATCAGCTACAACACTTGATTCCTCGGCATTTTCAAATAACGACAACTGTCCTGCCGTCTCTTTTTTCTTACCCTTTTTATTCTTATCCGCAGATAAAATCTGAGGCATTATATCAGCTGCTGCAGTAACATTTATATCATGGTCAGAAAGTTCTGACGAAATCTCCTTGGCACGTGAAAGAACAACATCAGGAACACCGGCAAGCTTGGCAACCTGAATACCATAACTCTTGTCGGCACCACCCTTTATTATCTTACGAAGAAATACAATGTCATCACCGGATTCCTTAACGGATATACAGTAATTATTAACTCCGGACAATTTTCCTTCAAGCTCGGTAAGTTCATGATAATGAGTTGCAAACAATGTCTTTGCACCCAACAAATCCTTTGAACTTATATATTCAACAACGGCCCATGCAATAGATAAACCGTCATAAGTTGAAGTTCCACGACCAATCTCATCAAGTATAAGCAAACTGTTAGGTGTTGCATTACGAAGAATGTTGGCAACCTCGCTCATTTCCACCATAAATGTACTCTGCCCTGAAGCCAAGTCATCAGATGCACCAACTCTTGTAAATATCCTGTCAACAATGCCTATATCAGCAGAACTTGCCGGAACAAATGAACCAATCTGTGCCATAAGTACAATAAGTGCAACCTGACGCATGTAGGTTGATTTACCTGCCATGTTAGGACCTGTTATAATTGATAGGCGGTTGTCTTCATTGTCAAGCAGGGTATCATTTACTATAAAGGAATCGTTGGCAAGTACCTTCTCGACAACAGGGTGTCTGCCGTCTTTGATATCTATTCTGCCTTCTGTGTTAATCTGTGGTCTAATGAAATGATTCTTCTCCGCAACATATGCAAGTGAAGCCAACGCGTCAAGATCAGCAATTATCTTGGCACTCTTTTGTACACGTTTAACTTCTCCGGCAAGTTTGTCTCTAACTTCGGCAAACAAGTCGTATTCCAAACCGTAAAGTCTGTCCTCTGCACCTAATATCTTACCTGCAATATCCTCCAATTCATCAGAAGAATATCGCTCTGAATTGGCAAGTGTCTGCTTTCTGATAAAGTAGTCGGGTGCAAGCTCCTTGTAAGAATTAGTTACATCAAAATAATAACCAAAAACCTTATTAAACTTAATCTTAAGATTCTTGATTCCTGTTGCTTCTCGCTCTTTTGTTTCAAGGTCAAGAAGCCATTCCTTGCCGTCTGATTTGGCACTCTTTAACATGTCAACATCAGCATTGTAGCCATCCTTGATTATGCCACCTTCTTTAACCATAATTGGTGGTTCTTCTACAATAGATGCCTCGATTAAATCATACAAATCACGAAGTTCGTCAAGCTCCTCGTCATATTTATGCAAAAGTCCGTCACCAAACTCATGCAATACCGTTCTTACATGTGGAAGTATTGCAATTGAGTTCTTAAACGCAATTAAATCCCTTGGGTTTGCGGTTCTTAAAGTAATTCTTGTCATAAGTCGTTCAAGATCGTAAACCGCCTGGAGATATTCGCGAAGTTCATCTCGTGATATCATTGAATTATTAAATGCGTCTATGACATCAAATCTATCTTCTATTTCTTTGGCACTCTTAAGCGGTTGTTCAACCATTGCGCGCAAGTTTCTGGCACCCATAGCAGTCTTTGTCTTATCAAGCACCCACAATAGAGAACCGTATTTGTTTTTATCACGCATAGTTTCTGTAAGCTCAAGATTGCGTCTGGTAGAACTATCAAGAACAACATAGTCCTCGATATTATAAGTGCGTATATGGTTCATATGACCAATTGCACCTTTTTGCGTATCTTTAAGATAGTATATAAGACATCCAATAGAACGAACTGCGCAGTCATAATCCTTAAGACCTAATCCTTCAAGGTTCATTACAGAAAACTGGTCTTTGATGAGATTGATATCCATTTCGTAGTCATAATACCAATCTTCCATAACAGAAACCATCATATGTTCTTTCTTACAGATATCATTGATACTCACATGAAGCTCGGTATTCTCATCAATCGGTACGTTGCTGCTTACAAGTATTTCGACAGGCGAAAACTTGGATATTTCATCAATAACCTTTGATAAGCTCGAAACCTCTGTTGTAAAGAAATCACCGGTTGTAATATCTGCAAACGCTATGCCGTAATTATCATCACAATAAATGCTCATAAGATAGTTGTTCTTTGCATCATGAAGACTGGCATCGCTAATATTGGTTCCGGGAGTTACGACCTTGATAACCTCACGTTTAACAATACCCTTTGCAGTTTTCGGGTCTTCCACCTGCTCGCAAATTGCAACCTTGTATCCTTTTTCTACAAGACGGTTCATATAGTTTTCGTATGCATGAAACGGAATACCACACATAGGAGCACGTTCTTCCAAACCACAATTCTTGCCGGTAAGGGTTATTTCAAGCTCGCGTGACGCAGTGATTGCGTCCTCAAAAAACATCTCATAGAAATCGCCCAAGCGGTAGAATAATATGCAGTCCTTGTACTCCTCTTTTGTTTTGCAGTACATTTCCATCATTGGTGTCATTGTATTAATTCCTCGTTTCCTCTACTATTTCACCCATGTAATAAAATCCCATAGCTTTGGTAAGCTTTACATTGTAAAACTTGCCGACCATATCCTTTGTTCCCGGAAAATGAACAAGCAAATTGTTGGAAAGTCTTCCGGTTACAAGTGACGAATCCTGCTCGTTAATTCCTTCTACGAGCGCCTCATCAACAGTACCTTCAAATCTTGCGCAGGTCTCTTTTGCGATATTCTGAACTTCGCCAAGAAGCATATCAAAACGCTCCTTGATTTCTTCTTCGGTTGAAGCAAACTCCATGCTTGCCGCAGGCGTTCCTGTTCTCTTTGAGTAAATGAAGGTAAATGCCGAATCATATCTGACTTTTCTTACAACATCTAATGTTTCCATGAAATCTTTTTCGGTTTCTGTTGGGAAACCAACGATTATGTCTGTTGTAAGCGAAATATCAGGAATAGCCTTCTTAATCTTATCTACAAGTGCAAGATACTGTTCCTTTGTATAACGGCGGTTCATGTCATTAAGTACCTTGCTGCTTCCTGATTGAACCGGTAAATGAAGATGCTTACATATCTTCTTGGACGTTGCCATAACTTCTATAAGTTCATCCGATAAATCCTTCGGATGTGAAGTCATAAAACGAATTCTCTTAAGACCTTCTATCTTCTCTATTCGTCTTAAAAGCTCTGCAAAGGTAATGTTAGGCTCTAATGTTTTACCGTATGAGTTGACATTTTGACCTAGTAGCATAACCTCGACAACACCGTCTTTTACAAGCTCTTCTATTTCCTTGATAATATCTTCGGGTTTTCGTGAGCGCTCTCTTCCTCGCACATACGGTACGATACAGTAAGTGCAGAAGTTATTGCAACCAAACATAATGTTGACGCCGCATTTAAAATCGTATTTACGCTCACTAGGGAGGTCTTCAACTATCTCTGAAGTGCCCTCCCAAATATCTATAACCATATCGGTTGTATTAAGTTTGGTTTCGATAAGTTCAGCCAACTTAAAAACATTATGCGTTCCAAATATAATATCAACATGGCGATAACTTTGCTTGATCTTCTCAACAACAAGACTTTCCTGCATCATGCATCCGCAAAGTGCAATAAGCATGTGAGGATTTTTCTTCTTGTATTTCTTAAGCTGTCCAAGTCTTCCGTATACACGAAGGTTGGCATTTTCTCTGACCGTACAGGTATTCATTATGAGAAAGTCGCAATCCTCGCTATCGGTTCTGACGTATCCAATTGTTTCTAATATTCCTTCAAGTTTCTCGCTGTCCTTGGCGTTCATCTGACAGCCAAAACATACACTGCAATATGTAAGCGGTCTACCCAATTCTTTAGATAAGCCGGCAATTCGCTCTTTCAAGCGATTCATTATTTCCTTCTGACGAAGTGCTTCCGCTTCGTTCGTATTCATTTAAAATCTCCTTTATTGCATATCTCTTCATCTTTTTGTACCGCTCATATTATACATTGCAGTTATTATAAATGCAATGCTTATAAAACAATAAGGAAATGACTTTTAATCATTCCCTTATTGCAAAATTCTATTTTATTATAAGTCCACCAATTATCGATATCAGACCTACTACAATAAGCCCCACTATCGCAACCGATATAAAGCCGGTTAGTGCCAAGGCTATAAAGATAATAGGAAAAAGCACAACCGATAGAACAATTCTTGTAATGCCCCACGCAGCTTTGAGTGCAAATACCAATATTTTAATTACAACTGCAATCAATAATACAACAAATATCAATGTCAACATATTATCAACCCCTTTTTAATCTAATTGTTAATTTCGGTGGTAATTTCGGTGGTAATTTCAGTTGTATTTTCAGAGGTTTTATCCTGAAGTTCATGAGCCTGCTTAAGAGCATCAATAATCTCATCTTCTATTTTTTCAATGTCCTCATCAGAAATCTCTACAGCATCACCGTTTTCGTTAATATAATTACGGATTTTGCTTCCGTTAACATTAACTTCATCTGAATTACCATCAACTCTGACTAACTCATTTCCGTTATCGTCTGTAATTATAACTACATTATCAGCAACCCTGATATTAAACTTTTCATCGCTTAACGCATTATCAATATCTTCAAGAGCATCTGTAAAATCCTTGGTAATTCCGTCAACATCTATATTCTTGCCTGCGTCAACAACCTGGCCTGCAAAGCTTAATGCACCAACAATAAACGCTACAACCATCATAACGCCACAAATAATTGTAAGTCCAAGTGAAACAAAAATTCCAATTAACACCTTTGTCTGGCTCTTTTTAAACTCTTCCTTCTTATCAAGGTCGATATCCGCAGGAGTAAGTTCTACACCGCAATTAGAACAATATTTGATGTTTGAATTAACATATGTATTGCAGTTGGAACATTTAACTTTGTTAGTTGAAGTTCTAACTACAAGGTACACGATAAGTCCAATAAAACTGGGAACAAGAACAACCAATGCCGTCCAAAGTATCGGTATCATGCCTCTGTCATCCGCATCTCTGTATGTCCATACTGCAAGAAAAATAATTGTTGCGATTGCCGCTATTGCAGCAAGTCCTCCTATAAAAAATCCTAATCCTAAACCAGCCATAATATAATACCTCCTTAATAATTGTTATTTTTAGCAGCCGGAATCATAATTGCCGTTGCAAGCCAGCCGGCAAGCAAATCAATCAACGCTCCAATAAGAGTTATCTTTAACGCTAATTCGCTTGTCTTATTGATAATGTTTGGAATAATCGTATAAGAACCACCAATTCGTGCCATTTCGAATAATACAAATGTAAAAATGATTCCGATAGTGGCAATTACGGTGTTAAGTACTGCCGGAAGCCACCAGAGTTCAATTTTTTTCTTCTCTGTAGATGCTTTTGCGGCAATCCTATTCTTAAGAGCTATATTAAGATAATCCGGAACATTATCAGATGTATATAATTCTTGTAACTTTGTATCAATATCTGAATTATTAGATATATCTTTCATATGCTCACCTCACCTTCCAACATGTTTTTAAGCTGTTCCTTTGCGTTGTGTAGTCGGCTTTTAACCGTCCCTTTTGGAATATGTAACGCTTTACTAATTTCTTCGATTGATAGTTCGCTTCCATAAAACATTACTACAACCTGTTTTAACTTATCCGGAAGCTTATCAATACAATCCTTAAGTTTTTTCTTTTCGTCATCACTGACAATCTTTTCGGAAATATCCATATTATCGTCTGCTATATCGATTTCCATATCATCATAAGATACGGTTGGAGCAATCCGTTCGTGTCTTGCATAAGTCGTTTTATGGCTCTTCCAAAGATTACTTGCTATTTGCATCAGATAAGCTTTGACATTACCTTTTCTATCAAGCTTATGTCTTTTCTCAAATGCAATTAAGAATGTCTGTTGATACAAATCTTCAGCATCTTCCGTTGTGTAAGTCATACCCTTGCAAAACCTGTATATGCAATTTCCGTATTCGTCAATAAGTGACGAAAATTCGTATGTTTCCATTTTTCCTCCAAGGGACTTGTTTTATCCTTCTGTATATATATTATTGCAAGTTTTAAAAAGGTTCAAAAATATTTCAAAAGTATTTAAAAAAATAGAGTTACTTTCCTTGTAACTCTATTTTACTATATTATTCATCCACATACCCTTCTTAATGAGCACAAAGCCAATCGCACATTTAATAAGATCAGCAGCGTGAACAAGCGCAAATACAACGGCCGCATCCAACTTTGTATAAATGCAAAGCAAATAAGCAATCGGTACGCTTATGACAATCATAAATACACTATCGAACAAGAATGTAATAAACGTATTTCCACCTGCTCTAATCGTAAAGTATGATGTGTGCAAAAACGCATCCTTGGGCATAATAATTGCCTGAACCATAATAAAATGTGTAGCGATAAGTTTTGCAGCATTATTTGTATTATATAATTGAGGGAATAACCCAGATGTTGCAAACATTATCGAGCCAATTACTATTGATGTAAAAATAGCACATGCAATAATCTTATTATCTGCATCTCGTGCCTTCTTCATATCACCTGCTCCAAGGTACTGTCCGATTATTATTGCAACAGAATCTCCCATGGCGATAAACACAATATTAAATATATTGTTAATTGTGCTTGAGATATTCTGTCCGGCAACAACATTTAACCCTCTGATTGAATAAGACTGTGCAAGCATGGCAACACCAACAGACCACAATCCTTCATTTACAAGTATTGGCATTCCGGTCACAATGAACTTACTCACAAGCTCCATAGGCACTTTAAGTGTTTTAAATGAACCCTTAAAGTAACTGTATTTATCTTTGTGAACAAGTATCCATATAATTATAAATGATACTTCTACATAACGTGATATAACAGTTGCTACTGCCGCACCTACAACGCCAAGCTTAGGAAAACCGAATTTTCCAAATATCAACAAATAATTAAATGATAAATTAACAAATACCGCAACAATACTTGAAATCATCGGGACAAATGTTTCACCGCATTCTCTTAAAGTGCTTGAATATAATTGTCCAATATAAACCGCAGGCAGCATAAATATAATTACAGATAAGTAATTACTGCCGCATCGTAACGTTTCAAACAAATCACCACCATCATTTGAGCCATTAAGGTATAATCCGATAAGTGATTTACCAAAACATACAAATATAGTTACGGTTATCAAACAGATACATAATCCGAGCCAAAACTTATATCTAAATGTATTGCGTATACCTTCATCATCTTTGTTACCAAAGTATTGCGCGGTAAAAATACCGACACCTGAAAGGCCGCCAAATATACATAGATAATAAACAAATATAAGCTGATTAACTATTGCAACTCCTGACATTGGTTCTGTTCCCAATTGGCCAACCATTATATTATCAAGCAAACTTACAAAATTAGTTATTCCGTTTTGGACCATAATAGGAAGGGCTATAGAAAACAGCATTTTATAAAATGCCTTATCCCCCACGTATTTATTAAATAATTTTTTCATAATTCTATCCTCTTCAATCTTTGTTACCAACACCGATAAGCATAAGCAATCTTCCTTTACCATTTTTGTAATCATTTACTGTATCGGCAAGGCTTTTGTAATGCTTTGTTCCTGCATAATCGTTGTGAATAACAAAGTCTTCGTTATTCTTTGTGATACACATTGTATGTATCATATCGCTAAGTTTTCTTTCGTTGTTGTACGCAATAAAAATAAATGCATCATTATTTTTGATAAAATCGTCATAGGCATTCTTATTACCAAGAAGCTCATTCCAATTTTTATAATTAATTCTTTGTACTGCAAAAAGGTTATTTGAAAAAAATCTGTAAATAGCATACGGTGATGTGCCAAATGCACCCCAAAAAGAACTTCCTCTCTTTTCAAAATGTTCCAAAAGTTCGGAAAAAACCGTGTTATCTTCATTGATATCGACTCTTCCAAGGGCAACTAATGCATTATATATCGCGATTATTTCACAGCCGTTGTAATCAGCCTTATGACTGTTACCAAATTGCAGCATATTCATTGCTGGCTGGTTTTCTATAAAACCATTTTTAATAAAGAGGTTCTTATTGTCTTTCCATGCGGCAACGTTAATTACTTTGTGAGATTCTCTTTTTGTTTTTGTAACCGGCAAGAATGAAAAACACCTAAAGAATAAAAGAACAAAAAAATCTCTTATGCCATATAAAATTCTATGTTTGTTATTTGTAGTCTTCATGTTTTCACCTTTTTAGACAATAAAAATACTCCGACAGAAATAGTCTGCCGGAGTACATATAAATGCTACACAATCATTGGAAATTAGTAACGCTTTGCAATGCGGACATAATCTCAACTCGTGTTGAAGGATCTGGAGTTTGGTTAGAATTATTACCGAATGCGATTTGAATCTGCTCGGCATCCTCTGATACTTTCTCCATTCCGCTTACTGTATTCATTACTTCTTTCGAGAAATCCTTATTAGACGAGGTGATATTTTGTTTCTCCTCATCTCTCGCTTCCATTTCTTTATCATAATTGTACTTTGATATCTCACCATCAAGGTACATCTGTTTTAACTGTGTATCCGTATATCCGGCATACGATGTAATATTTGAAGTTGTTGTGTCAACCTTAGGCTTAGAAACTTCTACAACAGGTTCATTGTCATCATCTCTAAACATTGGTAGAAGTTCAACTTCTTTTTTCTCATCATCAATAGGTTTTGGCTCTTCTGCAACTACCTTCCTATCAAGCTTTACTGCATCATTATCAATTGATGATAAATCCTCATCTTCAAACAAGTCATAAGATGCCTTTGCTGTATCTTCTTCTCTTACCTGAAGTGTATCACCGTCTTCTGAAACAGCAACAACATCCTCCAAATAATCCTCTTTTAATACAACCTTCTTGTCATCATCATCTTTTGTTACTTCGGGTGCGTTGGTAACGCTTATATCCACACGCTTATCAACTGCAGTCGGAGTAGAATAATTATGTACAGCGGGTGAATTACCCAATGAAATACTTATATCTGCCATAATTCATACACCTCCTTAAATAATAATCCATGTGATAAAACACAAAACCTATAGTTTGTTCTATTTTACATAATATTGCCAATTTTGTCCAGCCTTATTTTACTGATAATTACTTGGCTTTCATAAGGTATGTTATTGCTTCCTTAAGTCCATCTACCGAAAGCGTATACATGTGATAAAGCTTTGATAATGCATCCTCTGATTCCATCCATTGCATTCTTGTAAGTTCCTTATGATAACGAGGATTAAGCCATACACATTTCTTGTATTTGCTAAGCAACAATTGGTTCCACTCATATCCGCTCATTCCGTCGTTAGGGCCTCTGTAATTACCATTTTTATCAAATAACTCCTCCGGTGCCATCTGTGCGTCACCGACAATTATTACCTTGTAATCCTTATCATAGTGCTTGAACAGATAATCCAAATCAACCCAGTCACCATACTCGCACTCTGCCGTCTTATAAACCTTTGAATAAATGCAGTTGTGGAAGTAATAAGTTTTAACATCTTTGAAATGATTTGCCTTATTAACAGCCTGAAAAAGCTCGTTACAAAGTTCCATAAACGGAATCATTGTTCCCCCGCAATCAAACAACAACAATAATTTCACGGTATTCTTTCTTGGTCTGTCAAACTCTAACTGTAAATATCCGCCGTTATCACACGTCTTTTGAATAGTTGAGTCTATATCAAGTTCGGTTTTGGGAATATCAAGTCTTGATGAATATTGTCTAAGTCTTCTAAATGCCACCTGATACTGTCTTGTGTTAAGAACCTTGTCATTACGGAAATCTTCAAACTTACGATCACCCATAACCTGGAAAGCACTTTGCATTCCACCTTGTGCACCAACACGAATACCACCGACATTTCTTCCGTGATGTCCAAATGCAGAACCACCTGCTGTACCAATCCAATGGTTTCCACCGTTATGTTCTGACTTCTGCTCAGCAAGACGCTCTCTGAATAGTCTTTTTACCTCATCCGAAGTTCTTGTGGAATCATAAGAATACATTTCTCTATTTTGTTTATCAAACTCCATGTCTTCTCCCTTATCAAGCCATTCCAAAAGCTCCTTAGGGACAACATCCTCAGATGCAATATCATGAAAATATTCTGCAAAAGCCATGTCGTATTTGTCAAAATCGGACTCAGACTTAACAAGTATCATACGCGCAACATAATAAAAGACTGTGAAATCCGAGTTAACCAGTCCTTTATCAAGAGCCTCCATAAGAGTCAACCACTCTGTCATAGAGACATCAAGTCCTTTTGCTTTAAGTGTATAGAAAAAATCCTGAAACATATATACTCCCTGTTGTATAGTTAATTACGAACGCCATGTCTTTCGTGAGACTTATAATACTCGCTCTTGTTCTTATACATTAGCTCATCTATTCTCTTCATAAAATCAATATCATAGTCCGTTGACATATCAAATATCTCGCCACCGATTGCTGACGATAATTTGTAAGGCTTATCTGAAGCATTATTATATTCTTCAATTGCTGTCATGATCTTATCAGAGTATTCTTCAACAGTGCCTTCAGAAGCCTTATTAATAATTATTATAAACTCATCACCCGCAAACCTTATAACAACACCATCATTTTGAATAATATTAGAAACTATATTGACAAGTGTAATAAGTGCATGGTCACCTTCAGAATGAGAATAGGTATCATTTATCATTTTAAAATCATTTAAATCGAGCATTATGGCAGCAAACTTGCGATTTCTACGTTTCTTATAATCAAGAATAATTTTATCAAGCTCATATCTGTTATACGCACCTGTAAGCTTGTCTATGTATAGACTTTCATGCTGCATACTGATTATTATAGCGGTAAATGATATTACAAAGCCTACAGGCTGAATTGAAATACCGTAATAATTAGTTTGTATAAAGATACAGATTATTATCGGAAGCAAAAACTCCCATACCGGGAAATAACGTAGTGCTCCGTCTCGTATTCTCGCAATAACGTATATAACAAGACCATAAAATACAAGAAACAAGCCAAATGCAATATAAAGAAAATAGCCGTCAAGTCTTGTATATACGTTGTTTTCATCGATATAAAAAATTATAGGTTTAAAGTAATTAACAACCAATAACAAAAACTCAATCGAAAAAATAACTGTGGCTACAATCTTCTGAACATTTGATATTTTCTTGTTAATATGTATTGTTACGAGAAAAAGAACCCCTGTTCCGACGATCAAATTATATAAGTATAAAAATGAATTACAAAAAAAGCTGATTCTGTAGTTTGCCAGGCCTGCTTTACCGTCAGAAAAAAAGGCAAAAGGATCAACCAAACAGTCAATCAAGGTTGCTATAATCAAAGCAAACATAAGTCTGCTTTCTTTCTTACGAGAAGGAATTATCCAACCTCTTGTAAATAATATAAGTAATAACATTATCACGCCAATAAAATCAGCAACAAATATAGCAATAAGATTAATTGAAGAATTCATTTATATATTCACTCCGTAATTAATAAAGCTTAGCTTTGTTAAGAGCCTCCAAATCTTCATCTTTCTTAAGCAATACCCCAATAAAAGGTAATGTTTCACGAAGTTTTTCTGTATCGGTTCCTGAAAGCATAAGCGCTCTTATCCAATCAATTAATTCAGATGTGCTTGGTTTCTTACGAATATCTTTGATTGTTCGAATCCAATAGAATGTGTCAAGCACATTCTTAAGCACATTCTCTTCTAAGTGGTCAAAATGAGCATTAACAATCTCTGTCATCTGCTCTCTGTCAGGGAAACTAATATAATGGAATATACATCTTCTAAGGAATGCATCGGGCAACTCTTTCTCTGCGTTAGATGTAATAATTACAATTGGTCTAACCTTAGCTTTGACAGTTTCCTTTGTCTCATGTATATAAAATTCCATTTTATCAAGCTCCCATAACAAATCATTAGGGAACTCAAGATCCGCTTTGTCAATTTCATCAATCAAAAGAATAACCTGCTCATCAGAAGAAAATGCTTCGCCAAGTTTTCCGAGTTTGATGTAATGTGCAATATCATCTACACCTTCCTCACCAAACTGCGAATCATAAAGACGCTGTATTGTATCATATACATAAAGTCCGTCTTGAGCTTTGGTTGTTGATTTGATATTCCAAACAATAAGCTTCTTATCCATTGATTTGCTTATTGCATCCGCAAGCATTGTCTTACCTGTACCCGGTTCTCCCTTTATAAGAAGAGGTTTCTGTAATGCAACCGCAACATCAACCGCCGCCATCAACTCCTCGCTCGCTACATAATCTTTACTGCCTGTAAACTTTGTTTCCATTAAACTATATCCTCTCTTTTAATACGGCTCTATGGTCTTACCTGACCGTTACCGTATATAATAAACTTAGTTGTAGTAAGTGCTTCAAGACCCATTGGTCCTCTGGCATGAAGCTTCTGTGTACTTATACCAATCTCTGCACCGAAACCAAACTCAAAACCGTCTGTAAATCGTGTTGATGCATTAACATATACAGCCGCAGAATCAATCTCATTAAGGAAACGCTGAGCGTTATCATAATCCTTGGTAATAATCGACTCTGAATGCCCTGTTGAATTACGATTGATATGCTCAATCGCTTCATCAATATTATCAACAACCTTGGCAGAAATAATCTTAGCAAGATATTCCGTAGCATAATCCTCATCAGTTGCTGCGACAACAGAGCTGTCATAAGACTTAAATTTCTCATCTCCTCTTATCTCGCATTCATTTTCCTTAAGCATTGCAATTATCTTAGGGATTGCAACATCTGCAATATCCTTATGGATTACAAGCGATTCACATGCGTTACATACGCCAAGTCTTTGGAGTTTGGCATTCTTAATAATATCAACTGCCATATCAACATCAGCAGATGCATCAACATATACATGACAATTACCTGTTCCCGTTTCAATTACAGGTACAGTTGCATTCTCAACAACAGAACGAATAAGTCCTGCACCGCCTCTTGGAATCAGGACATCAATATAAGCATTGAGTCTCATAAGCTTTGTAGCAGTTTCTCTACTGGTATCTTCAAGAAGAAATATTGCATTCTCAGTAACATTATTCTCTTTTAATGATTCCTTAAGCACCTTAACAATCGCAATATTGGAATATATCGAATCAGAACCGCCTCTTAAAATACATGCATTTCCTGCCTTAAAGCAAAGCGAGAACGCATCAACAGTAACATTAGGCCTTGATTCATAAATGATTCCGATAACACCAAGAGGAACGCGTTTACGGCCAATCATAAGTCCGTTCGGACGTTCTTTCATTGATAAAACCTCGCCTACAGGATCATTTAATGCCGAAACTTGTCGTACACCCTCTGCAATACCGTCAATTCTCTCTTTTGTAAGTAAAAGTCTGTCAAGTAACGCTTCCGGCATATTATTGGTCTTGCCGTTTGCTATATCCTTGGCATTAGCTTCTATAATTTCATCTGCATGTTTTACAAGATTATCGGCGATTGAAGTAAGACATGCATTTTTGACAGGTTGTGTAAGTTTAATTAATTCTCGTGAAGCTTCCTTTGCAAGCTTACCCATTTGTTCTAATTCCATAAATTTCCTCTTTTCTGTATATTATACTAGTGTTTTAAGTTGCTCAATTAAATCTAGTCCTGTATCGATATCAATATTATCTATAGCTTCGTACAGTTCTGAAAGTTTAGCTTTGACTTCGTCGCTATATGAATACTTTGAAAACTCTTCCTTACAGGCTTCCATCTCATCCATGTCCAAATCATCAAAAGCAGCCGTAAGACGCTCAATTATACTGTCAAATACAGTTTTATCAAATTCCTGTAAATCTACTTCAGAGACTTCTTCTGCGTCAAAATACTTAGATAGCTTTCCAAGAAGCGCATCATAGGCACTAAGAAGGCTATCTGTCTTTTTCTTGATGGTTACAATATCTCCGGCCTTGCCTGCGACTTCCATTTCTTCAGCCAAATCACCAACATCATAAGCACCGATTTGTCTTGAACTACTTTTAAGTGCATGAACTTTGATGGTGTAGTCATCCCATGATCTGTTATTGTAATCTTCTACAATATCTTTGCGTTTGGTTGCACCTGATTTGTAGTATTCTTTGACTATCTTTTCAAAAAGTTCCTTTGAACCAAGTGACTTGATGGCACGTTTGCTATCCAAACCGTCATACTCAACTATCTCATCGTCATCTTCCGGTTCAAGATCTATTACATCATCAAGTTTGACTATTTTATCTTCCGGAAGCCACTGACGAAGCTTAGTTACAAGTTCTCTCACATCAATAGGCTTTGCAATGAAGTCATTCATTCCGGCATCAATAAACATTTCTTTGACGCCTTCCATTGCATTAGCGGTAAGTGCAACAATAGGAATGTTGGCTGCCTGCGGTATGGTCTCTCTTATTATCTTGGTTGTATCAACACCATCAAGCTCCGGCATCATATGATCCATAAGAACAATATCATACTCATGAACCTTAAGTTTATCAATCGCTTCCATTCCGCTCTCTGCGGCATAACATTGCGCACCGATTGGTTGAAGAAGACCTTCTGCTATCGTTATATTAATTGCATTATCATCTACAATCAATATTTTGGCATCAGGAGCTTTATAATCAACCTTAAATGATGATGCAACATCACCGGAGTGTCGCATTTCTTTTCCATTTAATGTCATAACCATGGAAAGGGTTGATTGCGGTCGTCTCATTATGCGAATGTTTTTAACATCAGTTTCAAACATAGAATCATATTTAACAAGACAAACACCGACACTAGCTTCAAATCTACTAATAATATCATGTATATCATTATCATAGTCTCTTTCGTCAAAGAAGATATAATCTCTTTTGCCCGTCGGAGAATACTCGAAGATAGAATGAAGAACAGTTGCACCAACGCCCAATCTATCCATTTCATTGATAAAATTATTAATCATTTCAGGATTTTCATTTATAACAAATGCGTGTTTATCTTCAGCGTTTTCAACCACCAGTTCAAGAGAAGAATCAACAACCTTTTGTGGAATATTGAAATAAAAATCAGACCCTTTACCATATTCACTCTTAACACCAATACTTCCACCCATTGCTTCACAAAGTCTTTGTGAAATGGCAAGCCCAAGTCCTGTACCTTCAACTGAACGATTTCTTTTAGAATCAACCTGCTGAAAACTTACAAATAGTTTTTCAAGGTCTTTTTCAGATATTCCCTGTCCTGTATCAATAACGTGATAAGTAAGCATTACCTCATCATCAGATATATTCTCGCAACTAATATTAATAATAACTGTTCCTCTCTGTGTGAACTTGATTGCGTTATTCGCAAGATTGATAATAATCTGTCTAATTCTCATTGCATCGCCTTCTAAGGCATGAGGAATATTACTGTCAGCAATAACGAAAAGTTCCAACTCTTTGTCGCCTATCCTTGTGACAAGAACATTTGCAATATCATTAATCTCAGATAACGGTTCGTATCTGTCCGGAAAGATTTCCATTTTTCCTGCTTCAATTTTGGAAAAATCAAGAATATCATTAATAATATTAAGAAGGTTTCTTCCTGAGTTCTGTATCTGAAGCAAGTAATCCCTGACATTGTCAGTAAGATTTTCGCGAAGAGCAATCTCTGCCATACCTATTACCGCATTCATTGGTGTTCTGATTTCATGTGACATATTAGCAAGGAAATCAGATTTCATTTTGGCAACCTGTTCAAGCTCAGTATTGGCAGCCTGCATTTCCTGAATTTTCAACACGGAATTAGTCACATTACGGAAAATATATCCCGTTCCTAATTTGACATTATCCTGTGTAAGATTGCTGACATCAATATTAAAATATACAGCTCCTGATTCTGTATTATAAAGAATAAATTCCACATCACCGACAAGTACTGTATCATTTAACCAAGCGTCAAGCTCCTCTTTCTTACGGAAACTATCAATCAAATCCTCTGAAAGAATTTCTTTTAACTGGTCATTAATATATATAGGGTCATCAAACTCATTATAAAGAACAAATCCTTCACTCATTTCATTGGCAAATGAAAACAGCGACCATTCCTGAAGTTTTCTGTCTGCATATACATTTATAAAATACAAAAACAGATAGCAAAACAGATTCTGCACACAACACAAAATCCATACAGGAATGCTGTACCTTGCCGAAAAATAACTAATTACAAAGAATGTTGTGTGCATTATAAGAAGTATATACACTCTTTTTCTGTACAGTTTTGGTGAACGTATACAACAAATACTAATTATAATGAACAACAAAAATGAATTGGCTGTAGCCAACATGTTATAACCAAAAAGCGACATAAGGTTAAATGAATTACGACCGCTTTCAGCAACCCACCATGCCTGTCCGATAAAAAGATGTCTTGCAATCGTCATACCGGCCGGATGAACAAAATTATAAATAACAATAACAACCTGAAGAAGTGTTGTTAAATAAATCAAAATACTTGCATAATATAATCTCTTATATCTTATTAAACTAACGGCAATATATGCAGTAGGAATAAATAATAACGCCTGACATATATAATAAAAGCTTAGTAGCTTTCTTGCTACAACAACATTCTTACAATCTAATAAAAATATACAAATAACATTAGCAATAATTGCAATTGAAATATATATAAGCACACCCAAATTACGCCTTCTTGCATTGATTGCCGCAAAAAGACATATCATTGAACTTAATGCTAATATAATAAATACAAAACTAAGTACCATAACTATTCTCCAAACATACTAAGATATGTTATTTGATTTTATCCAATAACTCAGGATCATAAGTTTCTTTAAATGAATCTATAACCGATTCTGTAGCCTGTTTAAACTCTTCAAGATCAGGATATGTTATGTGCATACCTTCTTCTTCTAATTTAGACAAATAATCTTCTGTCTGAGATTTAACGAGTTCTCTATTCTTGGTTTCTGCTTTATTGGCAGCTTCCATAAGAATTGCCTGATCATCAACACTTAAACTATCCCAAATATCCAGTCTTATAACAAACGGCATAACATCATAACTATGATTAGTAATCGCAAGGTTATCCTGTACTTCGTAAAGTTTGTTGTTATATATTACAGGGATAGGATTCTCCTGTGCATCAAATTCTCCGTTTTTTAATGCGTCATAAAGCTTTGTAAAATCAAGTACTTTGGGCTCTGCACCAAGAATTGCCATTGTCTGCATTACAACCTGATTCTCGGGCGTACGAATAACAAGCCCGTTCATATCAGATACTCCATCTATCGGACCCGCCTTTTCAGAAGTTGTTACGCATCTAAAACCGTTATCGTAATGGGCAAGTACCTTGACATTAACACCCTTCAAATCAGACTCTGCTTCTTTCTCGATATCACCGTCAACAAAATCCCATGCTTCTTCAAAACTATTAAAAAGGAATGGCATAGCAGAAACACCAACATTAGGACAATATACTCCGAAGTTACCTGCACTCGAAGCGGTCATATCAACAGTTCCGTTAACCACTCCTGTAATGAGTTCTGAATCCGCACCAAGCTCTCCGTCTGTATGGATTTCAACCTTAATTCTACCATCAGTAGCCTTCTCAACCTCTTCTTTGAAAAGTTGTGTTGCTACTACTCTCGGATCAGAATCATTGGTTGAAAAACCTGCAACAAGAGTAATTTCTTGATTCTTGTTTGATGTAGTTTCGCCGCAACCACCCAATACAAAACCTGCAGCGAGAATAAATGATAATGCGATAAGTTTTTTTGTCCTCATAGTACCTTCCTCCCAAAATACAATATAGTAAAATTATATCTGAAATAAGTAAAAAAAACAATCCTAATCTATCCCGTTTTCAGTAACTATGTGCATTGGCGCAATGTCAGTATCACTCATTGTAAATGATTCATTTACAACCTGGAATGAATAACAAATTGCCATTGTTTTTATGTTACCTTTTGCATTTTCAAGAAACCTGTCGTAATAGCCCCCGCCATAGCCAATTCTTGCTTTATCCTTGGTAAAAACAAGTCCCGGCATAACAACAAGAATATTTTTCGTGTCACTTTCTTTATCCAATATAACACTGCTATCTGATGTTACAGGTTCCGCGATACCGTAACCGTTTAATTCCCACTTCGTATCTGAAGTTATCTTGACAAACTTCATGGTTTTGTCTTCTTCATTACATACCGGAGCATAAATTTCTTTGTTATCCTCAAAAGCTTTTTCAACAATATCGTCACATACAACTTCATTTCGAAAAGCCTGATATACGCAAATTGCATCAGCGTTCTTGTATTCTTGACTGTTTAATACGTTATAACAAATAATTCCCGAACGTTGCCTTACCTCGCGCTTGCTTAAAGCATTACGTTTTTCAGATATTTCTTTTCGATATTTCTTCTTGAGCTCTACCGTCTTTTTTTCTTTGATTGCCTCTATGCTTTCAACGTTATTGTTAAAACCTCTAAGCATTACGTTAGTCGGGTTCTTCGCTGCTACATTCTTCTCTCTAACTATTTTAAGAGGTGTAAGTGTTCCGTCTTCGTTCTGAATACTTGTATTATCTAAGGTTGCTCTCATATTACCCTTAATTGCCTCTATGTATTCTTTACGAAGCTTTGCTTGTTCTTCCTTTTCGTCAGGTGTCAAGCCCTCTGCTTTGGATTTGTGATATAGTGCATTAATACGCGCAATTTTTGTTTCATCCATTTATATTAAAACCTCCGTTATATTAAACCATCTAATTATTAGCTAATATTGCTTCTGCAACCTTCATTCCGTCAAGTGCTGCAGACATAATTCCACCTGCATATCCGGCACCTTCTCCACAAGGATAAAGTCCGGCAACATTTTCAGATTGGAAATCGGAACCTCGAAGTATTCTTACCGGTGAAGAAGTTCTGCTTTCAACACCTGATATTATTGCATCTTCATCATAAAAGCCCGGTATATCCTTATCAAATGAAGGCATGGCTTCTATTATGGAATCCTTAATGTAATCCGGCAAACAGGCAGCAACATTACCACATACAAACTCTCCTTTTGTCTGCGGTGTAACCTTACCAAGATTAGTCGTCGCAACACCTTTTTCAAAGTCTCCGTACTTAGACACAACAATCTTGCCATGTCCCTGTTCGTATACTGCACGTTCAAGTTTTCTTTGAAGTTCTACCCCCGCAAGAGCACTATCAGAGCCAAAATCTTCTTTTCTAACTGTTACAATCAATGCAGAATTGGAATTAGCGCCGTTACGGCCACTATAACTCATCCCGTTAACTGCAGTTAAACCATCCTCTGAAGAAGCATTAACCACATAGCCTCCGGGACACATACAAAACGAATAAACACCGCGACCTGATTTCGTGTTATATGTAAGCTTATAAGGTGGTGTAGGTAAAAACTCTGCCGCTTTGCCCTCGCCATACATTGCTTTTCTAATGATTTCCTGAGGGTGTTCAATTCGCACTCCCATTGCAAAATCCTTCGCAGTCATTGAAACTTCTTTATCATATAACATTGAAAATGTATCCCTTGCACTGTGACCGATTGCAAGAATAATTTTATCAACATCAACCCACGTTTCATTACAGTTCTTAATAAGTTTTGCCTTAGTAACGCATAAATTGCCATAAACATTCTCAATTATAATATTATCAAGTTTTGTATCGAATAAGAAACAACCGCCAAGCTCTTCTATTTCCTTACGAATACCCGAAACGACACCAACGAGTACATCCGTTCCAATATGAGGTTTGTTATCATATAATATCTCAGGATTTGCACCATGTTTGACAAACTCTTCAAGAACATAACGTATTCTTCCGTATTTATCCTTAACTTGAGTGTTCAGTTTTCCATCGGAAAATGTACCTGCTCCACCTTCACCGAATTGAACATTGCATTCCGGATCAAGAGCTTTGCCATTCCAGTAGTTGTTAACAACTTCAACACGTTCCTCTACACATTTACCGCGTTCAACAATAATCGGTTCACAACCGCACTTTGCTAGTATTAATGCACAAAACAATCCTGCAGGCCCGGAACCGATAATTAACGGATGATGCTTCATTAAATTTTTCTCTTTTTCATACTGAGGCAATTGGTATTTACCCCTGTTAGTTGACATAACATTATTATTGTTAACCTTGTCCAAAACGCGCTTTTCAATTTTATCATTTTCAAAGGTTACTCCAACCTGATAGACATATAAAATCTCAGATTTCTTTCTTGCATCTATCGAGCGTTTAAGTATTTCATACTCAAAAGTATCATTTGTACGAAGCAACTTTGCAATCTTCTTTTTAAGTTCATTAGCTTCCTCTGTTACCGGAAGCTTAATATTTCTAATCTCTATCATAAATCCCCCAGAATGTTTCTTGAAGCGGCAATCGCGGAAAGTATTGCAAATGATATATTATATCCTCCGCATTTTCCGGTCATATCCAAAACTTCTCCCACTATATATAAACCGGGATATTTTCTGCTTTCAAATGTATCCGCGTCAATCTCCTTAACCTTGACGCCACCAAGACTTACCTGTGCCTTGTCATAGTCTTCATAAAGCTTTGGTGTGAAGTTAAGCATTTTGATGCAGGAAGTAAGCCTGTTAATCTGCTTGTCTGACAAGTCGCCAATACGCATATCTTCTTCAAATTTCAAACGTCTTAATATATATACGGACAACTGATGCGGCAAAAACCCATCAAGCATGTTAATTACCGAACGTTTCATGAATATGTTAATCGTACAAATTATGTATTCTTTTAATTTGTCCCACGAGTATTCCGGTAACAATTCGATAAACAAAGCATCTTTAAACTCATCGCCTTTAAGTTCATATACATACTTTGAAAGATTCATAAGTGCTATTCCCGATAAATTATTATCATTAAACTGCACTTGTCCACTTTCGCTATATATCTTCTTACCTACACAAATGTTGACCTTACCGTCAACACGTACACCTTTGGCAAGTTTTAGCAAATCGTCCTCAACATAAATCGGACACAACGAAGGCATAAAAGGAACTGTACCTATCTCAAGCTTCTTGATTATATCAAGAGTATTGCTTCCTCCAAGCTTGGGCGAAGCATTGCTTCCGAGCGCAAGTATTACATTCTTCGCCTCGATTGGTTTGTTACCCATATTGTTGGCATAGACGTAGTAATGCTTATTGTTCTCGTCATGACGTATTCTTGTAACCTTCGCATCACATACGATACTTACCTTGCGTCTGTCCAATTCATCAATAAGAATGCTCGTAACCTGCTTGGCCATATTCGAAAACGGATAATAATAACCGTTTTTTTCGTAAAGAGGAATCCCCAAAAGTTCAAAAAAACGTATAATCTCGCTCGGATTATGCTTACTTACAAAATCATCAATAAATGCTTCATTATCCGAACTGTAGCAATCAAACGACCACTCAGAATTGGTTATGTTGCATTTACCATTACCGGATGCAGATAATTTACGACCACATTTGGATTCTTTTTCAAGAAGCATTATCTTCAAATTCTGATTATTCATTGCGGTATATACTGCAGAAGCAAGTCCGGCAGTTCCCGCGCCGACTATAATCACGTCGTACATTTCAAGTCTCCTCTCGTGTTAAAATTAGCTTGTATAGGTTTCCAAAAAAGAATATAACTCTTCATCAGATTCCAAATAATATCCCTTAAGAACCGATTCTTGTAAGTCGTTAGGCAAATCGGTTATAGATATCTGCGTATAATCATAAACCGTCTTCTCATCACCCTTAAGTATTACAACCAGACCGTTATATGACTTGGCGTAATAACCGTTATATTCCGGTTTTTTAAAAGTCTTACGAAGTGTGATTTCATTACCGTTATACGAAATCATTTTGTATGAACATAATCCTGCCTCTTTTTCAGCCTGGCTTAAATTGTCCATATAGTTACTCAAGTAGTTTTCCACTCCGTCTTTGTCGCAACCAAGAAGCGCAGGTATGCATTTTAACTGTTCTTTGAGCAACCGGTCTTCCTCCGGGTAATCATACTCAACATTAAATATCGTTGACTTGTTAACAGGAAATGTTGAAACCTGGTTAGAAACGGTAATGTTAACATATTCACCTAATTCGTTCTTTGCATAGTTTTGCGGGTAAAAAAATCGATGCAGGAAATTACCCGCAAGAGTAAGCAATCCTGTCATTATTGCAAATATAAGAAAAATGATATTCCTCTTCATATTAAACCTCCAACACAAACGAGATTTCATATGAAAAGTATGTACTAAAACTCTTTATCTTATTCGCCTTTTTATAAATCAAAACCATGTGGCAAAAGTTCGTTTAATGAATAGCTTACTAACTGACCGTTTTCTTCTAAAAGAATTCTTCCGTCCTTCATAAACTCATTCATAACCTGAAGGCACATTCCACAAGGATACGCGCAGCTTCCATCCTTTGCGGCAACTGCTATAACCGATATCTTTCTATAACCTTCCGATACAGCCTTAAAAATAGCTGTTCTTTCGGCACAATTAGTTGCACCATAGGAAGCATTCTCTATATTGCAACCGGAATACACGCTTCCGTCTTCTGTTATAAGCGCTGCGCCCACACAAAAATTGGAATATGGCGCATATGAGTTCTTATACGCTTCTTTGGCTTTATCCATAAGTTCGGTATCATTTAACATAGTAACCTCCCTGTTAATAACCACAATAAGAGGACTAATAATATAGCCCCCTTATTAAATGTTCATAACTATCTTAAATATTATTCAAATACAACTCCGCAACCCTCTGCATTACCGATAATTGAAATCCATGTCTTGCCCGGATTGAGTAACAACTCCTGTCCATCTTCGGTTGTGTATTTGGTTTTTGACTTCTTAGAAGACTTAGACCACTTAATTGGAATAGCCTTACCGTTAGTGATATAGTATCCTGTTCCTTCACCAACCTGTGTAAGCTCCTGAAGGTCGTTCTTAGGATTGATACACTCATAAGCTGACTGCTGAACAATGATGTTCTTGAAGTTAAGAATATTGTCGTTCTCATCAGCCATATTATCAACCTGAGGTGCACCGTACTCATATCTGTCATAAAGCTTTGTCTCAGCATTGTAAATGAAGTACGGCTGAGAATAGCTGCTGAAGTTAACATGAACTGTATTAGCATCCTGTGTTGACTCAAGATCTGTATCTTCCTCATTGAATGAAAGAACCTTCTCATGAGTATCTTTGTACTGGTCGTTGTAACCCATATCAGCAATACCCTGAACAATTCTCTCACCGGTAGTATATGCATTATGAGGTGCAACTCTTGCATTGTCTCTGTAGAAACCTGCGTCATAAGTCATACCATTGATATTATCAATAGCACCCTTCTCAAGCATTTTCTTAGCAGGCTTAGACTGTCCATAATGAACATATATTGCATCATACTCGTTAGCAATATTAATATAATAATGTCTAGCACTTCTAACAGAACCAAGTTTCTCAAGGTCGCTATATTCAGAAAAGATTGGCATTATACGAGTGATACCGCCTTCTACCATACACTCATAAATAATGTCAGCATTCTTTGTACATGAAGAAGGTAACGCTTCTTTTAAGTTATTGATCATAATTGCAACAGGACGATGTGGCTTATATTCCTTTGACCACTCACCTGTAAGCTCGTTATATTCCTCTCCCACATGCGAGTCTTCCGTAGTTGCCTCTTCAGTTGTAGTTGCCTCTGTTGTCGGTGCTTCCGTAACAGGCTCTTCCTTCTTGCCGCACGCAACAAGCGATAACATTGCCGCGCTCACAATAGATAAAATCAACAGTTTCTTCTTCATATTAATCTCCTTTGTTAAATACAATCTCTGGTGTATCCCACCATATTAAGTATTTCGTCTTGCATTTGTTCCATTACGACACGTTCTTCATCATCAATATGGTCATAACCTGATAAATGAAGCATGCTATGGGCAATAAGAAATGCAAACTCCCTTGTTACACTGTGTCCGTATTCCTCTGCCTGTGAGATAACCCTCTCTAAAGATATCATAATATCGCCAAGCATTAGTTCTCCGGTATCGGAATTAAATGATCCTGCAACGTCTGAATCGGCAGCTGAAAAATCGCCTGCCGTCTCAAAGTCAAGTCCGGGAAATGATAAAACATCCGTAGGGGAATCTATATTCCTTGTATCGCGGTTAACCTCTCTTATACCCTCATTATCCGTAAGCATTATATTAACCTCACACTCAAACGGACAATCAACATAAGAAAGAGCCGCATCAACAACCTTACATGCAATATCATAATATTCAATTCCAAGTGTAATATCAGTTTCTTTGTCTAATAATACTGTCATAGCATCCTCGTTTCGAAATATCACAAACAAAAATATTATACATTATATTGGGAAATAAATCAACCCGCACACAATATTTATGATTTTGCTTTGTTGTCCTTGTTATCTTTGCTCTGTCTTGACTTTTTGCCGGATTTCTTCTGCGCTTCCTCGTATTTGTCGTAAGCTTCGACAATCTTTTGTATAAGCGGGTGTCTTACGACATCTTCGCTACTCATTTTACAAACCTCAATATTATCAACATTTTTAAGAACTCTTAATGCAACATCAAGTCCACTTACCGCATCTTTTGGAATATCCTTCTGGGATAAATCTCCTGTTATTATTGCCTTTGAACCAAATCCTATACGTGTCAAAAACATTTTCATCTGAGCCGGTGTAGTATTCTGCGCTTCATCAAGCACAATATAAGCATTATCTAATGTTCTACCTCTCATATAAGCAAGTGGCGCAACTTCAATAAGACCCTTGTCCATATTTTTAAGAAAACCATCCGCACCCATAATCTCATACAGTGCATCATATAGCGGACGAAGATATGGATCTACTTTACTTTGCAAATCACCCGGCAAAAATCCCAACTTCTCTCCCGCCTCAATTGCTGGTCGTGTAAGGATAATTCTGTTAACTTCGTTATTTTTAAATGCTGTTATAGCTTTTGCCATAGCAAGATATGTCTTACCGGTTCCCGCAGGTCCAATTCCGAAGACAATCATATTATTATCTATCGCATCAAGATACTTTTTCTGTCCAAGAGTTTTTGCCTTAACAGGTTTTCCGTTAACGGTATGACAAACAACATCTTTATCAAGCTTGGCAACCTCCTCTGTTCGGTCAGTTGCAGATAATGCAAGAATATAATTAACGTTCTGTTCGGTTATCTCATTACCACGTGTAGCCAGATCTATAAGTGACTTAATGACATCCAATGTTTTATCAACGGCTTTCTCCTCACCGATTATTTTGAGGTCATCATTTCTCATTATCATAGAAACCTGCATCTTATTTTCGATTGTTTTGATATGACAATCGTATTGTCCAAAAACGCTGACAACATGTTCTGCAGGGATTTTAATACTCTTTTCGGTTGTACTCATAAAGTTCTCCTATCTGTCATTTTGCCTTTTTCTTATTCTTTTCCGATTTCCTGGTTTTGTTTTTGACAAGCGTCGCAATAGGTTCAATTACTGTTATTTTTCCGTTTGCAACTAACCTTTTATCAACCTTCTCTATTTTAACATCATTTTTAACTATTTCCAGTCCATTTTCTTTAAATTGTTCTATTTTTTTCTTAAGACGCACATTTAACATATCAGTTGCTTCCTCATCAGTATGCGAGGCAAGTTTCATCGTATACGGAAGTCTTTTGACAACCTTGTAACCAATAGGAAGATACAGGTCATTAAAAATCTTTAACTTGTGGATTTGCGTAAAAGTGTCATAGTTTTCAGCACTAATACTTGGTAGATATGGCGTTAGGCAATAATCCATGAAATATAACGTTACATGCTTTGTTTCCTTGTCATAGTACTGCTTCTCATAATAGTCGATATCCACATAATCATTATAGTCATACGTTGTTTTGCCGTACACATCACCGTCTGCAGCAACATATGACGTGTCCATAACCTCATGGTTGTCATCATATATATAAATGGTCCCCGATATCAAAACATCGCCCTTTTTCACCTTATCATCAACCTTTGCAACCGGCGTACCTTGTCTTGTAATCATTTTCATTATCTTAGCATTCTTAGTAGCAACAAGGTCTCCGGTTATATTTTTAGAAGGCTTATCCTTCGGTTTAATTCCTTCTTCAAGGTGTATTGTAAGCCCTGTGCCTTTAAGTTCACAACTTATCCACGATATTTCGTCGTAATCTTTTCTAAGTTGCGCTTCAAGCTCAGTACAATCAACCTTAGACTTAAGCGTTCCAAGCGGAACATATTCCTGTTCTATATGTTTTAATATCTCATCAGCAATAAGATGATTCTCACCTGTCACCTTGACTTCCCACACAAATAGCGACAGCACGTAAACGGAAAATGCAAAGCCCATACACCCGAGAATAAATGCTACTCTCTTACGATTACGTTTAACGAGATACGGGAAACCAATTTTCTGTATTATTTTAAACTTCATATTAGTCTTTTTAAGATACGGCTTAAGACTGATTAGATTCTTGCGGCCAATGAAGAAAACATATCCGTTTGCGGTATCATTTACATCCCATATAACTATCTCGTCCTTAATCAAAAGATTCATTAACCGTTCAGGTGCAAAACCAAATACCTCTATTCTTACGTAACCAAACATATATCTTAATAATTTCAGCAGCATAATTCTCCGTTAGGGGTATATGTAATTGTATGTATGTTTCCGGTTACCTTCATGTCACAACCCGAAAAATAATGAACGCGCAGTTCTTCCCCTGTGATTCTTAGCGTCATTTTTTTGCAGGCAATAACAATTTCCTCTGATGTATATAGAAGTAATCCTTTGTAATTCTCTATCAGGGCTTCGCGATTTGAAAAAAGGCGAAGTAAAACATCACCATACAGTACGTCCTTTGGAAACTCCACAAGCCTACCGTCCTATTTGCTACATTTATAATATATGAATGATTGCATTTTGTTATTCTTGCAAACAATAAAAAGAGTCACCATGTAAATGATGACTCCTTAAATACATAATTATTTGTTGAATTTTCTTTTACGAGCTGCCTCTGACTTCTTCTTACGTCTTACGCTTGGCTTCTCGTAATGCTCTCTCTTACGAATCTCCTGCTGAATACCAGCCTTCGCACAATTTCTCTTGAAACGACGAAGAGCGCTGTCTAAAGTCTCGTTCTCTTTAACTATAACATTTGACATTCTCTCACCTGACCTCCCTTCAGTTGCATATTGTGTCTCGCATACAACCTTGGGTTATTTTTCAAACACACGTAAAATTATAACATAAATTTCCAATACGTCAACAACTTTTTGAAAAAGGTCGTATGCTATAAGAAGAACAGCATTGTACTACCTACAGCAGTTGCACCAAGCATTCCGGCAACAATTCCGAAAATGAAACTAAGTACAAAAATTGCTATAGAAACAATAAGATACGCCTGTGAAAAAGTTTTTCTTGCTGTGTATCCGCCGCCGTCGCCAACAGCCCATACAATAAGTAAAACATAGTTCACGCATGGAATACAAAGCAAAAATATAGTCAACAGCCACTGGCCAAATGACATTTTGTTATCCATAATTAAACCTCCCATCAGTATTAAATGACAAAATAACCATATCCAATTATGCACCAAGACTTGAGAACATTGCAAACATTGCTGCTCCAAGTATTGCGTACAAGATAATCGTCAAAACAATCATAATCACTTCGAAAATCAAGAATGCCTGTGCGTAACGCTTCTTGTCAATTTGAGTATTACCGCTGAATGCCCAAACTAACAAACAGATTAATCCTACACAAGGAATCATAGTAAGAATAACTGTTCCGACCCATTGACCAAGTGTCAGTTCCTCATCATGCATAAACCCCTTCTCCTTTCATTTGATAATTAATAATGTAATGAAGTTGTTATCATTTGTAAATGATCCCCTTCACAAATGTATATATTGGCGAAAACAAATTCCGCTCAACATATTCCATAGGCTTGTGATTCGGGAAAAACCGAACCATACGATAAAAGTATAAAACAAGTAAAGCTACGGCAAGAATTATTAGTATCACTGTACAAAATCTAACTTTCGTACCCACTACATATCTGCAAACTACCGCATAGATGATGTATATCGCAATCGGAATAATCATCACGTTGTAATACAAGACCTTGCCAAAATCAAGTTTTATAAGAGAAAGCCCTGCCCTTGTAAGTCCACAACCCGGACAAGGAATCCCTGTTACAAGGCGAAACGGACATATAAAACCAAAAACTAATTGAGTTACAACTGAATATATTATAACAATCAGTATCCCTTTATAATTATTACGAATATCTTCTTTTAGCAGGGAAAGCCCTTTGCCTTTCATGTAACGTCGCCTCTTTGTATTTTACCAACTTTTACTTATAATACATTTTTATCAATGTAAATGTCAATTCAAAAATTATTGTGGTTTGTATTTAAACTTATATTTCTTGGCTTTGGAACGTACACCTTCAAACTCATAACCATGCTTAATATACGGTGTGACATAGAATGTTCCGGGCTTCTTACTAATACCTTTACCGGTCTTCCATACAATAACTTCTACTGTCTTGCTTGTGCCCTTCGCTTTTCCAAGTTCTTGTATTCCGTTCTTGCCCGGTGCTTTGTATAATATTGTATATCCGTTGGCACCTTTTACTTTTTTCCATTTAATTTTAAGTTTATAAATTACTGAATAATGGTTATCAAGCATCTTTTTCTTCTTTATGCTAGTAATTCTTGATGCACCAAGTTTTGTAGCTCCATAATTCTCACTTGAATACGGTGCATAATACCTAACTCCGTCAAGAATTATATATCCTCTTAATCTGAACTTATATTTACCACCGTTCTTAAGTCCCTTTTTGTTAAACTCTGTGGCTTTACCGTCATATATAACACTCCACTTTCCGTTTGAAAGCATTTCAAGTTCCCAACCGTCAACTCCTTCCATAGCAAACCAAATAAGCTTTATCGAGTTTTTGCCAAAACTTGTTGCCGCAGGCATATTGGAAGTAGTGTGTGTAACAACAACTTTACATTCTGCCTTAACGCCACTACCATCATTAGACGTTGCAGTAATTATTGCAACTCCATTAACTCTGCTTTTTGCTGTAACCTTTCCATTTTTGTCAACTTCGCAAATTTTTGTGTTGCTGGAAACATATGTAAGACGCTTATCATTTGCATTCTCCGGTGCAACAATAGCTCCAAGGTCAAATGATCCCCCTCCTACAAGTTGTTTCACGGCAGGAACAGTAATTGACGTTACCTTAGTTTCTCCTTCCACGGAAATAGAATAACGCGTTAACCTTGTCTTTTTGACAGTAACTATATATTCGGTATTTGCTTCAAGAACAACATCTCTATAAGTTGTATTTTCATTACCAATAGATATGTCGTGGTCAAAATCATTTCCATAAGCATCTTTAACCGTTTCGAGATTACTTGCTTTTTTGATAGAATAATTCATTGCCGAATCCAAATCACCATCAAATTTTTTTAAAAACAATTTGTATGTTCCTGCATTGGTTGTTTTGAATTTGAAATAGTCATAATCAAATACATATTTTGCATCAATATTTCTTGAATAAGTTTTATAAAGTTCAATCGCTTCGGCAGCATCAGGACCATTTGGATTCTTGTCAGATATGAATTCTAAAAATACCTTTATGTGTCCATACTTACCATCAATTTTTTTATCATATTCATTTAAATTGATATAGTAAGTAGTATTCTGCTGTAACAATTCCTCTTTATAGAGCCTGTGGTCATTCTGAAAATGTTTATCATTATTATCAATATAGAACTCATTGTTACAATCACCACCCACGCCATCATAAGCACTGTTCTGATATAATTCATCCCCGCTTGCATTATATACTTTTGAAATCATACCGGTTGTGTCAATGTTAATTATATGTAAGGTGAGATATCCAACCTCGTTGGGTGTTATAAACTTAACATATCCTGATTTACCCGCCATGTTATATGCAACATATTGAGTATCTAATTGCATCAACGGAGCATCGGCTTTCTCTTCTGTTGGTGAGATTGCAACATCAGCCGCATATGATATTGATGAATTTAAAACAAGTCCAAAACCAAGCAATAATATACCAATAATCATTTTTCTAATTCTTTTAAACATAATTTAATCCCCCTTTTACATTCCCACAACTTTAACCTTTTTATTAAGCCCTTTTTTCCTAAACAGCTTGGTATATGTCTTCTTCATCTTCTTAGGCACCTTAATTGTCGTTTTATTTGTTATACCCTTAAATGCGCTCTTGCTTATTGTCTTTGATGTAAGCTTTGTACTCTTGATTGTAAGAGTCTTTAACTTCTTACAGCCCTTAAATGCGTTGTTGCCTATCTTACTAACCTTTGCAGGAAGTGTAACGCTCTTAAGTGATGAGCATCCCGAGAAAGCATTATTGCCAATCTCTTCTACATTAGCACTTATTGTTACACTTGTTAACTTTGTATTACCCTTAAATGCATTATCTTCAATTGAAGTAACCTTATATGTAACACCATTCGACTCAACCATTGAAGGAACCGTTACCTTGCTTGCTTTTTTATCAGTTGTTCCTGTATAAGCAACCTCAGGATTTGTAGCATCTGATGATGTTACTGTATAAGTCGAAAACTTGTCACTTGAATTTGCGGAATCAATACTACCACCTTCTGCCACAGGTGTCTGTGATGCAGGTGTAGGGGTTGGCGCCTGCGTTGTCGGTGTCTGTGACGAACCGCCACCTGTTGTGCCACCGCCTGTATTACCATTCTCATTTCCACCCGGATTGTCTGATGGATCATCCGAAGGGTCTTCTGACGGCTCATCACCACCGCCTTGACTTTCTTCTTTTACATACATCCCTTCTTTTCCTGTTCCGGTCCATTTGTTGCCCTTCCAAATCAATTCCTTATCTTTATTAGTCTTAGCAATAAAACCGTTATTGACAATAATTCCTGTATTATTAACCTCTGCCATTCTGTCTTCATAGTAACCCTGTTGAATGACAAATGAATTATTCCTGTATGTTTCTGCCGGGTTAATAAAGTTAAATGTTATAGTGCCGGAATTATCAAGAAGATTGTAGTCACCAATAAGCAGACCAACACTGTTCTTTGCTGTATTGATATTCATGTTACCGCCTGATTTATTGATAATACGACCTTTCTGCTTTTCAGTTACGGATTTATATTCGTTACTACATTGTGAAGGATCATAGTATAATCCTTCAAGACTGATTCCTTTTCCGGCATAACTGTTGACATTGATTGTTCCTGTATTAACAAGTTCCGCAGCATATATACAAATACCGCTATAATTTGCGCCAACAGATTCCTTATACAATTCACCTTTATAGTTATCAACTTTCAATGTGCCGTTATTGATAAAACTACCGTACTGAACCTTAAATGGTCCAAGTCCACTTACAGTTGTATTGTTATATTTATTCTTAACGGTAATTGTTCCGTTATTAATAAATGGCATTTGCGCGCATCTGTCGTGCTGATATACAGACCCGCTTCTATCGCCAATCTCACAATTACATAATTCAGAAAAAGTAATTGTTCCGTTGTTACGCATTTTAACTTGATTCATTGTTCCAACATAATTTTGAGTTTCATTAATCGTCCACATTGAATAATCAAGGTCAAAGATGAAATCACCATATTCTGCATCAATTATTCCGTTTGATGAATTAAAAAATGTTTGATAAATAAGCAATTTGTTTTTATAATCTGTTTTCTCCAAATCATCTCTTTTTAAGAAGCTAATTTTTCCGTAATTATATAGATAATTACAAGTCAAACAGCTTGTATCATCAACTTCAACATTACCTTCCTTTTGTACAAATAATGTGCTATATAATAAATCTGAATTATTTTTTAATTTAAGAGTACCTCCATCTTGAACTGTTATCGGTACTTGTTTTGTTGAAGAGTTATTATAACTATCAGCACACGCCATTGTTATTTTATCAAGAGTCAAGCAAACACCATCAGGGATTATTATAAAAGTAGATGCATTAAATCCATATATACCAAATCTTATTGTTTGATTGTAATCCCAATATGATGAATTATATGGCACCTTATCTTTATCTTCATAATTATCAAAATAATTCTTACAAAATTCGGCAGTAAGATTTATATCGTTTTTGATAATAATAAATCTTCCAATATCCTTATTATCTTTCACTCCAATAGCGTTAATCAGTTCTTCGGCAGTCCTTACTTCAAGTGCATCATTGTATTTCCATTCGCTATAAACACTATTGTCATATTCATTTTGAGACATTCTTTGCTCATCAACAAATACAGGATGAAGTTTTAATGGTCTATCAACCTGTGTTGCGTTTGAAACTTCACTGTTATTTTCCTTTGCCCAGTGTGCAAGCGCATATCCTCCTGTCGCAAAACATTGGGAATGATTCATAAACCAGTCTGGAGAATTATAAGGAACTTTAATTCGTTCAGTTTTCAAATCCCCTTTAAACTGAACAAATGATTCCGGAAGTTCAGGTGCTTCAATATCCTCGTTCTGTTCAAAAGAAACCGTATATAAATCAGCGGTTTTATAATTAGACGGATCCCCATTATTAAAATTTAATTTGTCCTGCGGTATTTCTTCTACATAATCAAATATATCTTTTGGATTGCTTCTATATACTATGAAATAACCCGAAGGAAGATAACCCTGATCTATTGAACTAATATCGACAATATAACAACCGGGATGGTCTTCTTGCTCTGACATTTCATAAAAGCCATCAGCCTCACTAAAGGTCATTGTATTATACATTGATCTTCCTTTGTGATAATAAATTGTATATCCCGTCATCAATTCATTATCCCAACGAAATCTTATAAGCGCTTTTTTATTATCTTTAAGAGCCCCAAGATAATCTTTAAAATCATCAGATAATTCTTCGCCATCCTCCGTTCCCTGCGGGTTATCCGCCATAACAGTTATTGGAAAAACAAATAGTATCGAGAATGCAATAATCGCCATAACCAACATAAATGATATGGTATTTTTATTATTGATTGACTCTTTAAATTTCTTTCTTATAAAACCCTTCTCATTAATCCTTCCCTTTACCATACATAATCCTCCTTTGAAATGATATAACTTATATTCCGACTATTTTAACCTTCTTACTAAGTCCCTTTTTTCTAAATAGCTTTGTATAAGCTTTCTTCTTACTCTTAGGAACTCTTATTTTTGTCTTTTTCGTGATACCCTTAAATGCATTCTTTCCGACATTCTTCGAATTAAGCTTCGTCGTGTATATTGTAAAAGTTTCCAATTTCTTACAGTCCTTAAATGCATTTTTCCCTATCTTATTAATCGAATACGGAATCGACAGATAAGTAATGCTTTTGCAGCCTTTAAAAGCGTTATCGGATATAGTTGTTACCGTATAATAAACGCCGGCATCATAAACCATACTGTCAATATACACACTGTATGTATTCTTGTTGGCAGGCTTTGTAAATGTTGCCGTTGGATTACTGCTGCTTGATGATGTTACTTTGTAATACGAACCGTAATTGCTCTTTGGAAGCGTTGTACCTGTAGGCTTAGGCGTCGGTGGAACATATTCAGTAGTATTATTAGTATTGTTGTTATTATTAGAGTCGTTATTGTTATCGGTGCTGTTATTATTTGTATTATCGTTGTTTGTAGAATTATTATTGCTTGTATTATTATTCGGAGAATTATTATTTATATTATTGTTGGTTTCCGAATTATTGTTATTGTTGTTATTATTATTGTTCTCTTCCGTCTTCTTTTTTATTTCGAAATTACCATATAATGTTCCTTTGTATGTATTAATTCCTTTAATTGAAAAAGATGCTCTGCCAACTTCTTTGTTATTGGTATAAGTAACAGTATAATCATTATCTTCTTTTAATTCATAACCATCCAATGTTACTTTAAGATCCGGTATAGTTACACGTTTGCCTGTATAATACATTGATTCAGGCACACCGGTAATTATTGCTTTCTCTATACTTTGTATTGCCCAATCCGGATAGGTAACGGATATAGTATTATCACCTGTTACAATTGGCTTATCACCTATAAATGATACCGAATACTCTTCTTCTCTGTCCGTAAAAATCAATTTAACACTATGAGCTTTCTTTGACATAAAGGTATATAATTGATAATTTGTGGAATTATTAGCTATACACGGCGATTGAACTCCGTCAATTACTACACCTGTTAATTTTTCATCTGCCGGAAAAACAACAAGTTTTGCCTCCTCACCATTACCGTCAATAACATTCATTTCTTTTTTGCTATAAAGATTTCCACCCTTATAAGTGATAACGGAAGAATCTATCGGTCCATTTGTAACAACAGTGCCTCCATTAATTGTAGATGTTCCGATTCCGGGAGAAACAGATGTAGAGCTACCGGAACTTCTATTCTCAAGTATATGGAAACCAGCATTTATAACATAGTTCTTAACGCCTTTCGCGCCAAAAGAACCGATAATGCGACCATTTTCAATACATACATTATCTGACATTGACGAAGCGTCCGAATGTGAACCTATACCACTTGAACCTTCAAGTTTTAATACATCATCATCACTTCCTGATGACCTAAGCGTAAGCTTTCCACCCGTATCTCTATTGTATTTCATAATTGCTGCCCATTGATTAGAGCCTTTTAAGTAACAATCCCCCTTATAAATGATTGTTACATCAGTTTGAAGATTAGTATCTATCCATATAGCAGGTGCTCCATAATATGTACCATATGAGGTTTGTCCAAAAAAATACTGTTTTAATCCCAAAGATGATATCTTGACATTATCAAGTTCTAATATTACCGGATTGTCTGAATCAATAAGTATCACTTCGTTTGTCTGCGTAACCCCCTCTGCCATACTAACCTTATAGGTTCCGCCCTTCATTATCTCGTAACCTCTAAGCAGCTGCACACCGTCGCCAACATATGCATAGCCCTCGTCAACATCGGTATCAATAATTAAATCACCTTGTGCCTGTTGTTCTGTCGCTAGGACCGATATCCCTGATAATAATATAAATGTCATAACAAGCCCTACAAAACCACTTATCTTAACATATATTTTCTTTTTATCCATAACCGGTCTCCTTTCTGGTAACGATTAATAAAATACTGGTTTCACAATACAAACTTAATAATCATTTCTTAACTTTACCCTTAAAGCCTTTTGATTTAAACATCTTCTTATATGTTTTATACTTTGATTTTGGAACAATAATTACCGATTTTTTTGACAGACCGTTAAACGCTCCCGAATCAACGGTTTTTTTACTAAGCTTCTTTGTTTTGATAATTATTTTCACATTCTTTTTGCAACCGTAAAATGCATTGTATCTTATTGATTTGACATTTTTGCCTATAGTTATCTTCTTAAGCTTTGTACAACCGTAAAATGCATACGAACCAATCTCGGTAATCGTACAGGCATTACCATTAATACTAACTGTATCACCGACAGATGCATTTTTAACTTTTGTCTTGCATCCTGTATAAGAAACGTTACATTTGTTAGTTCCGGATACACTTATGACCTTGTAATTATTATTTCCAACACTTGCTGTATAATTAACTCCAATATTACTGTTATTGCTATTGTTAGCAGATGAATTATTATTCTTATTGGCATTGTTATTAGAATTATTATTTTGATTGTTGTTTTGTTTATCTTTTGCACTTGGGTCATATTCCGGCACGCCGTTAACATACCACTTCGCGTATAAAGAAATCTGGGTCTGATTTCCTACGTTATAACCGGTTTCAACTACAGTTGTTCCCCACATTGTCCAGCATTGAAATACATATTCAGGTCCCGGCGATTGCAATTCGGGAAAACTATCAATTGTACCATTTTCAAGCACATACAAATCATAATATTTGGTGCCGGTATGACTGTCAGAAAAAATAATACGACAGGTCTTGCCCAGTGAATGATAGTTGTAGTATGTGTCATAGTAATGATAATCACTAGGCGAATTATCATATCCATATATATCAAAACCTTTTTTATCAGGGACAACCCATGAACCCTTACTTCTTAAGGACAACGGAAATGTAATGCTTTTAAGACTATTACATCCATAAAAAGCACTACCGCCAATCTCTAAAACACCTTCCGGTATCGTTATAGCTTCAAGTTTTTCACAACCGGCAAATGCAGAACTTCTAATAATTTTAACATTTTTCGGGATATTAACAGTTCTTAATTCTGTGCATCCCCAGAATACAGAGCTAGATATTTCCGTAAGTGTTTCCGGCAAGACTGCACTTTCCAAAAACTCGTTGTGCGCCATAAGAAGATTTGGCAAACGAGTCTTTGAACCTAATGTTACATTATATGAATTCCCGTCTCCGGCAGGACCTAATGTTTTTAATTCAACACATCCTTTAAAGGTGTATTGTTCACATCTGGTAAGCGAGTCGGGAATGTATATATCATTAAGCTCACAACATCCATAAAATGCATAATCAGCAAGGCTCTCCATACCTTCAGGAAAATGAAAACTTGTAAGTGCCTCGCAATTATTAAACGCACCATTCGATATTGTTTTCAAATGACTGTTTTTTCCAACTTCAATCCCTTCTAACAAACAGCAATCTGTAAACGCACTTCCCCCAACCGTCTGAATAGAATCAGGAAAATTAATATGTTTTAAATTAGAACAATTTGAAAAAGTAGAAACTCCTATTTCTGTAAGTGTATCTGCAAAAACAACGGATTCTATTGTCTCTATATCACGAAATGCGTATTGAGGTATAGACTTAGTCCAGCCGTAATTAATATTATAACCTTTTACAGGACCAACAGTTTTAATGTGAGGGCAGTCATATATCTGCTTATTCATTGTAAATTCATTAATAGAACCCGGAAGATTGATTTCATTTAAAATATCGCAATGAGAAGCTATTCCGTTAAGTTTGGCGACACCATTACCCAAAGTGATTCTTTTAAGACTGGGACAACTTGATGCAATAAAATATTGTGGTTCTTTGACGCTTCCCGGAACATATATATATGTAACATTTTCCATAGACGAAAAACCATTATATAATTGCTTTAATGAGTCGGGAAGAATAACCTCGGTAATCGATTCACAATTATTAAGAATATCACCATATGTCTCTTCCAACCCATATTCAAAATCAATTTTTTGAAGTGATGAACATCTATAAAACGCCAAGTGTCCAATCGTTTTTACATTACTAGGAATTTTTATATATTCAAGCTTGGTACATGTGCTAAATGCACTCGCACCGATGCTCTTGACATTATTACCGATAGTGACCTTTTTTAATTGGTTACATGCATAAAACGCTTCGCTGTCAACTTCTGTAACAGTGTCCGGAATATCATATTGTTCAAGGCTTGATAATGCCAACGCTTTTTTTCCGATTTTTTTAAGATTAGATGCAATAATAGTTTTAACTTTTGCAGAATACATCGCGCTATCATCTATTGATGTAACAGAATCACCCAAGACAAAGGTTTCCGCATGACTGCCATTCATTCCTGCGACATTACAAACTCCATTGATATAGACTATTTCAATATTCCTGGGATGCACATAATAGTAATATTTATTTGTTGCAGTGGGATCCTCCAATTCCTTCTGTAATTCTCCCATTCTACCTGTACCTGTTATTCGCAATGTATCATATGCACCATCACCATCTTCATCAGAGCAGACATATGTGGCATTATGGCCCTCCGAGTCTATGTCCTTCGTATCGCCACAATAACCATGTAACGCCGGTGCCGGATCGGTTGATTGGTCCGGTACCGCAAACGCCTTATTGCTACACATAAAAACCATAATTAATGTTATTGCTATTATTATCTCTATACGTCTCATCATATTTATCATCTCCCAAAAAATAAAAAAGCCGAATCACAAAATTCGGCTTAATTATATAAAATTTATATAATAATATACATATATTATATTACGGAATACATATACAATATTATGCTGTTATATTTCTATTCTCATTCTTAAGACTTATTACAACCGTTGTGCCTTCATTTTCCCTTGAAATAATATCAATTCCGTAACCTTCTCCGCACACCATACGGATTCTTTTCTGAATGTTAATAAGTGCCATATGAGAAAGTCCTGTGTTTTGGGTATTATCGCATTTTTCGATTCTTTCCTTAAGACTATTAAGTTTTCCCGCACTTAGTCCACATCCGTTATCTTTTACATATATCCTGATGTCATCATCAATTTGGGCAAACACATCAATCTGTCCTGTTCTGTCAGAAAGTCCATGTACTATCGCATTTTCAACAATCGGCTGCAAGAGCATCCTCGGAATCATTATATCCTCGTATTCATCTTCCATATCGGCATTAAATGTGAATTTGTCCGGATATCTCGTCTGCATAATTGCAGCATATTGTTCTAATACGTAGAACTCTTCCATAAGCGAAATGTCCTCTTCACCTGCGTTAGCATAACGAAGAAGACGTGATAATTCTTCACAAGTTGCAGCCGCTTCATTCTTATTGCCTTTATTAATAAGTGCTCTGACTGCATTTAATGTATTAACGGTAAAATGAGCGTTAATCTGTTTTTTTAGAAGCAGACTTAATGTTTTTTCATTTTCAAGTTCTATATCTTTTACCCTTACCTGAAGAATAACCTTGTTAAGGTGTCTGATAAATACCGATACAATCAACAAAAAAACGATTATTGTTGCAGGTATTGCTATTACAAAGTATCTTGATATCTTCTGCGAAAGCTCTTTATCACTATATACTATAAGAGAAAATCCGGTAAATCCAATAATCTTTTCTTTGTAAAATACACTTTCATTTTTGATATCATTTAATTCGCCATAACTTATATCTCTGTTAGAGCATAAAATCTCATCTTTTCCGATAAGAATCATGCCGACATATTCCATATCATTATAATCATTAAATATCTTTTCAAGCTCCGTTCTTTCCATGAACAGAACAACATATCCTTTGTTTTCTCCCCCATCTTCTACAGGCTCAACACTTCCAAGATATGTCATACCGTTTGACGATACTGAAATCGTCTTAGTTTCTCCATCAACAATCATATTATAGACCTTGTCCAAAGCTGTATTGGACATTTTACCCTTGAGTCTGTAATATAATCCATCACGACGAAAAACTACGGCATTATCAATCGGGGTCTGGTTACCGATTATAATCCGGCTTTTCTCTGTTGTATCTGCACCGGCGTTATAAAAGTCCATAGTATTCTTCTGCTGTACCATGTTCCTTATTCCTTCGTAATGGGCAAGTGAATAAGCAGTATCATCTATTATCAGAATTTCATCCTCAATACGAGATATAATTGCGTCAGATGTTGTCTTAGTCTGCTCAGTCATATTAAGACGAATAACATTAATTGTAAGGAAATAGAAAACACACCAAAGAAGCACCAGACCAATTCCAAGTGCAATCAAATATAGTATTGATTTTCTGCTTATATTTATCCTTTTATTATTCATACAAATGACCGTCCATATTAATAATCAGTGCTTTTCCAATAAATTCGATAAAAATCCGTCAATATAATCTCTGTTCTCAATAATATAATCCTGGTTGGGTGTTAAAAGCCTTATATCCTCAAGCGCAACAGGATTGCCGTCATTCAAATCATTTCTTGCCGACCATGTTCCGATAGTCTGAAACGGTTTATAGCCTTCACCCTGCCCGTCACTTCCGCCCAACATGTATCTAATAAATAATTTGGCAGTATTAACGTTTTTCGAGCCTTTTGCAATCATAACAGCATATGATATTTTTGCCCCGGAAAACGGTTCCAAATCATACTGCGGTTTCAAATTATAACCAATCTCATTAAAACGTAGTTTGCTTGAAACCATAATTCCAAAATCATATTCTGTCTCGTCCGTGCCTAACGCTTCAACAACCTCATCACTACTGTTTGAAAAAACAGCATTGTCAAAAAGTAAGCTCATGAAATACTCTGAAGCATTATTATCATCCGGAATTTCAAGCTCGCTCCCTGCATATTCTTTGTATGCTTCCTCTAAAACATCGGAAGAATCAAGAATTGCAGCACAAAGTGCATATGTTGAAAATGAACGCAGCGGACTTGGCATTATAATTTTGCCCTTGTATTTTTCCTCTGTAAGCTCCCATACATTACTTATCGGGCTCTTTTCATATTTTGTGCCGTTATAAAACATAAGCTCTGCTTCATCAAGAAATGTAATCATGTCTGTGACATGTCCGTCTTTCATATTTTCCTTAATGTCATGCGGAATATAAGGATACACCTTGCCTTTATCAAGTAATTCCGACTTAAATGTACCACTATTGTCATTACATATAACAACATCTGCATCATACTTTTCTGTATCAACACTTTCTGCAACCGCCTTAATCAGTTCAGGACTTCTCAAATCCCTTATTTCCACATGAAGACCCGGATATTCTTTTTCGAATGATTCCTTGACCTGAGTAGCTCTCGTGGAAACAGTATAAACAATAAGGATATCCTCCTTAAGAGCATTTTCATATAACTCATTTTCATCATCATCCCCTGAAAGGTCGGCAGACTCAAGCCATTTATCTGCATTTGCATTATCATTTATTCTGCATCCGCTTATATATATACTTATCAGCAATATCGTTATAACCATTGCAAAAATCCTGCCAATTCTTATCATCATTTATATCCGCATCTCCTTTCACGAATTTATCAGTCATTTCATCAACATAATTATTGATTTCCGTAATAATACCATTATCAGATGTTTCCTTTGGAAAACAGCTCTCATATCGCATTTTTGCCCGGGCATCAATATATTCCGTATCTGAATTGACGCCATTCCATGTTACTCCGATTAAATATTTGTCAGGAACATTCATAGGTCCGATTCCGCAAAGATGTTTATTCTGCCTTGTATTCCATATGTAATTCTTTGTAACAATTGTTGCCTTTTCACCGTATATACCAACATCCCATTCTTTTGCATATTCCCAATCAACACCTTCCTCTCCGTACCTTGCAATCAATGACGCCTCTTCACTCATCATAGTATCAAGCACAAGCTTAACATCATCATATTTATCTGTTTTGTAATTAATAACAGCCCCTATTGCAGGTTCGTATTCTCTGTACAGCGCAAAGCTTTTTCCGTCAGGTCCTGTTAGCGGTGGCAGATGAATGTATTTCGCCATTATTTCAGGATTTTCCTGATAAATAACATCCGCAATGGAATCGGTTGTAAATGCACCAACAAGATTATTAGGACTGTTTACAAGCTCACATAACTGCGACTTATCAACATCCGCATATTCAATGAGTTTTTCATTATATAGTTTATTACAGAAAGAAAGTCCTTCTCGAAAAGAATTATCTACGCATGCGGGAAATACTTTGTCATTATCCATGTAACAATATGAATTATAAGGGTCAGTATATATAAATGAATTAAGTATATATAAACAGGAATTAAACTCATATTCATCAACATTCCCGACTAATGGCAGCTCATCATTTATTCCATTACCGTTAGGGTCTGATTTTTTAAATGCCAAAAGCACCCGATATAATTCATCGGTGTTTTTGGGGATATCAAGATTAAGCTTTGTAAGCCAGTCCTTGTTAATCCACATAACCTGCCCACATCCGCTACTCTTATAAAGGCCCTTGCATGTATATATAAGTTCTGCCTCATCATACGCATCAGGATTACTGACAAAATCAGAAACAGCCTTTTCATCAGCCTGAAAATCACCGCCGAAAAAAACAGCATCAACATCCAAATCAGACGAGCGCAGATTATTTAAATATTCATTGCTTCTTGTGCTTCGAATAATCGTCACATCAATATCAATACCGGTCTTTTCCTCTAACCATTTAATATAATAATTTGTTTCATAGTCCTGAACATTATCGGAATAAGGAATTGCAATATTAATATGACTGCGCTCTTTATTCTTTGCGCAGCCTGTAATTGCAACAGATATGATTAATAGAAATATAAAATATTGAAGACTTTTCATAAGCAGTCACCCTGTCAATCATGGTTTTCTTTTGGCGAATAACCATAATAGGCTTTAAATACTTTGTAGAAATGATAGTATTCTTTATATCCGAGATTAATTGCAATCTCCTTTAACAAATGTGTTTTGTTGGATAACATCTCTTTTGCTTTTTTCATTCTTATGTCGGTTATGTACTTTGACAGGGATGTATTTAAATGTTTAGAAAACAGATTGCAGATGTATGTGCGCGAAAAACCAAAATTATCTGCAAGCATATCAAGCGTAATCTTCTCATTATAATGCCAATTGACATAGTCAAGAAGTACGTTGAAATTAGGATTATCCGTCATATCAGATGTTTTTATTATATTTTCATCTGAATTATTAAAGTCATCTAATATTGTATTACTGTATGGATGTTTCAAAGAAAGCTTTGCCATTAATCTTTCCAGAACAATAGAAATATCATCAATATTGACCGGCTTCAATATATAATCGAAGCCGGACTGTTTGAAAAATGATCTTACATTGTCAAAACTGTCATAAGCACTAATCATGACAAACTCGCAATCTGTACCGGATTTCCTTATTTCCTTAATCAATTCATTACCGTCCATAACGGGCATTTTAAGGTCAACAAAAACCACATCAGGCACAAGTTCCCTGATTTTAGAAACAGCATTGACCGGATTAGTTTCTTTTCCAATTACTTCAAAGCCATTATCTACCCAGGGAATTGTCTCGATTAGTTCATCTAATATTAATGTATCATCGTCAACAAGAAAAACTGTGTACATATATTAACTCATTTCCAATCTGACAAAAAACGTTATATTAAAACCGGTTAATTACTCTATCATTTAACCCAGCTGATTCTTAGCGACTTCGTAAGCCTTAGAAATCACATCATTAATTCCTGCAGGATTCTTACCGCCGGCCTGTGCCATGTTAGGACGACCACCGCCGCCACCACCTACAAGTGGTGCAACTTCTTTGATAAGATTACCGGCATGAGCGCCTGCCTTAACCGCAGCATCTGTTGCCATAACGATTAAGTTAACCTTGTCTCCGTTTGCAGAAGCTATAACAACGATACCTTCCGAAACTTTTTCTTTTAACTGGTCACCCAAATCACGAAGACCATTCATATCGACACCGTCAACCGCTGTAGCGATTACATTGAAATCACCAACAGAAATCATATCAGAAGTTACATCTCCAAGTGATTCATTGGCAAGCTTAGCCTTTAATGATTCATTTTCTGATGAAAGCTCTTTAACCTGAGCAAGTGTATGTCCAATCTTATCTACAAGCTGATCAGGGTTAGTCTTAAGAAGCTCTGAAGCCTTAGCAAGTTTCTCCTCAAGTCCCTTGTAATAATTAAGTACTCCCTTGCCTGTAAGTGCCTCTATACGACGTACACCTGAAGCAATACCTGATTCAGAAACAATCTTAAATAGTGCAATTGAGCTTGTGTTCTTAACATGAGTACCACCACAGAACTCGATTGAATAATCGTCCATATTAACAACGCGAACTGTATCGCCATATTTCTCACCAAAGAGTGCCATAGCACCTGTTTTCTTTGCTTCCTCTATCGGCATTTCCTTAATGTTAACATTAAGACCTTCTGCTATCTTCTCATTTACAATAGCTTCTACCTTAGCAATCTCCTCATCAGTCATTGCAGAAAAATGAGAGAAGTCAAAACGAAGTCTGTCAGGAGTTACAAGAGAACCCTTCTGCTCAACATGATTACCAAGTACAGTCTTTAATGCTTTCTGAAGAAGGTGTGTTGCACTATGATTCTTACATGTATCAGCACGTCCAAGAGTATCAATTGAAAGCGATACGTCATCTCCTACCTTGAACATTCCCTTTGTAACAGTACCAACATGTCCGTACTTGCCACCCTTTAATTTGATTGTATCCTTAACAACAAACTCTGAATCACCGGCTGTAATTACACCTGTATCACCCTGCTGTCCACCCATTGTTGCATAGAAAGGTGTCTTCTCTACAAACAATGTAGCGTCATCACCTGCAACAATAGCATCAACAATTGAATCTGTAGTAAGTACTGTAATCTTTGATTCAAATGAATCATTATCATAACCCACAAACTCAGTTGTGATTGTCGGGTCAATATCGTCATATACAGTTGCGTCTGCACCCATATAGTTGGTTGTCTTTCTTGCTTTTCTGGCCTTAGTACGCTGTTCCTCCATGCACACCTTAAAGCCTTCCTCGTCGATTGTATATCCCTTCTCTTCAAGGATTTCTTTTGTAAGGTCAACAGGGAATCCATAAGTATCATAAAGCTTGAATACTTCTGCTCCTGCAAGCTCCTTAACATTCTTATCAGCCATATCCTTCTCAAGATCTGCAAGTATTGCAAGTCCCTGATCGATTGTTTTGTTAAATGCTTCCTCTTCGATTGAAAGATTACGGAATATGAATTCCTTCTTCTCTTCAAGCTCAGGATATCCGTCTTTTGAACCTTCAATAACTGTCTCAGAAAGCTTTGCAAGGAATGCTCCATCAATACCAAGAAGTCTTCCATGTCTTGCCGCACGACGAATAAGACGACGAAGAACATATCCTCTACCCTCATTTGAAGGCATAATACCGTCTGAAATCATAAATGTTGCCGAACGAATATGATCTGTAATCAAACGAATAGAAACGTCTTTCTTCTCGTCAGTATGATATGTTGCATTGGCAAACTCACATACCTTGTTACGAAGTGCTTCAATAGTATCAACATCAAAAATGGAATCAACGTCCTGAACAACTGACGCAAGACGCTCAAGTCCCATACCTGTATCAATATTTTTGTTCTCAAGTTCTGTGTAATTACCCTTACCATCATTGTCAAACTGGGTAAATACATTGTTCCAGATCTCCATATATCTGTCGCAGTCACAACCTACAGTACAATCAGGCTTGCCACAACCATACTTCTCGCCTCTGTCATAATATATCTCTGAACAAGGACCGCAAGGACCTGAACCATGCTCCCAGAAGTTATCCTCTTTACCAAATCTAAAGATTCTCTCCTTAGGGATACCAATCATTTCATGCCAAAGGTCAAATGCCTCGTCGTCATCCTGATATACAGATGGATATAATCTGTCAGGATCCATTTCAAGAACCTCTGTAAGGAACTCCCACGACCAAGAAATAGCTTCCTTCTTGAAATAATCTCCAAAAGAGAAATTACCAAGCATTTCAAAGAATGTACCATGTCTTGCTGTCTTACCAACATTTTCAATATCACCTGTACGGATACACTTCTGGCATGTAGTTACTCTTCTTCTAGGCGGAATCTCCTGTCCGGTAAAGTAAGGCTTAAGTGGTGCCATACCAGCATTGATAAGCAAAAGAGAGTTATCATTCTGTGGAACAAGTGAAAAACTGTTCATCTTAAGATGATCCTTGCTCTCAAAAAACTCTAAGTACATTTTTCTTAATTCGTTAAGTCCGTATTTCTTCACAACATTTTCCTCGCTTATTATTAATTATATTCACAAAAAAACATTATAATCTGAATTATTATAATTCAAATTATAATGTTTTGCAATTGCTATTTCCAATTAGTTAATAATTACAATATTACTCGGCGGATTCATCAGCATTTGCAGCTTCATTTGCCGCCGCTTCTGCTGCTGCCTTTTTCTTCTTTGCGGCATTAGCCCCACACATAATACCTGCAAATGCAATAAGACCAAGTGCAATAAACTTAATAAGATATGTAACAAACTCACTTAATAATACCATAACCATTCTCCTTTTTTATTTATTTTCTTTATTTAGAAAGTATCTATCTATATTATTGTCAATATATAGTTTAACCGGTGTCATAACCAATAAAAATACTATCAATATTATTAGATTGTGCCAAATAGAATCATTAAAAAAATTCTTACTTATAAACTGGCTCAAAGTTTCTCCAACTATAACAATAAATATATCTGATATTTTTTTAACTATATTACAGTTGCGCGTGTTTTTATCAACCATTATAAGAAGCTCCATGTATTATGTTTAAATTAGTCATATACAACATACATAATATATTTTACAATAATATTATAATTTGTCAAATGATCATTTGATATTAACTGTATATTGGGCTTTTACAGATATTTCTCCTCATACTCTTTAAGCGGAATAGGTCTGCTGTAATAATATCCTTGAATTACATCACAACCAAGCGTACGAAGTTCATCAATCTGTGTTTTATTCTCTGCACCCTCTGCAAGGCACATGAAATTAAGTTCTTTTGCAAGAATTATAATATGCTTGATTACAGTTATGTCTTTGTCATTCTCTTTTTCGATACCTATCTTGTCAACAAAACTCTTGTCAATTTTGAGTGTATCAAGTGGCATTTCAGTAAGAAGTGACAGTGATGAATATCCTGTTCCGAAATCATCCATCGAGATTTTAAAGCCTCTGTCTCTTAAGTCCTGCAATATACCAATCATGTGCTCCTTGTATTCATATGTGGCACTTTCTGTTAACTCAAAATCAATAAGCTCATGGCTGACATTATAGGAATCAACAATCTCTGTTAAATGATTAACAATATTCTTGTCATACATACGGTTGCGCGACAAGTTAACTGATATAGGATAAAGCGGTTTACCCTCTTTCTTCCATCTGGCAAGAGCCTCACAAACCTTATTAAGCACTATATCGTCAACCTTACCTATTGAACCGTCTTTTTCAAAAAACGGAATGAAACGGTCAGGTGGAAGAAATTCATTATTTTTGTAGTTCCATCTTATAAGCGCTTCAGAACCTTTGATTGTCTCACTCTTAATATCAAACTTTGGCTGAAGATAAACCAAAAACTCATCATTTTCAATCGCTGTATCAACGTATGCCTTGATATATTTGCTCCACAATATATCATCATGCATTTTATCAGTATATATTATAATATCTGTCTTGTTTGAATTAACACCAAGTGCTTGAGCCATCTTACCCGCATCAGCAACACGATTACCCAAAAGTATTGATTTTTGCATAGGTACAACGCCACATCTATAGTAAATTGTATAATTGTCATCAACTTCCAAATGAGACAACTTGCCGAAGAAATCATTTAATTTGCTTATCATTTCATCTTTCGGCATATCCTTTATCATCATTGCAAAATTATCATTATGACATCGCGCACTTGCATAAACATAATCTGCTTCATTCATTGCTTTTACAATGTTGATAAGAACATCATTGGCAGCTATATGGCCATATACCTCATTTAAAACCTTGAATTCCTTAATGTCGAAATGAACAAATGCATAATCATTTATTCCGTAATTCATCGGCATTTCCAAAAATGCAACAAGGTGATACCAATTATAATGACCTGTAATCGGATCAAAAAAAGCTTGCTTGTACAAAGCTTCTTTTTCCATTGAAGCACAATCATCATTGATAATATGTACTGTATTATCTATATCAACTTTTGCTTCATAATGAATTACATTTTTTTGCTTATGGGTAAATAAAGCTATTACCTGACCTTCCTTCTTTACAGAAAGGTCACTGTGTATTCTGTGAGCATCATCACTCTCTATTAATTTATCCAAGATAGATTGTACCGTCTGTTTTTCAAGACCTACTTCTTTATCAACTTCAATCGAATAAAAAATAGAGGCATCAAGCATAATTGATTTTAAATTATCCGGATAATGAACTCTCTCATCATCAGGTCTGAACTCGATTCCGATAACATCTTTATCTAGAGATTTTACATGAAATAACCCGGGATGATCATAAGTACCAAACGCATTGGTATATTTTCCGATTTCATCACTTATAACACCATTATAGAAATCAGAAATAGCTTTATTATCTGTATCAATATAATATAATAATCTTTTTGGTTTATAGAGTTGATTAAGTTTTTTAATATCCATACAGATCACATCCTTTTTTTAGTGACGGTTATCAAGCTCTCTTGTAATATCTTCCCATGTAACACCGCGTTCAACCATAAGTACCATACAGTGATACAAGAAATCAGAAATCTCATATTTAATTTCTTCGGCATCAGGATTCTTTGCTGCAATAACAATTTCGGTGCACTCTTCACCGACCTTTTTAAGAATCTTGTCAATTCCTTTATCAAAAAGATAATTGGTGTAAGAACCCTCTTTCGGATTATTTTTGCGATCTACAATTGTGTTATAAACCTCATTAAATACAGTAAGCGGATTACTGTTGTTGTACTCTTTCTTCGCAAGAGATGTAAAGAAACAACTCTGATTACCTGTATGGCAAGCAGCTCCAACCTGTGAAACCTTTGCAAGAATCGTATCTTTATCACAATCAATAAAAAGTTCTTTTACAAACTGATAGTGACCGCTTTCTTCGCCTTTTATCCAAAGTTTATTACGCGATCTCGAATAATAAGTCATTCTTCCGGTCTCAAGTGTCATTTGATAAGATTCTTCATTCATATAAGCCATCATAAGAACTTCGCATGTCTTATAGTCTTGAACAATACATGGAATCAAACCTTCAGAGTTAAGTTTGAACTCGCTAAATGGTACAGAACTGTCAAAGGTATTTACAGGGATACCCGCTTTCTTCATTGCAGATTTCCACTTCATACAATCAATCTTTTCTTCACCTGAATACAAAACAGCCTGTGCATTTGTTTCTTGAATAAGTTTAACAACTTCATTTTCATCTACTTTAGTCGTTGTAATCATAACAGGAACATCAAGCACTTCCATAATATCCTTAATAAGTCTTTCATTGCCTGAAGCTTCATCTGTAATCCAGATATGACCGGCTCCCATCTTCTGACATTTAACGGCATATTCCTTAACATGAGAATCCGAAAGTGTTATTGCAACACCAATTTTGTCGCTTCCAAATCTATCTGACATTTCCTTGACAAAATCAATATTCTCCTTTGCAGCCTTGCCGATATATACAAGCTCAGAACCTGCATAAAGCATTTTCTTAACTTCTTCTAATCTCTTGACTCCACCGTATGAAACAAGAGGAACTTCCGCCTTACTTGCAACAGATTTGATATTTTCTATATGAGGTTCACTTTCATGCATTTCTGCACTCATATCCATAAATGCGACCTCATCTGCTCCTTCATTTGAGTATGAACATGCTCTGACAACATAATCAATTCCCAAACTTACAGCCAAAAGACCGATATCCTCTGAAGTATTGACTTTTGTAATTATTTTAACGTAACTCATTATTATCCTCCTATAATCTTACAGTGTACCTTTTGTGGAGAGAACAGCATCTTTCATTCTTGGGTCTACTTGCGTTGCTTCGTCAAGAGCCTTTGCAAATGCTTTAAATGCTGCCTCAATTAAATGATGGTTATTGCTTCCACTAATCTGTTTTATATGGAGATTCATGCCTGAAGCATAGGTCACCGCATAGAAAAACTCTTTAACCATCTCTGTATCAAAGTAACCCACCTGATCAACCGTAAGATCCATATCAAAGGAAAGATATGGTCTGCCTGATAAATCAATTGCACACATTACAAGTGTTTCATCCATAGGAAGAAGACGTTGTCCGTAACGCTTAATTCCTTTCTTATCCCCTATTGCCTTCTTGATTGCTTCTCCAAGAACAATTCCTGTATCTTCAATTGTATGATGAGAATCAACATACAAATCCCCTTTGACAACTGCTTTCAAGTCAAAGAAACCATGTCTGGCAAAAGAATTAAGCATATGGTCAAAGAAACCTATGCCGGTATCAATTTTAGTTTGACCTGAACCATCAACATGCAATTCAAGCTTAATGTCTGTTTCGTTTGTTTTACGTTCTATATAAGCTATTCTTCCTGCCATACTTTATCTCCTTTACTCGAATCTTACTTTGATTGAATTAGCATGAGCTGTTAATTGCTCACTTGTAGCGAAATCAATGATGTCCTTATGGATTGGCTCAAGCGCTTCCTTTGAATAGTAAATAACACTACTCTTCTTAATGAAATCATCAACCGAAAGCGGCGAGAAGAACTTAGCTGTTCCGTTAGTCGGAAGCACGTGGTTAGGTCCCGCAAAATAATCACCAAGCGGTTCAGAACTATATGGCCCAATAAATATAGCTCCGGCATTTCTAACCTTCATCATAAGCTCGAACGGATTGCGCGTAACAATCTCAAGGTGTTCTGAAGCGATATCATTTACAGCTTCTACTGCCTCGTTCATATTGTCACAAACAAGTATATATCCATAATTATCAAGTGATTTCTGTATTATTTCTTTTCTGGATAATTCTTTTGTGAATTTATCCACTTCCTCTGAAACCTTCTTAGCAAAATCTTCAGAATCGGTTACGAGAATTGATGAAGCAAGTTCGTCGTGTTCTGCCTGTGAAAGAAGATCTGCAGCAATAAAACGTGGATTAGCACTGTCATCTGCAAGAACCATAATTTCTGACGGACCTGCAATCGAATCAATGCTTACATATCCATATACTGCACGTTTTGCAAGCGCAACAAAAATGTTACCGGGACCAACAATCTTGTCAACCTTTGGAACTGATTCTGTACCAAATGCAAGGGCTGCAACTGCCTGTGCACCACCGGCTTTGTATATCTCATCAACTCCGGCTTCTTTTGCGGCAACAAGTGTTGTCGGATATACTTTTCCCTCTGCATTACAAGGGGTTGTCATTACAATATGATTAACTCCCGCAACCTTTGCAGGAACAATATTCATTAATACTGATGAAGGGTAAACGGCTTTTCCTCCCGGAACATACACACCGACATAGTTAAGAGGTGTAACCTTCTGTCCCAGCATTGTACCGTTCTCTTTCGTTGTAAACCATGAATTCTGTTTCTGTAACTCATGAAATTCTCTAATATTAACAAGCGCTTTTCTGATAACCTCTACAAGATGTGGATCAACCTCTTTGTAAGCCGCTTCAATCTCTGCATCAGTTACTTTGATGTTGCCAGCATTTATATTAGCCTTATCGAATTTCTTTGTATATTCGAAGAGTGCTTTATCTCCATTCTCTCTTACATTATCAACAATCTCCTGTACCGTGTCCTGATATTCTGTGTAGTTATTAGGACTACGCTTTAAAAGATCATTTAAGAGATTCTTTTTTGATTCTGCTGTTAATTTTACGATTCTCATTTTCTTGTTCCTTTCTAGTAGTGCTTACTGTCTGTCAAAATAAGCTTTTCCACTACAAATAAAATAAGTTCTTATAAATCCATCTTGTGACAAAAACACAATTTCATTTGTTGACTCAATATAGTATACATGATCATTATCTTCAGCTTCAAGTTTGTGCAACGCAGAAGGATTATTGATTACTGCATTGGCACCGGCAAGGTATTCAGCTTCATTTTTGTAACCCATACTCTCACCATGCTTTGCATAATGTTCGGTAAGATATTGAGGCTTTCTAAATGTATATTTTTCTGTTGTATTAGAAACATTTGAAGAAGCATCATCGACAGTTATTTTAACTTTCCTTGAAAGTTTTTTTCCTTTTTTGTTCTTCGCTTTTGTTTTAATAACTAAAACAGTTTGGCCTGATTGTAATCCATTAATTGTTAACTTCGAGGTCTTATTATTAAATGATACCTTTGCAATACCTGAATCTTTAACATTATATGAGATTTTCTTACTTGCCTTGTTTACAACTTTAACTTTTACAGGTACTTCAATTTTTTCTCCAGCCTTCAGAGAAACGGCATTGGTGACATTTAATGATTTGACATACTTCTTACCTTTTGCACAGGTATGATTTGTAAATAATGTAAATGACAAGAAAAATACAAAAGCTATTAAAAATAAAAAACTTGTAATTCTGATTTTTTTCATAAACATCTCCTTTACAATTTAATTTTCGTAAAGCAACTGTTTAAGATCTCTTACAATTTTTAATATTCTTTCCTGTTCCATCTTGAAACTTACCTTGTTAACTACCATACGGCATGACAACGGGCAAATCTCTTCAAGGACAGTAAGTCCGTTTTCCTTAAGTGTTGTACCGGTCTCAACGATATCAACGATAACATCAGAAAGATTAACGATTGGTGCAAGTTCAACAGAACCGTTAAGCTTAACTATCTCTACTGTCTGATTCTTCTTTGTCTTAAAATAATTGGTTGCAATATTCGGATATTTACTTGCTACACGTATTATCTCATTCTTTGAAAGCACTTCTCTGGCAGATTCAGGACCACAGACACACATTCTGCACTTTCCAAAGCCAAGGTCAAGTACTTCATAAATGTTATCTCTCTGTTCCTCTAAGATTGTGTCAGCTCCGACAACACCTATATCAGCCGCACCGTACTCAACATAAGTAGGTACATCTCCTGCTTTTGCAAGGAAAAATCTAAGTTTTAATTCTTCATTAACAAATATAAGTTTTCTTGTGTCAGGATCTTTCATCTCTTCGCAGGTAATACCTATCTGTTCAAGATATGAAAGTGTTTTCTTTGCAAGTCTGCCCTTAGCAAGAGCGAAAGTTAAATATCTCATTTCTTTTCCTCATTTCTATGTTATCAAACTATTGATGCTCTGATAAGCAAATTATTTAATATCGGATATTTTTGCAGTTTCAACATTATCGGATATTAAGTCATATACATCAACAGTTTCATCAGATGTCAAATAGAACATTCCCGAAAAATGATTCTTCTTGCCAAAGTCAGCATAATCGGCAACCTCTTTCTTCTTTGACTTACGAATAAGCTCAATCTTGCGCTCTGATTTTCTCATATATCCCGCAAGCTCAATTGCCGCCTTCTGCTGTTCTATATCATATAGAATTATGCTACCGGCATTATCAATCTCAACTTCAATCTTCTGACGGTTAAGTGCCATCATAAGATCGTCAATATAAAATGCAAATCCTATAGCAGCTGCATCCTTACCGTATTTGAGAAGTAAGTTATTATAACGTCCGCCTTTGACAACCGCATCACCGGTTCCGTATGTATAACCTCTAAATACTATTCCTGTATAATACTCATATCTTGAAAGCAATGCAAAATCAAAGCAGACATATTTCTCATAACCCAAATAAGAAAGCGCCTTATACACCTTAGACAATCTTTCTATTGAATTAATAGACATCTCGTTAGTAACTAATTCTTTGGCAGTTTCTAACATATCATATCCACCAAACAACTGGTCAAATGAAAGCAATGCTTTTTTGACATTTTCAGGCATATTCATATCTTTAATCAAAGATTCCAAAGCAAAGAAATTACGGTTGTATATGCATTTTCTTATTTCGTCCTCATCTTCAGTAGAAAGACCGGCTTCACATATAATGCCTTTGAAAAACTCAACCTCACCAATCTCAATCTGGAACTCTGTAAGTCCTGATGCTTTGAAACAATCAATTGCAGTTGCGATAACTTCTGCATCTGCAGCGGAAGTATCATCATTAATAAGCTCGCAACCTATCTGGGTAATCTCATTTAACTTACCCTGATGACCTCTTGTGTTAAAGAAAGTCTTACCTTGATAGCAGAGACGAATAGGAAAAACTTCGTCATTATAATATTTTGCAACACATCTTGCTACACCCGGTGTAATATCCGGTCTAAGAACTAATGTATTATTCTCTCTATCAAAGAACTTATACATCTCGTTTGATGTTGCCGAACCCTTGTCCTGATTGAATATATCAAAGAATTCAAAAGTCGGCGTCTCTATATCGCTGTAGCTATGAAGGGATAAAACATGATGCAATTTATCGAGCACCTTAATCTTCTTTTTGCATTCATCATCATAAATGTCCCTTACTCCCTCCGGAGTGTGCAGTAAATTTCTCATTATTACGTCTCCTAATTCGTCTTATTATTCAGCACTCTTGTATTTCTCAATGTGCTTTCTAATCAATTCTTCATCATTAAAATAATTAATTCTCATTGCGTCCTTAACATCAGAAAGTGTCTTTGCAGCCACCTCTCTTGCAGCCTCACTACCCTTACGAAGTACTTCGTACACATACGCAATATCTTTCTCATACTCGTGACGTCTCTGTCGGATTGGTTCTAATTCCTCATCAAGAACATTTATAAGGAACTTCTTAACCTTAACGTCACCAAGTCCGCCGCGTCTGTAATGATCCTTGAGTTCATCAAGGTTCTTGTATTCAGGTAAATATCTTTCAAACTGCTCGTCTTTGCAGAATGCATCAAGATATGTAAATACCATATTGCCTTCAACCTGTCCAGGATCAGAAACCTGAATATGATTTGGATCTGTATACATTTTGCGCATAACAGCATTCTTAACCGTCTCTGCATCGTCAGCAAGATAAATGCAGTTACCAAGTGACTTACTCATCTTTGCCTTACCATCAATACCCGGAAGACGCATACAAGCCTTGTTGTCCGGAAGAAGAATCTCCGGATCTGTCAAAGCCTCGCCATATACCGAATTAAACTTATGAACAATCTCCTTACACTGCTCAAGCATCGGCATCTGATCCTCGCCAACCGGTACAGTTGTTGCCTGGAAAGCTGTAATATCAGCAGCCTGGCTAATTGGATATGTGAAGAATCCTACCGGAATACTTGCCTCGAAATTACGCATCTGTATCTCAGACTTAACCGTCGGATTTCTCTGTAATCTTGATACTGTAACAAGATTCATATAATAAAATGAAAGCTCTGTAAGTTCAGGAATCTGTGACTGAATAAGAATTGTTGACTTTTCAGGGTCGATTCCGCATGCAAGATAATCAAGTGCAACCTCAATTATGTTCTCACGAATCTTATCCGGATTATCCGCATTATCCGTAAGTGCCTGTGCATCCGCTATCATAATAAAAACCTTGTCATATTCTCCGGAATTCTGTAATTCTACACGTCTTCTAAGTGAACCCACATAATGTCCTATGTGTAATCTTCCTGTCGGTCTGTCTCCGGTAAGTATAATCTTTCCCATTTTTGTTAATCTCCTATATTAATACTAAATTATATTTTTATTCTGTAACGTTTTCCTCGTTAAGAATTTCAACACGTTCAATATCATCTATTCTAAGAAGCATCGTTATGACATTTCCCTTCTTTTCAGCGTATTCAATCTTTAACCAATCCTCGTCAGCTTCAAGTATTTTACACTCAATCTCATTATTAGATATAAGCTCTAAACCTGCATCTGATTTGACAATACATTTCTTTCCAACTAAGTCATTTATCAATTTTGACATAACATTTTCTCCTTTTATATTATTAGAAACCGTTTTGTTGAGTTTTTTTACTTTTGACTCTAACTGCCGTACCTGCCTCGGCAACCCCATATAGCAAAGCACCATGACAAATGCAAATAATCCAAAGTACTCCATACGTAGCCTCCTCATAATCTCATGCTTACTCAAAATAATAGTATATATCAATAACGAAGCAGTTTCAAGGGTAAATAACAATGAAATCCATACATTACATGATAAATTCTATAATAACAAATAATGGCGCTCATGTTTTACATGAACGCCATTGTGTTTATTTCGTTATCTTCTGCTTCTTTCCATTGATTCCTACGCCCTTAAGAATCTTCTTGTAACTCTTAAGCTTCTTCTTAGGAACTTTGACTTTGGCTTTTTTGTGAATGCCTTTAAATGCATTCTTTCCAACTGACTTCTTTGTAAGTTTTGTAGTCTTAATCTTTATATCCTTAAGATTCTTACAACCTTTATATGCATTCTTGCCAATCTTCTTAACAGTCTTAGGAATTACAAGTTTCTTAAGCGATGTACAGTTTGCGAATGCTCCCGCTTTAATCTCTGTAATACCGTCTTTCATCTTGACAGCAGATAACTTGGTACAACCTGAAAATGCATTTTCGCCGATTGTTGTTACATTTTTTTCAATCGTAACTGTCTTGATTGTCTTGTTATTGATAAATGCATTTTCTTCGATAGTCGTTACTTTGTATGTCTTGCCATTTATCGTTATTTCTTCCGGAACTACAACATTTGAAGCATTACCTGCCTGTGTTGAGACAAATGCTACTTCAAGGTCACCTTCCATGTCGGATGTAACTTTATACTTGTTGTTATTATCCTCTACCGTTCCGCCAACAGGTATATCAGAATTCTGAACATTGCCACCCGTAACCGGCTCTGGCTTCTTCTGCAATTTCGGAATAATCCATGAGCCCTCTTCAATTTCGTTATTTGCATCTGCATCAGAGAAGAACTTTCCGCAATCATTGCATGAATAGTACTCATTATTTCCTTCTCCAGTATAAGTTGCGTCTTTCTTCTCAACATGTGTTAATGTATGACGAACTTCCCACTTAGCATAGAGAGTTATATCTTCTGTTACAGGGGCGTCAAAATCATATTCTATAGTACATGCCTTATCTGTGTACCATCCTTTAAATATACAACATTTTTCTGTTGGTTCATCAGGCTCATCTACAGCCTTTCCGATTGTCACTTTCTCGACATTAATCTTCGAACCATGACCTAATCCGTTAAATGATACCGTGAATATTGCTTTCGGCTCAAGTTTTACGATATTGGCATGGTTAATTCCATCTGCTTTGATAAATGATTTCGTTCCTAATGTTGCTCCATTAGAAACACTTCCACCAAACGATACTTTTTCACCATCAATCAAAGGTGTATTATCCGAAATCTTCATATTTTCAGAGAGAATAGTGCCCAGTTCAGAATAAATCGCTATCTTATTAGCTTGAACTTCAACCATACCTGATTTAATGTTAATATTTCCGGCCTTGCTATAAATGGCATAATCACTTGCCGATTTTACTTTAACTGAAACACCATCCAATATAATGTCTGCATTTGAATAAATAGTTCCTTTAGAAGAACTTGTTGATTCTGCTTCAACTGTACCTGTTATATTTATTGTTCCTTTCGATTCTATTGCTTCTTTTACTGATTTTGAAAATACCGTTCCCGCTATAGTGATTGAACTTTCACCATACATCGAAACATCCGAATTACTTATAGCATCTATTTTACCTGTCTTATTTACATTAAGTGAGTGATTAGTGCATACAGCATACTCTTTTCCGTTTGCAATCAATTCTCCGGAAACATTAATGTTTTTTTCGGCAAAAACAGCTGTAATATTAGTACTTGTAGCAGTTAATTCACCTGATTTTGTTATTGTAAGCGAACCATTATCAACATAAACAGCATTGTCATTTATCGTTTTAACACTAACATTACCATCAATAGTAAGATTACTGTTATTCTCTATCTTTATTCCGCAATTGTCCGAGTTATTTAATGTAACATTACCTTTGATTGTAAGATTATTATTACTGTATATTAACGAATCCTCGTGTTTTCCGGTTACATCTGTTACATTATCAAAAGTAAGAATCTTTTTATCAGGGTCATATTTGGCAGTTCCTCCCACAACCCCATCAATATTATCCTTATTGAGTGATGTAACCTGTGTGTCACCAATCCACAATGGATATTTGTCAATACCCTCAATAACAACTTTTTTTGCATCGCCGGCAGATGACGTAACATAGTAATCACCACCATCGTTATCTATAAATTCACCACCTTGCGGTTCAACGATAACAACACCTAGACCGAAGATACTTCTATCCTCTTCTTCCATTAATATGGCATACGTCTTTCCTTCAGCAGTTAACTTTCCGCCAGTAATTGTCATCTTATCACAATCTACTAAAAAGCCATATTTATTACCTTTGGTATTAACAACTCCGGCAGACATATTGTAGTCTTTATGTGAGCAAATACCCCATTTTCCGTTAGCGATTATATTAACAACACCCCCTGTTACGTGAAAAGCATCATCGTTGTAGGTTCCATTACAAGAACTATTTACTGTAAGGGTTCCTGAATCAGCTGCGATTTTTCCAGCATGAATGGCATAACCTAAGTCATAGGAGTTCTCTGATGTTGTCACTTCAACATTTCCACCCGAAAGCATAAAACTATCACCAAACATAGCACATGATTCGTAACCACTTGACGAAAGAGTAACCTTACCACCGTTGATTATTGCATTGCCATTTAATGCTCTGCTGCCATCACCACTTGAAGTAGCCGTTATTGTTCCGTCATCAACTATTAAGTTGCAAGAACTATTGTATATGTTTATTGCTTCTGAATTTTCACCTTTCGCCGTTGCTGTCAAAGTACCTTTTTTTACCCATAAGTCACCTGAATTAGTACATATTGCACGAGGTCCAGAATCACTAATAGATGTTGCATTAACAATTCCATCCTCTACGACCATGTTATTATTTACGTAAATCGCAAAAGGAGCGTCGCCACCATTTGCAGTAGCTGTAATACTACCACCTTTAACACAGATTTCGTCTGCTTTAATTGCGCGTCCACCAAAACCTTCAATTGAAGCAACAACAGAACCTTTCAAACCTACTGTTAATTTGCCATTACACTTAATAGAATCATCTGATTCACTTTCGGCAGTAAGACAACCATTTACTGTTAAATTATTACATTCAACTGCATTATAATCGTTGCTGGCAACATTTACTGTACCATTTATTATTACATTGCCATCGTTCCATATTGCACACCACTGCGATTTAGCGGTTATATTTCCATTTAATTTAAGAGTGGAATCACCTTTGTCTTCAACAACATAATCATATTCATCATCATTGTTAATTTCAACATTTCCATTTATAGTTAAGTCATCATCTGAAACTACAAACATTTTGTGAGCACCATCACGATATGGCTTCTCTACTCCTGTAACTGTTCCTGTAAATGTAAGCGTTTTTGTTGCAGGATTATAGCTTGCAAAACCGCCCTTTACACCTGGGATGTTATCCTTATTTACTTCACTTACATGGACGTTACCAAGATATAAGTCATAATATTTAACATGCTTAAACACTACTTCTTTGCACTCATTACCATCTTTATCAACGATTTTTTTACCATCTTCTGAAACTTTTGCTTTCTCTGGTGAATTAATGTATGCTTCAGAATCAAGGTTGATAGACGATGCTTTAATTGCTGAATCTGCACCATTTGCAACCAAATCGCAATTGTTAATATATATTGAATTATCACTTTTAATAGCGATTCCACTGTTACCAACAGAATTTGCAGTTACATTACAACCATCTTTAAATGTTAAATCACCTCCGTTTGAATAAATAGCTACGGAGTTGCCACCATTTGCTGTAGCAGTTACTTTACCACTAATTATAATCTTCTCTCCTATAATAGCATTTGAATAATTTTTAGTTGCTGTAGCTTTAACCTGTGCATTATCTCCTATAGTAAGAGTTTTATATGCATCAATTGAATAATCTGTTACTGTATTATTCGTAATATCAACCTTACCGTTTATTGTGAGATTTTTCCATGATGTAAATGCATTCCTGGTAACATTAATTGTAATATCAGCATTTTCATCTACTACGCAATCTCCCTTAAAAAACATTCCATACGTCTCATTTTCTGTATCTGTAAATGTGGCATTACCTTTAATTGTTATTGTAATATCATTATTTTTAGAATAAACCTGATAGCTAACTGATTCATCCTCATACAAAGAAGTTACACCATTAAAATCATGGAATGTAATAGTATGTGTATCCGGATCATAAACCGCATTACCTTTATTTCCATCAATTGTCAGATTATATTTAGTAAACTGCTCATTACCTATCCATACTCCATAGGATTCAACTGCTGCTTTTGATGTAACCGCCATAACAGGCACAAACATAACCATGCAGATTGCAACAAACATAATAGTTATTGCTTTTTGTAAGTTCTTCATTGTGTAATTCCTCCTTTATTGCTTCTTTATCTCTTTAAGTTCCTTATACATATCGTGGATATTTTTTTTACATTTCAAATAGGTATTATAGCATACATAAAACTGAAAAAAATCATCAATTTTGATGATAATAATCTTTTACTATATTTTTCGCCGAAAAAAAATCCCCCGATACCTAACTGATATCAGGGGATAGTTGAAAATCTTATTTAGTTTTAGCAGATTTTGCTTTACTCCACTTAGAATACTTAACTTCGTCGTTAACTGTCTTATAAGCACGAACTCTTACATAGTACTTCTTACCGGATTTGAGCTTCTTAATAGTCTTTGAAACTGTCTTGTTCTTCTTGATAGTTACTGTCTTTGCATTCTTCTTAAAGTTTTTAGAAGTTGCATATTGAATCTCATAGCCATCAGCATCTGCGTTCTTGTTCCATTTTACAACAAGACTCTTCTTGCCCTTAACAAGCTTCTTCAATGTTACACCCTTAACAGTAACTTCTTCAGTCGGTGCTGTAGTTGTTGTTGCCGGTGCTGTTGTGGTTGTTGCTGGCTGAGTTGTAACAGCAGTCTTTGTTATCTTGAATGTCTTTGTAATAGTTCCCTTATAATCACCTGTACCTGTTATTGTTACGGTCGCCTCTCCTGCCTCAACGTTATTCTTATACGCTACAGTATAATCAGTGTTCTCAACAAGAGCTTTAGACTTAGCATCTGTTACTGTGATTTTCTGAGTAATTGCGCTTCCCGTGTAAATCTTATCCTCAATACCTGTTACAGTAAATGATTCAATAGATGTAAGTTCTGATTCTGCCTTCTTTGTCCAGTGTGCGTAGATTGTAACATTTTCCGGATCAGACGGCTCCCAAACTTTACTGCTTGTAACCTGTACTCCATCCGTTTTCATAGTATACCAACCATCGAATACAAAACCACCTCTTGTTGGTATCGGAAGTTTTATCTTACCATTATCATCTGTAATTCCACTTGTCGGATCAACTGCACCACCAGTTGCATCAAATGTTATTGTATGAGCCGGACGTGCTTTCTTAGGAATTTCTACAATTGTTTTGTAACCACAAACACTACATGTGCATTCCTTGGTTCCTGTTTTATCATAATCTTCAATTGAAGTTATTTTTTCTGTTATAGTATGCGAAACACCAAGTGTTTGTGTTATATTACGATTTGTGTTTAAAAATACATTATTTACAACATAATGACAATCAGGTAATACTAGCAAAACACTTTCAGTTGGATTTGCAATAAAGTATTCACTAGAGTTTTCTCTACCAATTAATTTTAAATACAAAGCAATACTGTAATTATACAAATCAATTCGAAGTTCTTTATCATTCCTTCCAGGATTATTTTGTGATACTGAATTATTATCTCTAGCTGATTCACTTGAGTAAAATTTTATGTTTGCGGCATATCCATCATCTACATTATAATTATATCCACAAACTTCAGATGTATAAGGGTTTGTTGCTAATATATCCTTCCAATATACATAAGGATCTTTATTATTTGATACTTCAAATATTTTTGAACTATTATAGCAGCCTGTTTTTTGTGCATCTATAATATATGCTTGTAGATTATAGATTTTAAATTTATTTTTTGCCACATAGTATGGCAAGCTAACACTTGTTCCATAACTCCTAAGTGATGCATCAAAAACATTAATAATTCCACTATCATTCAAATTAGTAATTCTTATAGCATTTCCTTTGGATTCTATTGTGGTCTTGGTACCGGAAACGGACGATTTATAAAAGTTATTGACCCAAGACGATTTATCAGATTGTGTCCTATTGCCTAATTCAATATTAATTGCGCCAATAGAATATAATGTTGCTGAATCAGTATCATCTAAATCAACAAATGATATATCATCACCCTTAACGTCACCTAAAATGACTTCAAAATTACCATATGTCGCAAAATTACATTTATCTTCCAAGAATATTACGGAAGTAAATCCAGTCGAGCTTTTACCGTGATTATTAAAAACAATAAAGGCCTCATCCTTTGAAACTATACGAAAGTCTGTATTCACGCCACTAACTCGGAATAATCTTTCTCCTCCGCATTTTGCATCAACACTAATATCATATCCGTTAAGATCAAGAAGTATTTTCTTACCATATACATTAACTGGGTAAAATGTACCATTTTCTTGGATTACTTCCTTTATATCTTTTGTTAATCTAATGCATGTGTATGAATCTTTATTTGCATTAGTAAAAGCAGATTTCAGAGCTGTATAGTTAGATACTTCAACAACTTTGTCATACTGAACTTTCTGCATTACATATGGCGAGCCAACAGTTGCCTCTACCTTACTTGGCTTTGTTATTATTGAACTTACAACAACTGAAAGTACAAAAACAAGTCCAAGCATAATTTTACTTTTTTTCATTTATTAATTCCTCCTTTAACAAATTTTCCTCAATTATCTCATAAATTACATTTCAAAACATCATCAAAATTGATGATATTCGCATTTATTTTATAACAATCCCCAATATCCTTGCCTTAACAGCAAGTTCAACACGATTCTTATATCCTGTCTTCTGTTGCATGTGGCGTATATGCGACCTGACTGTTGTTACAGAAAGTCCTAACCGTTCCGCAATCTCTGTGTCGGTGGCACCGGTTGTCATTTCACGAAGCACTGAAAGTTCCGCATGGGTCAACTTGTCGCTTGTGATGTTACCTATCTGTTTGACAGGCGTTGAATCGGGATATACCAACTCGCCCGCAAGCGTTCTTTCAATCACTGCAAGAATCGGCTCTTTCGACACTTCTTTGTACCAGAAGGAATCGACTCCTATCTCCTTTGCCCTGTCAATAAACGAAACCTCCGGCATAGAGGTAATAATTATCACCATAACTTCTTTCCAGTTCTTCTTGATAACCTCTGCTGTATCAAGGCCATTCATTCCATCGCCCAGCACAACATCAAGTACCACAAGATCTACTTTGGAAGTTCCAAGATAATCAATTATTTCCTCACCGTTTTCAAATGAGCCCGCAAGTTCTAACTGTTCATTATCTGCAATAAATGATTCCAATAACTGTCTTGACATATTCTGATCTTCAACTATAGCTATCTTCTTTTTCATTATATAATTCCATCCTGTCGCATTCTAATACGTTTTTATTTTTTTAATATTATCTCCAGACAAAACTCCGGTTTTGATATTACAATCATTGCACCGCCATTACTTTCAACAAGAAATCTTAAGTTCTTAAGGCCACCGGATTCTTTGATTTTTACCCTTGGTTTTTTTCCGTTGTTTGTGAACTTTATCGTGTATTCCCTGTCAGATTCCTTGACACTAACATACAATTGGTTTCCTTTTGCATGTCGTACAACATTGGTTATGCAGGTTGTTATCGCATTCTCAATTATATTTTTCATATCAACACTGTCTGTAATACCCAAGCCACTTTCCGATGCTTCCGGAAGTTTCCCGTCAATCACAACATCTACACCTGAAAGTTTGGCAACATTTAGGCACTCCTCATAACTGCTCTGCCAAGAATCCGGCTTCTCATTTTCAAGAAGCGCAATATTTCTCTTGAGTAACGAAACAACTTCTTTCTTGTCCACCGAAGTATTATCGGTAAGATATTGTTTTGTAAGCAACAAAGCTTCTCCGAGATTATCATGTACGCTTATCTTCGTATCCAATATCTCACGTTCAATTGTCATTTTCCCGATATTATCGCTTAATTCCTTAAGTCTTTCATTAAGATTTTTCACTTTGTTTCGGTCGCTTGAGAGCTTGTAATTAATCGCATTTTCCGCCGTAACATCCATGGCAATCAGCTCGTACATAGTGTTTCCGTTAATATCAATCTCATTTCTCATAAAATGATAACACTTATTATCGGGTGTAAGCACTGTTACGGAATTATCGCTCTTTGGCGGAACGTATTTAAGCGTTACATATCTTTCGTGATACAACTTTGTCCAGAAAGTCTGTCCGTCAAATGATGCATTTTCATCAATATTCCTGCAAATCTCTTCCATGCGCAGATTGATAAGTTTTACAATACCATTACGCCAATAGTACATAATACCTGTCGGAAGCATATCCAAACCGTTTTTGACCGACTGCTCGGTTATTCTGCTTCTGTAATGTCTTACTGCCAGAGTGTTTTCAATAACAACTAGTATTATCATTAACAAAACTACCCCCACAGCCAACACGACCGGAATACTCGCAAACTTGCCTGCTACCATTTTATCAAAATCCGGCAGTTCTGCATTGTCATAATAAAACAATCTGAAAAAACACGAAAAACACTGAATAAAAACATATCCAATCAGAAAAATAACTGCAGCTAATATTTTATCGATAATACGTCTTTTTCCAACGATACTTTCAACAAAAAACATAAGATATAATATCGAAATAACAGTAACCATTACGGCAAATATCATTTGTGATTGATAAGTAAGCATACCGAATGTTTTCATTACACTTCACCTCCGTATGCCAACTTAACAAACCATGTATCATCTTCAAAGATACTTACAAGTCTGCCGCCATTATTTTCAACAAAAGAAATATTATCTTCCGTGATAACATCATCTGCGTATCCGTCCAGCTCTATGGTAACATTTAACCCATGTATAACAACATACATCGATGAAAATGTCGTATTATCTATTATCTTCTCAAACAATTCATAGGTAAATATCGCGATACCGGAAGCAATCTCTCTGTCATCGTTGATTATTACATCACAGGAAATATCGCGCATTTTCATGTATTCCATCGATTCACGAATTGATAAGAATAACTCCATCGTTCTCATGTAGTCGCTCTGCTCGGAAATCAACAGCATATTAGCACATCTTTTCACAAATGCAGACAACACAGCAGCTTCTTTGATTGAATCGTCGTCCACATTCTCAAGCAGCTTTGAAATCCTTGCTAACGTCGGATGCAGTCTTACTGCAATCCTGTCGTATATCATACTTTTGACGCGATATTCCTCGTTGAGTTTCTTGACGTTGTTCTCTTCCTCAATCAAAGTGTTTTCATCTTCGAGACGTTGCATGCTCTCAATGAGTTCTTCCTGAAGTCTCAACAGACTTTCCATATTCTCTTCGTAATATATTCTTCCGCCTATTACATCATAGCTTACAATCCTTAAATTATCGTTAAGCATTCGACCATCCGCACTGGAAGGAACAATTTTTTCCTTAAGAAGTATGGAATTCTCTCCTGCATATACAGGAACATTGTTCTTATCATATATTACAGCATTTACATTTGACTTCTTGAATATATCAGCATAACCCGAATTAGAAGGTATAAGCCCGATATATATACACGATGTCCAGAACATTATGAACATAAGACAATATATTTCCTGCATGTTAAATGCTTTTCTGCCAAATATTTGTGGTCTGCCACCGGACGCCAAATACCATATCAGAAGAAGGAAGAAAACAAATGTCACGAAAATCGGAATCCACGAGTGCTTCCTGCACAGTGACAGTCTGCATTTAACAATCAAAATAATATATGCAACAATGATCGGTATAACCTCACACGCACATATCAACCAAAAACCCCAATCACGATTACATTTTTTGTAAATTGGATAACCGGAAATACTTGAAAAGATTAAATGATGATATCTGTTAGTAATAACAAATACGCATAGAATTACAAAAACCAGGGTTAATACGCCAAGCAACTTCTTCGGCATATTATATTCCGTCTTTCCCACACAAAGAGAAACCATAAGTGATAGAAATGAAAATGCCAGAATAGGAACATAATACATATACCAAATAAGCTCACTGTAATTATCAGCGAAATCCATATCAAACTTGATGATTCTTATCAAGAACAACATGCACATAAAAAATGCTGAAGCGACGAGATATCTCTTGATTCTCTGGCTTAATATCTTATTACGAACCATTAAGCTCCATGCGATTATATACGCAATCCAAAGATATGCAGTAAGACTGTAATACATGAAATCACCGACAGCAAACAAATACACACCTGCATTTAACAACGCAGCCGCAATACAAAGTATTAAATCTCTTCTCTCTCCGCTTACATGGTTTAATTTTGCTTCGTACATACAGTCTATTCCTTATTGCTTGTCTTTTTTTCTTTCAACAAGATCCGTATTAAGAGGTTCAAGATAATGAACTAACGCACCACCTTGGGATTTGATAAAATATTTCGGATCAAGCTCGTTATACTTAAAGTTCTTGGCATGACCGTCGCGTTCAATTCTATCATAATATTCCTTAAGAACTCTAAAAGGCAGGTAATAACTTTCATTCCTTGCAGAAAAGAATACTATCAGAAAACTTACGCCTCCCTGCGCTTCAAACTTCTCCATAAACCTCATCTGATGCTCATGAATATTGGCCATTTGAAATGTATCCGTATGGCATTCTTTTGCATCAAAACATATCGGAATCCCCTGCACAACACCAATATAATCCACAGTCGAATCTTTATCAAAATACGCAAGGGTTATATGATGACTTTCCTTATCTATCTCAACCGGGGTTATCGGGGTCGGAATCTTTTGTACAAGAGCAAGCCCCTTCTCCACATATATATCATTTGTCATATTGATAAGGTCTTCTAACGTCGAACCACGAAGACCTCTCGAATTCCATGTTGCCATAACATTCTCCCTTACAAAATTGCTGTTTAGTTACATTTTAAAACGAAACTTTATATGTCTTTAATGCGTCTCATATGATTGCAGTTCCAACGCAGGCACGCTTTCGCTACTCTGCGCTCGCAGCGGTACTAAACTCACACTTCGTGTTCGTTACCAAGTAGGTGCATGACACTACAACTCACGTAGTTCGTTAAGTGTCATTGGAAGTGCCGGCGGCTTAGAAGTACCTGCTCATGGATACTGCAACATAATTCGACGCATGATATACGCTATGAAGTTTCGCAAGAAAATGTCCCTAAACGGACGCCAGACGCGACTCGCCGTGAACGGCTCGCATTGTCGCAAACGTTACGTGTTGGCTGATTTGATGCACTTTCGTACATAACGAAACAGCGTGAGATTATCTGTGTGTGCAATATCCTGTGTCGCAAAGATTGTTATATACATTACTAAACGAACGGCAGCATAAAGAATTGTTGTGTATTACATTCTGGGTGACATTCAGGAGGATATTAGAGTTTCTTGGTATTACGTTGAATATACAGCGGTTGCCGAACATGGATGTTCGGCATGTTCCATTGAGACAGGATGTCGAATTGCGCGTAGTAATGAGCCATGCATGTATGTCGCATATAATACATGCGAGTTTGCTCGCTTATGTATTATAATGCGTACATACATATACGGCGAATGCCGTGACACCGAGTAGCTCATGCTACGAAGGTGGAAGTATGGCAAAAGTATTTTCGTAATACCTAGAAACTCTTATGTCCGTATGTCTCGTCACACAGAATGTAATATATCGACAATTTGTTATGCGTCCGTTTTAAAATGTAACTAAACAGCAATAATTGAATGTAGTATTTTAGAAAACTCTTCTGTTAGTTCAGCTTTAAACTCTTTATCTGACAGTTCAACCGAAAGCGCCTCCACATCCTTAGGAAACTGAATTTCATATGCATGAAGTAACTGATGCTTTAAGTTAAGCTCCTTACGCATGTATGCGTTGATATCCTTATGTCCGTACTTGCCATCTCCAAGAATCGGGTGCCCTATAGAGCGTAAATGAGCCCTTATCTGATGAGTTTTTCCGGTTATAAGCTCAACTTTGAGTAAAGTTACATCATAAGTTCTTCTGCCGTCATCAACACTGCCATGCTCAAGTGGTTCATAACGCGTCTCTATATAAGCAGGAGACTCAATTCCCGCCTTGTTAGCATCTTCCTTGGTAGGATAAATGATAACCTGATTATGTGTTTCCTTCTTTGTAAGAAAACCCTTAATTGTTGCAGGCTTTTCAATGTTGCCTTTGACAATAGTAAGATAATACTTCGATAACGTTCTGTCCTTTAACATTTTGGAAAGTATTCTCGTTCCCTGATACGACATTCCCGCAAGTATAATTCCGCTTGTGTTTCTATCAAGTCGATTACACACTGACGGTGTAAACATCTCGTCAATATCCTCACGCTGTTTGTAGTACTCTACAATTCGCTCATTTAACGAGTAATCATCTACTTTTGCCTTTTGAGAAAGAATCCCGACCGGCTTGTTAAGTATAAGAATATCTTTATCCTCATAAATAATCTCTATATCTTTGAGTGGTTCGTTATCCTTGCTGTTGTTGGAAATTGTTGGTTTGCTTACAGATTCGCCGGCTAACGATTCACTCTTTCTAAACTTCGCAATTGTCTCGTCTGCCATGTATATTTCAATATAATCATCTTGAGCAAGCAATTCATTACCATCTGCCTTACTACCATTTAGCTTAATGTTCTTCTTACGAAGCATTTTGTATATGAAACTCATCGGTGCAGCATCTAAATATTTTGCAAGATATTTGTTAAGACGCTGTCCCTCGTTGTTACTGTCAATTACAAGTTTTTGCATATAAAATCTCCATACTTCCTACATGAACTTAAGCATCAAACTTGAAGGCAAAATCTTTGAAGCGATATGCACAAGCTTCATCGGAATACCATATACCGAAATATCCTTGCCTGCTTTTGCATCAATAAGTGCCTTTTTAACAACCGGTTCAGGTTTTACTTTAACAAGTTTCTTTAAGAGTTTTTCTTTTCTGCCGTCATTGCACTTATTAAGGAACTCTGTATCTACCGGTCCGGGACAAACTGCTGTCACGCAAACACCCTTATTCTTAAGTTCTGCGTTAAGCGCTCTTGAGAAAGACAAAATATATGCTTTAGAAGCTGCATAGATAGCAAACTCCTTCTGTGGCAAAAATGCTGATGCAGACGCAAGAATAATGATATTCGAAGGACAGGTCATATAATTAAGCAGCACATGTGTAATCGAAACAACTGCCACGTCATTAACCACAGTCATTTCCTCGGCATCTGCTCTTAGTATTTCGTCAAATCTTCCGGCATATCCAACTCCTGCAGAGTGAACCAACAATCTAACCTCCGGCTTCTCGGCTGCTAACATGTTGGAAAATGTGGTTATGTCTTTCTTCTTGCTTATATCAAGTGCAAGAACACGAATAGGAATATTGGATACTTCTTCCTTAAGCGACTCTAATTTGTCAACACGTCTGGCAATAACCCATATCTCGTCAATGGTTTGCATGCATTTATCAAGTTGTCTTACAAACTCACGTCCCATACCTGAAGACGCACCTGTAACTATTGCTATTTTCATTACATCATCCTCCAACCCGGCAGATACTTGTTCTTGATTACTCCCTTCGAGTGTTTGCCCCAGCCAAGCGGATAATCTCCGACACATATAAGCACAAAGCCGTCGGCAACACTATTCTTTTCAGAATCATTTAACTCTATCGTTTCGCCTTTTAAATACTTGATTACTCTGTTATCATCAATATCAAGCGACAAAGAATTGTCAAACTCGTTCATTTTCAAAAACATTGCAAGTGCCTGGCTTGGTTCAAAGCGATTCTTCTTAATCTCGCCCATCAACAGTCCACAGCGAAGAATACGCAATCCGCGTACATCCGGCATATCTTCCGGAATGTAATACACCTTGTCCTTTAACACGTCCATTCTCTTCATATCAAACGGATATGACAAACTCTTGATAAATGAGCGTGCCTCGTCACTAAGTTTCTCCTTTGAGAATTGGTAACTTGAATAAGCACCTGTGTTTTCTGTATTTGCTTTCTGTACCATTGCAACAAAATGTCCCTCGCCTTTGACACGATGTGGCCATAGTCTTCTGCATTTTGTAAGGTCTTCGTTACCGGTCTTACCCCAATCAACATGTCCCTTGTCAAAACCATCAAACATCGGAAGTTCCACAAGAGAAAGGCTGTCATCCAACGATAAAAGATATTCTATGGATTGTTCATTCTCCTCAGGCGAAAATGTACATGTTGAATATATTATCATTCCACCCGGCTTTAACATCTTGACGGCTTCTGTAAGAATAGACTTCTGCAAACCGACAAAAAGATCGACACCATTGTTCTCCCATGCAGTAGTCATGTTAGACTGCTTACGAAACATTCCCTCACCGGAACATGGCGCATCTATTAATATCTTATCGAAAAATCCCGGAAAACGATTGGCAAGCTCATTAGGTGCAACACTCGTAATTAACGTATTGCCCGCACCAAAAAGCTCAAGATTCTTAAGAAGAGCTTTTGCTCTTGAATTGCTTATGTCGTTCGATACCAAAAGTCCTGTACCGTTAAGCTTGGCTGCTAATTCTGTCGACTTACCACCCGGCGCAGCACAAATATCCAAAACCTTATCGGCCTCATCAATTGGAAGCAAACTCGCTGTTGTCATAGCTGATGGCTCCTGAAGATAATATAATCCCGCAAAATAATACGGATGCTTTGAAGGTTTCTTGTCGGAATTGTTAAGATAAAATCCTTTCGGTGTCCAATCTACCTTCTCAAGCTCAAAGGGTGATAATTCAGTAAATGTATCTACCGGAACTTTTAATGTATTAACTCGAAGTCCCTGATAACTTTCTAACTCAAAAGAAGCCAGATAATTGTCATAATCCGGCCCCAGCATTTCTTTCATTCTTTTTTCAAAATCTATTGGTAATTTCATAAAATACAAAAATCCTCATCTGTCGGAACAACGTCTCCGACTAATCATAAGTGATCATCAAGACTCAATATCAATTAAGACTTTGAGCCTTGTAACCTTCAGAAATAATATCAAGCTGTTTAGAAAATCTTTCAAGCTGTTCAAGATTCTCACTCTGATAAACACGATAAAACTCATCCTGAATCTTAATTACTTCACGCTTACTTGCAACCTTGAAAAGATTCTGAATGTTAATAAGAATATCAGACACAAGCATAGCCTTAACCTGGAATATATTCTGCGCATCCATAATCTCATCACGGACTGTGCTCATCTCCTGGTCAAGAGTTATAATCGCATTAGATGCTTTGAGAAGCTTATCCTTAATATGTTCAGGAATGTTGCCCTTGTACTTGTACTGAAGCGAATGCTCTATGGTTGCCCAGAAGTTCATGGCAAGTGTTCTAATCTGAATCTCTGCCTGAATACGCTTTGTACCGTCAAGAGTATATACATCATAATAAATAATCATGTGGTAACTTCTGTAACCACTGTCCTTCATCTGATGAATATAGTCCTTCTCGCGAACAACTTCCATATCAGTTCTGTTATGTATTATCTCAACAACTTTCTCTATATCCTCAACAAACTGACACATAATACGAATACCTGCCATATCCGAAATACGATCATCAATCTCCTCTATGGCAATATTCTTCTTCTGCATCTTATCAAGAATACTCGATATCTTCTTAACACGTCCCGTAACCTGCTCAATTGGCGAATACAAGCCTGCATTACGGTATTCTTCTATAATATGATTGAACTTAACAACAAGTTCATCAACTGCTAATCTATAGGGATCAAGTATCTCCCTCCAAAGCTGAATTTCCATTAATTCACCCCAACCTTTCAAATAAGTCTGCGAAAAAATCTAATAATAAACAGACATATTTATTATACCATATTTTACAATAAATGCAATAATTTACCTACTGTATAACCCTCGCAAATAAGGATACGGATTGACAGTTTTCTCACTGTCTGATGTCACTTTCTCATATATACCAAAATGAAGATGAACCGGAAACTTTCCCGTAGTTCCTTCCTCTCCCTCACCACTATCTCCCATAAAACCAATAAGCTGTCCTGCACATATCTTATCACCCATCTTGATATTCCCTGCATACGAATGTAAATGAGCGTAATAATAATACATTCCGTCATCCGATGTGATTCCGATTCTGTAACCACCAAGATAAAGCCATCCTATATTGGTTACAACACCTGACGTTGCACTAATAACAGGAATCCGGCCGGCAACATTTTGATTATCAAAAATATCACAACCTTCATGTCCGCCGTTTGTCCGGTAAGCTCCATAAGTGTCTTCAAATGTCACTTCATCGTAGTAAGACAAAGGAATTGGGAAATACTTCATATCATTGTTAATCATTGTATCAATACTTGCGTTTCTCTGATTTTCATTTGACACTTTTTTCGAAAACACGCATATACTCGAATCAGCAACAGAAATTAGCAAGGCTTCAAATAAAACTACCGAAAAAAGATACACAATGCGCTTCTTCATAAAAAATCCTCCGCATTACAATATATGCGAAGGATTTGATATACAAAACATAATTACATTGAAAGCTGCATTTCTATTCGTCTGATTATATAATTAGCACGCTCATAAATCTCAATCGGGTCAACGTTGATATGGTACTTTCCATCAACATAAAGAATGTGTCCGGCAACCATTGTCATTAATACGTTGTTGTTACTTCCGCTATACACAAGATTGTTGATAAGGTTATTCATCGGCTGCATATTAGGCTTTAACAAATCAAGCATAATAATATCCGCCTGTTTGCCTTCACAAAGAGCATCACAATCATTAAGACCAAGTAAATGAGCACCATTGACCGTAGCCATTTTCAATGTGTCCCAGGCAGAAATCGCATCAGCATCATTGTATTTTATCTTTTGAAGTGTTGTTGTTAAGTACATTTCTTTGAAGAAATTAAGACTGTTGTTGCTTGCAGGACCATCTGTACCTATTGCAACAGGTATGCCCATATCAACATATTCCTTAACCGGTGCAATTCCACTTGCAAGTTTAAGGTTAGATGCAGGATTGGTAACTACATACACTCCCTTGTCTTTAATAATAGACTTATCCTCATCATTTGTATATATCATATGATGTCCGGCACCGCCATAATCAAATATTCCAAGACTATTCATCAAAGAAACCGGTGTCATACCGTATCTTTCTATACATTCCTTAACTTCTTTTTCTGTTTCGCTGTTATGCATATATACAGGCGCCTTAAGTTCATGAGCAAGGTCTGCAATATCGGAAATCAAGCCTTTTGAGCAACTGTATTCAGAATGAAAGCCAAGTCTGTAGTCAACCAATTCATGATAATTATGAAGCATATCATAATCATTTTTAAGCGTTTCTATCGCCGTAGATTTATTATCATCATTGCCAAATACCGTACCTGAAATAACGACACGATACCCCAGACCGATACACGCTTTAGCTATCATTTCCGGGTGGAAATACATTTCAAAACTTGTTGTAATTCCACTACGCAAATACTCCAAAACCGCAAGCTGCATCAAGCGATACACATCTTCTCCGGTAAGCTTGGCTTCTGCCGGAAATATCTTTTCATTTAACCATCTTGAAAGTGGTAAATTGTCCGAATATGAACGCAAGAAAGTCATAGGACCATGAGCATGACAATTCTTAAAACCCGGCAGTAACAGGTTGCCCACGCAATCAATCTGCTCATCAAAGGTCTCTCCAATGTCCTTATCATCGTCCCCAAAAGAATCTGTATCGTAAGTGATAACCTTCTCAATAGTGGAATCCTTGACCCACACCTCACCAAAGGTTACACTTTCCCCCTTGTCCATTGTCAGTAATCTGGCATGGTATAGTCTAATTCGCATATGTTTGTCTCCGCACATTATAAATTGGCAATAATCATTTTCACAAGTGCCTGGAACTTAGGCGCAACCTCATCTGCTGCCGCCTTAACCTCCTCATGAGAAAGCGGTGTTTCGGATATTCCTGCTGCAAGATTGGATATAAATGAAATTCCGCACACACGCATACCCATATGCTTTGCAACTATCGCTTCAACCGCCGTACTCATTCCAACCGCAGACGCACCAAGAAGCTTGGCCATTTTGATCTCTGCAGGCGTCTCATAGCTTGGCCCTGTAAACTGAATATAAGTACCCTCTTTTATAGAAATATTAAGCTTATCGCTACATTCTTTTATTATCTTACATATATCATTATCATAAATGTTACTCATGTCAGGAAAACGAACTCCAAGGCTGTCCTCGTTTGGACCAATAAGAGGATTAGGAACAAATGTAGCTATATGGTCTCTAATCATCATAAGATCACCACAAGTAAATCCGTCACCAAGTCCTCCGGCAGCATTGGTAAGGAACAATACCTCTGCGCCCAAAGCTTTCATGATGCGTATCGGCAAAACGACATCATTTATCGAATAACCCTCATAATAATGAACTCGTCCCTGCATAATAACAACAGGGGTTTTGTCTATATAACCGAACACATAACGTCCTTTGTGTCCAACGACCGTAGATATGGGGAAACCTTCTATATCCGTGTAGTCAACAACAGCCTCTACCTCGATAGTGTCTGCAAGGTCACCAAGACCTGAGCCCAACACCAATGCAACACGTGGAACAAAATCAGTCTTGTTACGAACACACGCAACACATCTGTCTATTTTATCCTTGATAGTCCCCATAGCTTCGTCCTCCTATTTTCTATTTTCGTTATCCCAGAAATACACGATAACCGGATCTCCAACCTCAAAGTTCTGATATAAAGTTTTTGCCAGGTCAAGAGGAAGGTTGACGCAACCGTGAGAACCACTGTAATAATAAATGCTTCCACCATAAGCACTTCTCCAACCTGCAGCATCGTGAAGTCCTTGTCCACCGTTAAACTGAAGCCAATAAGTAACCGGTGACTCATATTCATACTCGTACTTTGTAACTTCTTTTTTTACTTTTTTACCTTTTTTGTTCTTCTTAACCTCTGTCTTTGTAACCGGCTTTTTCTCACCACGAAGTACAGTAGGACTAAGCTTATCCTGAATCTGATAAAGTCCTGTATCAGTACCGTGTCCTGCCGACTCATTACCGGAAACGCAATCTCCCTCAGCAATCTTCTTACCGTCTTTGTAAGCAATAACACGCTGCTCGGAGAGATTAACCTCAACATAAGTGTCTCCGATATCATTTTCACCAATAAGTGACTTACCCTTACTGTCAAATGTAGCCTCTACAGTCGATGACTTACCTGCTGTAAGCGCACTGTATAAATCAGCTTTAGTCTTTTCCTGATTAAGAACGTATCCAAATGCTTTACCCTTTGTTGTAATTACTCTGTTACCAAAAGAAGTTGTGAACTTTCTTTCCTTATCAAGTGAATCATACTTGTCTGCAAGTTCCTTAACGTAATTATCAACTTTAGATTTGGAAATCTCGTACTCATCGCCCTTCTTTTCAAGAACAGCTTCATATAATTCCATACCCGGCTCTAATAAAAGATCATCCATCTGGATTTTGATTTCATATTGAGCATACTCATTCTTACCTTCTAATTCCTTCGCAAGCGCTTCATCATCAGAATGAACCTTAGGAAGCTTATAACAGCCTGCTTCTTCAAGATTAAGTGTTGCCTGAACTGTCGAAAGGCTGTCATGTAATGCTTTATCAAAGCTTTCCTCTTTGATTGTAGAACCCTTAACCTCTTTGATGATTGCGAACTTTCCATCCTCTACACCAACGTAGGCATCCTCAGGTTTAACCATTTTCTTCTCATTAAGAATCGAAAGCTTCGAAACAATATCTGTAAGTTTTTCTTCATTCCATGTAGCTGAAGCGTTAACAGTATAATCATGATGATTAAACATATTAACAAACCAAAGTGCAGGCTCCTGCTGCTTGAAAATATCAGAAAATGAATCATTTACAGTAATTTTAGCATCAATATCATCTGCCGAAATAACTATATCGTCAGAATCAATCGGCTCGATAGTTAACTTGTAGTCTTTGTAGAAATTATCAAGGATAATGCCGGCCATCTCACTGTTCATGTTAGAAACATTTAATCCATTAACAGCTACGTCTTGATAAAAGTGTCCTGAAAAATATATAAATCCTGAGATATAAGCAATTATTAACAATGAAGCAACGATACCGAGAGCTATAAGAGGGCCCTTACCGCTTTTCTTACCTTTATCGGTAACGACAACCGGTGAATCCTCAACTTTTTTTTCTTCAACCTTTTTCTCAGGCTCAGATTTTTTCTCAACCTTCTTGTCGTCTTTCTTAACGGCCTCAGAAGTCTTCTTATCTTCAGACTTCTTATCCTCTTTCTTGTCAGTTTCAGAAGTCATCTTATTGTCTACCTTCTTTTCTTCCTCTTTTATGCCGGCTTCAGAAGTCTTCTTATCGTCTGCCTTCTTATCCTCTTTTTTGTCATCTTCAGAAGTCTTTTTAACCTCTGCCTTCTTTTCTTCCTCTTTCTTTGCAGGTTCAGATTCCTTTTTAACCTCAACCTTCTTTTCTTTGATGTCATCAAAACTTTCGATAACAACATCATCAGTGCTCATCTTGTTCTCTTCTTTGCTCATTTTCTCGTCCATTTCCTTATTTTTATTCATCAATTCTAAAAAGAATGATTAATCGGTTTTATCAGAATGCCTAAGTGTAACCTTGACAATTTCAGGAAGATTATTAATCCTGATTTTGAAAGTGTGGTTACCAAGCCCTCCGCTTAAAACCATGTATTTATTTGAATGTTCAAATAATCCTTTGTCATACTCGGGGAAAAGCTTAAGCTTTGGTGATATTACTCCACCAAGAAAAGGAATCCTAACAATTCCACCATGCACATGTCCGGCAAAAGTAAGATTAGCTCCCCAAGCGGCGTAGTCTTTGAAATACTCCGGATTATGCGCCAGAAAAATATTGTACTCTTCGTCGTTACAAGTCCCAAATCTTTTGCTCAAATGCTTCTTCGGCATTCTTATGTCCTTAAGCCTTGTGTAAAGCTTGGTATTAAGTGTAACGCCAAACAAATTAATATGCGAATCCTTCCTTGAAACAACCGCCTTCTTATCAAACAACAAATTAACCTCAGGTAATAGCTGCTTCAAAAAGCTATCCCACATATTGCCATAAGTATCAAGATAACGACTTATTCTAAGTTCGTGATTGCCCATGGAAAAATAGGTAGGTGCTATCTTGGTAAGCTCATTAAGAACATTAGCCGCAATAGTTACATTAGCATTCTTGCGACCTACCAGCATATCACCGGTTACAACAATGATATCCGGTGAAAGATTTCTAACCTTTTCTAGCAGTTTCTCATTATCATTACCAAAAGTTGTGTTGTGAAGATCTGTAAGATGCACAATAACAAACCCGTCAAATGCCTTCGGAATTCTCTTATCGTCTATGACATAACTTGTTATCTTAATTATATGGTTTTCTATGAAACTGATGATTATTACAAATAACAAAATAATCACAAAGATTATACATAGAATTTCCAATATATTCAAGCACAAATTCATTAGTGACTCCTTCATTAATCATAAATATTGATATATTTCTTGAACATTTTATCAAGAACATTCTTGTATTTTAACTTATCAACAGCCTCCGCTGCAATAATATCAACACTACCTATATCGTTACCATTATCGTAATATTTAACCTTTGCAACGACATCACCCTTTTTAATCGGTGCCTCTTCCTTAAGCACAACCAGCTTTTTTGTAATGCCTGAAGTATCATTTCCTGTTACCACGCAGTTAAATGGTCCTCTTGCATTAACAGCAATCTTGTTCTTTACACCATCACTTATCTTAATATGGTTGTTTCCGTCAAGAACCTTGTCGTCCGTATACGGAGTGCAGCTTGAAAAACCATAATCAAGAAGTGTTGCAGCATCCTTATATCGAATATCCTTTGTCTTTGAACCCATAACAACCGCAATAAGAGTTGTACCGTTTCTAACAGCTGTTGCCGACATGGAAAAACCGGCAGCTGATGTATATCCGGTTTTGAGTCCGTTGGCACCCTCATATTTCTTAAGGAACTTATTGGTATTGGCAAGACCAAACTCTGAATCTCCTCTGGCTGTATGATGTGTTATCGAATCCATCCAAATAGTTGTGTAATTAGTGACACTCGGGTGGTTAAGCAAAAGTTCTCTTGATAATATCGCAACATCTCTTGCGCTCATCAAATGGCCTTCTGCTTCAAGCCCGCAGGCATTTTCAAAATGCGAATTGGTCATACCAAGTTCTGCAGCTCTTTGATTCATCATATCAATAAATGTCGGCTCGCTGCCACCGATATATTCAGCCATGGCTGTAGCTGCATCATTAGCAGATGAAACAATCATGCATTTTAGTATATCTTCTACACTTTGCTTCTCGCCTGATTCCAGATAAACCTGACTTCCACCCATGCTTGCAGCATGTTCGGATACGGTTATTACGTCTTCAAGTGATACCTGCTCTGAATCAATTTTCTCAAACGCAAGAAGCATTGTCATAAGCTTAGTTACTGATGCAGGACGTCTCGGTGTATCAGCATCCTTTTCATACAAAATCTTGCCGCTGTTAAGCTCCATCAAAAGCACCGACGGCGATTCAATATCAAGTTCGACAGCATTTACTTCTTTTGCATCTTTAGAAGAATCATTATCATTTTCTTCTAAAAGCACTTGATTTTTTGCTATGCAAAATCCGCAAGGCAGCAAAGCGCACGCCAATATAAATAATATTATCTTATAAAACTTCAAACTAAAATTATTCCAAATCTTTTTATATAATTTTATTATTCAAAGTTTCAAAGTATTCATGTTTTATTAATCAAATGACCTCATAAACAATAGGATTTTTGCCACACGGCTCTTTGTCAAGAACATAAGCATTAACAAATCTTTGTGTTGCGGCTTTTAACTTATCTTCATCATTAGCATAAAGAGTTGCAACCTCGTCCTCAGCTTTGATTTCATCCCCTAAATGTTTGTTAAGAATTATTCCAACCGACAAGTCAATGACATCTTCCTTGGTCTGTCTTCCTCCACCAAGAACAAGTGAAGCCATACCAACCTCTTGGTTATCGCAAGACTTCAAATAACCGACATCTTCGTTAAATGATGCCGCATCAAACAAATCTTTGCCTGTAACCTTATAACTGTATTTTGTAACACAAAGCTTGCTGCAATCTTCAAGTGCATCCGCATCACCGCCTTGTGCATTTACAAACTCTTTCATTTTAGCAAATGCACTGCCATCATCAATAACACGATTAACCATTTCAAGTGCATCATTTTCATTATTTGCTTTGCCTGCTTTAATTAACATATGACATGCCAGCGTTTTGGAAACGGCCATAAGTCTTTCCTCGCCTTTGCCTTTTAAACAATCAACAGCCTCAGCAACCTCTAGTACATTACCGATATTATTACCAAGCGGCTCATTCATATCTGTAATTACCGCCGTAACATCACGGCCTGCAAGCTTTCCGATTGAAACCATCGTGTTTGCCAATGCCTTGGCATCCTCAAGTTCCTTCATAAACGCACCTGTACCAACCTTAACGTCAAGTACAATCGCATCTGCACCTGCGGCAAGTTTCTTACTCATAATACTTGCGGCAATAAGCGATATATTATCTACCGTTGCCGTAACATCACGAAGTGCATAAATCTTTTTATCAGCCGGTGCAAGATTGGCTGTCTGACCAACTATCGAAAGACCTACTGTATTAACCTGATTGATAAATGCTTCCTCTGAAATAGACGTTGAAAAACCCGGTATTGCTTCAAGCTTATCTATCGTACCACCTGTATGTCCAAGACCTCTTCCGCTCATTTTTGCAACAGGAACTCCAAGGCTTGCAAGAATCGGGCCCACTATAAGACTTGTCTTATCTCCGACACCACCCGTAGAATGCTTATCTACCTTACATCCATTAATCTTTGATAAATCAAGTCTGTCACCGCTGTCTGCCATAGCCATTGTAAGATTGGTGGTTTCTTCAGCATTCATTCCCTGAAAATATACAGCCATAAGAAATGCTGACATTTGATAGTCAGGTATAGTACCTTTTGTAAAACCGTCGACTATGTACTCAATCTCATCTTTATCAAGTACTGCACCGTTACGTTTTTTCATAATCAAATCATAAGTATTCATGTAAAAAACCTCCCCTCTACGCAAGCTTATTCTTTAAAGATGTACCGATTTTGGGTTTCTCTACACCGAAATTATCAGCAAGTGTAGCCCCAAGGTCTGCAAATGTATCAAGTACACCAAGATTAATTGGTTTTGTCATTTTCTTGTGATACATCAATATAGGAATATACTCCCTTGTATGATCCGTTCCCTTAAATGCAGGGTCACAACCGTGGTCAGCATTGATTATTAACAAATCATCATCCTTCATTTTGGCAATTACTTTGTTAAGCTCCTGGTCAAAAGCTTCAAGTCCGCCTGCATAACCCGCAACATCTCGTCTATGTCCCCATGTGGAATCAAACTCAACAAGATTTGTAAATATAAGACCTTCATGTTGGGTATCCATAAAATCCAAAGTCTTTTCCATACCGTCTATATTATCCTTGGTGTGTACGCTGTCTCCAATTCCTACACCGCAGAAAATATCATTTATCTTACCAACTCCTGTCACTCTGTAACCGGCTTCCTTCATGTATGAAAGGACATTATCTGTCGTTGGTTTGATCGAATAATCATGTCTGTTTGACGTTCTTACGTACTTTCCGTTTTCTTTTATAAATGGTCTTGCAATAACACGAGCTACCTCATGCTCCCCAACAAGCATTTTTCTTGCAATCTCGCATATTTCATATAACCTGTGAAGCGGTATTACATCTTCACTTGCGGCAATCTGAAAAACAGAATCCGCAGAAGTGTATATTATAGGATACCCGGTTCTTACATGCTCATCTCCAAGTCTGTTAATTATCTCCGTTCCGCTTGCCACACAATTGCCAAGGAAACCCGAAAGTCCGGTTTTTTCGAGGAACTCCTGCATGACATCCTCCGGAAAACCTTCAGGATATGTCGGAAATGCTTTCTTTGTTTCAATACCAACCATTTCCCAATGACCTGTTGTTGTATCTTTACCATTAGAAAGTTCCTTCGCCTTACCGTATGCACCAATCGGTGTAATTTCAGGATTGTATATCGATGTATTCTCTATCGAAAACAATCCTAGTTTTGCAAGATTGGGAACATTTAATCCATCTCCGTATGCATTAACATGACCCAGAGTATCCGCACCAACGTCACCGAAACGTTCTGCATCAGGAAGCTCTCCGATTCCTACGCTGTCAAGAATTATCCATATCACTCTCTTAAACATATCAAATCCCCCTTAAGCATATAATTTATAGTTTTACAATCTCGTAAAGCGGTCTTTTCTGCTTCTTTCTCGTTATTTCAAAGACATCTAAATGTGTGATGTCAATAAAGTTCGTAGATACCTTATCTTTGGTAAATTCTTTCTTTAGACAATCCACCACCATGCGCTTGTCGTCTTCGTTTTTCATATTGATAAAATCTACCATGATAATACCGGAAAGATTACGAAGTCTTAACTGCCTTGCAATTTCCTTTGCAGCCTCAATGTTAATCTTAAGTATATGTTTTTCTCTGTCTTTTCCTTCTATCGCCTTGCCGGTATTAACATCAATAACAACCATTGCTTCCGTCGGTTCAATTATCAAGAAGCCTCCCGACTTAAGCCAGCATTTTTTGTTGAGTGCCTTCTTGACATCTTCCTCTAAACCAAGCAATTTGTAGTAAGGATACTCGTCATTATATAATGACACCTCGGCCTTGATTTCATTCTCTTTGCAGTAATCAAGAAGTGTCGTATAGATTTCTTCATCATCGGTTTTGATTTCCGAAACCCTGTCTACGCCGTAGTTATCAATAAGATTGATATATTCCGGTTTTCCCTTATAAATAAGTCCTGTTTTCTTCTCATATGTAGCCTTTTGGATAATAGATTCCAGTTTGCCTGATAACTTCTCATATTCTGCAATAATATCCGAATTATCCGCCTTATCACAACCTGTTCGAAATACACATCCAAAATTATTTTCCGATGTAGGATTAATAAGACTTGTAAGCTCTTCTCTGCGTTCTTTGCTTCCAATCTTTTTGGAAACACCAATATGTCCGTAATTAAGATCAAGAACAACATATCTTCCGGTAAGCGAAATATTGCCGGTGATCTTCGCCTGTTTAAGTTTAATCGGCTCCTGCTCAACCTCAACAAGAATAATGTCACTCTCCGCAATCGAAGCAAGACCATTGGGTAACTGTCTGTTAGTTACAATATACGGTTTATTATCAAGAGGCAGATATCCGACATCATCACCGTCCAACAATACAAAACAGGCATTTATATTCTTAACCTTCTTCTGCACCCTGCCAAGATAAATGTTGCCGATTTGCAATTCATTTTCATTAAGCGGATGACATTCCACGAGTACATTTTCTTCATACACAAGCAAAAATTTAATATCATTTAACTGTGTAATAACAATTCTGTTCATATATTATTCTATCCTTGTTCCTGTTTCCAATAACGAAACCAATTCTCCATCGTCATTTTTGTAATAAGTTTCCAATCTATGTATCGAGTAATCAAAGCGGTTATAGGCAACCCCTGCCTCATTACACAACGCCTCAAGCACCGAATCGGGCTTTAAGTTGTATTCGCTACCGGCAGCAAGGTACATATATATAGAATCATCTCTTAATTCCAATTTGTATATTCCATGTTTGATATCCTCAACCTTCTCATTCTTCTTGGTTTTTCTAAAGACCTCTATTGTTTCTTTCTCCATTAAATGAGGAACTACCGAGAGAACTTTATCCTTAATGTCTTTGATGTTCTCACTCTCATCACTAAATGATATAACATAGTCAGATGCTGCAACAATCGACATTGCTTTCTTGGCTTTCTCCGGTAGTAAAATAACGTCTTTGACATATACCCCGTCAACCATCTGCTCGTTAAATATTCTAACGTATTCATCAGATGAAATAAGACTATTCATCTGTGCATCAAAATACTCGCCCTCACTTGTTACACCAAGTGCAAGCGGTGCCGCAAAAGACATTAACTGATGTGGCGAAAAACCTTGCGAATATGCAACGTCTACGCCTGCACGTTTGAATACCTTTTGAAAGAAACGCATAAGATCAAGATGTCCTATGTACTTAAGTACTCCGCCCTTGGCATATTTAATTCGTATCTTATATGTTTCCTCGCTCATTAAGCATTCTCCTTATTTCTCTCAAAACATACACCGCCGCCAAACTTAGCAGCACCGCAGCCAGAACATTTTTCTCTACAGTTAGGTGTAACAACTTCCTGTTTTGCCTTATGCCACTCTGATAACAAGAATTTCTTTGTTACACCGATATCTATAAAATCCCATGGGAGCAACTCATCATCACTACGTTCCCTTGTAGTGTAGAATTCTTTGACAATACCGTTCTTTTCAAAGGCTTCCATCCATTTATCATTATCAAAAAATTCAGTCCAGGCATCAAATATACAACCGCTCTTATAAGCATCATATATAACCTTGGAAAGCTTTCTGTCACCTCTTGCAAACACACCTTCAAGCACCGAAACATAAGACTCATGGTATGTATATCTTAATGACCTCGCATTAAGCTGTTGACGGAAGGTGTCTTTGACATGATGTGCTCTTTCAATATATGTTTCAGGGTCAAGCATGGCTGCCCATTGGAACGGTGTAAAAGGCTTAGGTACAAAGAAAGATGAAGACGCAGTAATGTTAATCTTACCGTTTCTCTGTTCCTTGGGTATATCATAATAAGCCTCAGCAACACGTTCGCAAAGTGCCGGAATGCCTTCTGCATCCTCCATTGTCTCTGTAGGCAGTCCAAGCATGAAATAGAACTTAACCTTGTTCCATCCACCGTAAAATGCCTGCATTGCTCCTTTTAAAATAACTTCTTCAGTAAGTCCCTTGTTAATAACGTCGCGAAGTCTCTGTGTTCCCGCCTCGGGCGCGAATGTAAGCGAACTTTTCTTAATATCCTGAACCTTCTTCATTACATCAAGTGAAAATGCATCAATTCTAAGTGACGGCAAGGAAATATTAACGTGTTGATTACCCATTTCTTCAATAAGAAAATAAGTAAACTCCTTAAGACACTCATAGTCCGAGGAACTAAGAGAGCTTAACGAAATCTCCTCATGCCCTGTTGATTTAATCATTTTGAGTGCATAATCTTCTATTAACTTAACGTCCTTTTGTCTTGTTGGACGATAAATCATACCTGCCTGACAGAAACGACAGCCTCTTATACAGCCACGCATAATCTCTAGCGTCACTCTGTCCTGTGTAACCTGGATAAAAGGTACAAGCGGTTTCTCCGGATAATGAACATTATTAAAATCCATAACAACTTCTTTGGTTACGGTTCTTGGGACATCATCATATATAGGATCAAAGGACGCCAAAGTACCGTCGTCATTGTAGGATACCTCATACATTAACGGCACATACATTCCAGGAATCTTTGAAAGTTCATGAAGAATCTCATGACGGGTTGCACCTTCTTTTTTCATTTTTTTGTAGCATGCAAACACGTCGTCATACCTTGTCTCACCCTCACCGATATAGAACATATCAAAGAAATCAGCAATCGGTTCCGGATTATAGCTACAAGGACCACCTCCAATTACAATTGGATCATCAAGCGTTCTATCCTTTGCGAAAATTGGAATCTTTGAAAGCTCCAACACCTGCAAAATATTTGTATAGCACATCTCATATTGAAGTGTAATACCCAGAAAATCAAAGTCTTTAACCGGTGATTGGGTTTCCAAAGTAAAAAGAGAGATATCCTTTTGTCTCATAACCTTATCAAGATCCGGCCACGGCGAATAGACACGTTCACAATAAACATCATCCTTGCGATTAAACGTGTCATACAAAATCTGAATCCCTAAGTGGCTCATGCCAATCTCATAAACATCAGGAAAACACATTGCAAACCTGATATCAACACTTCCAGGATCCTTTCTAACCATATTAACTTCGTTGCCTATATATCTTGCGGGCTTTTCAATTCCCATAAGAATCTCATCTGTTAGTGCGAGTTTGTTCATATTAGCTCCAATCTATAAGTATTTTCCAAAAATCATTGATTCGTATTATATTCCTTAAAATAATCCCCTGCAAAATCCTTGACATTATGCCACACATTTCTCACCTGCGTCATAGTCTCTTTGACGGTTTCATTATCCTGTTCTAATTGAGAAATCTGTGCATTAGTATCAGATAATGCCATTTCAAAACCTTTTTTCAAATCCTGTCCACCGTAAATATAGCATGAAAATGTAAGAACCGCGAAAAGAAATACAGCAATCTTAGTCCAAAATAAAAGGCCTGATGAATGACTTTTCTTTGGAGTCTTATCATAGTTATCATTATACACATTGCCATCATAATGATAGGCGTAATTTCTTCCCTGATAACGACTATGTACTTCAACGCTGTTAGCATTGTGCTGATTTCTTAAATATTTCCTAATCTCATTGTAACGATCTTCCAAGCAAACCACTTCCATATTAACCTTCTGATATAAAAATTATATGAAAGTCATTGTAGGATATATTACAAAAAGAATACCTGGTAACAGTATTCTTTTTGTATGGATAGTATTATCTTTCTATTCTAATATTAGTAAGCGCACATTGATCACCCGAAAGTGAAACATACACATCATCTGCAGATTCAATTATGGTTGTCTCATTTTTAATACTGATGCCACAATTCTCGGTAACCGTTGTTATAACATTATCATGTCTGCTAAATGTTAATGTACAATCATAGCCTTTCTTGTTGGCTTCCTTCCATTGTTCCCAACTAACAAAATCATCATTTTTGATAACATTTAACTTGTTTGTGGCAACACCGATTGCTTCCCAATTCTCTCCATCAAGTCTGATAAGAGCGTATTCTTTATAATCGTCCCCTTCTGATTCTCTATTTGCAGAATAAAAAATATCAATATATGGACAATGCCATATAAGTCTGGATGTTGGAAGGCTCATTGTATGGAAGGTAATCTTCATGCCGTCGGTAATAGAAACACCCTTTGTTGAAACTGTTCTGTAACCGTCAATCTGGATGTTTTCTAAATCTCCGTTAGGAACGTTAATATAACTTATTCTCTCGGCTATTCTCGGAATATAATCATCAAATATAGGTTCTTTCTCACTCTCAATGCTTACATCGAATATACGACAGCGTTCACCTGTCACACCAATATAAGCAAATCTTGATGAGTCCGGAAGTGCCACCGTAAAACTATATTTCTTAATTCCGTTGTCAACCACTATAAGTATGTGATCATCACATTTGACAGCATCTATTTCATAAAAATCAATATTCTTATCTTCTGAAGTGTTACCCTGTCTGATACTTAAAGTATCTTCAACTTTGATTTTTCTTGCACCATTACATTGTGTACGTCCATCAAACCATATGACACCGTACTCAAAATAACACAAATTCTTAACATCAAACTCATTTTCATGATATCGACCATCTAATGAATCAAACAAAATAATTGCAGGTAAACCGTTACCGGATTGTCTTTCTGTTGGTTCACAAGAAAATCTAATATGCTTTATTTCCTGAGTTAACCATATTCCTTTGGAAATATCACTCCTAAACTCTTTGCAAATAAGTTCTGATTTCCCTTCTAATTCCTTGACCTCCGCCATTTCTTTCATCTTATATTCAGAATCCAAATCAATAAGATGCTGCATAATCTTGGCGTATTTGGGATCAAACTGCGTTCCTGTTCCTTTAACAATCTCCTCGCGAACAGTCTGCTGAGGTATCGCTTCTCTGTAACTTCTCTTTGAAGTCATAGCATCATAAGCATCTGCAACTGAAATAATTCTTGCAATCTCCGGTATATCCTCACCCTTAAGTCCTTCCGGATATCCTTTGCCGTCATAACGCTCATGATGATATCTTGCACCAATACTTAATCCAGGATACTCATTAATTGAATCAAGTATCTGTGAGCCAAGAACCGGATGTTGCTTAATTGTTTCAAACTCTTCCCGAGTAAGCTTGCCCGGTTTGTTAATGATGCTTTCATCAATACCAATCTTTCCTACATCATGCAAAAGTGCTATATGATATATCTCATCACATTCCTTGTGACTTAAGCCTGCATATTCAGCAATCATATACGAATATTCGGCAACTCTTGAAGAATGACCGTGAGTGTATTTATCTTTCGCATCAATAGCATTAACTAATGCCATAGCAGTTTGTTCAAACAAACGTCTTACGTTCTTCTGCTCTTCCTCGTTACGAAACAGATTGTATTGGAAGGAAAACAAAACAAACACAATAAGACTTACAATAAAAAGTCCGGCTATGGAATCATAATAGTTTCCCCAATCCGAATATGTTGTTACAAACTCAGGATGATAATATCCCACAACCCATGTAATGATATTAACAATAAAGTTAAGTGACAACATGATAAACTTAAAACGTCCGTCAAGTATCAATGTAATATACACCGTTCCAAGTAAAAGCCAAATAGGTGTACCGCCATACACACCACCATTGGTAAAAAACATCGCCGGAAGGAAGCCGAATACAAGTATAAAGGAAATAATAATTCTTGCTCTTTTTATTGTATTAGATTTGTATGAATAAATTACATATATTGAGAAAAAAACAGCCCCTACAAATGTAGATATCGTAGCTGTAAACGGCTCACGCATAATCATACCACAAGGGATGGCAACAAAAAGCGCAATAAGTACAGCAATGGAAAACAATATAAACGATCTGTCTCTTATATCAATTGATGAATCGTATATGTAATTTTTACATTTTTTTCTTAAATCCATGAGAAAATTCATGCTTCTCCCCCAGAGAAAATCCTATACAATATTAGTTTTTAAAACTATGAATAGGTGCAGGTATTCTTCCGCCACGATTAATAAATGCATCACAAGAATACTCATTAACCTTCATTATCGGTGCATAACCCAAAAGTCCGCCAAAGTTAAGAGTCTCACCGGCTTTCTTGCCAACAGCAGGAATAATTCTAACCGCCGTAGTCTTCTGATTGACCATACCGATTGCCATTTCATCAGCAATAATTCCTGATATTGTTGTTGCCTTGGTATCTCCCGGTATAGCAATCATATCAAGTCCTACGGAACATACGCATGTCATAGCCTCTAACTTTTCAAGAGTAAGTGCACCTTCTGTTGCAGCATCAATCATTCTCTGATCTTCTGATACTGGAATAAATGCTCCCGAAAGACCACCGACATATGATGATGCCATAACACCACCCTTTTTAACCTGATCGTTAAGAAGTGCAAGTGCTGCTGTTGTTCCGGGTGCACCAGCATACTCAAGACCAATTTCTTCCAAAATCTCACCAACACTATCACCAACTGCAGGTGTAGGTGCAAGTGATAAATCTATAATACCAAATGGTACTCCTAGTCTTTTAGATGCTTCCTTCGCAACAAGCTGTCCAACTCTTGTAACCTTAAATGCAGTCTTTTTGATTGTCTCACATAGAACCTCAAAGTTCTCTCCTCTTACAGACTCTAATGCACGCTTAACAACACCGGGGCCTGAAACTCCGACATTGATAATTCTATCTGCCTCTGTAACACCGTGGAAAGCTCCTGCCATAAACGGATTGTCGTCAGGTGCATTACAGAATACAACGAACTTAGCAGGACCGATACAGTCTCTGTCAGCCGTAAGTTCTGCACTCTCCTTAACAATCTCACCAATAAGTTTAACTGCATCCATGTTGATTCCTGTCTTGGTAGAACCAACATTGACACTGCTACATACAAACTCAGTAACATTAAGTGCTTCCGGTATAGATTTGATTAACATCTCATCATATGGTGTCATACCCTTGGCAACATTTGCTGAATATCCACCTATGAAGTTAACGCCAACCTTCTTGGCGGCCTCGTCAAGCGTCTTAGCAATCTCAACATAATCAGCTGATGATTTACAGCACGAACTACCAACCATTGCAATTGGAGTTAAAGAGATTCTCTTATTAACAATAGGAATACCGTATTCCATCTCAAGTTCTTTGCCGACCTTAACCAAATCCTTAGCTGAAGTTGTTATCTTATCATATACTTTGTCACAAGTTGTTTTAAGATTATCTGAAATACAGTCGAGCAATGAAATACCCATTGTAATCGTACGTACATCAAGATTCTCTTCACGTATCATGGCATTAGTTTCCATGACCTCATTTATATTAATCATTACTATAATCCTCCGTTAAAAGACACTCTTATAATCTGTGCATCATATCAAATATTTCTTCCTGCTGAAGCGTGATATTAACGCCGATTTCCTCGCCAATCTGTCTAAGTTCGTCTGCGATTGTTGCAAAATCCTTACCTGACTCTTCAATATTAACAATCATAATCATGTTAAACCAATCAGAAACAATGGTCTGTGCAATATCAAGAATATTGATCTGATTACCTGCAAGATACTTGCACACATTGAAAATGATTCCTACTTTGTCTTTACCTACTACTGAAATTACTGTTTTCTTCATTACTTATCTCCTTTGATGTATAAAAACTTGTATTGTTTTTCATATGTCAGCATTCAATGACCGGCGATATACCGAATCTGTCTGCTACCATTATATTGAAATCTCGCACATCATTGCTGTATGGATTGCCAAAAAGTTCTCCTTTGACAGCCTCATAAGCAAGTTCAGGGAAATTATTCTCCTGAGACAAATGCCCAAGATATATTCCCTTAATGTGTTCATTGAGAAGTTCTCTTATAAGCTGACCGCCCTTCTCATTGCATAAATGACCGTATCTGCCAAGAATTCTTTTCTTAAGCTCGTACGGGTACGGCCCGACTTCCAACATTCTTATATCGTGATTAGCTTCAATAAGCATTGCATCTGCACCGGATAAAGAATCAACTATATGTGCATCATAATCTCCCATATCCGTCGCAACCGATATCTTCTTCTCTCCGTCAGTTACAGTGTAACAAACCGGATCGACCGCATCATGCCATATGCTTATCGGCTTAACCCACAAATCATCTATCGCAAAACTTTTCTCCGGTTCTATTCCGTGAAAAAGAGAAAAATCAACTTTCCCAAGTCCCTTATACTTACTTACCGCTTCTAAAGTCTTAGGTGTTCCATAAACCGGAATCCCATATTTTCTAAGAATTACCCCCAGTCCCTGTATGTGGTCGGAATGCTCGTGAGTTATAAGTATGCCGCTGATTTCTTCAGGCTTAACGTCCATTTCGTTAAGGGCCGTTACAATCTTCTTCATACTAAGTCCTGCATCTATAAGAAGATGTGTCTTATCAGAACCGACATATATACAATTGCCACTACTTCCGCTATACAAACTGCATAATCTCATTGGTATAATAATCCCTTCATAAAAAGAAAAAATAGGTTTGTCGGGACGGCACATAATGTCCCTAAAACCTATTTATTATACCATATATTGTATTGTGGTTTCAATACATATATATCAGAAATTCATAGAATCAATATATATTCCCTCAAACCTTTCATAATCTGCAAGTTCAAATGATTCCGTCCTGCTTCTTATGCTTTCATAATTTGCAAGAATTGTGTCTTTGTCATCAGAAAGCAAGAACCTTTCTGCACCGCTAAGTGATGTGTTCCCTGAAACGGTTATTTTATCCTTTAATTGTTCCGGCAACATTTTTACTGTAAATGCATCCCTGATATTAAGATAAAAACCAAGTCCACCTGATATATACACATTTTCAATATCATCATAATCTATATCTGCCTTTTTAATAAGACTTATAACACCTGCGTATATAGCAGCCTTGGCCATTTGGAAACGTCTAAGTTGTACCTGAGAAATTGTTATATCATCAGATATATCAATTCCTTTTTCAAAGAACGGTTCTTTAATTAGCCCAGTCTCGTCAATGAGACCTCTTTTTATACACATTGCAATAGCTTTGATACATTCACTGCCGTAAACAGCTCCGGATATACCATAATCAAATACAGGACCACAGGCAGTTGATGTTGCATATCCTTTTTGATTATTGAGAAGCACCAACTCACCGTTTGTACCAAGGTCGATTAACAAGTCATATCTATTGCTTTTACCCATACCTAGATATTCAACTCCGGCAAGTATATCCGCGCCGACAAATGCCGAAAAGCCGGGAAGGAATAACTCTCTTACGTTACCGGCTTCATTTATAACCGCCTTGTTATCCTCATGAGAAACTTCGCATTCAAAGTAATCCAACGATACAGGTGTAAAAGGTGCTTTGGAAAGTCCTTCAACCGAAAGGCATCTTAATATGTGCTGCATAGTCGTATTGCCACTATAACACAAACATGAAATTCTATTATAGTTATTTCCCAGATAACATTTGAGTGATTCGTTTAATTTGATAAGAATCATGTCAGACATGTTCTTTTCAGCCGACGGCGTATCCAAGCAATTCTTAATTCTTGTAATCACATCCGCACCGTATATCTTTTGCGGGTTGGAAAAAGAAAAAGATGCCAATTGACTTTTGGTTTCGACGTCGAAACAGGATACACCTATTGATGTCGTACCAATATCTACTGCAACATATATTCCTTTTTGATTTTCTTGATATATAAATGTGTTCTCCATTGCAAGTCCTCTATCCCAAAAAATAACCACCGACATTACTGAAGTTGGTTATTATAAATCTTATTAATAAATACTCTTTGGCTTCTTCTCAACAGGGCGATAGCCTTTTTCTGCAAGCACATGCATAATATTATCCTTGTGCTCAGGGCCAAACGCCTCCATAGTGATGATAAGCTCAACTGCAGCGTTACGGTTAAGATTAACGAACTGATTATGCTCAAGCTTGATAATATTACCCTGAAGATCAGCAATAATTGAACTTACATTTTTAAGCTCACCCGGCTTGTCCGGAAGAAGAACTGATACAGTAAATATTCTGCTTCGCGCAATAAGTCCATGCTGAACAACAGATGCAAATGTTATAACATCCATATTACCACCGCTTAGAATACTTACAACCTTCTTATCATTAAACGGAAGATTCTTAACAGCTGCTGCCGTAAGAAGACCTGAGTTTTCAACTAACATCTTGTGATTTTCAAGCATGTCAAGGAAAGCAACAATAAGCTCACTGTCATCAACCGTTATTATCTCATCAATATTCTCCTGAATATATGGGAAAATGTTACTTCCGGGGGTCTTTACGGCTGTACCGTCCGCAATCGTATCAACTGCAGGAAGTGTTGTAACTTTGCCGTTTTTAATTGACTCTTTCATACATGCCGCACCCTTAGGCTCAACACCGATAACCTTGATGTTTGGATTTAACATTTTTGCAAGTGTTGAAACACCTGTTGCAAGTCCGCCGCCGCCGATTGGCACAAGAATATAATCAACCGTTGGAAGTTCCTTGATTATCTCCATCGCTATTGAGCCCTGTCCACAGGCAACATCCAAATCATCAAACGGATGTATAAATGTAAGACCTTTATCCTCAGCAAGTTCTAATGCATACTGGCAGGACTCATCATATACATCACCGTAAAGTATAACCTCTGCCCCGTAAGATTTGGTACGATTAACCTTGATAAGCGGTGTAGTTGTAGGCATTACGATAGTCGCCTTAACACCGTATGCTTTTGCTGCAAAGGCAACACCCTGAGCATGATTTCCTGCTGAAGCGGTTATAAGTCCCTTACTTCTCTCTTCGTCAGAAAGTGTGGAAATCTTATAATATGCACCCCTAATCTTGTAGGCACCTGTAACCTGAAGATTCTCGGGTTTAAAATATACTTTGTTACCTGAAAGCTCGCTGAAATATTCACTGTAAATAAGTTTTGTAGGATTAACAACTTTCTGTACTGTGTTATATGCTTCCTCAAACTTGTCCATTGTAAGCATTATCAATTCCTCCATACTATTTCAAATATTCGTCATATTTTTCTTATTCTTCCGGCATAAGAATCTCAATATCAGATCTTGTATCCATATCAGCAAAAAGTGCATTCACGTAGCTATCCGGATCAAATTTCTGTAAATCTTCTATATGCTCACCAACACCAATATACTTAACAGGAACATTTAACTCCGACTGAATGGCTATTGCAATTCCACCCTTCGCTGTACCGTCAAGCTTTGTAATGATTATTCCATCAATCTGTGTTACATTTGAGAACTGTCTTGCCTGTTCTAATGCATTCTGACCTGTTGAACCATCAAGAACTATAAGCGTTTCAAGATGTGCATCCGAGTATTCCTTCTCGATTATTCTCTTCATCTTCGCAAGCTCATCCATGAGGTTCTTTTTGTTATGAAGTCGTCCGGCAGTATCAACAAGAAGAATATCAACATCTCTTGCTGCAGCGGCTTTGACAGCATCAAATGTTACAGCAGCGGGATCTGAACCTTCATCCTGTGCAATAATCTCAACTCCTGCACGATTAGACCATGTCTTAAGCTGGTCAATTGCAGCCGCGCGGAAGGTATCAGCAGCACACATCATAACCTTCTTACCTCTGCCTTTGTATTGAGCAGCAAGCTTACCGATTGATGTTGTTTTTCCTACACCATTAACACCAATGATAAGCATAACTGTCTTCTTATCCTCAAAATCATACGCCTCGTCTTCGACAAACATCTGGCTCTTGATAAGGTTAATAACAAGTTCTCTGCATTCTTCAACTTCTTTGATATGATTCTTCTTAACAAGATCTTTAAGCTCATCTATTATCTTCTCGGTTGTGTCAAGTCCTAAGTCAGCAGTAATAAGTGTCTCCTCAAGTTCATCATAGAAATCATCATCAATCTCTGAAAATCCTGAGAAAAGATTATTGAAGCTTTCATTGATACTGTTTCTTGTCTTGGTAAGTCCGGATACAAGACGTGAGAAAAAACCGCCTTCCGGTTTCTCATTAACTTCTTCTTGCTCGGTAACTTCTTCCTTCTTGGCTACTTCTTCAACCTCTTTGGTTGTTTCTGTTTCTTCAGATTCTTCTTCGGGCTGTTCTTCAACTTCTTCACTAACTTCAGCCTCTTCTACTTTTTGATTTTCTTCTAATACTTCATCTTTCTTTTCAGACTCTTGTATAGTATCTATTTTCTCTGCCTTTTCAGGCTCTTCATTAACATCATTGACTTCTTCCGTTGTTTCTACCTGTTGTTCTTCATCTTCTTCTGTATTTTCTTTTAATTTCTTGTTTTCCAATATAGAACCTATAATAATTCCAACAATACCACATATCAAAAGACAACCAACACCAATAACAGTTCCCTTTGTCGTGCCGTCTATCTTAATCATCAAACCAAGCAATATTGCTCCAATAACTCCACCTATTATCGCGGCTGTTCTTATTGTCGTCTTATCATCATTATTCATTATAAATTACCCCTTTTATATATATTAAAAATCGCTTGCAACATTATATCACAATTAAATCAGTTTTGATACACTATTTTTGCTATATTAAATAAAGACTACCGTTCGTAATCACCAAACGGTAGTCTCTTAACGCAAATCACTCATGCATAGTGTAGTCCTTATCTTCATCAATAATGGAAATCATGCATCTTGCAACTTTCTCATCAAACTGAGTTCCTATATTCTTCTCAAGTTCACTGCGAACCTTTTCCTGGGACATATAACCTCTGTAGCTTCGGTTAGACGTCATCGCATCATAACTGTCGGCAACGGCAATTATTCTGGCTTCTATCGGAATATCATCACCTGATTTGTGATCAGGATATCCCGTTCCATCAAATCTTTCATGATGCCATCTTGCTCCGGTTGAAAGGTCAGGACGACTCTTAATCTCTGCCAATATATCAAAACCGGTAATCGGATGTGTCTTAATCACATCATATTCAGCATCTGTAAGTTTACTCGGTTTATTGATTATTTCGTTAGGGACACCTATCTTACCTATATCATGCAACAACCCTCTGTAATATATGTTCTCGCATTGTTCCTCAGAAAGTCCCATTCTCTCTGCAATCATTCTTGCATAACGTGCCACTCTGATGGAATGACCCCTTGTATACTCATCCTTCGCATCAATTGTGTGAGCAAGTGCTTCCATGACTTCAACAGAAAGCACCTTAATCTCATCTCTTGCTTTGACAAGTTCGTTCGTATATTTTACGTTTTTGACAATTACATGAAAAGCAATAATAAGCACTAGGGAAACAAATATTGAAGGATAAACAAACACTGCATAAGAACGTGTAATGTACTTAATTAACACTAAGAAAATAGGCATACTGTCTTTTAACAAAATACCTGTCTCTTCCTTGAAATCCTGTATTGCCTCAAGCAGTTGTCCGGAATCAACAATCTGTAATGTAAAAAAGTATACCGAATACATGATTATGTTAAATACACCTGTCATAGCAGGAAGTATAATAAACAAACGAAGATCCGTTATCTGTTTTGTTTTCGAAAGTTCAGCAATTTGTTTGATAACCAATTGATAAAATAACGGCGCAAGCAAAAAATATAACACGAACGGAATATACGAGTACATTGAAAGAATATAGAACATACCCGGAACAATAGTAATCGAACTCATATATACAAAAATTGATAACGATGTATTCTTTGCCTTCATCAACTTCACATACAGAAACATCAATATAGCATAAACCACTAACTGTCCTGCTATAAGCACCAAGGCATTTCTTGTAAGTACGTTAATGTCATCACTCCCAACAATATCTTCATCAATAAATATTACCAACGAAAAAAGATATCCGGTCACAGGTGATAATAAAAATGTAATTATAATTTTAGGAATACTAATTTTTTCAAAAAAACACTTAACACTAATAAAAACAAAAAATACAGCATAGAAAGTATATAATGCTATAATACATTCCGTTGTATATGGAACCATAACCCATTCCCCCAAGTCTTACATTACATTAATCATCCAACTCATTCTCAATTAGATTAACCGATACAAGAGTTGATACACCTTTCTCCTGCATGGTTATACCGTAGAGAACATCAGCAGCTTCCATAGTACCCTTTCTATGAGTGATAACAATGAACTGTGTATCCTTTGTAAGTTTATTAAGATACTTCGCATATCTTGTTACATTCGAATCATCAAGTGCGGCCTCAATCTCATCAAGAAGACAGAATGGTGACGGCTTAAGACTTTGAATTGCAAACAAAAGTGCAATTGCCGAAAGCGACTTCTCACCACCGGATAACTGCATCATATTCTGAAGTTTCTTTCCGGGTGGCTGAGCAATAATTCTTATACCTGCCTCTAATATATCTTCATTATCAACAAGTTCAAGCGTTGCTTTTCCGCCTCCGAAAAGTTCTCTGAATACTTTGTCAAACATAACCTGAATCTCTTTGAACTTCTCCTCGAACTGAGTACGCATTGCAGTATCTAATTCCTCGATAATCTGCAAGAGATTGGTTTCTGCTTTCACAATATCGTCATGCTGTCCCTTCAAGAACTCATACCTCTCGGAAACAACCTTATAATCTTCTATAGCATTTACATTAACATCACCAAGCGACTTAATCTTAGCCTTAACAGCAGAAACCTCCTGCTTTAACGAAGCAAGGTCATTAAGCGCCTCATCTTTAAGTTCAACTGCAGACTGATATGTAAGTTCATACTCTTCCCACATATACTTGCTTAAGTTGTCAGCCTGCTCGTTTATCTTTTCTACAGATGCATTAAGTTTAAATGCTGATTTATCAAGTTTTGTTATATCCTCATTTAACTGTTCACGCTTAGTAAAGAACTCTTTGTGTTTAGCATTAAGTTCTTCTTTATCGGAAATATCTTTGTTAAGAGCTTCTTCAAGAGATGTAATTTCCTTGGTTTCCTCATCAATCACTTTCTTAAATCCATTAATCTTAGAAACCAATTCCTCGATTGCCTTACCGGAATTGCTCATCTGCGAACGGTAAACTTCCATTTCATCCTTGAGTTTGTTCTCTTCAGCACGAATTCTTCTCAAATTCTCAATAAGGAAATCATCCTGCTGCTTCATTGTATTAAACTCAAGCATAAGCTGTGAAACCTTCTCGTTAGCAGTCTTTAACTCCTCACGTTTAGATACCACCTGCTCCTCTAACACTTCGATTCTTTCTTCAAGTGCTTTCTTGGCAGTTTCAGCCTGCTTGTGATTTTCGTAAAGTTCATTCTTATTGTTGTTAATCTCTTCAATCTGAGCCTCTAATTCCTTGCTCTCCTTGTTAACCGAAGCATACGCATTGGCTGTTTCTGCAAGATTTTTAGAAACCTGTTCGATATTAAGAGTAACTGTATTTTTAGAAAGATATAACTCCTGAAGTTTTAAGTTGATATCCTCTTTCTCAGATTTTAATTCATCACGTTTCGTGCGAAGCTGTTCTTCCTCTTTTGTCGCATTGGCAATCTCGTTGCTAAGCTCCGAAAGCTGTTTTGACAATTCATCAAGCTCACGCTTACGACCTAAAAGATTTGAAGAGTTCTTGAAAGCACCACCTGTCATCGCGCCACCGGGAGTTAACAACTCACCCTCTTTGGTAACGATACGAAGTGACTGATGATATTTCTTATTAACCGCAATCGCATGATCAATGGTATCTACAACAACAATTCTTCCAAGTAAATGATTCGTAACGGAAGTATACTTGTCATGTACTTTAACAAGGTCTTTTGCAAGTCCTATAACACCGGGCTCATTTAATGCCTCCTTGTTATTAAACTCACTATACTTGCCTCCTATTGTTGTAAGAGGAAGAAATGTTGCACGTCCGAAACGATTCTTCTTCAAGTAATTAATAAGCTTCTTAGCTGTAGTTTCATTGTCTGTGACAATGTTCTGAATGCTTCCGCCAAGTGCGGTTTCTACTGCAATCTCGTACTCTTTGTTAACCTGAATAATATCCGCAACAACACCGACAATTCCCGGATTACTGCTCTTTTGCTCCATTACACGCTTAATCGAGTTGCCGTATCCATCGTAACGCTCTGTAATGTTACGAAGAGCTTCTGCCTTTGACTTAACCGATGCATATTCATTGTTGGCATCAAAAAGTCTCTGCTTATTGTTGGCGGTCTCAATCGTACTCTTATCAAGTTCAGCATCAACAATGTCTAAACGTTCGTGAAGTACTGATACTTCTTTCTCAATATTTTCAAGCGTTTCGTTATGCTTGTCATACTCTTCCTTGTCCTTCATCTCGTCAGATTTAAACTGAAGGAAACGCTGATTTAACTGTGTTTTACGATAACTTATATTTTCAAGCATAGCATCATAACGGCCAACCTTAGCCTTTAAGTTAGACTCGCCGTTCATATATTCAATAATATCTGCCTTGCTCTTTTCTATTTCTTCCTGAAGGTTTGTAATCTCTTCCTCAATACCTTCACTAACTTCTCTTGCTTCTTCTACAACATCATCAGCAGAATCCATTTTCTCATCAAGTTCTGCCTTCTTCTCCTGAAATCCAGCCTTTTCCTCATCAAAAGCCTTGAGTGACTGATTAATTCTGTCAATCTGTTCACTCATATGTACGTCAGAGGACTTGGCATTGGAAATCTGCTGGTTAAGTACGTTAACCTCACCCTCGTTATGCTCTTTGGAAAGCTTTAACTCATGTATTCTGTTTCTGTTTGAATCAATTGAAGAATTGCACTGTTCAAGAACAGTTTCTATTCTCTCATATTCATTCTTTGTCTCTTCAAATTCCTTCTGAAGTCTTTCGCTGTCATCATTGATAATTTTGAGTTTCTCCTCATTCTCTTTGAGTGTCTGCTCAATCTTCTCATTCTCCATAAGGAAAACATTAACATCAAAACGCTTAAGTTCTTCTTTGTAAAGCAGGTATTTCTTAGCAACCTCAGACTGCTTCTCTAATGGTCCTACCTGCTTCTCAAGCTCTGACAAAATATCATTAACACGACTTAAATTCTCTCTTTCAGCAGCAAGAGATTTTTCAGTCGCTAATTTATTCTTTTTGTATTTAACAATTCCGGCAGCCTCGTCAAAAAGTTCACGTCTCTCTTCCGGTTTTCCCGAAAGAATACGTTCAACCTGACCCTGTCCGATTATAGAATATCCCTCTTTACCGATACCTGTATCAAAGAAAAGTGCGTTAACATCTTTTAATCGGCTAACGGTACCATTTATAAGGTATTCACTTTCACCCGAACGATATACACGTCTTGCAACGGTAACCTCTTCATAATCGATTGGAAGCGAATGATCGCTGTTATCAAGTGTAATTGCAACGTATGCGGAACCATGTGGTTTTCTAAGTTCAGTTCCCGCAAAAATAACGTCCTGCATGTTAGAACCACGAAGCTGCTTGGCACTCTGCTCACCAAGAACCCATCTAACCGCATCGCCGACATTACTCTTACCCGAACCGTTAGGTCCTACAATACCGGTTATTCCTTCATTAAACTCAAACTTTATACGATTGGCAAATGATTTGAATCCATATACTTCAATACTTTTTAAATACATAACTTATCCTATCTTCCCCGTAAGTTTCAATATCGCATTATACGCAGCCATTTGCTGAGCATTTTTCTTTGATTTGCCCTGACCTTGTGCAACAGCTTTGCCGTCAACACATACGTCCATAACATACAACTTGTTATGATCAGGTCCCGACTCACTTACCATTTCGTAAGTAACCGCACCCTTGCCGTCTTTTTGAACCATTTCCTGCAAGGTTGTCTTTGCATCATAAAACAATGTTTTGTTCTCAATGTCTTTGAGCAAAAATGTCTTAACATACGTCTTAGCCGGTTCCATACCGCCATCCAAATAAATGGCACCCAAAACCGACTCAAACAAATCACAAAGAATGGAATCTCTGTCTCTTCCCCCAGTCAGTTCCTCGCCTTTTGAAAGCAATACATAATCGCCCAAATGCAAATCCCTTGCAACCGAGGAAAGCGTATATTCACACACAATGGAAGCACGAAGTTTGGTTAGCTTACCCTCAGGAATATCGGAATATTCATCAAAGAGATAATTACTTGTCACAAGTTCAAGCACCGCGTCTCCAAGAAACTCCAAACGTTCATAACTTAACATTATGTTTCTTTTCATTTCATTTATAAATGAGCTGTGAGACATAGCTTGTTTTAGCAGGTCTTTGTTCTTAAAAACATAACCTATGTTTGTCTCCAACTCCTGTTCATTATAACTTAGCATAACGACTCCACTATTGATACATTTATTCTTCAACTTCTAATAAGTTAGCACGTATCTTTCCGTTGATGTCTTGTCTGTTAAATGTTTCCACTTGGAAAAGTGCATTCTTAACTTCTTTGTTTGTTGCATTACCATGAATCTTTACAACAAGTCCTTTAAGTCCAAGAAGAGGTGCTCCGCCGTATTCTGCAGTATCGAACATTTTGGCAATATTCTTAAGCTTAGGCTTAACGAGCGCTGCTCCCACTGTCGAAACAGGTGAAGATGTAATCTCCTTTTTGATTTGCTTAAAAAGCGCTGTTGCAAGACCTTCAGTAAGCTTGAGCATAACATTACCGACAAATGCTTCCGTAACAACTACATCTGCACCGCCATATGGAAAATCTCTCGCCTCAATACTTCCAATAAAATTAATATCCCTACATTCCTTCAACAAAGGAAATGTTTCCTTAACTAATGCATTGCCCTTCTCTTCCTCGGCACCGATATTGACTATTGCAACTCTCGGATTCTTAATTCCGACAACATTCTCCATATAAATAGAGCCCATTTTTGCAAACTGTACAAGGTTGCTCGGCTTTGCATCAACATTTGCTCCACAGTCTATAAGAAGACATACACCACTCATCGTCGGCATAATAGGTGCAAGAGGCGCCCTCTCTATACCTTTCATTTTGCCAACCAAGACCTGACCACCAACAAGCAATGCACCGGAATTACCTGCCGATACAATACCGTCAGCTTTGCCTTCTTTAACCATGTTAAGAGCAATTACCATTGATGACTCTTTCTTCTGTCTTATAGCATTAACAGGAGTGTCATGACAGGTTATCTCATCTGGCGCATGAATTACATCAATTCTATCTGCCGGATAATCATACTTTGCAAGTTCTTCCTTAAGTCTGTCTTCGGGACCAACAATATAAACAAAAAGATCACTTTTCTCTTTAACTGCATTAACTGCACCAAGCACCATTTCTTCAGGTGAATGATCCCCTCCCATTGCATCAAGAACCGCCCTAGTCATCTCTGCCATAATATCCTCCATTTCTGTCTCTTATCAAAACGCAACTTAATTAATATATCATAAATCAAGCAATTTGACAATCAAATTGCCACGTGAACATAGAAATCACAGTATTCCCAGACTTCTCGGAAAGAAGCCGATAACAAAATGTAATAACGCACAACCCCAAATATTACGATTGGTCTCATAATAATAGCCTGTTGCAAGGCAGAAAATACATGCAACAACCATGTAATACAAAGGATAACTCATGTGTAAAATGAAGAAGTACAGCGCCGTTAACCACACCGTATAATTCACATGCTCCTTGCCTGCCATAATTCTTATATTGTCCTGAACAAAGGCTTTGATAAAGAGTTCCTGAAAGAACACATTTAAGGGATAAAGCCACCTTGTTCTAATGTTTAAGTAGAGTTTAAATGCCGGTTTTGCCGCCACCTTCGGATCAAAATGTCCTTTGATAATTCTGATTCCAATCATACAGAGAATCATCAAAACCGCAATTGAACTAGCTCTGATAAGTGTTCTTACAAGTTCTTTTTTACTTACGATGATATCTCGCAAATTGATCTTCATTGTTGTATTAAGCGCAAAAATAAGCATCTCAAAAAACAGGAGAAGCCCCAAGAACTTTGTAGTAATATAAGCATTTCTTCTGCCAGGCTGTATTCCTGTCTTAAGTTCAAAAAACTTAAAAATCAATTGCTGTACAACTAATGTCATTACCATAAAAATCACAACTGTTCGCGTATGTTTCTTATGGTATGAATCTATCTTATTATTAACCAAAATGACGCCTCCGTAACTGACTATCTAAGGCTTCCAACCTTGACAATTTGATAACCCATTTTAACTTCTTTTCTGACCGACTGCGAGTTTTCTATAGCATCAACAAGCATGTTTGCTGCTTCCTCTCCGCTCGTCTTGTAAAAGAAATGTATAGATGACATTTTCGGGTCACAAACCTTTGAAATAAGACTGTCTCCAAATCCTGCAATCTGGACATCTTCAGGCACCTTGTAACCTGCCTGTTTCAAATATGCCATAGCACCTATGGCAATTTTATCCGTTGCACAAATCATAGTATCTATAGTTGGATCCAACTTCATAAGTTTTTCTGCACTTTCATAACCGTTCTCAATTCTAAATGCTCCGTTAGTGCAATGGTCCTCACCAACATTTATTCCTTTTTCCTTACATGCCTCCAAAAAACCTTCAAGACGTTTTTTTCCGACAGCTTCATCATCAGCGACCGCACCGATGTATGCAGGTTTACTTCCCTTTTGTAAAACCTCGCTCGTAAGCGCTTTCGCCGCGCCGTAATCATCATAATATACACATGAATAATCAGACGTATGCTGTGCAAGCACCACAAGTGGAACCGTAATCTGTTTCATAACTTTGTAATGCTCTTTGGATAATACCGTTCCGATAAGAATAATACCGTCAACATGATTTGACGAAAGCTTCTTAAGATATTGTATTTCTTCCTTGCTGTTATTGCTTGTGTTGGCAAGAAGTAATTGATAACCTTTGTTTGACAATATGTCACTAATTCCCTCAACCATACGACTAATGGAATCTGAATTGATTTTCGGAATAATGACACCAATGAATCCTGTTTTCTTGGTTCTTAGCATCTGCGCCTGTGCCGACGGCATATATCCTGTTTCCTCAATAACCTTGCTGATTTTTTCTCTCTTTTCGTTACTCACATAACCGTTATTGAGATATCGTGAAACCGTAGCTCTAGATACGCCTGCAAGCTCCGCAATCTCATTTATATTCATAGTAATGCCTCCGTTTAAATACTATTATTCTTTTAATATTTATTTGCTCATTTTAACATAGGCTGGTATCGATTTCAACAAAGGATACACAATAAATAATAGCATTTCGTAACATTTTAATAAATGTTGCTTATACTATATATAAATATTAATTTTCATAAGGAATCATCATGAACAGATTTCCTCTTCACGCTTTGCAGAATGATATAGATAAGGGATATCTTAAGATAAATGTTACTTCTAAAGCTAATTCAAAGCCTATCAAAAACGCAAAGATTGAAATTGCCTCAACAGGTGCTCCAAACACTCCTATTATTGAAGCGACAACTGACTCTGACGGATTAAGTGATTCGTTTGAACTACCATCCCCACCGGTTGAGTATTCGCTTGAACCCTCCGACAATCAGCCCTACAGTGAATACAATCTCAAAATAATCTCTGACGGTTTTGATGAGGTTGTTATATCCGGCATTCAGATTTTGTCCGGTGAAATCGGAATCCAAAGCGTAAAACTAACCCCACGAACCAACTCTTCTGATACTCCCGAATATAATCCATCCGTTATAGATGCCCACACGCTTTGGGAATACTATCCTCCCAAAATTGCAGAACCAGAAATCAAACCCCTACCGGAAGGCGGCGAAATTGTTCTTTCCCGAGTTGTTATTCCTGAAATTGTAGTAGTTCACGACGGTGCTCCTTCAGATTCATCTGCCACAAACTACTATGTCCAATACAAGGAATATATCAAAAATGTTGCTTCAAGCGAGATATATGCAACGTGGCCCGAAAGCACCATTTATGCAAATGTTTTGGCAATCATGTCATTTACTCTTAACAGAGTATATACGGAATGGTATCGAGGTAAGGGCTATGATTTCACAATAACAAGTTCAACCGCCTTTGACCACAAATGGACAAAAGATAAAACGATATACGAAAACATTTCGCAAATTGTTGACTCGATATTTGCAAACTATCTCTCGCGTCCTGATGTAATTCAGCCGATTCTTACACAATACTGCGACGGAAAAAGAGTAACCTGTCCTAACTGGCTTTCCCAGTGGGGTTCAAAAGCGCTTGGCGACCAAGGCTATTCCGCTATTGAAATACTTAGAAATTACTACGGAAGCGATATATACATAAATGAGTCCACGCAAATATCAGGTATTCCTTCTTCATGGCCGGGATATGATTTGGAAATAGGTGCTACTGGAAATAAGGTTAGACAATTACAGGAACAGCTTAATCGCATCGCCAAAGTATACTCAACAATTCCTACTCTTGTTACAGACGGAATATACGGAACCAATACCGAGGCAGCCGTTAAGCAGTTTCAGAAAATATTTAATCTTCCCGTAACAGGGGTAACCGATTATCCGACATGGTATAAAGTATCACAAATATATGTTGGCGTTAGCGGGATTGGGGCATAAAATGGCAAAAAAAAGGTGCAGCAAAAGCTGCACCTAAAAATCATTTTACTCAACAACAATCTTGCGGAAGTTCTTTTTACCACGTTTGATAATGAAATCGTTATCAAATGCTGACTTCTCATAGAATGTTACAGGCTCTGTTACCTTCTCGTCATTAACAGTAACACCGCCCTGCTGTACGTTACGTCTTGCTTCTGCCTTAGACGAAACAAGTTCAGCCTTAACCATGATATCAAGAATACCAATCTTGCCTTCATCATTAAAATCAGCTGTGGTTAAAGTTGTTGTAGGCATGTTCTCTGCATTACCACCTGTAAATAATGCTCTTGCACTCTCCTGTGCTTTGGTTGCCTCTTCTTCACCATGAACAAGCTTTGTAAGCTCGAATGCAAGAATCTCTTTAGCCTGATTAAGCTGACTACCTTCCCAAGAATCCATTTTCTCAATCTCTTCAAGAGGAAGGAAAGTAAGCATACGGATACATTTAAGCACATCTGCATCATCAACATTTCTCCAATACTGATAAAACTCAAAAGGAGAAGTCTTCTTAGGATCAAGCCATACAGCACCAGATTGAGTCTTACCCATCTTCTTACCTTCAGAGTTGAGAAGAAGTGTAATTGTCATTGCATATGCATCCTTACCAAGTTTCTTTCTGATAAGTTCAGTACCACCGAGCATGTTACTCCACTGGTCATCACCACCAAACTGCATATTACAACCGTATTTCTGGTATAAGCTATAGAAATCATAGCTCTGCATAATCATATAGTTAAACTCAAGGAATGAAAGTCCTTTCTCCATTCTCTGCTTGTAGCACTCGGCACGAAGCATGTTATTAACAGAAAAGCATGCACCAACCTCACGAAGAACCTCAACGTAATTCAAACCAAGTAACCAATCTGCGTTATTAACCATTAAAGCCTTACCATCCGAGAAATCAATGAACTTACTCATCTGCTCTTTGAAGCAATCACAATTGTGCTGAATTGTCTCCTGAGTCATCATCTGTCTCATATCAGTTCTTCCGGAAGGATCACCGATCATCGCAGTACCGCCACCGATAAGTGCAATAGGCTTATTGCCTGCCATCTGAAGTCTCTTCATTAAGCAAAGTGCCATGAAATGTCCAACATGAAGACTATCAGCTGTCGGATCAAAACCAATATAAAATGTCGCCTTGCCGTTGTTAACAAGTTCTTTAATCTCTTCTTCATCTGTTACCTGCGCAATAAGTCCACGCGCAACTAATTCGTCATAAACTGTCATATCTCTTTTTTCCTTTTTCGTGTTAATTTTGTATTGATGTGCTTTAAACACCATTTCTAATTTCATTAGTATACACAATAATTTGTAATTTGACAATTATTATTTATCTATGTATTTTACCTGCTATTTTTGCAAAATAAAAAGTAATGTCTCAAATACATGGATGTTATTTTTAACAACTATCGCAATATTCTTTTTTGCTCTGCTAAGTCCATGATAAAGATTTCTTACTCTTGACTCTTTATAATTATTACTACATCTAAGAAAACCATCATCATTATAATAAAATGATTCATCAATTATCATTACAACCTTGTCAAACTCTTTACATGCAGCAGTTGATGATTTGACAGCAAGCAAAGGATTTCGAATATCAATGTTTTTATTTTCATTTAATATTTCATCATCCCATATATAGATAAATCCATCTTTTTCGTAATTCTGCAACAGAATATTTGCTTCATTGTCATCATTTGCATATGCAAGCGAAACGGACGGATAATCACGTCTGTAATTTCTTTCTTTGATACACATTACATTGGAAACAAATATTGAAATTTCACTATTCATACGGATACGATTAGTCAACTTATATATTTGATAATCATCAATATCCTCAATCAACTTAGTACCATTTATAATACGTTCCTCAGGTGCTATCGCTTCCTCTCTGTCATACGATATGATAACAGGTACTTCCCATTTCTTAGCAAGATTGATTATTGTTGATATTGCCTGAGCATCAACTCTATGACCTTCATCTACCAAAATTGCAAAATATTGATTTTTGAAATTATTATTCACAACATCATCATAGTAATAGAAATCAATACGTTTAAGTCTTTCATCAAGCTGCTCTAACTCTTTTTCGTGAGAGCCAAAGTGAAGTACACATACTTTTTGTGCTTTAGAAAGCTGCATTGCTATATCATAAAGAAGAATAGTCTTTCCGGTTCCCGGAAGTCCCGTAAATCCTTGTATAGAGAATCCTCGTTTAAGCGAGCCATCTTTATTACGAAGTTGTTTCATTATTAATTTTCTTATATCCTTTTGTTGCAAAGTAAGAAAATAGTCTTGCCGAAGAAATCTTCCGACATCGGTTAGGGGTGATATAAGATAATTTTCTTCTTTAAATAGTTCCTCAATATTACCGTCATAGCAATCATTTTGTCTTTCCAAAATCTTTGCAAGTTCTTCCCACTCACAATCGACTATTCTTCCACTGTTAGAAAGTCTTACCAGTCTGTTCTGACTACTTATAAAAGTGTAAAAATACATATTTTTAGATAGCGTAGATAGATAATACTTGTTTTGTATGAGCTGTTTCTTAATTGTTTCATCACTCACATTACCGCTTTTCAATTCAATATTTACAACATAATCACCATTAATACGCAAAAGATCAAACTCCTTGCCAATCTTCGGCATTGTAAATGAATAAAAAAACTCAAGTGCCTCAGAATCATTCATAACCTTACTTAAATGCGAGCAAAGAGAGTAAAGACCTTCCATCTCCCATTTCTTGATCTTCAAAAAACGCTTTCTCATTGACATCTGTTTCTCCAACCGTTCAATGTCATGAGATTTTTCGATTCTTGTAAGCGTATATATATTAATCGGTTTCATTTACTCACCCTCTAAATATGTTTTTTATTACACCATAATCAAATTTTATACGAACTCAAATTAAAAAGTCAATATTATATAAAATAATTCTCCTAATCTTTTTTACTATAAAATCCTTAAAAATCTTGAAGAATTATATCCCCTTATCTATAATAATTTTATAGCGCTTTATTTTTTTAGGAGAATAACATGAGATTTTATCTTGCCCCAATGGAAGGGATTACAACTTACATTTACAGAAATGCTTTTTATAAGCATTACGGATTTATTGATACATACTATACGCCATTTGTCGCCAACAGAAAACTTAAAAGTCGAGAACTTGCTGATGTGTTGCCGTACAATAATAGCGCGTTACCGCTTGTCCCTCAGATTCTTACCAATCAGGCTGATGTTTTTTTAGAAATTGCTAACCAGTTAAACGATATGGGTTATACTGAAGTCAATCTTAATCTCGGTTGTCCGTCAGGAACTGTTGTTGCAAAGCACCGTGGAGCCGGATTTTTAGAGGATCCAAGAGAATTGGCAAGATTTTTAGATGTCATCTTCGATAAATGCCCTATTCCAATTTCAATCAAAACAAGACTTGGTATCGATTCACTGTTTGAATGGGAAGATTTGTTAGAAATGTATAAGCATTTTCCAATCAAAGAACTAATAATTCACGCGAGGACTTTGATTCAAGGCTATAACGGCACTCCTAGCTTTGAAGCATTTAAAATGGCAATGGATATACTTCCGTTTCCTCTATGTTATAACGGTGACATAAACGATATAACCTCTTACAAACACTTACTTAACGAATGTCCCGATGCACAAGCTGTAATGATTGGACGAGGTGCAATAGCCAATCCGGAACTACCAAGACTATTAACCGAAGATAAAAACAATCAAATTAATTCTTTTGATATAAACACATTTTGCAATTTTCATAATGAACTGCTAGACGGTTACCGTGATTATATGTCAGGCGACCAACCTGTACTTTATAAAATGAAAGAATTATGGACTTTTTGGAGTCGGAATATAGACATAGACAAAAAGACGCTTAAGAAGATACGCAAGTCACAAAACATAAGTGTATATCAAAGTATTGTTGATGAATATATACAAGACTAATTATTCAATTCTATAATATAAAAGGCTTCATATATCTCACACAAAATGAGATATACAAAGCCTTGTTCATTGTATCATTTATTTTTTTGAATTTTAGTGGTGGAATAATCTAATCTTAGTAAAGCACATTGCCATTCCATATTTGTTACATGTCTCAATAACATTATCATCTCTTATTGAACCACCAGGCTGTGCAATATACTTAACACCACTTCTGTGTGCTCTCTCAATATTGTCTCCAAATGGGAAGAATGCATCTGAACCTAACGATACATCTGTAAGAGTGTCAAGCCATGCACGCTTCTCTTCTCTTGTAAATACTTCAGGCTTTTCTGTAAAGAAATTCTCCCAGATTCCGTCAGCAAGTACATCCATATAATCATCGCTCATATATACATCAATGGTGTTATCTCTGTCAGCACGTCCGATATTCTCCTTAAACGGAAGGTTTAATACCTTTGGATTCTGACGAAGATACCAGTTATCAGCCTTACCACCCGCAAGTCTTGTACAATGGATTCTTGACTGCTGTCCTGCACCGATACCGATTGCCTGTCCGCCCTTAGCATAGCAAACAGAGTTTGACTGTGTATATTTAAGTGTAATCATAGCAATTGCAAGATCAATCTTAGCAGACTCCGGGATATCCTTTGCATCTGTAACAACATCAGCAAAAAGCTCATCATTTATAACAAGTTCATTTCTTCCCTGCTCAAATGTTACACCAAATACATCCTTCTGCTCAACAGGTGCGGGTACATAATTCTCATCAATCTTGATAATGCAGTAGTTACCCTTCTTCTTAGCCTTAAGGATTTCTAATGCTTCAGGCTCGTATCCCGGTGCAATAATACCGTCAGAAACTTCTCGCTTGATAAGTTTGGCAGTTGCCACGTCACAAACGTCAGAGAGCGAAATGAAATCACCAAATGAAGACATTCTGTCGGCACCTCTAGCTCTTGCATAAGCACTTGCAAGTGCAGAAAGTTCACCCATATCATCAACCCAGTATATCTTTCTCTCTACGTCAGAAAGAGGAAGTCCTACTGCGGCACCGGCAGGGGAAACATGCTTAAATGAAGTTGCAGCAGGAAGTCCTGTTGCCTTCTTTAACTCCTTAACTAGCTGCCAGCCGTTAAATGCATCAAGCAAATTAATATATCCCGGCTTACCACATAATATCTCTATAGGAAGATCCTTGTCATCCTTCATGAAAACTCTTGATGGCTTCTGATTAGGGTTACAACCATACTTTAAAACAAATTCGTTCATCTTTTATCTCCTTAAATAATTATTTATTTTTATTAATTATCTTAGTCTCATACTTTCCTGTCTCAATATCAATATATCTAATAAACAATGAAACCTTGTTATCCTCGTTAAGATTATTCCATACAGTTTCTGCAAACTCATTCATGTCATTTGGAATATCGATAAGTGTAGGTTCGCCTTCAAAACTTGGTAATGGATTACCGTCACCCATATATGTATGAATGAAATGTCCTTCTCCCGCAACAGGATTCTCATATGCGAATGTATATCTGTTACATGCATCTGGATTACCATTGTTGCTCTTTAAGATTGACATTGCATAATTATAATTGCCACCTTCGATATTAAGCACACCTGAAATTCTAGGTGTATAGTTAGGTGCATCAGGCTCAAACTCTCTTGTACGAAGTGCCTGCTCAAAAGTATACTGCTTATTCATAAGTTCATAAACAGTATCTGTCTGGTCACCGTTTGTAACTATTGTCTTGTTACCAAGAACTCTAACAGGAGCATATATTATAAGACTTGGATCTTCGAGTTTTGAAGGATCAAACGCCTCTGTACGAATACCTTCGCCCTCTTCTACAAATATACGATTTCTGCTGTTCTCACTTCTACCCATTATAAAATAAGCAATTGCTGCATGCTTTCCGTCAGGGGTCTTACCAATAACAATTCCTCTACCCGGGTAGGTTGTTGAAGAAAGTTCAGCTGCTAATGATTTCATCTTCATAATAAATCCTCCTAATGTATTAAATAACTTATTACTGCAAACATATATCTATCATACACATTTTTTATAAACTTTCAAGTGTAAAAAGCATAAAATTAAAAAGAGTGAATATAATCATTCACTCTTTTTATCAATAGGGTCAGATATAAGATCGGCTATTGTCTTATAATCCATTCCTTTTTTTACCTTATGTGTACCTACACTTATTCTGTTAGCATAACCATGTTCGATTAAATAATCATCAAACTTTGAAGCATCGTCAATTATGCCAAGTTCTTGAAGTTTCTGGCATATTGGATATGAGGAAGATCCTCTTTCGACTGTAATTTCTACAGTCTGATTTGAATTGTCCTTCTTTGCCTCGGTAGTTACTTCGGTTGTTGTTTCTGTAGTAGCCTCTGTCGTTGCTTCCGTCGTAGTCTCTTCCTTTTTCTTCTTTTTCTTCTTGGATTTCTTGGTAGACTCCTCTGTTGTTTCAGTTGTTTCCTCAGAAACTGTAGTAACTTCTTCTGAAACAACTTGAGTTGAAACCTCCGTAGTTGCTTCTGTAGTAATTAATTTGTTGATAGGCTCATTCGCTTCAACCATGCCAAGTTTCTTTGCTCTGGCAATAACTTCTTCATCGCTGATTTTTCCCGAAATCTTACCGTGATACGCCGAAAGTAATACGATTGATGCAAAAATAATTCCAATTCCTATTCCTCTAAGATAATATTTAAACTTCATTAACGTTCTCCCTGATATAAATCTATAACAAGCTTGACTTCACCAACACCAAGCCCTAATTCCTTTGCTATACTAACAACGGAATTACCATTCCTGTACATCTCAAGAATTATATCATTCGAATTGGCATTCTGATTAAAATCTTCTTCCAAAACCTCATCAAAATCAATGTCTGCACGGTCAAGTTCAGCAAAAATATCATCCATACCAACATTTGACGCATCTTCTTCAAGAGATTTGTCTTCTGATTCATTTAATGATTCAAAATTAATATCTTCTGTACTTTCCTGTTGAACGGCCTGATGAACAGTAACCTCTTCCTGTTTTACGACATGATTATGTTCAATGCTTTCAGCCTCGTTAATCATGTTCTTAACTTCACTCTTAACATTATCAACATCTTTGACCGTTTTCATTATTTCTTTCTGTTTGTCATCAAGCATGCTATACAAAAACATGACTTCTTTGTGATTCTTTTCAATCTCATCGCACACAGCAACCGCATAATCACCAAGTGCCATTGTCTTCTCATTAGCCATATTAGACAAAGATTCATTGGTATCATAAATGATATCCTTTGCGTGATTAGCTATAACATCCTCAATTTTTCTTTTGATTATCTGCTGTTCACGTTCTGAAAACTGATAATTCTCATCTATTGAAGGAAATGGTGCTTTGTCATTGTCTTTCTTGCTCTCAAATAAGTTTTCAGAAACAACAAAACTTATTATAACAAATGCTATTCCTATCAAAATCATAACTACAACAGGAAGTGTCATTATCTTTCTCCTTAGATCTGTATATTAATTCTGGGCATTTCTTTTTTCTGTTTTTCAGATAGTGTTGCTTTCTTATCTTCTTCAGAATCTTCCCCATCGTCTTTCTTCTTCTGCCTCTTGGGGTTTTGGTAAGTTCCGTTACCCTCTTCTTTTGCATCATATTTGTATTCTGTAAAGGCATTACCATCTTTGTGAACAACCGATTCACTATTATGCTGAACTTCTTTGGCAACTTCATTTGCAGCATTATTATTGGCATTAACCATTCTTTGCTGTTCCATCTGACGTTCGCTTCCAACCGATTCAGTTCTTGGAAGAAGCATTTGCATATCTATCGGACGAATCATAAAATCACCTCCAAATTGCCTGCAATAATTATAAAGGCAAACTTACAACTTCAGCACCACTTAATCTAAACTGGCATCTACTACGAATATCCTTAATTGGATAAACTCTATTAGAAATAAAGAGCGTAACACCTGGATAAACGGTAGTGTTAACGTATATTTTTCCGTCTTTATTCTCTTCAATTTCCATTTTGAGTTTCATATATTCTTCGGACTCTTCATCTAATTCTTTTGTAAGAACTTTCAAAGCATCTCCTGCCTGTTTAGCCATATTAAGCTGATTAGGTAAAAGTTTAACTCCTTCCGCCATCTTTTTCTTAAGAACATCAAGCGTCTGTCTGTGCTCAACCATTTCACTCTGCTTTTCTTTGATTGACTGTGTTAAATCTTTGTATCTTTCCATAATCTCAGGCTTAACACCAACTTTAAGCTCTGTTGCAGTATTCATTTTGTTGCCAAACACACTGGCTTCGATCTTCTTACCGGCAGAAACGGTTCCTCCTATAAGGAAACCTTTACGACCACTTACAACAACATTTTCTCCTGCTTCAATATTAGAATGAAGACTTGAACCTGTATTAACGGTATTGCCTGCTTTGACATTACTACTCTCAATAAACTTTGTAATGATATCATTACCGGCAATAAGTTCTCCTTTACCCATTCCCTGGATACCTCTTTTAAGAACAATATTACCACCGGCAATAAGAGTTGCACCTTCAACTACACCCGCAACTTCTATGTCACCTGAAGCTTCTACGCGGAAGCCTGAGTTAACATTACCGGCCACATAAACATTTCCATTATAGTTGATATCACCTGTTGATGGATTAACATCAGCAGGAACCTGATATGTATTAGATACAAATACAGTATCTCCTTCTAACTTAACATCACCGTCAACATCAGAATAAATCTTACATTTATCTTCTGTCAATCTAATATTTTTTCCATATTTGAGAACCTTCTTTTTAACAGCAACCGGAAGTACTCGATTGCCCATAACATCCATTCCCTCTTCACCTGCAACTTCTGGTGTAAGTTCTGCCAAAAGTTCATCTTTTTTCACTGAAACAAACAACGATAAATCATGGAAATCAACACTACCATCTTCATTAAGTTTAGGTGCAGATGTTGGACTTGTATTGAAATGATAAGTAATCACTGCATCCTTTCCCTGAACAACAGGCTTACCTTTCGCAATCGGAATATCCCTACAAAACTGTCTTCCTTTTAGGTATGCAGCAATAATCTTTTCAGAAATGCCATATGTAATCTTTTTCATTGATAGTTCAGCAAGGATTTCTTTGTCAGTCATGTAAGAACCTTTTGTTGACGGCGGATAAAATCGGATAATAGCCGTCATTCTGTCCTCAGTAATCCTTACATCAGCCTTCTCACCAACCTCGCCAATTCCCGCATGATCAATCCACGTCTCCGATGGTGTATTGGTATTATTTTTCACTGCCTGATCAATAGTTTTGGGGTCTACATTTTTAAGTCCAACCGAATCAAGGTAGTTCATCAACTCCTGAACATCAATCTGTTTTCCATTATCAACAGGTGGATATAACAAAAGATAAACACCGTTTTGTCGTAAATCTAGTTGAAAATAAGCATTTGTGTATTTCATTGCAAGTTCCTCCTTAACCCATTAACAATTCGAAGTACTTTCCTAGGTTCTTCTTCATTTTTTCAAGTGCCTTTGAATGGAGTTGCGATATTCTCGATTCAGAAACATCTAATACCTTTGCAACTTCCTTAAGCGTAAGATCTTCATAATAATACAATAACACGACTTTCTTCTCTTTTTCTGTAAGAAGTTCTAATGCTTCCATGAGCATTCGTTTGACCTCGTCGTTATCTAATGACTCTTCAGGTTCAAGATAGGTTGTATTACGAAACTCCTTAACACCACCTTCTGTACCTTGCTCCATAAACTCATCAAGAGATGCAATATTGGATATATTGGCCTGACTCTCCCAATTTCTAAATTCATCAAGAGAAATGCCAAGTTTCTCTGCAATATCCTCATCTTTGACATTAGCACCCTTTTCTTTTTCCAAAGAAGCAATTGCCGCTTCAATCTGCTTTTGTTTTTGTCTAACAGATCTCGGAATCCAATCCATCTTTCTGATTTGATCAAGAATAGAACCTCTTATTCTCAGACTCGCATAGGTTTCAAACTTAATCTTCTTGTCGAAATCAAACTTATCAATTGCATCAATCAAACCAAAGATACCATATCCCACAAGATCATCATATTCAACTGTATAGCCTAAATACATATTAAGACGTCCTGCTACAAGCTTAACAAGAGGTACATATTCGACAATAATTTCTTCTCTTAATTTGTCGGATTTGGTTTTGCTATAGTCCTCCCAAAGCTTCTCTCTTTTAAGTTCATTCATCTCAACACCCCATCAAACTTAAAGATATTAAAACTAGAAATTATCCTCATCGACAACCTCTTCTACAGAGGTTTCGTTATCTTCATTTTCATCCAAGGATTCCTCTTCTTCAGATTCCTCTTCTTCGCCTTCACCCTCCGGCTTCGTTTCTAAATTCTTTTGTAAAATCTCACAAATAAGCGTTCCAATAACATAAAAAACACAAATTACTATCAAAACAATGAGCAGGGAAACGGTAGCTTCCCTGCCTGTTTTAATATTAACGATTAAGGCAATCAAGCCGGCCAACAAAACAATAAACGCTCTTAAATAACCTAATTTCATAGAATTACTCCTATATATTTTTATCCGGTTGTCCGGCACATTTAACCGTAAGTTGCTTTGTTTCGTTATTAAAAATTACTGTACGTCCATAATCTTTACCACAGTCTTCTGCAACAATCGGAATCTTAATAATGTTAAGAATTTTCTTGACAGCAGTAACATTCCTATCTCCCACAGAACCCAAATCAGATTTGCCGGTAAACTGGAACATTTTAGCGCCACCGGCAATCTTTGCCTTCATAAGTGAACGCTTCATCCCCTGTTTCTCCAAGGCTTTAATCATATCAACAAGTCCTGTGTCAGCAAACTTGGCACGATTTGAATTATTCGCTATTTCTTTACTTGACGGTAACATTATATGAAGCAAACCGCAAAACTTATCTGTTTGTGTGTATATTACTATCCCCACACAAGAGCCTAATCCAATCGTTGTTATAGTGTCGGGTGATGTACATAGCTTCCAGTCACCAATTCCAACTCTTATTACATTTGCCATAAAACTAACACCCAATTCCTAACGCATTAAATATATGTTCATACGACTCCTCATCGGCAACAAACAACAAAAATCCATTGATTGGTTCATCCTTATCCATGAACTTTGAATCAATTATAATGGCATTGTCACCAACCTTGCCCAATTCAATGATAGGGTAATCAAGAACCGAACCGGCCATATCCACACATATCGCCGGCGGCTCATTACGAACGCCCAAATTAGTCAGAGTATTAATGGATGCAAGGTAGGAACTCATAAGAATATTACCAACCTCTTTAAGGGCTGATTTATCCATATAATCAAAGTCCTTAATATCATCCGAATGAGTCTTATGAAGCATATGTCCCGTAAGGTTCTTAGCCTCCTTAATCTCAAGTATGAACATTATCATACCGGAAACATCACCTTTAAAATGTGTCAACACGGCAGCAACAACAGTATCGGCACCACCTACAAGTTCTGACAAATCATCAAAACTCATAACCTTAACATTAGGTACCTCCATACGCAAACTGTTGTCAAGCATTGACGCAAGTGCAGATGTCGCATGACCCGAACCTATATTACCAATTTCTCTTAATACATCAATTTTGTCACTTGATAATTCCTGATTATTCATAAATACCACCTACGCATTATCTAACTCGTTAATAATCTCCTGAATATTTAACAAAGAAATCAATGTATCTTTGTATTTACCAATGCCGAGAAGGTTAAAGCCTTGTTCATCACGTGATGATGTTTTTTCAATATTGTTATCATCAAGAGTAACAACCTCTCTGACTTCATCTACAAGTATTCCAATCTTAGCACCATTTTCAGGCTTTAAGATAATCATTCTTGTTGCATTTGTAGTCTCTTTGTCAGCAAGACCAAAACGATTCCGAAGACTCATAACCGGAATAATTTCACCACGAAGATTAATAACTCCCGGGAAAAATGACTGCGCCTTTGGAACTCTTGTTATTCTCTCCATACGAACAATGTTATCAATATACGAAATATCAATTCCATACTGTTCTGCATCTAATTTAACTACTATATACTGTTTCGACTCTACTAAGATTTCGTTTTCATCCATGTTATCTTACCCCCCTTATACTAATGAATTAGAATCAATGATAAGTGCAACACCACCATCACCAAGAATGGTTGCACCACTTATAATCTTATGAATATTAATATATTTACCAAGCGGCTTGATAACGATTTCCTGCTGTCCTAACAGATTATCTATAACAAGACCAGTCTGTTTATCACCCTTCTTAACAATAACAACCACAAGGTTCTCCGGCTCTTCTTCTCTAGGTTCGCAATCAAGTATCTCATCAAGACGAACAATAGGAATAACCGTACCACGAAGGTTGATAACTTCTTTCTGCTGTACATACTTAATATCGCTTACAGGAATATCTTCTATTGTTACGATAGAGTTAAGAGGTATCGCATATTTCTCATCTCTTACTTCAACCATAAGAGCCTGAATTATAGCAAGTGTAAGAGGTAATCTTACAGTAAACTTAGTTCCCTCGCCGAGTTTTGTTGAAACCTCAACATCACCACCGAGACCTTCAATCTTGTTCTTAACAACATCAAGACCAACTCCTCGACCTGAAACATCTGAAATCTTCTCTGCTGTAGAGAATGCAGGTCTGAAAAGAAGATCGATTGCTTCCTTGTCAGATAACTGTTCTGCCTGCTCTTCAGTAATATGTCCCTTCTCAATTGCTGATCTTTTAACTTTCTCAACATCAATACCGGCACCATCATCTATAACTTCGATAGTAACATTATTACCATCCTGATAAGCATTAAGTTGAATTGTACCACATTGAGGTTTACCAAGTTTTAAACGATCAATTGTTGACTCAAGACCATGATCAGCAGAATTACGAAGCATATGCATCAACGGATCACCAATCTCGTCGATAACGGTACGATCAAGTTCTGTCTCTTCACCGGTCATGATAAGTTCCATCTCTTTGCCAAGTTTCTTAGAAAGATCTCTTATCATTCTAGGGAATCTGCTAACAACGCTCTCAATAGGCACCATTCGAACTTTCATAACAGACTCATGAAGGTTTGTTGTTACACGCTCAAGATATTCAATCTGTTCGTTAAAACTTTGCATTGATGCTTTATTCTCATCAAGAGTACTGCTACTAGCAGAAACAAGACCGTTCTTTGCAATAATAAGCTCACTGACAAGATTCATCAAAACATCAAGTTTCTCGATATCGACACGAACCGAGCGATTTGCAACAGGCTTTGCATTAGTCTTAGCAGGCGAAGCTTTCTTCTTGCTATCCTCTTTATCCTGTTTCTTCTCCTTCTTCTCCTGTACAGAACTTACAACCTCAACATCAGATGGAATCTCATAATTCTCAATTATAACTTCTTTTATCTCTGAAACATCAGCGATAATCTTCTTAATCTCATCGATATTCTTTTCAGAGATAATAAGCATTGAAAAATCAAAATCAAAACGCTCATCCTCAATATCCTGGACACCCGGTACAGACTTGATTATCTCACCGACTGCCTCAACACCCTTAAATACGAGAAACGCTCTCGCTGCTTTGAGGATACAATTCTCGTCGATGTAAACAGTCACGCCGTATACGTTAAGATTCTTTGCTTTTGCTTCAGAAATTGCATTCTTCTCAAAATCAGCAATATCGATATGTAAAAATTTCCTCTTGTCATCAGAAGCAGTTGCTTCAGCAGGTGTTGCTTCAACTTCCTCTTTGGCAGGTGCTGCTTCCGCCGGCGCAGCCGCGGGTGCGGCAGGGGCCGATTCACCGTCAAGACATGCATTAAGAGTTTTTATGATATCTTCATTATCGTTCTCACCTTCATCAGATGTGTTGATAATGCAATCCAAATACTCTTCAATAGCATCAAGACATTTGAAAACTACGTCTACGAGATCAGGTGTAACACCCATCTTACCATTTCTGATCTCCGAGAATACATTCTCCATGTCATGAGTAAGTCTCTGCATTCTCTTAAATCCCATTGTACCGGCCATTCCCTTCAATGAATGTGCGGCACGGAAAATCTCATTAACCGTATCGATATTATCCGGTTCAGCCTCTAATACCAACACCTGATCATTGAGATTTTGTAAATGTTCTTTTGTTTCGTCGATAAACATTTCAAGATACTGGCTTAAATCCATCTTTAATGCACCCCCATTTTTTTATTGATTTCATTTGCTATTTTTTCTAAAGGTAAAACTGTATCAGCTATACCATGCTCAACGATTGCTCTGGGCATACCATATACAACACAAGTTTCCTTATTCTGTGCAATTGTGAAAATGTTATGATTAGCTCTGAGCTCGTTAATTCCCAAGTATCCGTCTGCACCCATTCCGGTTAGAACGGCACACACTATATAATCCAAAGAAGCCGGTACAATACTTTGCAAAGTAACATTGGCACAAGGCCGAAGTCCGTTAACCGGATCTTGATTATTCTCTCTGAATTGAAGGCGACCTGTTCTGTCTTGAATTACCTCCAAATGTTTTCCGCCTGCAGCAAGATAAACATGTCCATTCTTAAGATATTCCCGATCTACCACTTCACTGACCGCAATCTCGCTCAAATCATTAAGTCGTGAAGCCAATGTTGCCGTAAATCCTTTCGGCATATGTTGAACAATAACAACCGGTGCAGGAATATTCTTAGATATACGCGGAATGACACTTTGTAGCGCCTTAGGCCCTCCTGTCGAGCTGGCTATCATAACAAGCTTATTAATCTTGTCATCAGCCATACTTTCACCTCGTATTCTATTATGTTAACATTATATCAGATACCAGTCTACACATGAGTGTAAAGTAATGAAAAATGGAGTAATTTACTGAAAAATTACTCCATTCCACTCTCTTTGACACGCGATTTACGCTGTGTATCAAAAATATATTTAATTATTCTTTCGCGCATACCACGTTTCATACCAAAAAACTCCACTCTCTGGTCAAAAACATTTGATTTATTAGGAGTTCTCTCTGATCTTAAAACTTTTGCATAGGCATATATAGCCTCTATAAGACCATCTTCAATAATTTCAAATCTAACCTGAATAAGAGACATAATCTCTTCTCTCGTGCCGGAAACAAATCTGATACCACCACCACTTAAATCAATCATTATGCCATCTTTCCACTCACATTCATCTATAGCAACCGTACTTTTTTTACCAACTTCCACATCCAACTTCTCTATATCGGTAAGTACTCTGTATTTAACAGGATTGTGGCAATCTAATCTAAAATACTCTCTTCGCTGAATCTTTTTTAATTCGGTAAGTTGTCTTAAAGACAACAAAAACAGCGAGCCTTTTTTGTATCTACCCGTAACCTGTGTTTGACAGTTGAGAAGTCCCGAACTTGTATAAAACGTCGTATCATACTCATCCCCAACCGAAAGTGGAATAACACGTCCCTCTGAAATAGGCATTGCACAAAGAACATCTCCAAAGTCAGCCTCATCAAGCACCTGACTGACATAAACAGGGACATCTCTATTAGGATTAACAGCTATACGATTTTCAATTTTCTTTAAGTCAATTTTGTCACCTATGGTTATTTTACTATCCATACATAACCCCCATTTAATGTCTATGATGTCTTTTTCTTACTCTTAATGAAGTCAAGAAGAACCTTTGCAATACCTTGTGGCTTATTGTTTTCTTCTTCTTTGATATCTAATAACTTATTACAAACCGCCTTAATATAAGAGGCAGGCTGACTATCAGGTGCAGAAAGCGAAATAGGTTTCTGTTCCATTCCCGCAGCACTGATTTTTCTATCGTCGAGTATATACCCAAGATAATCTAATTGAATATTCAAAAACTTAGAAACAACAATACTGATTTTGTCGTATATTTCCTGACCCTCATCTTTTGAAGACACTCTGTTAGTAATTACCTTTATAGATTTCTGTTCACGAACAAACTCTTTCTTGCGGTTAACTGCTTTAAGTAGAGAATACGAATCCGTTATTGATGTAGGTTCAGGCGTTACAACCAAAAGTACCTCCGGCGAGCTTAAAACAAACTCTATAACCGAATCAGCAATCCCTGCACCTGTATCTATTATAACAATATCGTACAAACTATCAAGTTTAACTAACTTTGCAATTAATTTTTTTAGTTTTTCCTTATCAAGATTGACAAGATCCTGAACACCGGAACCGCCCGAAATAAAACCAATACCCATTGGTCCTTCCGTTATAATCTCTTCGATTGATTTGTTATGATAAATCATATCAGAAAGATTAAACTGTGGTCTGATTCCAAGCATAACTTCAACATTAGCAAGTCCAAAATCCGCATCAAGAATAACAACACGTTTGCCCTGATTACGGAATTGAAGTGCAAGATTAACCGAAAGTGTTGTCTTTCCAACACCACCTTTTCCACTGGTAACGGCAATAACTCTGGCTGTCGGTGCCTGTTCCTTGAGAAGTTCAACCTGTTTTCTGAGTTTATCTGCCTGATCCATAGCCGTCGCCACCTCCTAACACTTGTTTGGCGATGATTTGTGGATTCATTACCTCAATATCATCAGGAACATTTTGACCATAAGAAACATAAGACAAAGACATTCCGGTATCTAATTTAATATTCAAAATGTTACCTATTGCATCTGTCTCATCCAACTTGGTAAATATCAAACTGCAATCTGTAATATCTTTATACAAATCCGTAATCTTCTTAAGGTCTTTGTATTTGGTTGTCGCACTAAGGACAAGATATGTAAGCAGACTGTAGCCGACAAATGATTCATATAAAACTCTCAAATCATCAGATTGAGCCTTATTCTTATGTGAACGTCCCGCGGTATCAACAAGAATATAATCATATTCCTTATACTTAGGGAGAATATTGTTAATATCCTTTGCTTCATATACTACTTCAACCGGAATAGATAAAATATTGGCATATGTCTTAATCTGTTCTACCGCTGCAATTCTATATGTATCAGATGTAATAATAGCTATCTTTTTCTTTTCTTCAAGAATTAACTTCGATGAAAGTTTGGCAATAGTTGTTGTCTTTCCAACACCTGTAGGGCCTACAAAGAAAATCACTTTAGGTTTTTCATCTCCTTCGTCAAAAGAGATAGGTTTTGTCTGTCCCAACTTAAGAATTACTTTCTGATATACACATGCCAACATATCATCTAATGTTCTAATATTACCTGAATGAACAATTTCGTCAATAATCTGCTTTGCATACGCATATGTAACTTCATTTGCTGTAAGTTGTTCAATAATTAAATCTATAGACTTCTCCTTAAGACTTCCCTTTTCAGGAATTGTAGCATCATCGCCGGCATCCTCCAAAGAGTTCTTTTCATCTGTATCATTTTTTTCTTCCTTAACACTTGCACTTTTTTTAGTTTTTTTCTTATCAGACTTATCATTTTCTTTCTTCTGATTATTCATCTGCTCTTCCAAAAGCATAGCAAGATTGTTAAGTTTGTCTTCAAGTTCTTTATTCTCTTTTGCAGAAGAATCCTCCTGTTTTAATTCAGGGTGAAGTTTTTCATCAATTGAAGCGTGAATCTTACTAGTAGTTTCACTTTGTTTTGTTTCATTTTTACCCGATACCTCATCAACCGCAGCCGTAACTTCTACAAGTGTTTTTCTAAACATCTTAAAAAGTCCTTTCGGTTTGATGGTCTTTATATTCATAACAATCGCATCTTTGCCAAGATTCTCCTTGGCAAGCATAATTGCTTCTGTTTCAGTACTTCCTTGAAATTTCTTAATTATCATTGTCTGTCACCACTCCAATCGATTGTAATTCCACATCGGAATCAATCTCATTATATGATATTACTATTAAATCCTTAAAATAGTCTTTTGTCAACTTTTTAAAATACATTCTTACTATAGGCGAGGTAATTATGATTGGTGCCTTACCCTGATCCTCTAATTTCTTAATCTCCTTCTCCGTAGAATTAAGTATCTTCTTTGTTTGCGCAGGATCAAGTGTAATGTACGCACCCTGTTCAGTCTGCTTAACAGAGTTCATAATATCCTGCTCCACCTTCGGATCAAGCGTTACAACCGTTGTCATTTCTCCTTCAGGGAAATACGTGTTAGAGATTGCTCTCTTAAGTCTCTGTCTTGCATACTCCGTAAGAATATCTGTATCTCTTGTTGTTGCCGCATTATCCGCCAATGTTTCAAATATCGTAACAAGGTCTCTTATTGATACATTCTCCGACAAAAGATTCTGCAACACCTTCTGAATCTCGCCGACACCAAGCAATTTTGGTACAAGCTCATCAATAAGCGTTGTATTATTCTCCTTAACATTATCAATGAGATTCTGAACATCCTGCCTTGTAAGAAGTTCATCAAGATGACCTTTTATAACCTCCGTTAAATGTGTAGCTATAATTGACGGTGGATCAACAACCGTATATCCCATAGATTCCGCACGTTCACGCTGTGCTTCCGTAATCCATATTGCAGGAAGATGGAACGAAGGCTCAAATGTAGGAATACCTGTAATTTCCTCCTCAACATATCCCGGATTCATTGCCATGTAGTGATCGAAAAGGATTTCTCCCTCACTAATCTGAATACCTTTTATCTTAATTATATATTGGTTTGGATTCAATTGGATATTATCTCTTAATCGAATTATAGGAACAACGGCACCAAGTTCAAGTGCAATCTGACGTCTTATCATTACAACTCGATCAAGCAAATCTCCACCTTGATTGACATCGGCAAGTGGAATAATTCCGTAACCAAATTCAAGTTCAATAGGGTCAACCTGCAAAAGTGCATTTACATTCTCATGTCTTCTAATCTCGTCAGCAGCAACCTCTTCTTCTGCAACCTCTTCTTCAATTGCACTAACTTCTTGTGATTGATTAATTAACCTTCCAAGTACAATCATTCCAAGTCCGAATGCCAAATACACAAGTATTCTTCCTTCGGAACGAAGCGGTGTAAACACACCAAGAAAGCAAAGTGCACCACCAACCATATACATTACCTTAGGAAGTTGGAATAACTGGCTTATCATTATGTCTCCAATATTGGCAGACTTCGAAGCCTTTGTTACAAGAATACCTGTTGCAATAGATATAAGCATTGACGGAATCTGCGAAACAAGACCGTCACCGATTGTAAGAATGGTGTAAGTCTGAAGCGACTCCTGCACAGAAAGACCCTGTTGCATAACACCCATTGTCATACCGCCAACAAGGTTAATAAGCGTTATTATAAGACCGGCTATTGCATCTCCCTTAACATACTTGGTAGCACCATCCATGGAACCGAAAAATGCGGATTCCTGTTGGATTTTATCACGCCTTGCCATAGCCTCCTGATCGGTTATCGCACCGGTATTTAAGTCAGCATCAATAGCCATCTGTTTACCGGGCATAGCATCAAGTGTAAATCTTGCTGTTACCTCGGATACACGTTCAGAACCTTTATTGATAACAACCATTTGAATAATAACCAATACAATAAAGATGATTGAACCGACGATCAAATTACCGCCACCGACAAAGTTACCGAAAGTTCTTACAACTACTCCGGGATTACCGTCTAACAAAATCAACTTAGTTGATGAAATGTTAAGCGCAATACGAAACACCGTTGTAAACAAAAGAATTGTAGGGAAACTTGACATAGATAGCGTATCTTCCGCATACAAACAGTTAAACAGAATAGATAACGCAACCATTATATTAAATGTTATTAATATATCCAAAAAAATTGAGGGAATAGGAATAATGAACAAAACAATCGCAAAAAGCAAATAAAGTCCTACAAACATATCGCCTTGAAACTTTATGTTTCTCATATTCCATTTCACCTCCCTTTATCTATTTTCATTCTTAAACTAAACAGCTTTTAACTGATATACATATGCCAGTACTTCTGCTACTGCCTGATATAATTCCGGCGGAATCTCCGCATCCAAGTCAACATTATAATATAACATTCTGGCAAGCGGCTTATTCTCAACAATCGCAACATTATTCTCCTTTGCGATTTCTTTTATTTTCGCAGCTATAAAATCTGCACCTTTTGCAACTACCACAGGAGCCTGACCTTTTCCGGACTCGTAAGCAAGTGCAACCGCAAAATGTGTAGGGTTAGTAATAACAACATCTGCTTCGGGAATTGCCGCCATCATTCGTCTTTGAGAAGCCTGTTGCATTCTTTGACGTTGTTGTCCTTTTATCTTAGGATCTCCTTCAGAGTTCTTATATTCATCTTTGACCTCTTGCTTGGTCATCTTGTTGTCTTCTTTAAACTTCCAACGTTGATAAAACAAATCCGCAGCACCGATAATAATAAATAAAACGGATATCTTGACGCCCAATTCCATAACAATATCAAACATCAGTCCAATTGCCTGTTTAATTGACATATCATATAAAAGATATATATCTTTAACGTGATTAACAAAAACACTATATGCCAAATATGCAATAAACCCAATTTTAATAAGTGATTTCACTAATTCAACAAGTGTGTTGGGCGAAAACATTCTCTTAATACCGTTAAGCGGATTGATCTTACTAAACTTAGGTTGCAACGGCTTTGCAGTTGCTTTGAACTGAAATTGCAACATATTCGCAACTACTGCAACAACCAAACCCGTAAGCAAAAACGGTGCAATTGCAATAAGCAGTTCCAAACTCACCCTTGTTAACAAAAATCTAAAATTGTGTAGATTAAACCCTTCTGCAATAAATCTTGTGATTAACGAATAAAACTTTGAAAATGTTCCAAGAAGTCTGTTTCCAACAAATCCAATTCCTATTTTCATGCACACAAACAAGGAAAGGAGTGTTGCAGCAGTGACTACTTCTGTACTTTTTGCAACATTACCTTCCTCACGTACATCTTGTAATTTCTTCGATGTAGCATCTTCTGTTTTCTCGCCTCCGGGACCTTCCTTCGCAAACAACTGAAGGTCAAGAGGCATCAATATTCTATATTCAAAATCCATCATCAAAAACCCCAAGCACACTTAAAGTGTTATGTTGCAATAAACGAACGAAGTACGTTAGTAACTATATCTTGCATCTCTTCATAAAGATAGTTTGTGATATTAGGTAAAAATCCTATTGTTACCAACAAAATCGCAAATCCAACAAAAATCTTAAGTTGTATACCTATAACAAACATGTTCATCTGTGGTGCGGTCTTAGCAAGAACACCAAGAACAACGTTAAGAAGCATTATAGATATAGTAATCGGAAGACTTATTCTTACTGCAATAACAAAATAATCAACCATATACTTAATCATCACATCATACAATGTACCGGTATCAACAACAACTCCACCAATAGGTATAAGTTCAAATGAATCCGACAATGCAGATATAATAAAATAATGCATATTTGAGCATAGCATAATCAAAAGTATTAACATATTATACATTTCAGCAGTTATTGTAGTTTCAGTATTAAACGTCTGGTCAAAATTAGACACCATTGAAAAACCGAGTTCTCGATCTATAAACTGCCCTGCCATCTGAACAATAGTAAGGGTTATATTGGCCATAAAACCCATAGTAAGCCCAACAACCAGTTCTTTCACTAGAATTATCGTATATCCCCAAAAAGTTGTATATTTAAGAGGAACATAAGGATAAACTGTGAAAATGGCAAAAGACAATGCCACTCCTATAAATAGCCTTGCCCTTCTTGTAACCGGCTGATTACCAAAAATGGGGGCAAATGCCATTGCTCCCATTACCCTTACAACAATAACCAGAAAATATTCCAAATGATATATGGAAAAAGATTGCTCAATCATGAACTACCTCACGTAAGTGGAAAAATTCTCAAATAAATGATTCATAAACTGAATAATGTTATCCATTATCCATCCACCACATATAATCAAAGTAATAAAAATACTAAGTATCTTCGGCACAAACGTAAGCGTCTGTTCCTGAATCGAAGTGATTGTTTGAAATATACTTATAGTAAGACCGACAACCAATGAAACCAAAAGAAGCGGTGCTGAACATTTGATTATAAGCCATAAGGCTTCTCTTGCAATATCAATTACAACTCCTGTTGACATTATTAATCATCTCCGTTTCACAGCATACGTCAGTAGTTAAAACTCTTGACAAGTTCGCCGATAACCAAATTCCAACCATCTGCCATAACAAACAAAAGTATCTTAAACGGCATGGAAATTGTTGTCGGAGGCAGCATCATCATACCCATAGCCATAAGGGTAGACGCCACTACCATATCTATAATTATAAAAGGAATATATATCATAAAACCAATTATAAATGATTTTCTAAGTTCACCCATCATAAACGCAGGGATAAGGACTGAATTAGGTACGTCAGCAATTTCAGAAACATCTTCTAATCTTGACATTTCCAAGAAGAAATTAACATCCTTTGCATCTACGTTATTGAGCATAAAATCACGAAGTGGTTCCATACAGGCTTTAAGACCTTCATCCTGTGTAATTTCACCTCTTTGCAATGGCTCTAGTCCTTCGGTTTTGATTCTTTCCATAGTCGGAGTCATAATAAAAAGGGTCAAAAATAACGCAAGCCCTATCAAAACATTATTAGGTGGCGCCGATTGAGTACCAAGAGCAGTCCTTAAAAAATGGAACACTATAATGATTCTCGTAAAAGACGTCATCATAACAACGATTGACGGAGCTATAGATATCACCGTTATGACCAATAACATCTGAAGTGTTCCCGCAAGAGTACCCTCGTCATTCCTTGTATCAACAGTAATACCCAAATTAAATGGAACATCATTCTCTAAATTGGTCAAATTCTCTGCTTCCTCATTGCTTAAAACATCTGCATCGGTACCCGTCGCATGAACATTGTATCCAATAAGCAAAACTGAAAAGACAATGAGGTAAGCAATTATAAACTTTTTAAAATGAATATGTTTAACAATACGGCATAGTTTGTTACTGATTTTAATTCTGTCTGTCATTTTTTGAATTCTCTTTTTTAAATTTTTCCAATATCTGACTGAAATCGATAGGTTCTATAGTGTTATTCTGTTCGATAACACTATCACCATTTAATTCTGTAAGAAGCGTTATATTATCCTTACATACCGCAAGAACCAATACTTTGTCTCCAACTCTAACAATCTCTAACGTCTTATTGGTGGAAATTCTAAAAATTTCAATAACACGTATATTACTCTGTTTGTTTATAACATTAGATTGAAAACTACCCGCAATTCTTGCAGCAAAATAAGCAAGAATCAGGACAAAAACAAACACAATAATTAGACAAATCAATCGTCCAATCATTTGTATGTCAGATGTTGATTCAAGTAAGAACATATTACTCAACTGCCTTCTTAACAGCCTCTAAAACACGATCCGGCTGGAAAGGCTTAACGATAAAGTCTCTTGCTCCGGACTGAATACTCTCAATAACCATTGCCTGCTGACCCATAGCAGAACACATAACTACACTTGCATTAGGATCAGACTCTTTGATCTTCTTAAGCGCCTGAATACCATCCATCTCAGGCATAGTAATGTCCATAAGGACAAGATCAGGCTGAGTCTCAGCGTACTTCTCTACTGCCTTAAGACCATTCTCTGCCTCTCCCGCAATGTTGTAACCATTCTTAACCAGAATGTCCTTAATCATCATTCTCATAAATGCTGCATCGTCACAAATTAAAATACTCTTCGCCATTTTGTATTCTCCATTTCATTTTTATTCTTTGATTTATTGCTTAATGATATCCGTTACACGAATACCAAAGCTTTCTTCAATAACAACAACCTCTCCCTTTGCAACCATCTTGCCATTGACCAATACATCAATCGGTTCTCCGGCAATCTTATCAAGTTCTATGATTGTTCCGGGTGCAAACTCAAGGATTTCCTTGATTGATTTGCTTGTCCTACCAAGTTCTACCGTAACCTCCAATGGTACATCCATGATAAGATCAATGTTTTCTTGCTGTGTTATAGGATTAAATCCCATATTGAAAGGTTGGAACTGAACCGGTTGAGCATTAACATCCTGCATAGGCGGTGCAGCATATCCATATGCCATCTGTTGTCCGGGCATTGGTCCGGGCATTCCCATCATTGGTGGTGGTGCCGCTGCTGCCGCAGGTTGCGGAGCTGCCGGTTGAGGTGCTGCAGGCTGTGGTGGCGGTGGTGCCGCTGCTGCAGGTGCTGCAGGTTGTGCCGGTTGTTCATCTCCTTGCGATGAAACAAACTTTCCAAACAATTCTTTTGCAAGATCTATCGGATATAACTGCATGATACTACTATCAACCAGATCACCGATTTCCATCTTAAAGAAGACCTTAACAAAAGTACTATCATGGAATGAACCAACCTTTGATTCATCAACCTCATCAATCAAATTAACCAAATCTGCCGACGGTGGTGATATATCTATCATCTCACCAAGCATTGACGATAAAGATGTGGCTGAAGAACCCATCATCTGATTCATTGCCTCACATATCGCACTCATGTGAATATCAGACAATTCATCAACCAAATTGGTACCGTCTCCACCCATCATCAAATCTGTTATTACTTTAACATCATCTTCACGAAGAATCAAGACATTATTACCCTCAATTCCCACTTTATATGAAATTGTAATGAAAACACAAGGTTTTTCGTATTCCGCAACAAGCTCATCCCAAGTACTAATTGACACCGACGGCGTCGTTATTGTAACCTTCTGATTAACCAAGGAATAAAGTGTTGTCGCAGCTGTTCCCATACATATATTAGAGATTTCACCAATGGCATCTCTTTCTTCCGGAGTAAGTGTCTCATCAGAAGAAGAATTCGCAGCCGGAGCCGAAGTATCGCTGTCCATACCACCAAGCAATGCATTTATCTCTTCTTGCGATAACATTCCATCCATTTTACATCTATTCCTCTCTTATTATTTCTGTAACCTTTACTGCGTACGCCTCCGAGCCTGAACCCGGCAACGCCTTAAACTTGACAATATTACCGACATAGACATCTAATTCATCGTCCACGTGTGAGTCAAGTCTTATTATATCACCAACTTGCAAATTAACAAAATCCATAACCGATATACTACTTCTTCCAAGAAGTGCTTTTATAGGAATCTGTGCCTTGTTAATTGCAGTCTCTATAAACGCTTCATAGTCGTCTGAATCTCTGCTCTGCATTGTTGAGAACCAGTATTTGGTATTCAACTTATCCATTATATCTTCCAACGTCATAAATGGCAAGCAGACATTCATGAGTCCTTCCACGTTACCTATTGTCATATTAATTGTAATAATCGCAATCATCTCACTAGGAGATATAATTTGCGCAAACTGACTGTTGGTTTCTATTCGCTCAAGTTTGGGGTGAATCTCTACAACATTCTGCCAGGGTTCTCTTAGCAAATCAACAAGTACTACGAAAATCCTTTCCAGCACCGATAGCTCAATCTCTGAAAACTCTCTTGCTTTATCAAGAGGATCTCCAAGACCGCCAAGCATTCGATCTATTATTGTAAAGCCTAAATTAGACGCAAGCTCAATCAATATGTTGCCGTTAAGAGGTTCAAAATTAACTATTCCCAACAGCACCGGATTAGATAACGCATTGGAAAACTCCGAATAGGTTACAGCCTCCGAGTTCATAACATCTATCTGAACATTCTTCCTCAAATAAGCAGGAAGATTACTCGAAACCAATCTACCAAAGTTTTCGAAGATGATCTCCAATGTTCTTAAGTGTTCCTTCGAAAACTTAGCAGGACGGGCAAAGTCATAATCTTTAATTTTAACAACCGATTCCTCGCTGAAATCTTCAGCATCTAATTCACCGGAACTTAACTGTTTTAGCAACGCATCTATCTCACTTTGAGATAATACATCTGCCATATCGTCACCTCCAATAGTTTCTACTTGTTATCTTTAGACTATTGGGTTGTAAAACTACTAAATGATACATTATAGATACAACGAGTCTGATACTTCTTCTGAAGATTCTCCAAAATCTGTTTCTTAACTTTTTCCTGTGTCTTCTGATCTGAAATCTCCGCCATAGTATAGCCCTGGATTACATCTCTGCAAGTATCAAAAACTGCACCTGATGAATTAGTAAGTACTGTACTAAGCTGCGTATAATCCTCGGTAGAATTATCAAGCTCTAATGTTATTCCCACCTGAACAAAATGATTCTTACCGGAACCGTCATCCTTAAGATTAACAACCTGTTTCTCAAGATCAAATGTCGCAATATGCTCAAGCGCCACCGTATTCTGACCGGCGTTGCTTTCCAATTCAAGGTTAAGTACGCTTGCTATCTCAGTAATAAGATTATTGGTCTTTTTAGCTGATGGCATACATACAAAAACAAGCATAATATTTAAAACAAGATTAACTACACACAACGCCAAAATTATAACCGTTATTAGATTCTTCTTCATGTCATTACCCCACTTAAATTACGTATTCTAATAATATCTACTCCATTGCATCCTGCTGCAAGGACGTACTTATCTGATTATGAATCTTGATAGTAACACGTCTGTTCTTAGCCCTTCCTTCTTCCGTCGCATTAGATGCAACCGGTCGAGTCTCGCCATAACCTGAAGCTTTCATGTTCTTATCAATTAGTTCCGCATTATCTTCAACAAACTCCAAAACCTTATTAGCCCTGGCTGTTGAAAGATATCTGTTACTTTCGTATTTGCCACTGCTTATCGGTATGTTGTCAGTATGACCTTCTATCTCAATCATACAATCCTTATACTTTTCAAGGACTGATGCTATTCGTTGCATAAACATCGTTGCATCTTTCCTAATATCCGCCGCTCCGGCATCAAAAAGAATTGCACCATTGAGGTCTAACGAAACATATTGCGAATTGTAATCCATTACAATCCTGTCATCTATATCATAAGATTCTGCAATCTCTGATATCTCATCATACATCTCGGCAGATTGTTGTTCACCAAGTTCTTTCGCCTGTTCCTTGAGTTCCTCGTTGGATAACTCCACCTTTTCTTCAGACTCTGTAGACTCTGCCGTCATCTGTTCAGTCGTATCCTTATCACTTGGATTATGCGAATCAAACTCCTCTGTGACATCCTGCGGTTCTTCCGGAGAAGTATCCTTATAATCTTCACCTACATCCGCACCGGAATTGGCATTCTCATTATTGTTACCCTTTGCCTCTGTAGCAACACCTATATGCTCCAAAAAAGATTCGATACCCGGAAGCTGTGTGACACCACCTGATATGATTTGTCCTTCTGTAAGAGATATCGATCCTGCTTCCATAATACTAAAACTATCAGGATTAAATGAAGCTACAATTCTCATGATTTTCTCAGCATCTGTTGTTGAACTCGCAAACAATAGCACGAAGAAACATAGCAACAGGTTCATAAGATCACTAAAGGTCGCCATCCACGCCGGTGAACCTTCTTCAGCAGGCTTTTCTTTACGCTTTGCCATTGTTATTCACCGCCTTCTGATACACCCTCACGCATGCTAGGTGCTAAGAAGGATTTCAGTTTTTCTTCGATTACTCTTGGATTCTCTCCTGCCTGAATAGACAAAAGACCTTCAATCATAATCTCCTTAACCTGAATCTCTCCGTCATTCAAGATACCAAGCTTAAATGCTACCGGAGCACTTATCCAGTTTGCAAGAACGGAACCATAATATGTTGTGATAAGAGCAACCGCCATATTCGGACCGATCTTATCAGGATCCATGTTCTTAAGCATGAGCACCAGACCGATAAGTGTACCAATCATTCCCCAAGCAGGACCCATAGCACCAAGCTGTTTCCAGAAACCTATACGTGACTGATGTCGTGCATCAATATTCACAAGCTCTGCTTCAAGTATTCCCCTTACAAGTTCAGGGTCAGTACCATCGACAATAAGCATTATGCCCTTTTTCATAAACGGTTCTTCTATACTGTTAGCCGATTCCTCTAACGCCAAAAGACCTTCCTTTCTGGCAACGTTAGATAATTCGATAATCTGCTTAATAATTCCAATTGTATCCCAAGTCGGACTCTTGAATGTAAGTCCGATAGCCTTAATACCCGAGATAAACTCCGGAATAGAGAAACTGGCGAAGAGACAACCAAACGCACCTCCAAATGTAATCAATGCAGAAGGTGGATCAAGAAAGTATCCACAAGCGGCAAATCCCATCTCACCGTTAGCCATACCAAATATCATAAGTCCGAAGGACAAAACCAAGCCGATTATTGTTGCTATATCCACGAGTATTCACATCTCCATTTCACCAAAAATAAAGGGATTTTTAACGTGGATTCCCCATCCCACAAAAACATGTTCATATTATACCATAAAATTATATTTTATTCCACAAAAAATTATAAATTAGTTGTATATATCGCCCTTTTGTATGAAATTACCAAATCAGTAACTTCTTCTCTCGTTTCCTGTACTATTATTTTCTTTCCTGTCGTCAAGGAAACCACTGTATCCGGAGTCTCCTCAACAAACTCAATTATATCTGCATTGACTGTAAATTTTGTGTCATTTAACTTAGTAAGTTCAATCATTTTCGCTCTCCTTTTTCATAAAAACAAATACAAAAATGCTGTTTTGCGAAGATGACACCCCGCAAAACAGCAAATTGTATTTTAATTATTATCTCTTAAGATTAACCAATTCTTCGATAAGTGTATCGGAAACAGTTATAATTCTTGAGTTAGCCTGGAAACCACGCTGTGTAACAATCATTTCTGTAAACTCTTGAGAAAGATCAACATTTGACATTTCAACAACGCCCTGTGTAATCTTCTCACCGGTACTTGCTATATCTTTACCAATTCCATCGAACTCTCCCGAAGCCTGTGTTTCCTTGTAAAGGCTGTCACCAATAGCTTCAAGACCTGCCGGATTAATGAAGTTTGCAACTGCAACCTGACCAAGAAGCTTAGTTACACCATTGTCATACACACCATAAATCTTACCCTGTGTATCAATACTTACATCCGTAAGTGCACCAACTCTACGACCGGCTCCGGTCATATCAAGACCACCTCTTACAGTTTCAACATCACATTCTCCACCCTTTGTAGAATACATTGTAAGGTTTGAGAAATCAACTTCGATTGAGTTAATCCACTGTGTAGGATCATTAGATGAATGATCTTGGAATACATTACCTTTTGTTCCTGTTGGTGTAATTGTAAGACCTGTTGTATTAACTCCTGCCGAACCGCCTACACCTACAAAATTACCTGTGTCAGGATCAAACTTAATTGTTGTTACATCAAGCTGTGCCTGATAATCAGAAGCTAATATATCCTCATTGTTGGAATCCTTAATCGAATCAACTGCAACATTATATAAACTAGGGTCTGTTGCATCCTGTGTAATCTTGTACTTAACTGTATATGCATAGCCAAGATTATCGTAAATAGGAACTGTTGTTACAACACCTTCTGCAGTCTGAAGTCTTGGGTCAACACTTGCAATGTTACCCTTCATGTACATCTTAGATGTCATTTCAGGAGCAGCTGTCTGATTAGCCTCCTGCTCAGGGCGAAGAGCTGTAACCTGGTCTCTCTTAATCTGTGTAGGATCCTCAGGGTCTACCTGCCAACCCATTACTAAATCACCGTTACCTGTAACAAGGTTTCCGGCATCATCCGTCTTAAAAGCACCAACTTTAGTAAAGTAGTTAGTACCACTTCTATTAACAATGAAGAACGAAGAACCGTTAATCATCAAATCGTAAGGATTGTTTGTTGACTGTGCAGAACCTGATGTCTGTGAAACAGATACTGTTGCAACACCTGTACCAAGACCAATCTGTTTAGCATTTGTACCACCACTATTGTTTGTAGCACCTGTAGCACTCTGCGTTGTTTGATATAAAACATCTTTGAATAACACCTGGCTCGACTTAAATCCAACTGTGTTAACGTTAGCAATATTGTTACCAATTACATCCATTTTTGTCTGGTGAGTCTTAAGACCTGCAACACCAGAATAAAGTGATCTCATCATAACTTTTGTCCTCCTAATCTCTTGTGCAGTATAAATCTGCTTAGCTGGAAAACATTCATTAATGGTATCCCGTCTGTCGGTCGGGGATATTTTGCCTCCTTAAAAGGTCCGGCTACACGATTACTGCTCCATCAATGTTTGTAAATACATTACTGTCTTCCGTTTCCTGTGACATTGCCGTAATAACGGTGTTGTTCTTAACATTAACTATGAAAGCTAAATTATCCATCATTACGAGCGATTCATTAATACTTTTTTCCTTCGCCTGCATAACGCCCTTGTTAAGTCTGTCAAGCTGATCATCACTTAAGTTAATGTTCCTTCTCATAAGACGTTCATTGGCGTGCTTGGAAAATGTTACCTTTGAGGAAGTCTCCCTGTCCTTAATCTGTTCAAGTACTGATCTGAAATCAAGGCCTTCGGAAGTTTTACTAACCTCTTTCCCATTCCTGTCTTGATTGAAGTAGGTATCCTTCACCTGATCAATCGTCATAAATGAGCTTGTTAAACGATCCATGTTATCGCCCCATTTCTATAAATGCTTATTCAGAAGTTACCTCTTTTGTTTCGCTTGTCTGACTTTCAGGATTCTCTTCTTTCATCTTATTAGCCAAGTGCTCGATATAATCAAGACTTACTACCGAATCAAGATAATCTGATAAATAATAGTCATCACCGATGTGGAAATATGCTTTGCCATCTGTCATTGTTACATAATCAACAAGTCCGCTTACCTGGCTGATGTTTCCTGCTGCATCAGGTACATTTAATATAACGTACTGACCTGTGAGATTCATTGACTGTCCCGAACTCATTACACTGCTTAAGTTCTGAATCTGCTCAACCGATGAAAACTGTGCCATCTGCGACATATACTCTGTGTTACTTGTCGGCTCTAACGGATCCTGATACTGCATTTGAGTTACAAGAAGTTTAAGGAACGCATCTTTGTCTATAGAAGACTTGTTGCTGTTGCCGCTGTTATAACCTGCTGCACCGGTTACACTTGTGTCAATTCCAATTCCTGCCATAGCATCTACCTCCTTTTCCATTCTTTAATATTATCGACACATTAATGAATAAACTTAATATTCATTATGCTCTATAACTTACACTACTTCCTTCTGCTTCCATTCTCTGTTCTTCGATTTCATCAACTGTCTCATCATCAATGTCAGAAATATTAAGTCTTTTACCTTTTCCTGATGACTTATTATCCTGATTATCAGCTTGTCTTTCATCATTTTCAGAAAATGCTGCCATGGAAACTGTAACCTCTACTGCTTCAACCTTAAGGTTCTGCTGGTTAAATGCTTCCTTCAAATTGTTAAGTCCTGCTTCGATAGCCTGTTTGGCTGCCTCTGTTTCTGCTGCAATTCTTGCTGTCATAACACCATCTTTGGATACTACATGAATCTGTATCCTTCCAAGATGTTCAGGATATAACTGCATTTCCATCGAAGTGTTCTCTACGTTAATATTAACGCGAACCTGCTCAATTATCTGCTCTACAACCTGTGTCGGTCTTGTGACCGGTTCTGTAGGCATTTCGATACCTTCTACTCTGTTAAATGCGTCTGCAATTCCTGTAAGAATAGTGTTGCTTTGCTGCTTATTAACATTTACGATATTCTCTGTAGTTGAGCCCTTCTTGTTTTCCTGTTTTGCACCGCTTTCATGTTCATTCTTGTTGTTTTCTACAACAACCTTAGGAGTATTATCTTCCGGTTTCGCATAAACAACTTCAAAATCATCATCTGTAGTAACCTCTTTGGTATCTGTTAAATCGGTTGCTACAGGCTCTGCCAAGCCAGTCTCAAATGTCACCTTATCGGTTACGACTGTTTCATTCTCTTTTGTTGCCAAAACATCTGTAAGCGATACTTCATTTTCAAGAAGATATGTATCTATATCCTCCGGTAATAATACTTCAATGTCAGAGATTATTTCTTCAATTCCATCTTCAAAGTTTTGAAGTGCTGCTCTAAGATTCTCATCCGTAAGAACCTGTGATACTTCAACATCCTTCACCTCCAAAAAGAATGCTTTTGCACCTTCTTTGTCAAATAAATCTCCAAAATTAAGTTCACTGTTGTCGATTACATCAGTAATCTCCTGTGGTGTAACATCAAGTTGTGTTGAAATTAATTGTATTATTTCACTAACAACTTCCATTACCTGCTCAAAATCATCATCCTTGATTGTACCTTCTTCTTCAACAAATGCTGCCTCTGCATCACTTGTTTTGTCCAAAGCATTATTATCATCCTTGATAGGAGCATCATTCTTAACCGAATCCTTGTCGGTTATCTTATTCGTTGTCTCAACATCATTATCTGATTTTGCATTCATTTTGCCATTATCGTTAGATTTGTTAAGATTAGACTTAACATCAGGCTTAAATTCAGTCTTAACAACTTTGACATCACTTTCATTGTTAGTATTTAAAAAGCTTGCAAAATCTGTTCCTGCCTGCGAATCATCGATTTTATTCGCAGATTTTGATGCATTCATCCCAACTGATAAGAAATTTGCTGCATTAATACTTTCCTGTATCTGCATACTGTTCCTCCTCTCCGATAAATAATTAGTGCTATGGCATCAATTTCTTTGTTATACTTGCCGCAAAAGCATCATCCATCTCATTCATAATCTTGGCTCTGCCGTCATTACTCATTGCTTTCATAATGCTTGCAACCGTATCAAGATCGTTACTCATGCTTTGAAGCGTTGTTGCCGCTTCTTTTGGTTTCATACTTTCATAAGTCTTGGCAAGATTCTTGATATCTTTGTCCGATTGCTGTGCTGTAACAAGCTGTCGATAGATTGCTTCAGCGTAAGCTTCATTGATACTCTCATACCACTTAATATATGTATCGGCATCTGGAGCGTTTTCTCCATAGACTATTTCGTTATAAAAATCTTCTTTTTGTTTCTGAAAAGCCGCCTGCTCATCCTCAAGCACCTGTAAACGCTCAACTTTCTTGGTCAAATCGGCATTCTCTTCTTTTAATTTTTTATTCTTGGAATTGAGTTTTTCATTAGCTGCTTCAAGTTCTTTTATCATTTCTTTGGCCTGCGATAAGGTGGCAATCTTGTCATCGCCGTCTCCCTCTTCTTCAGCCTCTTTTTCAAGTTCCTCTTCAGAAGGTTCCGGCAAAATCATCTTAATAACCGGCACATCCTTAAAAATCGGACGAAGAACAGTACTTCCAAAACCGCCAACATCAAGCTTAATTAAAGCACACAATATGGCAAGCCATACAACAATTATTAAAATGATAAAGATAAATGATAAAATCTTGCTACCAAGACCTTCACCGTCATTCTCTTTCTTCTTTTCTTTGTCCTTCTTAGCCATAGTTTACTCCTTTTTCCCTGATGCATCGTTATACTGATAACTTACGAGTTGATCAATCTCTTTCATTTCCTCCTGATTAACCTCCTGAAGAAACAGTTCAAATTGATTCTCTTTAAGTTTTTCGTGTATTTTTCTCTCCTGCATTGCCTCATTCATTTTTCTGACAGCCGCCTCTAATTCCTTCTCAATAAGAGAAATAACATTTTTCTGATTGGCGATATAACTGTCCATAAGAATAATGGCATTTTTGCATTCTTCTATTTCCAAAACATCAAGTTTCATTGAAACAAGATTTCTGTATCTGTCAAAATACGAAGCCTTTCTGTCCTCAAGCTCTTTTAGCTTATCTTCCGCCTCATTTAATCGCATGCGAACAACCATATATTCCTGTTTGGCTTGTTCTTCCATCTTATATTTAATATTAAGTATATTTTCCATACGATAAATGAACCTTGCCATATTTCATTCCTCCGCATATGACTACTCAGCAAATATCTGCGATAAAAGTTCCATTTCTTCTTCAAAAACAAACTTCTCATCAACACTCTGCATTAAATATTCATTGACCTTATTAATTTTTGAAATCGCATAATCAATCTCCGGATTAGAGCCTGATTTATATGCACCAATATTAATTAGGTCTTCGGCTTCATTATAAGTCGCAAGCACATTACGAAGTTTTCCGCTTAATGCTTTATGTTCTTTTGTTGCTATACCACTCATACATCTTGATATACTTTGAAGCACATCAACCGCCGGGTAGTGATTCTTATGAGCCATTTTTCTTGACAAAACAATATGTCCGTCAAGAATACCTCTTGCAGTATCGGATATCGGTTCATTAAAATCATCACCATCGACAAGAACTGCATAAAGCCCGGTTATAGACCCGTTAGATGCATTACCTGCTCTTTCCAATACTTTAGGAAGTTCTGCATAAACTGATGGCGGATATCCTCTTGTTACAGGCGGCTCTCCCGAAGCCAAACCAATTTCTCTTTGTGCCATACAAAAACGTGTCATGTTATCCATCATTAGCAACACGTCCTTGCCCTGGTCTCTAAAGTATTCCGCGATTGCTGTCGCGGTCTTTGCCGCTTTATTACGAATAAGTGCCGGTTTGTCTGAAGTTGCAATAACAACAACCGACCTTTTCATTCCCTCTTCCCCAAGGTCTCGTTCTATAAACTCTCTAACCTCTCTGCCTCGCTCTCCAATAAGAGCAATAACATTAACATCCGCCTTGGTATTTCTTGCAAACATACCCATAAGAGTAGATTTACCTACACCGGAACCGGCAAAAATACCGATACGCTGTCCCTTACCGACAGTTATCAAACCGTCAACTGATTTGACGCCCAACGGAAGAACATCTGATATAAGTTTTCTTTTAAGTGCATCCGGCGGATCTGCCTCTATCGGATAAGAGTTTTTCAAATTAAGTTCCTTACCATCTAACGGTCTTCCGAGACCATCCAAGGAACGCCCCAAAAGTTCTTCTCCAACCTGAACTTTTAACGGTTCTTTCGTATTCTCAACCAACGCCCCCGGGCCGATTCCCTCTACACTGTCAAAAGGCATAAGCAATACACGATTGTCGCGGAATCCGACAACCTCTGCCATAACCTGCTGTTTTCCGTTCTTGGAAGTTATCATGCAAAGATCATTGAGTTTGCAAGTAGGACCGACTGATTCAACAGTAAGACCAACAATCTTTGCAACTTTACCCAACTCGTCAGAAAACGAATCATCAAGCATAGAAAAATATGGGTCATAATCGATTGTTAGCGTCTTCCCCTCCAAAATAAGTCGTCTACTCCTTTACCATGATTTTAAGAGCCTTGATAAGATTATTAAGCTGTGTATCAAGGCTAAGATTAACCATTCCGTTATCTGTATCTATAAGACATTGCATCGAGGATAACTTGGCATCCTCAAATATTTCCAATTCAATACTCGGATTTGTCGCACCGTATATTTTATTCTTATTTTCAACAAGCATCGGATAATCATCCGGTGAGACCTTGATAACAAAATGATAACTGTCATCCAAATCTCTCATCGAATTATTAATCATATACAAGAGAACATCTTCCTGTCCTTCTATCGAAACTCCTGTAATATGTGGAATCATTTTGCAGAGCCACTCAACCATTTTTTTCTCGGTATCTTTGAGAAGTTGTTCTTTTTGCTGTTCAAACTCCTGCTCATTAGCAAGTTTTTGTTGCTCAAGTTCAGCCATCATCTGTTCATGTTCGGCACTTGCGGCATCACTTCCTTCTTCGTAACCCGCCTGATAACCTTCATCCCTGGCCTGTTGCTTGATACTGTCTGCTTCATCATAAGCTTGGCCTCTAAGTGCTTCTGCCTCATCATGAGCACTGTTTATAATCTCTTCTGCTTCGCGATTTGCTTTCTCAATTATATTGTCAGCAAGCTCCCTGCTTGCTTCAGTATTTTCGGGAAGTTCTGAAGTATCTAATGTAAGCATTGTCGCAGGGTCATCAATATCAAGCCCTTCCATCTGGGCATCTTTAAGCATAGCCTCAGCAATTGCTTCCTCAACAGAAGCGTTATCAGAGTACGAAGCTTCCTCAATAGCACTGTCTATTCCCTTGATTATTTTGTTCTCATTGGCATCTATTACCATTTTCTTATCTTCCGAAAATGCAACAAAGCCGGATTTGATCAGGTTATACAATGATATCGTCTCCTCCACCACGAGAAATAACAATTTCTCCTGTGTCCTCTAATCTTCTGATAATATTAACAATCTTCTGCTGTGCCTCTTCAACATCTTTAAGTCGTACAGGTCCCATATATTCCATATCCTCTTTGATCATCGCAGCAAGACGAGATGAAAGGTTTGTAAAGATAATGTTCTGTACATCTTCGTTAGCATTCTTAAGAGCAATAGCAAGCTCGTTATTATCAACATCTCTAAGAACTGTCTGAATTGCACGGTTGTCAAGCATAAGAATATCCTCGAATACGAACATCTTACGTCTGATCTCATCTGCAAGTTCAGGCTCTTCAATCTCGAGTGTTTCCATAATATGTTTCTCAGTACTTCTATCAACAGTATTAAGGATTGATACGATAGCATCGACACCACCGACAATCGTGTAATCCTGATTGACCAAAGACGACAATTTCTTTTCCAATATTTTCTCAACTTCCTTAATAACATCAGGACTCGTTCTATCCATAAGAGCAATACGTTTTGCAACGTCTGCCTGCTTTTCAAGCGGAAGCGAACCAACGACCGCAGCTGCCTGCTGTGCCGGAAGATACGCAAGAATAAGAGCAATAGTCTGTGGATGCTCGTCCTGAATAAAGTTGAGCAACTGAGACGGATCTGCTTTCCTTACGAACTCGAAAGGACGAACCTGTAAAGAAGCCGTAAGACGACCAATAACATCCCTTGCTTTATCTTCACCAAGTGCTTTATCAAGCAATTCTTTAGCATAGCCGATACCACCTTCAGCAATATACTGCTGGGCAAGACAGATCTCATAGAACTCTTCTAAGATTCTTTCTTTCAAATCCGGTGGAACATTCCTGGTGTTAGCTATCTCCAACGTAAGTGTCTCTATTTCATCTTCTTTTAAGTGTTTAAAAACATTAGCCGATTTCTCAGGACCAAGCGAAATAAGCAATATCGCCGCCTTCTGAATACCGGACAATTCCTCATCGTATGCCACTTAATCGTACTTCCTTTCGTTAAGAATAATTACTCCCAATCTTCATTGAGCCAGTTACGGAGTAACAAAGCAACTTCTTCAGGATTCTGATCAACAAATCGTTCAATCTGCTGCCTTGTTGCTGATTTATCACTAAACTCAATATCTTCTAACGTCTGATTCTCTTTCGTTGTAGCCAAAAGTGCCTCCACTGATAATTCAGGTTCAAGTTCTGTAACTTCAACCGGCTTCATACCTCTAAATACAACAAATACAAGAAGTATAACTATAAGCGCTGCAAGTATGAATTGCAAATAGTTAGCAATAAGCTGTGCCGCCGATGTTTCCTGCGGATAAAACAAAGGAACTTCGTACGCCTGAACCGTTACTCTGTCACCTGATATTCCTGAAGCATTCTGAATGAGAGAAACTATATTCTCATCAACCTCAATAGCCTTACGCTCATCATTTTCAGCCTGAAATTTTTCAAAGTTGGTTCCTTTGAGTTCTCCGGATTTCTTCATCTTGGCTTCATCATAAATGACGTATTTACTCAAAACAACCGCCATTGATGAATTGGCTGTGTTAACCGTTCCGATTGCTTTTTTAGTTTTGGTTGTAGTTACACTATCGTTATATTCCTCTTTGATAACATTGGCATTACTGTTACCGAGAGTACCATTTAAAATCTCATAATCATTGACTGTATCATCATTTGAATCGGTTCCCGGAATACCTTGCGCACCCTCGGCATTCTCCGCATTGTAATAATAATAACTTGTCTTCGGACCTGTATCTTCTTCAGCATCATCTGTATAATGATGTACATCTTCTATCTCTTTTTCATCAAGATCAATATCAAGATTAGCTGTTACTTCCGCATCATTAAAGACACCTGAATTAACCATAAGGCTTCTAACTCTGTCTTCAAGATTATCAGTAACCTGTGCTTTTATCTTAATTGCAAGTGAGGAAGCGCCTGCCGTACCTGACGAACCACCTTCCGCACCAAACAGTAACGCACCTGTCTGATCGATAATTCTGATGTTATCGGTTGTTGAATTACCAAGAGCAGTCGAAACGTAGTTGGCAATTCCCTCAAGACTGCTATCATCAAATTGTTCTGTAGTTGTAAGCAAAATACTTGCCGATGCTTCCTTCTCCTTGGAAAGCAATGTATTGGTTGAATCCGGAATTGTTATCTGTACAGCCGCCTGTTTGACGCCGTCTATAAGTTCCAATTCCTCGGCAATATTGTTCTGTTTGACGAGTTTTTGTTTGAGCTGCCTTTCGCTGTCTGTTGTAGACATACTGTTGTTAAAAAGCAAATCCCAATCATCGTTTTTGTCGGTTGCAATGTTATTCTGACCAAGAGCAAGTCTCGCAGTAGATTCCTGCTTTTCGTTGACCATAAATGTAAGACCGTTACCGCTGACCTTATAATCAATCTGCGCTTCGTCTAAAACAGCCTTGGCTTCAGCTGCATCAGCAGTATTCTCAAAAGTATTAAGCTCCGTGTATTTTGCCCTGTTGAGCATAAGAATAAGAGCCACTAATGTAAAAATAACGGCCGCCGTAATACAAATTATCAGTGTTTTCTGCTTGCTTGTAAACCTATTCCAAAACTCAACTATTCTTTCTCTGATTTTCTTCAGTCTGTCTAACATTATGGTATATCCCTCTCACATTAATTAGTCCATAAAGTATAATAACAAAAAACTCAAATACTAAATCTGCATATTCATAAGTTCTTTGTAGGCCTCTATTGCCTTATTTGTAACCTTAACCGTATATTGCAAAGAAATGTTGGCTTTCTGCTGAGCAATAGCCAAATCATGCGTACTTGTAGCATAACCAAGTGCAAAATTCATTTCAGATTCCTCTGCCGCATTTTGATAATCATCTGCTGTTTTGTACATCTCAATAGCAGAATTAAGAAGATTATCAAATGCAGTCTTATTGTCCGTTGTAACCTTTGACGTACTAAGACTGTTATATAATTCATTAATCGCATTGTTATTATTAATTGCTGTAACCGCCATAACATCCACTCCTCATTAGTATAAATGATTCAAAAAACTTTATGAGAATAACTCAAGTCCCTTTGCCGCAATAGCTTTAGATGCATTAAATGCTGTTGCATTAGCCTCGTAAGACCTGCTGGCATCAATTAAGTTTGTCATTTCTGTAACCGTATTGACATTAGGCATATGTACATATCCGTTCTCATCAGCATCAGGATGTTCAGGGTTATATGCCATAGGCCCCTCACTTGTATCCTCAACAATTGATGCAATCTTAACTCCCTTTGCATGATAAGTCTCTAGTTTGTTACAAAGGACATGATCAAAAGAAGCATTGGAATTCTCTTGAAATACAACTGTCTGGCGCTTATATACTTCGCCATGCTCATCTCTTGTAGTATTAACATTGGCAATATTCTGGGAAATAATATCCATTCTCGTACGCTGCGCTGTCATTCCCGACGCAGATACATTCATTGAATTAAAAATACCGCTACTCATTCACATTACCTCCTTTGCATCATCAAAAATCAATTACCCGAAAGTACTGTCTTATATCTTGAAAACTCCTGTCCAATTTGAGAAACCAGGGTATTATATCTAATCTGGTTCTCTGCAAGGAAAGCATTTTCCGTATCAATATCTACATTATTACCGTCCAAGCGATAAGATAAAATCGAATGATCAGTATATATCATTCCACCAAAGTCCGATAAATGTGTATTAATATCAGCTACGCGTTCATCAAGAGAATCACCGCCAATCATGGCCTGCTCAAGATAACGTTCAAAACTGACATCTTTTCTTCTGTAATTAGGAGTATCAACATTGGCAATGTTATTTGAAATGATTTCATTTCTCGAATTGGCAGCATCGGCTGCTTTGTCCAAAACATTAATATAGTTATAAATGTTCGTGTTAATCATACAAATACCTCCCTCAAATATAAATACCCATTCACGAAAGCAAAGGACCTATGAGAAACCTCACAAATCCTTTTGCAAACTTCGATATCCATTCTAATTATGTAATTGAAACACTTCTTCACAAGCGTATTCATTAAGTACTTTGATATTAGTTCCCTTCATACCGGAAGACTTTGTCTCTATAACACCGGCACTTTCAAATTTTCTTAATGCATTAACTATAACGGATCTGGTAATTCCTACTCTGTCTGCAATTTTGGATGTAACAAGCATTCCTGATATAAGTTGTTGTCCGGAATTCTTACAATCGTTATCGGCTTTGCTAATCTTATCAAGTTCTTTAAATACATGATATATAGCCTCTTGCTCCGAAGCGGATAATGTACTTATTGCAGACCTAACAATTGAAAGTTTTCTGTCTTCCTCCGCTGATTCTTCATTGACACTTCTTAACATCTCAAGACCAACGACCGTTGTAGCATATTCGCTTAGTATTATATCATCAATTGTATATGGATGTTCTTCCTTGTACAAGAAAAGTGTTCCAAGTCTCTCCCCCGCAATATCAATCGGAGAAATTATCGCCTGATATCTTTCCAAATGCTCTAACTCAAATCCAAGAGTTGCAAGATTGACATTCTCCTTGGTAGATAAAACCCCTAACAATCTTTCATTAAGCAACGGATCAATAAAATCTCCAACAACCGGAACAATCATTTCTGTAATCTCGCTAATATCGGATCTGTTCTTGAGACCAAGAACCTTACCTTTTTTGCTTATAACAAGAATGTCCGATTCTAATATTTCACTCAACACTTTGCATATATCATTGAAGACAACTTTGTGTGAGTTATTATTATGTAATAATTTGTTAATCTTTCTAGTCTTATCTAATAACTGTACACTCATAGACGTCATCCTCCTAAGGTAATCTTAATTTTATCATAATTGTACTACAATAACAAGAATTTTCTGAAAAAGAGGAAGCAATTACCAATGTTACTGCTTAGGCTTTTCACATACAAATCCACATGTTTCGTTGCCACACACTAACTTATTGCCCTTTTCCAGCATATAAGAACCACATTTGCTGCATTTAATCTGTGAAGGTTTCTGCCACGACATGAAATCACATTCAGGATTATCAATACAACCGTAGTACTTCCTTCCCTTTTTGGTCTTTTTAAGAACCACATCTTTGCCACATATAGGACATGCCACACCTATCTTTTCAAAATGAGGCATTGTAAATCTACATTCAGGAAATCCCGGACAAGCCAAAAACTTTCCGTGCGGACCATATTTTACAACAAGATTTCTTCCGCAATTCGGGCAAAGTTCATCGGTGACCTCGTCCTCAATCTTGATATGTTCAAGTTCTTTGTTGGCCTCGCTTACAGCCTCATCCAAATCAGGGTAGAAATTGACAATAACTGTTTTCCAGTCAATAACACCCTCTTCTATCTTATCAAGAAGAGACTCCATGTTCGCGGTAAATTCAGTATCAACAATAACGGTAAATGCACCTTTCATAATCTGGTTAACCGCTTCACCTAGTTCAGTAACATACAGATTTTTCTTTTCTTTAACAATATATCTTCTTGCAATAATAGTAGAAATCGTAGGTGCATAAGTACTTGGTCTTCCGATACCAAGTTCCTCTAACTGTTTTACCAAAGAACCTTCCGTAAAATGAGAAGGCGGTTGAGTAAAATGCTGCTTATCCTCTAATTTTTCTACATTTAACTTTGTATCTTTAGTTATATTCTTAAAGTTATTTTTCTCATCATCATTATCGTCATCAACAGTATAAACTGCCATAAAGCCTTCAAATGAAAGTTTTGTTGAAACAGCATTAAAGTCGTATCCTTTTGCGGAAATCTTAATAGTCTGGCTCTCATACTTTGCCTCGGCCATACGGCTTGCAAGAAAACGATTATAAATTAATTGATACAATCTAAACTGATCTTTTGAAAGTTGTTCCTTAACAATAACAGGCGATAACGTAACATCAGTAGGTCGAATTGCTTCGTGAGCATCCTGAATCTTTTTATCGGATTTGCTCTTATTGGTTCCGTCACCCACATAATTATTACCGTATTTATCAGAAATGTATGCTTTTGCAGCAGCATCAGCCTCTTCTGAAATTCGAATCGAATCTGTTCTTAGGTAAGTAATAAGACCAACGCTTCCACGTCCTTTAATCTCAACACCCTCGTATAACTGCTGTGCTATACGCATCGTCTTTCCGGTAGCAAAATTAAGTTTCTTGGCTGCCTCCTGCTGAAGAGTTGAAGTCGTAAATGGAAGCGGTGCTTTTTTGGTTCTTGTGCCACTCTTAATATCAGACACCTTAAGTGTTGCACCTTTTAAATCCTTTAATACCTTGCCCATTTCCTCTTTGGAAGCAATTTCCGGCTTTCCGTTTGGTGTGTTGGAAAGTTTGGCGTTAAATGATTTTTTCGAACCTTCAGGCGTAACAACTGCCTCCAAAGTCCAATACTCTTCAGGTATGAAGTTGTTAATCTCATCTTCCCTGTCGCATATCAGTTTAAGTGCAACCGACTGCACTCTTCCCGCACTTAATCCTCTTTTGATTTTGGCCCATAAAAGAGGACTTATCTCGTATCCAACAAGGCGGTCAAGCACACGTCTGGCCTGCTGTGCATCTACAAGATTCATATCAATATCTCTTGCATTTTTAATAGAGTTCTTAACAGCATTCTTGGTAATCTCGTTAAATGTAATTCTCTTAAACTTCTTATTCTCAAGATTAAGAGCTTTTGACAAATGCCATGATATAGCTTCACCCTCACGGTCCGGGTCAGTTGCAAGATATACTTTATCTGCTTTCTTAACTTCTTTACGAAGTTGTGCAAGCAACTCTCCCTTTCCTCTTATAGTTATATATTTCGGTTCAAAATCATTATCTTTGTCAATTCCCATTTGAGATTTTGGTAAATCTCTGACATGTCCGTTTGAAGCAAGTACTTTGTAATTGCTTCCCAAAAATTTCTGAATTGTTTTAGCCTTGGCCGGCGACTCCACTATAACAAGATTCTTTGCCATATTAAAGGACTCCTTTATAATATTAAAATGACTGTATCATTTATATTTTAATCGAATAATAATTGCGAACCGGTTCCGAAACAATACCTGACACAACCATACTGTTGATGTACATACACACCTCTCCGGGTGAAAGTTTTGTTTCATATATAATGTCGTCAATATATTTCGGCTCGACACTCAAAACACTATACACCATTTTTTCAGAGGGTGCAAGTTTGTTTTTGATTTCACTTATGCAACCATTCATAATGTCCCTTTTATCGTCGTCAACGCTTGTCTTGCAAAAAAGAATGTCCAAAATATCCGATACGTCTGTTACAATATTGGCTCCGTATTTAATTAAGTTATTGCACCCAACGCTGTTATTATCTATCGTTCTTCCGGGCAAAGCAAAGATGTCCTTGCCCTGTTCTAAACCAAAATCAACGGTAATTAACGTTCCGCTTTTTTTCTTTGCTTCGACAACCAAAATCCCATCTGCCATTGCTGAAATTATTCGGTTCCTTTGAGGAAACAGCCCCGCATTGGGAATTATCCCCAAATTACTTTCCGAAATAATTCCTCCACACTGTTCCATACGCATAAAAAGTTCATAATTCTCCTCAGGGTAAACAACATCTATGCCACAACCAAGAACACCTAACGTATATCCATCAGCCTCAAGAGTTCCTCTGTGTGCCATTCCGTCAATTCCACGTGCAAGTCCGCTGATAACTGCAACACCACATTTAGCAAGTTCCCTGCCGTAAAACCTTGCCATTTCCCTGCCGTAATGAGTACAACTTCTTGCTCCTATTATAGCAACCGACTTCTGTTCTTCTTTCGGAAGACTTCCCTTTAGATATAACCCTGTCGGGCTATCATCAATGCATAATAACTTTTCCGGATAACTATCCTGTGCAGGATATATAAATGAAACTTTTTTATCTTTTAATCTGTCATAACTACATATGATATCTTTTTCATTTTTAGACTCAATAAACTGATTAGTATCTATCCTCGTATTATTGTTATTAAAGAAATCTTTTATTTCTTTGTAGTCTAAATTATAAATGTTTTCCGGACTTTCATAGATACTCAACATCTTACGAATATTCTTTCTGCCAAAACCTTCTATGTTATTAATCCAATACCAAAAATGTTCCTCCTTCATCATAGATTCTGCCCTCCGTTATACAAATCAATCATTCTGTAAGATAAAGCTTCGTAAAGATGTTTTTCACACACAACGTCCGAGCCGTCCAAATCAGCAATTGTTCTTGCCACCTTCATTATTTTTGAAGCGCCTCTAGCAGTAAGATTATATTTTTCAAACAAATCTCTTCTTACAGAAAGCTCTTTTTTAGAAAGTTTGCAAACATCATCAAGTATTTGTGACGGTATCTCTGAATTATAACTAATTCCAAACACATTAAGCCTTTCCCTTTGAATAACCATTGCTTTGCATATTCGTTCTTTTATCACTGCAGATGTCTCTTCCACGCTGTCCGAATACAGTTCATCATAAGGTATCCTTTTTACATGAATGCATATATCCATTCGGTCAAGCATCGGTTGTGAAAGTTTGTTCATATAACGCTTAATCTGACTAGGTGTGCAGTAACATTTGGCTCTATCCGGATAATATCCGCAAGGACAGGGATTCATTGCCGCAACAAGCATAAAATCACAAGGAAATGAATAACTTCCGTTAATTCTCGATATTGTAACCTTTCCTTCTTCAGTTGGTTGTCTTAACATTTCAATGGTGTTTTTCTGAAACTCCAACAATTCATCGAGAAAAAGTACTCCGTTATGTGCAAGACTGATTTCTCCCGGAGACGGAACTTTACCGCCACCAATAAGTGAATGTGCTGTTATAGAGTGATGTGGCGAGCGAAAAGGTCTTGTACTTATAAGACCTTCTTCACTTTTAAGCATCCCCTTTGCACTATAAATCTTGGTTAGCTCAATACTCTCCTCATACGACAGTTCCGGCATTATCGTCGGAACCCGTTTGGCAATCATTGACTTGCCTGACCCCGGCGGACCCATAAACAAAATATTGTGTCGTCCGGCAACAGCAATCTCCGTTGCACGTTTCATACTCCTTTGACCTTTAACCTGTGAAAAGTCAATAGCATAAGATTTTTCTTTTCCCTCATACGACTTTTTGGCATCGGTCTTTTCAATCACTTTGATATCAAGCAAATGTTCTACCACTTCCTTAAGACTTGCTGCACCATACACTTCAATTCCCGGAATAATAGCACCTTCAAATCGATTGTCATACGGAAGGATAACCTTCTTAACTCCGCAACTCCTTGCAAGATCAACTATAGACAATACGCCGCGTACAGGCTTCAAATCGCCATTTAGGGACAGTTCGCCTATAAATAATATTCCTTCTATACTTTCGGTCGGAATAAGCCCATAAGAAGCAAGCAGAGCAATACTGATAGGCAAATCAAAAGAAGCCCCTTCCTTTCTGATGTCAGCAGGGGAAAGATTAATTGTGATTCTTTTGGGTGAAAAATGATATCCGGAATTATTAAGAGCCGTGCGAACTCTGTCGCTGGCCTCCCGGACTTCAGAAGCAAGGAAGCCAACCATATTAAAGGTTGGCAAACCCTCACTAACATCGGCCTCTACTACAATGAGTCTACCCTCAACTCCATGCAGAGTGCCGCTAAGAACTTTGTTAAACATGGAAACTCCTATTCCATCTCCAACACAAGCTGTTTTGACTCTAGAATTGTAACATAATAATTATACTAAAACAAGAACTAGTTTAATAATTTCTTCAACTCGTCCATAAATATATTAACATCCTTAAACTCTCTGTAAACGGATGCGAAACGAACATAAGCAACCTCATCTAAGTTCTTAAGTTCATCCATAACAATCTCTCCGATTACAGAACTGTCAACCTCTTTCTGTTCAAGGTTAAATATCTTTGTCTCTATACGATCAATGCACTTCTCTATATCCTCAACCGATATAGGTCTCTTGTGGCAAGACTTAAATACACCTGATTCAATCTTAGATCTGTCATAAGCCTCGCGAATCTTATCTTTCTTAATAATGATAAGAGGTATTGTTTCAACCTTCTCATAGGTTGTAAAACGCTTACCGCAATCATCGCATTCGCGTCTTCTTCTGATCGAGCTGTTATCATCAGCCGGTCTTGAATCAATTACTCTTGTGTTGTCTTCACCGCAAAATGGGCATTTCATATGTATATCTCCTCCTTAAATGACCGCTTAACCGCAGTCTTTTTCTCTTATAACAGCATTATCCGGACAAATATCAACAAGTATAATATCAGGACCTATTCTTACCACATCACAAAACGGTATATAGTACTTGTTGGATTTGCAAAAGTTTGAAAACAGTCCCACAGGTTCCGGAACGATCAAACCGCATATCTGTCCGCTGCAGGTGTCAAAATCAAGATCTGCAACGCAGCCTAATTTCATACAATCCTTGCAGTTAATCACTTCTTTTTGTCTAAGTTCTGTAAACTTCATAAGCACTCCGGATATATCTCAACCACAATATATGCCGAAATATTTGAAAAAAGAAGTAGTATTTGTGATTAACATAATACATTTGCTATTATATATCACATTTAAGGAAAAATCTACATATTTTTACATAATTTCTTTCAATATGTCACTTATCATCTGTTACAGACATTTGTTTCAACACCATCCTATCTTTAATGTCTTATCATTCTACAAATATTATTCAAAAACATTACTATATTGCATGCAAACAAAATGTAATTGATTATCGACGGACAATACAGGGTGTCTTCCTTCAAATAATTCCCTTCAATGCTTTTAACCAATATATGATAATTGTTAAAAGCATCCGAAGTAAGAACATCTACAGAAGTTTCATCATTGACAGTTTTAATAAACATTCTATACCTTTGAAGCTCACAAAGATATTGTTCTTCAAAAACATATGTAACTGTACCATCAAAATATGAACATACAAGTTTGACCACTAACAAGTCTTTTAATGCAAAAATAACTTTAATTTTATCAGTATGAAGTTTTGCTTTTACTATTTTACCATGTTCAACTAAAGAATTATGTTTTTTATTCATGTTCCATATTATAAAAACAACACACGTAATACATATTAGAATAGGAATATAAATCAATAGCATGAAATTTATTTCGCTTATCTCTTCTTTCAAAACAATATATTGAACAAACGCTAAAGCACTATTCAATACAAAAGCAAAAAGATTTTCCGAGATTTTTTTAATTTTCATTACGAATCTCCTATATTATATGCATATATCTATCAGTAGTTACACCGTATTGTCCATTGTACAGGAATGAAATGTCTTGTCTATACTCGCCGTCTATCAATTCACCATATGGTGTATAGTTATATGTCTCAACAATGTTTCCATTGACATCTGTTACAGCCATTGTACTTCCGACATTGTTGAAGTGATATGAGAAATAATCCTTACCATTATCCTGCGAATTCAGTCCGTTGCCGTAGAAGTAATATGTATTATTCTCATTATCTGTTGTTTTTGTATCTTTATCAGATAGTTTTATTTCTGTACTTTGCAGAACCTGTGATAACTCTGGCTGAGTGTTGATTGCATAATCAATCTTCTTCTCGCTTGTCTCAACACCTATCCGGTTATTCTCTGCATCATATGTATACTTTGTATCTTCTGCCTGTATAAGTTTGTTGCGGCAGTCATATACAAAGGTTGTCATCTTAGCTTGTCATACTGAGAGTATGAATATGCCTTTTTGTGTATATTTTAATATATACATCACATGAAATATTCTGGAAATAACTGTTTCAATTCTGATATATACTCGCAACTTTTCATTTTGTATCGTCTTCTATTATTCTTTTCGACAAAAACTGTTATTGGTGGTAATATTTCGTTTTCAAAAATCCTTTTAATACATTTTGCATATGAATGATCATTATAAAAAAACATGTCCTCGAAAACATATATTTCTCCATTGTCAAAATACGTTGTTGATATTTTATATAACTCCGCACTTCTATTTACAGGTATTAATATTTGACTTTCGTCTTTATTAATTTCGGCAGTTATAATTTCGATATCATTAATATTTTTCAGACAAAAATGAATATAGAACGGCTTAAAACACATTTTATATAACAACAAAATCATTATAGGAATAAAACATATACACAAAATTGATATAAAATATTTACTAATTTTCAACGATTCGTATAAAACACTACTAATAATCGCAAGAATAAGTATGCCCCATAACAAATATATAATCAATTGAATAACTGTTATTCTATTCATCTTGTATACCATTAATAACCCTCGACGCCTCCATCACCTATTATTTTTTCCATCCCTGCTATTAAACTGTTTATTAATACGTCAAATTCACTATCATCTGCCAATTTGAAAAAATAATATGTCTCCTACGAAAGCAGAAACCCCGCTCCATAATGACAACTGCAGCCATACGATTATTGCTGAAAGGAGCGACAAATCATCATGCATTTGCATATAATATGCTATCTTCTCCAACCCAAACGGATCAAGATAACTTACAGGATTGCCTTCTACATATGCATATCTGTTAAGACTACTTACACGTTCTAATACACCTAACAATACATCCTGATTGATGAAACGTTTGATGTCTACGTTGTAGTAACGTGCTCTCATGTAATAGAGACCATTACTGTCAGTAGTTACACCGTATTGTCCATTGTAGAGGAACGGAACGTCTTGTCTATACTCGCCGTCTATCAATTCACCATATGGTGTATAGTTATATGTCTCAACAATGTTTCCCCTGGCATCTGTTACAGCCATTGTACTTCCGACATTGTTGAAGTGGAAAATAAGCAAAGCGGCTTAATTTATGCTTGCATGTACGTGAAGCCATTTCGCGAATGAACACATCAAACTGACAAGCGAGATAATATGAGAAATAATCATTACCATTATTTCTTTATTTAATTATGTATAATCTTAACCGGGCATTTCTCCTTGCATGCACCACATTTAACACATTTATCCTGGTCTATATGAGCAAGATTGTTCTCAACGGTTATTGCATCAACCTGACATGCCTTTGCGCACAAACCACAACCTATACAACCTGCATCACATGCTTTCTTGACCTCAACGCCCTTATCCTTAGAATTACATTTCACCTTATAACTGTTCTCGGCAGGGATTAATTCTATTAAATGCTTCGGACACTCTGCAACGCACTTGCCACAAGCTTTACATTTCTCAGGGTCAACATAAGCAACCCCGTCAATAATATCAATGGCATCAAAAGGACATACATTCTTACAGTTACCAAATCCTGTACATCCGTATGTACATGTTTTTGAGCCTCCGCCCGGATTATTCATAGCAAGTTTACAATCCCTAGGGCCCACATAATCGTATTTTTCTTTTGCTTTGTCGCAAGTTCCCGCACATTTGACAAATGCTGTCATTTTAACAGAATCGCCGACGGACACTCCCATTATCTCTCCTATTGCAGCTGCCACTTTGTCGCCACCAACAGGACACGCATTAACAGCAGCATCACCTGCCGCAATAGCCGCCGCAAGCCCGTCACAACCCGGAAATCCGCAGCCACCGCAATTGTTACCGGGAAGAGCATCTCTTACTTTCTTTTCACGTTCATCAACTTCAACCTTGAACTTCTCACCGGCAATTCCAAGAAGAATACCGATAACAAGTCCGGTTCCTCCAACTATTGCCATTGCAATTAATATTGATGATAACATAACCTCTCCCCCTTACTTGATTAGTCCGGAAAAACCAAAGAATGCCATAGCCATAAGACCTGCTGTAAGCAATACAATCGGTGTTCCCTTAAATGATTCCGGAATATCGTTATACTCTATCTTCTCTCTGATACCGGCCATTATTACAATCGCAACGGTAAATCCAAGCGCTGTACCAAAACCGTTAATTACGGAAGCAACAAATCCATACGACTTCTGAACATTCAAAAGAGCAACTCCCAAAACCGCACAGTTAGTTGTAATAAGAGGGAGATACACACCAAGTGCCTTATAAAGTGGCGGCATTAACTTCTTAAGTACCATTTCCACAAACTGAACAAGTGCAGCGATTACGAGAATAAACACTATTGTCTGCAAGTAAGTCACATCAAATCTTACAAGTATCTGAGAATAAATGATATTAGTAACGGCAGATGCAATTGTTATAACAAATATAACAGCACCGCCCATACCTGCTGCTGTATCAACCTTTTTGGATACACCAATAAACGGGCAGAGTCCAAGAAACTGACTTAATACGACATTATTAACAAGTGCTGCTGAAACAGCTATCAAAAACAGATTCATTTACTCCACCTCCTTCTTATCATCAGAAGCTTTCTTCTCTTCTGACGCCTTCTTTTCTTCCTTAGTAGCCTTTTTATCTTCCATAACACTTTCTAACGTGTAGGCTTTACCTGAGCACAACGCATTCGTACATGATGCACACCCATCTGTTCGCTCACACACACTAATCTCGCTTCCTGCCTTCTTGGCCTTAGTCAAACGAACCTTATTCTGAACTGCAACGAGACCTGCAAGTACAAAGAATGCTCCCGGTGCAAGAATAAGTATTGTTACAGGCTGATAACTACTCGGCATAAGGTTAAAACCAAATACAGAACCGTTACCTAAAAGTTCACGAAATATTCCGATAGAAGTAAGTCCTATTGTAAATCCAAGCCCCATTCCGATTCCGTCCATCATTGAAAGCCATATATTGTTCTTCGAAGCAAAACTTTCCGCACGACCTAAAATGATACAGTTAACAACAATAAGCGGTATGTATATACCGAGACTGTCGTATAACGAAGGAACAAAGCCTTCCAACAAAAACTGCACTATTGTAACAAATGAGGCAACAACAACAATATATGCAGGAATACGAACCTTATCCGGTATAAACTTACGAAGTGCTGATATCATCATATTACTTAATATCAAAATAACCGTTGTCGTAAGTCCCATTCCGATTCCGTTAATTGCAGAAGTTGTTACCGCCATAGTCGGACACATACCAAGCATCTGTACAAAGGTGGGATTTTCAGTAATTATGCCACTTTTAATACAATCTAATGATTTACTCATATCCTCACCCCCTAATTCAAAGTACTAATATAATATAAGCCTGCATTTACACCATTGGTAACTGCATTGGTTGTTATAGTTGCACCTGACAATGCATCAATCTGGTCATCGGATGTTGCTCCTGATTTCGTATATGAGAACTTCGAAACATTCTTACCCGCAAACTGACTCTTAAAGTCATCTCCGGTTGCCTTCATGCCAAGTCCCGCTGTTTCGCCGATTGAAAGGAATGAAATGCCGTTAAGTGTTCCGTCATTTCTCACACCCATAGCAAACTGTATGTCTCCGCCATAACCCTCATGATCGGTAAGCGTCAAAACAAAACCGGCGTCTGCACCCGATGCATCTTTGACTTTCAACACTTCGTTAATTGTCACGTCATAGTTTTCATTTTTCAAAGCAACATTGGCATCTGCTATATCAATGCCCTCATCTTCAAATGATGCCGCGTCGTCAAATACTAACTTATACGCCTCTTCTTTTGCCTTCTGTTTCTCATTTGCAATCGGATCTTTTGTAACTTCATATACAAGTCCCAAAAGCACTCCTGCAACGAGAGTAATCAACATAAGCGATAATGTGTTCTTAATAATCTCAAGATTCATGTTTCACAGCCCCCTTTCCAAAAGAAGCAGGAACTGTAACCTTCTCAATAAGCGGTACAAGAAGGTTGCCAAGAATTATGGCATAAGACACTCCTTCTGCCGAGCCTCCAAATATTCTAAACAAAAATGTCAAAAATCCGAGAAGCACACCAAAAACAATTCTTCCCACAGGTGTTATCGGTGATGTAACATAATCCGTTGCCATGAAGAATGCACCAAGCATCAAACCACCACCACAAAGGTGCGCAAGCAAGAAACTTATATCGAAGCCTCTTCCGCTAAAGAATCCGTATATAAGAATAAGCACTGAAAATGTTGCTATGTAAGCTAAAGGAATTCGGATACTGATAATTCCTCTTATAATAAGAAACGCGCCACCTATAATCAGTGCAAGCGCACAGGTTTCTCCAATAGTTCCTGCTGTTGTTCCCAAAAACATTGAAAGAACATCAACCGCCTTACCTGCCTTCAAATCTGCAAGAGGTGTTGCAGTTGTAATAGCATCATAAGAAAAACTTGTCATTGTTCCCGTAAATGATATAAGCAGGAAGCATCTTGCTCCAAGTGCAGGATTCATAAAGTTCTGACCGAGTCCTCCAAAAAGTTGTTTAACAACAATTATTGCAAAAAAACTTCCAAGTATCGGAATCCAAAAAGGAACGTCAGGCGGTAAGTTCATTGCAAGCAAAAGTCCTGTAAGAACCGCTGACAAATCCTTAATTGTTATTTTCCTGTTGGTGAGTTTTTCAAAACCCGCCTCAAAGCCTACGCAACATGCAATAGTTATAAGATATAACAATAATGCTTTAAATCCAAAATTATAAACACCAAATACCGCAGCAGGAATAAGTGCAACAATAACCTGTCCCATTATGTTGGTGGTTGATTCCTTATCTCTGATATGTGGTGAAGAAGAAATCTTCATACTGTAATCCAAAATAACACCCCCTACTTCTTCCTGTTTGCAAGTACTTGTTTTCTAGTTCCTGCTATAATCTGAGTTAAATGACGTTTGGCAGGACATACATATGAGCAACATCCACACTCACAACATTCCATTCCGTCACACTTTAAAAACTCATCGATATCGCCATGTTCCGCAGCATCCGCAAGATGATTAGGCATTACACGTCCCGGGCAAACATCCACACATCTTCCACAACGTATACAGTTAGAAGGCTCAAGGTCTGCAACAACATCTTCTCTAAAGCAAAGAAGTGCTGACGAGCCTTTGACAATCGGTGCATCAAGAGTAAACAAAGCCTTACCCATCATAGGACCACCTGAAATAATCTTAGCCGGGTCTTCGATGTTAAATCCACCTACTGCATCAATCAACTCCTGTATATTGGTACCGATTCTTACTCTGTAATTAGCACATTCATTAACCGCATCACCGGTAACGGTAACTATTCTTTCATAAAGTGGTCTACCTTCAACAACAGCATTGTATATAGCAACTATCGTATCGATATTGTGAACTATGCAACCTGCATCTGCAGGAAGCATAGAAGAATTAATCTCTCTTTTTGTATTGGCAAAAATTAACTGACGCTCAGCTCCCTGAGGGTATTTTGTCTTAACAGCATTAACTGTAATATTATCCATACCTTCGGTAAGTTCGGTTAAAACCTTGATTGCATCCTGCTTATTGTCCTCAATTGCAATGATTCCCTTCGCATTGTCAAAGAGATTTATTACTATCTGAAGTCCGGCAACAATCTTATTCGGAGTTTCTATCATACGTCTATAATCAGATGTAAGATACGGCTCACACTCGGCACCATTTACAATGATAGTATCTATCGCATCTTCGTTCTTTGGAGACAACTTAACATGTGTAGGAAATCCGGCACCACCCATACCGACAATTCCGGCCTCCTTAATCATGTCCTTAACATCTTCCCGATAAAGCTGGTCTAATGGTTTGACATTGGCAGAAAAATCCATCTCCTCAAACAATCCGTCATTCTCAATAATGATTGAATTAACTTTCGTTCCCGACACAGTCATTCTCGGTTCAATCGTCTTAACCGTTCCCGATACTCCGGAATGAACATTGGCAGAAACAAAACCCGAAGCCTCCGCAATCTTCTGACCCACAAGCACCCGGTCTCCCTTCTTAACAATCGGAGTTGCCGGAGCACCAATGTGTTGTGAAAGAGGATAGACACAATCGCCCTTGGGCAGATACTCTGTTATCTTCTTATCCTTGGAAAGCTCCTTCCCGTCGTAAGGGTGAATTCCCCCTACAAATGATAATAAACCCATATCGTTACCTCGCATAAATATTATTAACGCCGCATATCCCAGGCGTTAGAATTCCCTAAAAATCCACTATCCATTATACATCTTTTGAAGAAAAAAGACTACTGTTTTCCAATCTTTTTATAACAAAACCGCTCAAATATCCAATAAGCAAACCTGTAACAATTCCGGTCAAAACAAGCACCGGAAAATACATAAATATTTTGGCATTATTCATTACAATAAATGCTGCCATCAGCTGTCCGAAATTGTGAAATACCGCACCGGTCATACTTACTGCCATAACAGAAAAAAGATTTGTTTTTTTTAGTAATGACATTACAACGATACAAAATACCCCGCCCACAAGACCGTATAAAATTGCACTCATTCCTGAAAAAAGAAAGCCCGAAAGTATTACTCTAAGCGCCATTATTACAAATGCTTTTTTACTGTCATACACATATAGCACATACATTGTAACAATATTAGAAAGTCCAATCTTAAAACCGGGTATTGCAACCACAACAGGAATGAGACTTTCGACATATGACAAAACAAGTCCCAAACATAAAAATATACCAAGTCGCGTTATTGTTTTTGTTTTCATATATATTAATTATCCGTTTCTTTTTTATTCTTACTTACAACAGTTACATATACCTTGTTGGGAAGACACACTATACTCTCTCCATCAAGACTTATGGGTTTGTGTTTTACGCAAAGCTGATTAGGACAATCCGCCTCTTCCATATGTACATATCCATTAGAAATAACAATCTTGTTATGGCCACCTTCGGCACTACCTATTATTATTTCTCTATCCTCATTTAGACTATATTGCTGTTTTCCCTCTTCCGACTCAACAATAATATAGTCACCGTTTTTGTGCCCTTTAACCAACAATACGGCGATTGCTGCAAAACACAGCAACGCCGCAATAATATACAAATCCGCCTTTTTCCACTTTAAAAAGTCATCACTTCTCAAGTTTGTACCCCTTTGCCTTTAAGATAAAAGATTTATTAATGTCTTTTGTTGTATATACTTTTTTATCTTCTGTAACAAATATTGCACTTACGCCTTTTTTTTCTGCATAAGCCAAGCCATCCTTAAGCCCCATAACAAAGCAGGCAGTTGACATCGCATCTGAAAGAAATCCATCAGGTGTTATTATTGTAACAGATATCAAACCGTTGTTTGCAGGATATCCTGTTCTTGGATCAAATATATGATGATATCTCACGCCATCTTTTTCAAAATACTGCTCATAATCACCTGATGTTGATATAACAGTATTTCCTTCTGTATCAAGAACACCCAAAACATCATCTATTCCACCTCTTGGGTCTCTTATTCCAATATGCCACGGACGATTATCACCTTTATCTCCATAGACAAGTACCGTTCCACCAATGGAAACTACTGCACCTGAAACTCCACATTTATCAAGTTCTTCCTTGACAATATCTGCCGCAACGCCCTTGCCTACTGCACCCAAATCAAGGCCCATTCCGAATTCATGAATAACAACAGACGAATCCACAACTTCAAGTCCTGAAGAATCAACCAACGGTAAAGCATCTTCAATATATGAAGCTTCCGGAATTTCCTCATTACCGTCCTCTATTCCCCACAACTGTGTTAACGGCAATATACATGGTGAAAATGCACCGTCTGTTTCTTTGCTTATTTCTATTTCCCTGTTAATCCACGAAGCGACATCAGGCGAAACCTTATTCAAGCCATCAATTTCATAGTTTTTGTTAAGCAAAGCCATCTCGGATCCTTCAACTCGATAAGATATTCTTTCATCAAGTCCTCTCAAATCTTCAATTACAAGTTTTGAAGCTTCATCTCTTTTATTAATATCATTATCATAAATAGTTGTTTTGACAGAAGTTCCAAATGCAGAACCCGGATAAGTATTGTTTTTATAAAGTCCGTATCCAAGCTGCTTTGTCTTATAAATCAAGTATGCAAACAACGCAATCATAAAGATAACAGTTACTACTGTTATTGCACGTCTGTTTCTTATAATAAATCTTCTCATAATACATTCATTCCCCGATTAACATATTAACCAATCATAAATGATATCTCTGCTTTACAGGCAAGCTTACCATCAACAGATGCCTTAACTGCACCGACACCGACAGGACCTTTAACCTTGATAATCTCGCACTCAAGATCCAAGCGGTCACCCGGAACTACTTTAGTTTTAAACTTTGCTTCTTTAATTCCTGCAAAATAAGCAGTTTTCCCCTTGTTCTCATCAAGTGACAAAACACATACGGCACCAAGCTGTGCAAGTGCTTCTATCTGTAAAACCCCCGGCATAACAGGTTCAGCAGGAAAGTGTCCTGCAAAGAACGGCTCGTTATACGAAAGATTCTTATATCCTTTAATACTTTGTCCGGGCACCATATCCGTTACTCTATCAATTAAAAGAAACGGCTGACGATGCGGAATTATATCCATGATTTCTTTTATTCCTAATTCCATCTTATCCTCCTTATCAATCTTGCTGTTTAGTTACATTTTAAAACGAAACTTTATGTGTCTTTAATGCGTCTCATATGATTGCAGTTCCAACGCAGG
>SVEQ01000014.1 GCA_015057325.1 Lachnospiraceae bacterium | reverse complement strand
AATTGGAACAGTGCCGCGTAATATAAGAAAACTGTTCCGTAATACCTAGAAACTCTTATGTCCGTATGTCTCGTCACACAGAATGTAATATATCGACAATTTGTTATGCGTCCGTTTAAAAATGTATATAACAGTTAATTAGACACAGGATATGCATACATCTGATAATCTGTACGCGTCCGTTAAGAATAAAAGTGCATTAAATAGCAATTTAGGAAATTAAGAGGAAGCCTCTTCTGAAAAGATGTGATGCAGTTTAGCTAAATGTAGAAATGCACTCTCAATATCCCAATAGCTATGACCTTTAGAATTAACCCTTGCCACAATTACTATGTCATGACCGGTAGACAGTTCATTAACATGTAATCTATAGGCTTCTCTAATCAATCTGGTGATTCTGTGGCGAACTACTGAATTGCCCACCTTCTTACTAACAGATATCCCAAGTCTGTTAATCTCCAGATTGTTGTCTGTTATATACATAACAAGATACTTATTAACGTAGGATATACCCTGTTTATATACATTTCCAAATTCTAAACTGTTTTTTAAAGAAATAAATTGTTTCATTATATTATTGTACCTTATTAGTTCTTTAAGGAAAAATAGGTCACAATAATGTGACCTAAAAGAAATATCTTATATTATTATACAAATCAAAAATTAAGCAGATAATCTCTTTCTTCCTTTAGCACGTCTTGCTGCCAAAACCTTACGTCCGTTAGCTGTGCTCATTCTTTTTCTGAAACCATGAACTTTAGATCTCTGTCTCTTCTTTGGCTGAAATGTCATCTTCATAATCAAATACACCTCCTTCTGTTCTTTTGCCTTTTTTGCAAAACATCTTTGACATTATATTAAAAAACCCTTTGTAAGTCAAGCAATTATTTAACTTTTTCCTATATTTTATAACAACCACAAAATGTTGTGGTGATAAAAAAAGTCATACACATTTTTCTTGCTGTTTACATAATTTTATCCACAAAATGTTTATAACTTGTGGATAACTTTCTAATTTGATGTTTATTTATTCACATTTTCTTTTATTTCCATGTTCTATTTTATGGATTAAAGTTATCCACATAAAAAACCTCTCAACGTATAATCAATATTTGCTTAAAATTTATTATGGTAACCTGCAAATTTTTTCGAACATATATTCACTAAATCACCTTTTAATATAGTATTTTTCCTTGATAAAATAAAACTTTTAGTGTATTATGAATATGTATGCGTGTGTGTATTTGTAAATACTTTTACATTCAAATATACCTTATTTCAGAAAGGATATTACATATATGAAAGAAAGCCTTATCAAACAATGGGACAATATACTCAAACTTGTTGAAGTTGAATATGATGTTTCACCTATGATGATTAATACATGGATAAGAGCACTTAGCATTAAAGAAGTTAATGATGATACTATTATTCTTGAAATGGATAAGAAGCTTGGTAGAGACGGTATTAAGTTTATAGAGAAAAAATTGTATAACATCTATCTTGAATCATCTATAGAGGCAACATTTGAAAAGCATTATAATATATTATTCTGTGTAGAAGGTGAAGATATTTCTACTATTAATAGTAATGGTGAAGAAATAGACGGACATGTTCAAATGGAACTTGAAAAAAGCAACCTTAATCCTAAGTACACATTTGATACATTTGTTATAGGTGATAATAACAGACATGCTCATGCAGCATGTGTAGCTGTAGCGGAAGAACCATCTTCTGCATATAATCCTTTGTTCTTATACGGTGGAGCCGGACTTGGAAAGACTCATCTTATGCAGGCTATAGCTCATCACATAATTACACATAATCCTGATCTTAAAGTATTATATGTAACAAGCGAAACATTTACTAATGAAGTAATTGAATCTATTAGAAAAAATAAAAGTGAAGAACTTAGAGACAAATATCGTAATCTCGATGTTTTATTAATTGATGATATACAATTTGTAATAGGTAAGGATTCAACACAGACTGAGTTCTTTAATACATTTAATGATCTTTATAATGCATCAAAGCAGATTATTATTTCCTCTGATAAACCTCCAAAAGAGATTGAAACATTAGAGGAAAGAATGAGAACAAGACTTGAATGGGGAGTTCCTATTGATATTCATGCTCCTGATTATGAAACAAGAATGGCTATTCTTAAGAGAAAACAGGAAATGGATCATGTAGAAATACCTGATGAAATTCTTGATTATATTGCCAAGAATGTTGTTTCTAATATAAGAGAGCTTGAAGGAGCTTTCAACAAAATCAGCATTTATAACAGATTAGAAGGTAACCAGGAAGAACTTACAGTTTCTAAAGCAGAAGATATTCTTAAGGATATTATTTCCACAAACTCTATTAAGGAAATAACTCCTGACCTTCTTATAAGAGTAGTATCAGATCATACTAATATTACTTATGAAGATATTATTTCTTCTAAAAGAAGCAAAGAAATTGCTACTGCAAGACAGATTGTTATGTTCCTTTGCAGAAAATATTTGGACAGATATTCTCTTAACCAGATTGGTGATGCAGTAGGTGGCAAAGACCACTCAACAGTTATCAACGGTATTAATAGAATTACTAATCTTATAGAAACTGATACTAATATGAAGATAACTATTGATGAAATAGAAAAGAAAATAAGCAACAAATAATTATCCACATTTTCTTTAACATTTTATCAACACACTAACACATTTACATTATTTGTTAAGTGGATTAATTGTTAATTAACTATAAATGATATTTCATCATTTAAAATATCCTCACAACAATTAACAATTTCTTAACAACAAAAATGATAAATAATTACAAACTTATTAACATCATTTTTTTCATATAATATAAGGCTTTAAGACCTATATTAACATATCAACACATACTACTACTGTTACTACTAAATATTAATAATTATATAATTACGATTTTATCCACGAGGATATTTTGAAAGGAGAACAAAAGTGAAAATAAGTTGTTCAAAATCATCTTTAATGAATGGTATCAATATTGTATCTAAGGCAGTATCTTCAAAAAGTGCCATGACTAATCTTCAATGTATATTAATTGAATCATCACTTAGTGAAATCAAATTAATAGCAAATGATATTGAGATTGGAATAGAAACAATAATTGAAGGTAATATTTCAGAAGCAGGAAAAATAGCAATTGATGCTAAGATGATAAATGATATAGTAAGAAGACTTCCTGAAAGTGAGATATTAATAGAAACAAACTCAAAGAATCAAGCACACATCAAATGTGAAAGATCAGAGTTTTATATACCATTTACTTCAGGTGATGATTTCAATTATCTTCCTGAGGTATCAAAAGACAAATCCATTAGTTTATCTCAAATGACATTAAGAGATGTTATACAAAAGACAATCTTTTCTATATCAGATCAGGAGAATACTAAGATAATGACAGGTGAGTTATTCGAAGTAAATGGTAACGAACTTAAGGTTGTTTCTCTTGATGGTCACAGAATTTCAATCAGAAAGGTATCTCTTAAGGAAAGCTATGACAATATGAAGGTTATTGTTCCGGGTAAGGTACTTAATGAAATAACCAAGATTGTTAATGGTGGAGCAGAGGATAATATTGATTTATTTATAACAGACAAGCATATATTGTTTGAGTTTGATAATACCAAGGTTGTTTCAAGATTATTAGAAGGTGAGTTTTATAAGATAGATCAGATGCTTACCAATGATTATGAAACAAAGTTTAATGTCAATAAGAAAGAGTTTATGAGTTGTATTGACAGAGCTTCTTTGTTTATTAAGGAATCAGATAAGAAACCTATTATTATGAATATTGAAAACTCAAGTATTTATATGAAGATAGATTCTTCATTTGGTTCAATGAATGAGGAGATTGAAATTAACAAAGAAGGAAAAGATATTAAGATTGGATTTAATCCTAAGTTCTTAATGGATGCACTTCGTGTAATTGATGATGAGAATGTAGATATTTATATGATTAATCCTAAGTCTCCATGTTATATAAGAGACAAAGATAATACTTATATATATCTTATTCTTCCGGTTAGTATAGCTGCTTAGGAGTAATTTTATGGAAGAGTTCAAAATTAGAGACAAAGACGAGTTTATTAATTTAAGTCAGCTTCTTAAGGCACTTAATCTTGCAGAGTCAGGTGCTATGGCAAAAGAAATCATAGATGACGGTTTGGTTAAGGTTGATGGAGAAGTTGAGAGCAGATATAGAAGAAAGCTCTATGATGGAATGATTGTTGAGTATGATAATAACAAGATCAAAGTCATAAAGTAATTTTTAAATGGAAGTTTTTATATGTATATTAATTCATTAGAATTAAATAATTACAGGAACTACAATGAGCTTAATATATCATTTAACAAAGGAATAACTATTCTTTGCGGTGATAATGCACAAGGAAAAACCAATGTGCTTGAAGCCTTATATCTTGCAGCTACCACAAAGTCTCATCGTGGAAGCAAGGATAGAGAGATAATAATGTTTTCTGAAAACGAAGCTCATATAAGAGTTCAATTAAGCAAGCATGATGTTGGACATAAGATAGATATGCACCTTAGAAAGAATAAGAATAAAGGTGTTGCAATTGATGGACTTAGCATCAAAAAAAGTGGTGAATTGTTTGGTCTTATCAATATTATATTCTTTTCACCGGAAGACCTTTCTATAATCAAGAATGGGCCCGGACAGAGAAGAAGGTTTATGAATCTCGAATTATGCCAGCTTAATAAGATTTATTATTATAACTATGTTAATTACAACAAAGCTCTTAATCAAAGGAATACACTGTTAAAACAAATTGCAGCTGATAAGAGCAAGAAGGATATGCTTGATGTTTGGGATGCTTATCTTATTCAATATGGCAAGGCAATTATTGAGGAAAGACAGGCATTTATAGATAAGTTAAATGATATAGTTAAGGTAATTCATAATCATTTGACAGGTGGAAGGGAATCAATAGAGATAACCTATGAAACCAATGTATCATTTAAGGATTATGAAAAAGTGATGAGAAAAAAGAGAGATACTGATATTAAGTATCAATCAACTCAGACAGGACCACACAGAGACGATATTTGTTTTCTGGTTAATGGTATAGATGTAAGAACCTTTGGTTCTCAGGGACAGCAAAGAACTGCGGCTTTATCACTTAAACTTGCAGAGATTGAACTTGTCAAATCCATCATTCATGACAATCCTATATTATTACTTGATGATGTTATGAGTGAGTTAGATTCTAACAGAAGGAATTACCTTCTTGAAAGTATTAAGGATATTCAAACTATCATTACTTGTACAGGTTATGATGATTTTATCAAGTCAAGACTTACTATTGATAAGATTTATGAGGTTGTTAACGGCACAATTAATGAGATGAATATAGATAATTAAATAATCTATTATAATAATATATAGATAAATAATAGGAGGAAAGAAATGGGTAACAAGGTAGAACAGGAATATGGTGCTGACCAGATTCAGATTCTTGAAGGATTAGAGGCAGTTAGAAAAAGACCGGGTATGTACATAGGTACAACTTCAGAAAAAGGATTGCACCACCTTGTATATGAGATTGTTGATAATGCTGTTGATGAGGCATTAGCAGGATATTGTAATGAAATACTTGTAACAATTAACAAAGACGGTTCCGTTACAGTAATTGATAATGGACGTGGTATTCCAACAGGTATTCAGGAAAAAGCAGGTATTCCTGCTGTTGACGTAGTATTTACAATGCTTCATGCGGGAGGAAAGTTCGGTGGTGGAGGATACAAGGTTGCCGGTGGACTTCATGGTGTAGGTGCTTCCGTAGTTAATGCTCTTTCTGAATGGTTAGAGGTTGAGATATATCGTGATGGTAAGATTCACAGCCAGCGTTATGAAAAAGGTAAAATTATTCATCCGTTAGAGGTGATTGGTAATACAAGAAAAAGAGGCACAAAAGTAACATTTATGCCTGATGATACAATTTTTGAGACACTTAACTTTGATTTTGATACTCTTCGTACAAGACTTCGTGAGATGGCATTCCTTACAAAAGGACTTAAGATTACTTTAAGTGATAAGCGTGCCGGACGTGAGAAGGAAAGAGAGTTCCATTATGAAGGTGGTATCAAGGAGTTTGTTGAGTATATTAACCGTCACAAAGATCCTTTGTATGATAAGATCATTTATTGTGAGGGAGAGAAAGACGGAGTTGTAGTTGAAGTAGCAATGCAGCACAACAGCTCTTACAGTGAGTCAGTATATACTTTCGTTAATAACATCGGTACGGTTGAGGGTGGTACACATCTTACAGGTTTCCGTTCAGCTATTACCAAGGTATTTAACGATTATGCCAGAAATAACAAAATGCTTAAGGATAATGAGGACAACTTATCCGGTGATGATCTTAGAGAAGGACTTGCAGCAATAGTAAGTATCAAGGTTGCAGATCCACAGTTTGAGAGTCAGACTAAGATTAAGCTTGGTAACTCAGAGGCAAGAACAGCTGTTGATAATGTTGTTAATGAACAGCTTACAATTTTCCTTGAGCTTAATCCTAAAATTGCAAAGATTATAGTTAATAAAGCAATTTCAGCACAAAGAGCAAGAATTGCAGCAAGAAAGGCAAGAGATGTTGCCAGAAAATCAACACTTTCAGATTCAATGGCACTTCCCGGTAAGCTTGCAGACTGTTCAGATAAGAATCCTGAAAATTGCGAAATCTACATCGTTGAGGGAGATTCAGCGGGTGGTTCGGCAAAGACAGCACGTTCCCGTGCAACACAGGCTATTCTTCCACTTCGTGGTAAGATTCTTAACGTAGAGAAAGCAAGAATAGACAAAATACTTGGTAACAAAGAAATTCAGGCAATGATAACCGCTTTCGGTACAGGTATCCATGAAAACTTTGATATTTCAAAGCTTCGTTATCACAAAATCATTATCATGACTGATGCCGACGTTGATGGTGCTCATATTGCCACATTGATGTTAACATTTTTCTATCGTTTTATGCCGGATCTTATAAGAGAAGGACATGTATATCTTGCACAGCCGCCTCTTTATAAGTTAGAGAAGAATAAGAAGACATGGTATGCATATAGTGACGAGGAACTTGATTCAATACTTAAAGAAGTAGGACGTGACCAGAACAACAAGATTCAGCGATACAAAGGTCTTGGTGAGATGGACGCAGAGCAGCTTTGGGAAACAACAATGGATCCTGAAAAGAGAATACTTCTTCGAGTTGGAATAGAAGATGATAATGAGTCTGAGGTTGACCTTGTATTTAACACACTTATGGGTGATAAGGTAGAACCAAGACGTGAGTTTATCGAAGAAAATGCCAAGTTCGTTAAGAACCTTGATATATAATTAATGTCATTATTAGAGCACAACATAAAAGGAGATAGTAATGGAAGACAATATTTTTGATAAAGTAAATGAGGTTGACCTTAAGAAAACCATGGAAAGTTATTATATCGACTATGCCATGAGTGTAATTACCTCACGTGCTTTGCCTGATATAAGAGACGGTTTGAAACCGGTTCAAAGAAGAATTCTTTACTCTATGATAGAGCTTAATAACGGTCCTGATAAGCCACATCGTAAATGTGCGCGTATCGTCGGTGATACAATGGGTAAATACCATCCACACGGTGATACATCTATCTATGACGCATTGGTTAAGCTTGCACAGGATTGGAATACAAGATATCCGTTAGTTGACGGACATGGAAACTTTGGTTCTGTCGATGGTGATAGCGCTGCTGCTATGCGATACACTGAGGCAAGACTTTCAAAGATTTCAATGGAAATGATTGCAGATATCAACAAGGATACTGTTGATTTTGCACCTAACTTTGATGAGACAGAGAAGGAGCCTGTAGTACTTCCTTCACGTTATCCTAACCTTTTGGTTAACGGTACAGGTGGTATCGCCGTAGGTATGGCAACTAATATACCTCCTCATAACCTTCGTGAAGTAATTAATGCAGTAGTTAAGATTATTGATAATCATGTTCAGGAAGACAGAGAAACTGAAATCGATGAATTGCTTGAAATTGTCAAGGGTCCGGACTTCCCGACAGGTGCTACAATTCTTGGTCGTCAGGGTATTGAAGATGCATATCGTACAGGACGCGGTAAGATTAAGATTCGTTCCGTTACCAATATCGAGCCTATGCCTAACGGCAAACAGAGAATAATCGTAACAGAGCTTCCTTATATGGTTAATAAGGCAAGACTTATTGAGAACATTGCAGACCTTGTTAAAGAGAAGAAAGTAGAAGGAATTACAGAACTTCGTGATGAGTCATCAAGAGAAGGTATGAGAATAGTTATCGAGCTTAAGCGAGATACTAACGCTAATGTAATTCTTAACCAGTTATATAAACATACACAGTTACAGGATAGTTTTGGTGTAATAATGCTTTCACTTGTAAATGGTGAGCCTAAGGTTCTTAATCTTTTGGATATGCTTAAGTATTACCTTGAGCATCAGAAGGAAGTTGTTACAAGAAGAACTAAGTTTGAGCTTAACAAAGCTGAAGAGCGTGCTCACATTTTAGAGGGATTACTTGTAGCTCTTGATAATATTGATAGAGTTATTGAGATAATAAGAGGTTCTAAGAATGTCGGTGAAGCTAAAGAAGGTTTGATGAAGGAATTCAAGCTTTCAGATGCTCAGGCACAGGCAATCGTTGATATGAGACTCCGTGCTCTTACAGGTTTGGAAAGAGAAAAACTTGAAAATGAGTACAGAGAACTTATGGAAAGAATTGCGGAATTAAAGGCAATTCTTGCAGACGAGAAGAAGCTTCTTACAGTTATCAAGGAAGAGATTCTTATAATTGCCACCAAATACGGCGATGACAGAAGAACTACAATTGGATTTGATGATGATGATATTACAATTGAAGACCTCATTAAGAAGGAGAACACTGTTATCACAATGACAAAGCTTGGATATATCAAGCGTATGACAGTTGATAACTTCCGTTCACAGCACAGAGGTGGTAAGGGCGTTAAGGGAATGTCTACAATTGAAGATGATTTCATTGAGACACTCTTTATGACGACAACTCATCATTTCATATTATTCTTTACTAACAGCGGTAAAGTATATCGTATGAAAGCATATGAGATACCTGAATCTTCAAGAACTTCGAGAGGAACGGCAATAGTTAACCTCTTACAGCTTAATCCGGGAGAGCAGATAACGGCTGCCGTTGCAATTAAGAATTACGATGAAGATAAATATCTGTTCATGGCAACAAAGAACGGTATTGTTAAGAAAACAAAGCTTTCAGAGTATTCTAACGTCAGAAAGACAGGACTTGCAGCTATTACTCTTAAAGACGGAGACGAGCTTATTCAGGTTAAGATAACTGATAACAGCAAGGATATATTCTTAGTAACAAAACTTGGTATGTGTATCAGATTTAACGAGACTGACGTAAGAAGTACAGGAAGAACTTCAATGGGTGTTATCGGTATGAACTTAACACCGGGTGATGAAGTTATCGGAATGCAGTTGGATACTCAGGGTACAGACTTACTTATCGTTTCCGAAAAAGGCCTTGGTAAGAGAACTGATATGGAAGAGTTCACACCACAAAGACGTGGCGGTAAGGGTGTTAAATGTTACAAGATTAATTCCAAGACAGGTAACGTTGTAGGTATGAAAGCAGTTAATGACGATAACGAGATTATGCTCATTTCTTCAGACGGAACAGTTATAAGAATGGAGTGTAGTTCAATATCACAACTTGGAAGAATTACTTCCGGCGTTAAGATGATGAGAATGGATGAGGCAAAGGATATTCTTGTCGCTTCAATAGCCAAAGTAAGAGATAAATCACCTGAAGATTCAATTGCACAGTTCGAAGAGGAACAGGCAAAGGAAGAAAAAAAAGAAGAAGGTAACGAATAATAAATAATATTTTTAGGAGGGGTTTATATGGCATACAGAGTGTTATTAACAGGTAAAAATGTTCCAATTATTGACACATTCTTCAACTTTTTATGGGAGAGTTATGAACTTATAACTTCATCAACAAGATTTGAAGATTTGAAAAGACATATAGAGCTTACAAGCCCTGATATTGTAATATATTGTCTTTACAATGAAACTCAAGATGAGATGATGACGGTTAATGAAGTACGTAAGAGATTGGGACATACTTCAACATTTGTTATTGTTGGTGCGGCAGAAGATTGTGATGAATTCCAGGAGAAATCAGAAGTTCCTGCAGACCTTGTTCTTAAGAAACCTCTTACAACAGAGATGATTAAGAAACAGATTGATAACTATATGGAAGATGCCAAACGCGCAGAAGAGCGTGCTGAAAGAATGCGTTTAGCAGAAGAAGAAGCCAATCGTAAAAAACATATCCTCGTAATAGATGATGATCCGATGATGCTCAAACTTATCAAGGAACATTTACATCACAAATATGATGTAGCAATTGCCAAAGGTGGTATGATGGCATACAAGTTCCTTGAAAAGAAGGATACAGATCTTATTCTTCTTGATTATGAAATGCCACTTGAGAATGGCCCTGTAGTATTTAAAAATATAAGGTCAATGGAAGGTAAGGAAGGTGTACCTATTGTATTCCTTACAGGAATAAATGACAGAGAAAGAATTATGGAGGTAGCAAAGCTTCAGCCTCAGGGATATCTGTTAAAACCCATAGATAGAGCCAGTTTACTTGATAAGATTAATCAATTGATTGGATAAACACATCTTTACTTAACGGGGTGCGCTATATGAATAATTATAAAATTACGGATCTTATAGAACTGAATATATTACAGGAAATACAAGATGCTTTTTCTAATCTTGTTGGAATGGCGGCACTTATTACTGATGCGGATGGTAATTTGATTACAAAGCCCTCTAACTTCAATGATTTCTGCGCGTGTACACAGAAATCCGATATAGGATGCACAAAATGTACAGAGTGTCACAAAGAAAGTGCCAAAACCTCATATGAAAAAGGAGTATCTATTTCAAATGTATGCTTTGCAGGTCTTTCAGGTTATGCTGCACCGATTATTGTGAATAATGAAATAATCGGATGTTTTCATGGCGGACAGGTTCTGACAAAAGAGCCTGACGAGGAAGAAGTTAGGAAAATTGCCAATGAAATAGGAGTTAATCCCGACGAATATTTTAAAGAAATTAAGAAAATTAAAGTTGTTGATAAGCAGCAGGTTGATATGGCAATTCAGTTCCTTGAAACATTTTCAAAGATTTTCTCGGATATTGCTGAAGGAAAGAATAAAACACTCCTTGCAAGTGAGGAAATTGCTCGTGCAGCTAAGATGAAAACAGATTTCCTTGCTAACATGAGTCACGAGATTCGTACACCTATGAACGCGGTTATCGGTATGGCGGAGATGGCACTTCGTGAGGATATTCCTAACACTGCAAGAGATTATATTATTCAGATCAAATCATCCGGAAGAGCATTGCTTGCAATCATTAATGATATTCTTGATTTTTCAAAAATCGAGTCTGGAAAAATGGATATCATACCAATAGAATACGATTCAATGTCAATGTTTAATGATGTGTCTAATATCGCAATGACAAGACTTGTCGATAAGGATGTTGAACTTGATCTTGATATAACACCTGATCTTCCTGCAATGTTGTTTGGTGATAATATTCGTATAAGACAGATACTTATCAACCTTACTAATAATGCAGTTAAGTTCACTAAGACAGGATCAATCAAGATAATTGTTGATTTTGAACGCCAAGAGAACTCTATGGGTATTTTGAAGGTAGCTGTTAAAGATACAGGTATCGGAATTAAGAAGGAAGATATGCAGAAGATTTTCGAATCCTTCCAGCAGGTTGACAGTACGAGAAATCGTGAAGTTGAAGGAACAGGACTTGGACTTGCTATATGCCAAAACCTTCTTAAGCTTATGAATGGTTCACTTCATGTAGAGAGTGAATATGAGAAGGGTTCTTGTTTCTCATTTGAGATACCACAGATAATTGTCGATGCTGATGCAGCAATGGTTGTCAAAGAACCTAAAAAATCTATTGCAATCAGTATGTTCTCCAACAAGCTTCTTGCAGAAAGTTTTGCCAGAGACTCAGCCAAGCTTGGAGTTAAGGTTGTTAATCTTCCAAAAGATATGGACCTTGATGAATTATACACAGCAATTAAGAATAAGAATATTGATGCTACATTATTCTTCTTCATAGAAAAAGAAAAGCTTACATTTAAGCGTAAGAAATTCATTAGAGAGCATCCGGAAATAATTGCCGTTCTTGTTACGGACTTCATCGCAGAGGCAAGACCTTCGCTTTCTAACATGCTTATAGTTAAGAAGCCTCTTTCTGCAATGAATCTTTCTATGATATACAATCGTGAGAAGATATCATTTGCCGGAAGTCATAATGAGGATGACGATATCGATTATACAGCACCTGAAGCATGGGCACTCATTGTTGATGACAATGCGGTTAACCTTACGGTTGCTGAAGGACTTCTTGAGCCTCTTAAGATTAAGACGGCTACAGCTAACAGCGGAAAAGAAGCATTAAAGAAGACATTAGAGCGTCGTTACGATCTTATCTTCATGGATCATATGATGCCGGAGATGGATGGAATTGAGGCAACACAGAAGATAAGAGAATTAAGAGAGGGATACAAGGATGTTCCTATAATTGCTCTTACTGCCAACGCAGTAGGTAATGCAAGAGAAATGTTCCTCGAAGCAGGTCTTAATGACTTTATTGCTAAACCGATAGAGGTTAGAACTCTTCTTACTAAAGTTAAACAGTGGCTTCCAAAAGACAAGATAGTTATGATGTCAGAGGAAGAACGTAAGGAACGTTTGGAGGAGAGAAGAGATCCTGAAGAACTCATTGAGGAAAATACTGAGAAGGAAACATTGGAAATTGATGATCTTGATATTGAAGGTGCAATCAGACTTCTCGGTTCTGAGAAACTCTTCTGGAGCGTACTTAAAGAATACTATCGAGTTATCAAGTCAAAGACAGAAACGATTAGAAAGTATTATGCCGAAGAGGATTGGCCTGCATATACAATAGAGGTTCATGCACTTAAGAGTTCATCAAAACAGATTGGTGCATTGGAATTATCAGCAATGGCACTCGATCTTGAGATGGCAGGAAAAGAAAACAGAATAGATTTTATCAAAGCAAATACTGAAAAGGCACTCGAAAAATATTTGTCATACGAGCCTATTTTTGCACCTTATTTTGAGGAAGCAAAGGAAGATGCAGGTAACAAACCGCCTATCAGTAAAGATGTGTTGATAGATTTGTTTACAAAAATTAAAGAGGCACTTGATGATCTTGATATGGATACAGCGGAAGGTGTTTGTAATGAACTTGACAAATACAGTTATCCTGACAACCAAAATGGATATCCTAAGAAACTAAAATCCGCATGTGATGATATCGATGTCGATCAATGCTTAGAAATAATCAGTGATTGGGAAAAAGTTATATGAGAACAATTCATACAGACATAATAACAGATAACGTAAAACAAATGTGTATAGAAGCTAACCTTCGTCTTTCGGATGATGTTAAGGGTGCAATTGAAAAAGGAGCACAGGAAGAGGAAGGTGAGCTTGGACGCAAGATTCTTTCACAGTTATGTGAAAATATGGACATTGCCGATAAGGAGGGAATTCCTATTTGTCAGGATACCGGAATGGCTGTGTTCTTTGTTAAGATTGGACAGGATCTTCATATAGAAGGAGCCAATCTTACAGATGCTATAAATGAAGGTGTAAGACAGGGTTATACAGAAGGCTATTTGCGTAAGTCGGTTGTCGGTGATCCTTTGCTTAGAGAGAATACCAAGGATAATACACCTGCTATAATTCACTACGATATTGTACCCGGAGATAAGTTAGAAATACTTATTGCTCCTAAAGGTTTTGGTTCAGAGAACATGAGCAGATTATTCATGTTAAAACCTGCGGATGGAGTGGATGGTGTTAAGGAAGCAATTCTTAATACCGTTCGTGAGGCAGGACCTAATGCATGTCCGCCGGTAGTGGTAGGTGTTGGAATCGGTGGCGATTTTGAGAAAGCCGCTATATTGGCCAAAAAAGCACTTACACGTAACCTTAATGAGCATTCAGAACTTCCTCATATCAAAGAAATAGAGGAAGAAATGCTTGCAAAGATTAATTCTTTGGGAATCGGTCCCGGAGGACTTGGTGGAAGAACAACGGCTCTTGCTGTTAACATCGAAACATATCCAACACATATTGCCGGACTTCCGGTTGCGGTTAATATGTGCTGTCATGTCAATCGACATGTGCGACGAATCTTGTAAATTGCTGTTTAGTTACATTTTAAAACGGACGCATACTTATTTTTAAATGTATTATGTTCATGTATGCCTGATTGTTCGGATATAAGAGTTTCTAGGTATTACGGAAAAGTTTTCTTATATTACGCGGCACTGTTCCTATTCGACATCCTGTCTCAAAGGAACATGCCGAACATCCATGTTCGGCAGCCACTGTATATTCATCGTAATACCAAGTAACTCTAATATCCTACCAAATGTCAAACATGAATCATAATACATTAAAACCAAGTATGCTGTCTGTTAATTCAAAATGTACCCAAACAGCTGACGCACGCGACTCGCCGTAAACGGCTCGCATCATCGCGAACGTTACGTGTTGGCTGATTTGATGCACTTTCGTACATAACGAAACAGCGTGAGATTATCTGTGTGTGCAATATCCTGTGGAATATGGTAGGTGTTTAGAGGTTGTTGGTATGCCGTGATTAACATAGCGATGCGAGCCATGGATGGCGAGCAAGGCATCATTGAGCCACGATGGCGAATTGATAGCCGGTCGCGTATTATAAGAAAGTGTTGTCGGCATACCTACAACCTCTTAGCACCGGACATTCTGACACAGGATATGCATACATCTGATAATCTATACGCGTCCGTTAAGAATAAAAGTGCATTAAACAGCAATTTATCCAACGAGTTCCGTGAATGCTTCAATCTGTGCCTGCTCTCTATCCATACCCTGCTCTTCGTTACGCGCTGTAAGTCTTAACATTTCTTTATAATCTGTAGGTATTATCTTCTTGAACTTACCGATATACTCATCAAAATTATCAAGGATTTTCTGACCCTTCTTAGAACCTGTATATTTTACATGGTTCTCTATTATCTTTCTAAGTTCTTCCTTGTCATTCTTAAGTTCAACTTTTTCCATTCCTACAAGCTGCTTATTAAGATTCTTGTACAGATTATTCTCCTCATCAAGTACGTAAGCAACACCGCCACTCATACCGGCAGCAAAGTTCTTACCTGTAGAACCCAGTATTACTGCATGACCACCTGTCATGTACTCACAACCGTGCTCTCCGACACCTTCAACAACAGCTGTTACACCGGAATTACGGATACAGAAACGTTCACCTGCCATACCTGCAATATACGCTTCACCTGAAGTTGCGCCGTAAAGAGCAACATTACCGATGATAATATTTTCTTCCGGATTGTACTTTGCTTCTTTAGGTGCATGAACAATAAGCTTTCCTCCGGATAAACCTTTACCAAAGTAGTCGTTACTGTCTCCTGACAACTTAATGGTAAGTCCTTTCGGAATAAATGCTCCAAAACTCTGTCCACCTGAACCCTTACAATTAACTGTAATCGTATCCTCATCAAGACCTTCCGGATTGTTTCTTGTAATCTCTGCACCAAGCAAAGTTCCGAAGGTTCTATCGATATTGGTAAGTTCAATATCAAGGCTGCTTTCCTTACCCTTCTTGATTGCTTCAAGTACACTCTTATTCTTAAGCAATACCTGCTCGTCCTTTGTATTTTCAAGTTTGAAGTCATATGCAAGTTCTGGATGGAATGTCTGAAGACTTCTATCAATATCAGATACATCAACAAGAATCTGACTAAGGTCAATTTTTGCCTGTGCATCATTAAGTCCTTCCTTAACCTTTAACAAGTCTGTACGACCAACCATCTCATCTATACTTCTCACACCAAGACGTGCCATGTACTCACGAAGCTGTCTTGCGACAAATATCATGAAGTTCTCAACGTATTCAGGCTTTCCTGCAAAGCGTTTTCTAAGTTCCGGATTCTGAGTTGCAATACCAACAGGACAAGTATCCTTGTTACAAACTCTCATCATTACACAACCAAGAGTTACTAGCGGTGCAGTAGCAAAACCGAACTCCTCTGCACCAAGAAGTGCTGCTATTGCAACATCTCTACCACTCATAAGCTTGCCGTCAGTTTCAATTACAACCTGATTTCTAAGTCCGTTTGAAAGAAGTGTCTGATGTGTCTCTGCAAGACCGAGCTCCCAAGGAAGTCCTGCATTGTGGATTGAACTTAAAGGTGCTGCTCCTGTTCCTCCATCATAACCTGACACAAGGATTACCTGTGCACCTGCCTTTGCAACACCGGCAGCTACCGTTCCTACACCTGCTTCCGAAACAAGTTTTACGGAAATACGCGCATTTTTATTAGCATTTTTCAAATCATATATAAGCTGTGCAAGATCCTCTATCGAATAAATATCATGATGAGGCGGTGGTGATATAAGGCTTACACCCGGTGTTGAATGTCTTGTCTTTGCAACCCATGGATAAACCTTCTTTCCCGGAAGATGTCCACCTTCACCCGGCTTTGCACCCTGTGCCATTTTAATCTGTATTTCCTGTGCGCTAACCAGATACTTACTAGTTACACCAAAACGTCCGCTGGCAACCTGCTTAATTGCTGAGCTTCTGTCGTGTTTGGTTCCTGCGGAAGCAATTCTTTCATCACTCTCTCCACCTTCACCACTGTTTGACTTACCATGTAAATGATTCATCGCAATAGCAAGTGTTTCATGTGCCTCTTCCGAAATAGAACCATAAGACATAGCTCCTGTCTTAAATCTCTTAACGATTTCCTCTTCGCTCTCAACTTCCTCAATAGGTACGCCGTTCGCAGGATAATTAAAGTCCATAAGGCTTCTAAGGTATCCTGTCTTTTCCGCATCAACCATCTTGGTATATTCGGTGAACTTATCATAGTTACCTTCTCTTGTTGCAAGCTGAAGCATATGTATTGTCTGCGGATTATATCTGTGATTCTCACCCTGACTTCTTGCTTTATGACGTCCAACTGCAGTAAGCTCCATATCTGCAGAAAGTCCAAGTGGATCAAAAGCACGACTGTGTTGCTTATCAACAGCATCCGCAATATCCTCTAAAGTAACACCACCGACACGACTAACCGTTCCTGTAAAGTACTCATCAACAACCTCTTTTGAAATACCGATTGCCTCAAATATCTTACTACCCTGATAAGACTGAATAGTTGAAATACCCATTTTAGAAGCAATCTTAACTATTCCCTGAAGAATTGCACTGTCATAGTCGTCTACTGCTGCGTAATAATCCTTATCAAGAAGGTCACTATCTACAAGTTCCTTGATTGTTGAATGTGCAAGATACGGGTTAACCGCAGAAGCACCAAAACCAAGCAATGTTGCAAAATGATGAACCTCTCTTGGCTCTCCTGATTCAAGTATAAGTGACATTGCTGTACATTTCTTTGTCTGTACAAGATGTCTGTGTACCGCTGCCACCGCCAAGAGTGAAGGAATAGCAACATGGTTCTCGTCCACTCCTCTATCGGAAAGAATAAGAATATTCGCCCCCTCTCTGTATGCCTTATCAACTTCAACAAATAAATGATCTATAACACGCTTCATCGGGGTTGACTTGTAATAAAGTATTGATACCTTTGCAACCTTAAACCCTTCATGATTTAAGTTCTCAATCTTTAAAAGATCAAGGTCTGTAAGTATTGGATTATGAATTGTCAACACATGACAGTTCTCAGGTTTTTCCTCTAATAAATTACCGTTCTTTCCAAGATATACAGTTCTTGAAGTTACAATCTTCTCACGTTCTGCATCAATCGGTGGATTTGTAACCTGTGCAAACAACTGTTTAAAATAGTAGAAAAGCGGGTGGTACTCAGAAGATAATGCAGCTATCGGAGTATCAACACCCATAGCACCAATCTGCTCAATACCGTTTAATGCCATATTAAGAATTCCCTCATGATAATTCTCGTAGGTATAGCCAAATGCCTTTTGAAGACGTGTTCTTTCCTCACTTGTGTATTCAGGAATCTTTGCATTAGGAATCTTGATATCCTTAAGTTTTAACAAGTTGCTGTCAAGCCACTCTCCGTAAGGCTCCTTGTGTGCATATTTCTCTTTTATCTCCTCATCCGAATAAATCTTGTTCTGTATTGTATCTACAAGAAGCATTTTTCCAGGATGAAGTCTCTCTTTCTTAACAACATGCTGCTCATCAAGAGGAAGAACACCAACCTCTGACGAAAGAATAAGTCTTCCATCGTCCATAACGTAGTATCTTGAAGGACGAAGACCGTTTCTATCGAGGATTGCACCCATGATATCACCATCAGAGAAAAGAATTGAAGCAGGGCCATCCCATGGCTCCATCATTGTTGCATAATACTGATAGAAGTCTCTCTCCTCCTGTGTAAGGGTATCATTATGTGCCCAAGGTTCAGGAATAGCAATCATTGCTGCAAGAGGTAATTCCATACCACTCATAACAAGGAACTCCAATGTGTTATCAAGCATTGCAGAATCTGAACCGCTTGAAGAAATAACAGGAAGAACCTTAGTCATATCATCCTCTGAAAGTACAGTAGTATGCATTGTCTCCTCACGTGCAAGCATCTTATCGGCATTACCTTTGATTGTGTTAATCTCACCGTTATGTACCATAAAACGATTTGGATGAGCACGATTCCAACTTGGATTAGTATTCGTTGAGAATCTTGAATGAACCATTGCAATGGCTGACTCAAAATCATTCTCCTTTAAATCAAGGAAGAATGTACGAAGCTGACCAACCAAAAACATTCCCTTATATACTATTGTTCTGCATGATAATGAAGGCACATATGTATTGACATTACTCTGCTCAAACTCTCTTCTTATAACGTAAAGTTTTCTGTCAAAGTCAAGGTCAGTAGCATATTTATTAGGTCTTTCAATAAACACCTGCATAATAACCGGCATGCACGAAAGAGCTTTGCTTCCAAGCACCTCCGGTTTGATATCTACCTTTCTCCAACCAAGAATATTAAGACCTTCTTTCTCAACGATTGTCTCAAACATCTTCTTAGCCTGACGATTCTCAAGATCATTCTGTGGGAAGAAGAACATTCCCACACCGTATCCTCTCTCTCCCGGAAGAGTTACTCCCTGTTCCTTCATCTTACGAACAAAGAACTTGTGAGGAATCTGTGTAAGAATACCCACACCGTCACCGGTCTTACCTTCGGCATCTTTACCGGCTCTGTGTTCGAGATTTTCAACAATGCTCAATGCGTCAGCAACCAACTGGTGGCTCTTCTTTCCGTCAATCTGAATAACTGCACCGATACCGCAGTTGTCATGTTCAAATTGTCGGTCATACAAACCATTTTCTCTTAACTGTTCTAATTCTTTGTTCATGATACTCCTCCTATTTTCCGGAATGTCCGCATGTGCGACAAAAAGGCGCTTCGAGTCTATAACTCGAAGCGCCTTTGCTTCTTAAAAAATATTATTGTATTCAATCATTATATCCGTTCCATCTTCGGAACACTTTACCGTATAGTATAAAACTTTATTTTCAAATGTCAAGTACAAAATAAATAAATTTTATTCTTTAATATTGACAATATCCTTAAGAATGTAATGAAATGACGGTGCAGATGCATTTTTATTTTCGATATAGCCTTTATTTAAGTTAATCGTGTCATTTTCATCATCAGGATTAATACCGGTATAACCGCCCTTAAAAACGATTATCTGTTTTTTCTTAAACTTTTCAATTTCCGCATCTACAACTTCTTCTGTACCTTCTGCGGCAATCAGATTATTAATATCCAACATATTAACCCAACCATATTCAAAACCGCCGCCAACGTCATTGCCATGAACATTACCCTCTATACTCTTCTCGATATTTTCGTCATTCATAACAGCGTTAACCGCAGATAAAATATATACCGACCAGTCTATTCTCGAACTTACAAGACTGGTTGTCGGTGCTATATCTATCATACTCTGATTGTAACCGACATGGTACACATTTGCTCCTTTTTCCTTTGCCTCCTCGCAGGCAACAGCAGGACCTATAGTATCAGAATGCTGTGAAATAATAACACATCCGTCTTCTATGAGTTGCTCCGCACATGCTTTTTCAAGTGCATAACTGCTCCAAGTATTGGTGTATCGAACATCCATGGTTGCAGTAGGAACTACACTTCTTACTCCAAGGATAAATGCTGTATATCCGGAAATTACTTCCGCATATGGAAATGCGCCTACATATCCAAGTTTGACATTCTCCACATCAAGTTCGCCTTCATCAATCATTTCCTTAAGCTTCATTCCTGCAATCAGACCTGATATGTACCTACCCTGATATATTTCTCCCATAAAGGTATGATAATTAGAAAGCGGTTCCTCATTAGCATTATCTCCCGTAGCCTGACAAAACTGTATGTCTGGATTATCCTTTGCCATCTTTTTGGCAACTTTCTCATAACCATAACTAGTGGTAAAAATAATGTCACAATTCTCATCTATCAATTCCTGTATTGCCTGTTCCTCGTCTCCTTCGGGGATATTGGTTTTGGCAACCGTTATAACTCTTGCGCCAAAGTCCTGCGCTTCAAGTTTTTTTTGTGCCTTAATAAAGTTATTAGAATAAGGTGCACTCTCATCTCCGTCATATACAAACCCAACCTTAACGGAATGAGTCTTTTTCTCTTCACCAATACCTATAAGACCAATTGATATATTAACTCCTATCATAATTGCGGCTGTGAGGAAGGTTAATATCTGCATTCTTCTCATTACTCTTCAACCTCCTCATCATCTTCTTCATAAAGTTCCTGCATATTTATTGTTCCATTTGCTATAAGCTTAAACAATATATCAACCATATCCGGATCAAATTGTGTTCCTTTTCCTTTTTCAAGTTCGGACATAACAACATCTATATCAAGTCTCTTACGATATACACGATTTGCAGTCATGGCATCAAACGCATCCGCAACACCGATAATTCTTCCGTAAAGAGGAATGTTCTCCCCCTCAAGACCTTTCGGATAACCGCAACCATCGTATCTTTCGTGATGGAACAAAGTACCCTCAATGGCATGATCAACCAATGTAAAGTCCTTTAGTATTTCAGCACCCCTTGTAACGTGAGACTTCATTATTGCATATTCTTTATCATCAAGTTTTGCCGGCTTATTGAGCACTCTATCCGGAATACCTATCTTACCAATATCATGAAGAAGTGCTGCTTTTCTCAAGTTCTCACATTCTTCTTCACTAAATCCAAGTTCTTTTGCTATCAATACGCAATAATCCGAAACACGTTGCGAGTGAAGACTTGTATTTTCATCTTTGGCATCCACAGTCTTAGCTATAGCAAGAATTGTCTCGTTACCCATTTTCAACTGGTTTCTTGCAAATTCCAACTCTTTCTTTTGGAAATTAAGTGTTCTTTGTACCTGAGTTCTAACAATAAACCATGTTAACCACGCCACAGCAAGCATTGCTACTACAAATAAATATATATGGAACGCTCTCGTGTCATATATCTCATTTTCTTTAACAAAATCAAAAACGCTTTCCTCTATAACGTCACCCGTTTTATTATCAAGAACTCTTAAATGGAACTTATAATCTCCCGCAGGAAGATTTGTGTAGGCAATTCCTGATAGTTCACTCTGTGACAATACAGTCTGCATAGCATCAAAACCTTCAAGATAGTATCCAACATCCGGATCGTCTACTGTATAGTTAACTACTTCCGGCATTATCTCAATTCGAGATACATCATGCCCTATATTAAACACCTCACCACGCTCTAACTCAAACGGTTTGCCATCAAGATAAATGGTGGATATTTTCATACGATATGATCGTCTTTGAGCACCGTAATCTTTTGTATTAACCTTATAAACACCTGTATCACAAGAAAGATATAGGTTTCCTGTTTCATCCATATAATCCCATGAATTAGCGGTAAGACCCGCCTTAAGTCCTCTCTTTGCATCAAGAACTTCATATTCGATGTCAATGGTATCATCAAACAGTCCTGCACGTTCAACCACATATATTCCGGCACTGCTTAAGACAAACAAACGTCCATCCTCACCTGCCCACAAATCATAGTTGTTAAAATACGGAAATCTTTCCAACGGATAAATATTCTTATTAGTATCAATATAACAAAGTCCATTACTTGTAACTATATAAGCACCTTTACCAACCGGGTCCTCAACCACACGCAATATTACATCTGAACTTAATCCGGTTTGCCTTGTATATCTGTCTGTCATCTCACCATTTTGGAAAACCACTATGCCGTCTCCATCCGTACCGCAAAGCACCCGTCCGTCCGACATTTCTTCCATACAAAGCACCATTGATTTACTTAAACCTTCTTCATAAAGAATAATCTTTTGAAGTTCGTTGTTACTAAAAATGCCTATTCCTTTATCACAACTTGCTGCGATTGTTCCATCCGACAACTCTAAAACTACTCTTACTCTATCACCGAACTTTCCATCTGTGCTATCAAAAGCAGTTATTTCTCCGTTCTTTGTGACACACCAAAGACCCTTGCCGTATGTACAAATCCATAACGCATCATCTGAAGCAACTTTTAAACATCTTATTCGAACATCCTTTAGCTGTTCAGTCAGATTGTCCTCTACTCCACGATTTGATCCAAGATCAACAATATCAAGACCGGTATCGGTACCTACGTATAACTTGTTCTGCCATTTTGTAACAGAGTTAACAACTTTAGCCGATAATCCTGCCGAGCAATATACGTCTGCAAAAGGTGATTCGGAAAGTTTCAAAAGTCCAAGTCTTGATGATGCAAACCACAAATTCCCCTGATAATCAATGGTCATTCTGTCGACAGAGTTATTGAAGCTGCCCGTATTAACCATATGATACTTATCAAACTTATCCAAATACCCTATTCCATTGTCGGAACAAATATATATTGTCTTGTCCTCCGCAACATAGATATCATTTATTCCGTTAGGCTCCTTACACTGGATAACCTTCTTTTTGCTAAGCGAGTTACCGTTTAAACTGAAACAATACACCACGTCAGTTGATGTACCCACATACAATAATCCTTTACTATCAAAGGTTGCACAAGTAAATATTTCCTGTTCAACATCAGATTTTAGGGAAGTAACTATCTTCTCTCCGTTAACGATAAACAATTCTCCGTCATTGGTTACTGTAGCAATATTACCGTTATCATCAGCCGAAATATTATTTGCATACACGATTTCAGGAAGCTCGGCAACTAATCTTAATCCGCCACGAAATCTAAGCACTTGCATTCCCGATGTAGTACCAACATAGTAATTACCGTCTGATGAGGTTGCTATACATCTTACAGAGTTAGCCGGCAAACCTTCATTAACATCTATAACATTGGTGACCTTTTCATTTATCACCAACGATAAGCCATTGTCATTCGTTCCAATCCAAAGTCTTCCCTCTTCATCCAAGAACAGACAGTTAACATTTCTTACGGAATCGTAATCCTGCATCCATCGGAATTCACTTCCGTTATATCTGTATAGACCTGCATAAGTTCCGACCCAAATGATACCGTCATTAGTCTGGATAACATCATTGGCTTCGCCACAAGGAAGCCCGTTGTCGCTATCATAAACCGTCTGAATACTGTTATTAACTTCCCCTGCATATGCATAAGTTCTCGTTCCGCCCATAAGAACACCCAAAGAAATGCAAAGTATCGCCATTAATTCAACATCATTTTTCCTGTTACGTCTAAATCTTACTATTCTGATAAGCACATATAATGCAATAAGGGTTATAACTTTATCAAGGAAGTCCACATAGAACTCGCCAATAGCAGTAGCCTGAAGGTTATTAAATTCATGTTCAAGCAAATAAGACACGACACCGTCGCCCCATACATTGCCAACCATTCCATTGTTAAACATAAGATTAAGTGGGGTAGAAATAATAACAGAGAAAATTGTAACAATTACGCTCGCCGTCAATGTTCCAAATACTGTTTCAAACAATTTCTTTCTTGCCGCAATACCGACAGATACTCCAATGACAACGCTGGTTATACTATATACCATCGATACAGTATCTCTGATTCCGTACATAAAGTTTCCGGCAAAGCCAACAACGGCACCACAAAAAGGATCGCAAACATATGCTGCGACAACCGTTCCGAAAGAATCCATCCATATTGGCAATTGGAAATACTCGGCAATGAGCTTGCCATAGAAATTAATTAAGATCATTATGATAGTAAATAAAACTATCTTGTAGCTCTTCTTATCCTTCATAAAATTATACCCCGCAAAAAAACATGACAACATTCTATCATTTTTTTGAGGGGTTTTCTATACTTTTGAATATATTTCATGTAAATGTTTACAATATTTTACTTTTTAAAGTTTCTGAATATACTCTAAAAACGTTGTTATAGAAGATATTATCTATCTGGCCTTGCGTAAATCCATACTTTTCAAGCGATCCTGCAAGATAGTCAAGCCTGTCGGCACGAGGCATTCCTGTATATGCAGAAATACCGTCGAAATCACTGCCAAGTCCAAGTACACCCATTCCTCCAACATTTACAATATGTTTTGCATGCTCTGCAAGTTTATCGCATGTCATCATCATATATTCTTCTTCCGACTTTTTGCTAACTCCATTATCAATTGCGTCTTCTTCATCCTTGGTAAACACAAAATCCCTGCAATAATTAAGCCCTGTCACGCCACCACGTTCTCCAAGTTTCTTTATCATATCATCAGTTAAGTTTCTGACAAATGGACAGATCTCTCTTGCGTTAGAATGACTTGCAACAAACGGTTTTTTCGTATTGGCATACACGTCATAAAATCCGGCATCGGAAAGATGTGAAACATCAATAATCATTCCAAGTCTTTCCATCTCATTAACAAACTCTATTCCTGTATCCGTCAAGCCGTCACTTGCATTTGGAATATACGGACTAAAATCCTTATTATCTGTCATAGTTTTATTAATATTGGGATAACCTAATTCATTGGGATAATTCCACGTAAGGGTCATCATGCGTACACCCTGTTCATACAGAAAATGCAGTTTTGAGATTTCACCATGACACGCTTCACCACCTTCTACGGTCAAAAATGCCGACAGTTTTTTCGCAGCTTCATTGGCTTTTATTTCATCAACATTTGTAACCTGTACAATTTTGTCCGAGAACATTTCCATTTGTTTATGAAAGGTATCTAGTAATTGTGTAACTCTTTCATAACAATCAATCCCCTCTTCCTGTTCTACAAAAAGGGCAAAGTTCTGAACGGAATATCCTCCGTTTTTCATTTTGTCTATAGTTAACATGAAACGGTCATTTGCCAAATCATAACCATTTTTCCATATTTTATGTATCGTGTCACAATGCATGTCGATTATCATACTCATAGTAATCTGCCTTTCGTACTGTCTTTATGATTTCTATAAACTCTGCCGGTCAACATTTCACACATACTTGCTTATATTGACATACAATCTGTCTTTCCTTGTATTGCCGCCCTCTCGATTAAAAACAAACTTGCCGTATCCACGAACCGATACGACGTCACCGCTTTTGAGCGATTTTGCATTACCTGTCATGACTATACCGTTAAGAAAAACCTTTCCTTCCGCAATATGTCTTACGGAAACTTCTCTGGACATATTATAGACCTTGGCAATTATAGCATCTAAGCGATTCGAGCTTACTATTACATCCATTTCTGAAAGTTTCGGCTTAACCTCAGTTGGTGTTTCATCACATATCTCCACTTTAACATTCGTGTGTTTGACGAAGCCCAAATTCTGTATGATATACTCAGCCACATTATCCATTACAAAAACATAACAGGAACTCTCATCATTAACGATAATATCACCAATCTTCTCTCGTTCAAGACCAAGACCTATTATCGAACCCAGGAAATCGCGATGACTTAGCTTGTCGGCGAAACGACGATTAACCGGACTTATTTTAAGAAGTGTGATCGGATAATCTTCCTCATAACCAAACATATCCGCATCACCAAATCTTATAATGCAACGTTCTGCATTTTCCACACCGCCAAATGCCTCACTACCGGCATTTGAAAACTCACTCTTCATCTCATAATATGTCGACAACTGACTAATATTTACAAAATCAGTAAAGACATATCGATTTTCTCGATATGCCTTATCTGACAATTCTCTTAACCTTTTCTTTATATCTATACCGGTATCCATATATTATTCCTTTTCCCTGATATACTTCAATGCATTCGTAATCTTGATGGGATTTCCGTATCGAAGTGTTCCCATCCTGTATATCTTAGCGGCAAGCCAGCCGATAAAGATAATCGAAGCATATAATATTATAGCCGATATGATGATTTCCGGCAACATTACCTTACCCATGGCAATCCTTACAAACATAGCGGAATACGAACTTATAGGAAGGAATGAGCAAACCTTCATAATTATACCATCCGGCTTTGACAGGCAAAAGAGTACCACAAAATACACAATCATAATCACCATCTGAACCGTACCTGCTACCTTATTGATATCCTCTGTCTTTGATACAAGCGCACCGACTGCACCGTAAGCAAATGCGTAGAAGAGGAAGCCGCCAACACCAAATACCGCAAAAGAAATGATAACCTCTGCCGGTATATCAAGTATCATATCAAGCTTGCCGTTCCATGCGTCATGGTTGATACTGTAGCCCACAAGAGCGGCTGCCAAAATAGAACCGGCCTGAATAACAACCGCAAGCGTTCCTGCTATAACCTTGCCAAAGAGCAGATACTTTGCATCTATACTTGTTACAAGAACCTCTATAGAACGGTTACTCTTTTCATTCGTAACCGATGTCGCGATCATAACACCGTACATAATTATAAGCATAAAGATCAGTATTACAAGTGCGTAGCAATACCAGAAGTTTTGTGATGCGTCCTTACCAAGGATATTCACGTCACCCTCCGGAAGTGCCTCATATTCTGCAGCAAACTCTGCAAGATCCATATTATGTGCGATAAGATAATTCTGCTTATGCAGGTTAGCAAGAACCGTTTCAAACATCATCTGTGTATCATCATACATCTCTGCGTTAAATACATAGTACTCATAATGCATATCATCCTTGATATAAAAACCGCCCTTTGCCTCCTGCTCCGTGACTTTCTTGATCATATCGTCCTTATTTTCAGCTTTTTTGAATATACCAATCTCAGAAAACAGTTCGTTGGCAATTTCTTCACTTACGAGAGTATCATTTTCATCATAATACAGATAAAAATCTGTCCCCGCCTCATCACTTTCATTTGTATCCTCGCCATCATCGGAACCCGAAAATACGCTCTCGGTTTTCACTCCTGTAACGGATGACAAATCAAATACTTTAGGTAAAAATGATGCCGCAAAAAGCAGTACCACCATGATAACGGTAGTGATCACAAATGACTTATTCTTAATGTAACTCTTAATTTCAAAATCTATAACAGTAAATAATTTATTCATTATCGTCGCCCTCCTCTGCTTCCTCATGTTCCTTCTCTTCCTCTCCGACTCTCTCAACAAAGATATCATTAAGAGAAGGCTTGTAAGTCTCAAAATGCTCTATCTCGATGCCGGAAGCTGCGGCCTTGTCGGAAAGCGCACCAAAGAACTCCATACGAGTTATGCCGTCCTTTAGTTTAACGATTACATCCGTTCTGTTATTTCCCGTAACCTCCACATAAGCTGAGAGGTTATTATTTATCCATGTCTTTAAATTATCTAAATCTCCATCAACAGGACTAACAACAAGCTGGCTTTTGCCATACTCTTTCTTAATGTCAAGAAGGTTTCCCGATAAAATGATCTCACCATGATTGATGATTACAATATCCCTGCAGAACTCCTCTACATAACTCATCTGATGACTGGAGAAAATTACTATCTTTCCTTCTTCTATAAGCTCGTTGACCACATCCTTAAGTATCTGTGAGTTGACAGGATCAAGTCCTGAAAACGGTTCATCAAGAATTACAATCTCCGGATCAGCTACTAAAGTTGAGGCTAACTGTACTTTTTGCTGGTTTCCCTTTGAGAGAGTCTCTAAATCCTTACCTGCATACTCATCAACCTCAAGTCTCTTCAACCATCTTAATGAATTCTCTGTTGCTTTCTTCTTGTCAACTCCCCTAAGTCTTGCAAGATATATCATTTGCTCAAGAACTTTTCTCTTCGGATACAGTCCTCTTTCCTCCGGCAAATAACCGATCATTACTTTCGAACGATCAAACTTCTCACCGTCTAACAGTATCTCACCCGAATTTGAATGAAAAACATCCATAAGTATTCTGATAGTTGTAGTCTTTCCTGCACCATTTCTTCCAAGAAGTCCGAGCGCCTTGCCACTCTCCACCTCAAAGGAAATTCCTTTAAGTATCTCCTTATCACCAAAGCTTTTTCTAACATCCTTAACTTCAAGCTTCATAAGCCTATACCTCCTAAGTAAAAGAAACTGTATTAACAACGTTTTTTATCTTTAGGCATAGTATAGCATTTCATTGGCATAATGTCAAGTATGTTTTACATTATTTTTATAATATTTGATATTTTGCTATTATTACGATTGTTTTCTCACATATCTTATCTTAAATTCCGTTCCCTTGTTTAACTCTGATTCTACAGTAATATATCCGTTGTTCGCCTCGACAATACACTTAGCAAGTGACAATCCGATTCCTATGCTTTCAGTGCCGGCATTTTGTGCCCTGTAGAAGCGTTCAAAAATGTGCTTTCTATCGTCCTCTGACATTCCTTCGCCTTCGTCACGGATTACAATCTCGGTATAAACATCATTCTTTGAAGCACTTACCCATACACGTCCCTCTTCATGACTATGCTCGACCGCATTTTTGATAATATTGGTAACTGCCTCTAACTGCCAATTGTAATCACCGATAAATGTTACCTTACCACTATTACCATCAGCATCATCTTGATGTACTTCATTAACAACTTCAACATTTCTAAGTTCAATGATTACCGACAACTTATCAAGTGCATCTGCAATCATCTTTTCTACATCAACTTCGCCATCAGCCATCTTAATCGTTCCTGCATCAAACTTGGCGAGCTTAAGCATACTGTTGACAAGCGATGACATCCAATTAATCTGCATGCTTATAGAGCGAATGAAATCCTGTCGCATATCCGCCGGCATATCCGGATCATCATATATGTTATCAAGCATAATTGTCATGGAGGCGAGCGGCGTTCTAAGCTGGTGCGAAATGTCTTCCATCGAGCGTGACAAATCTGCATTTAACTTTGTCTCATATTCCGAAGTCTCACGAAGCAACATTGTTGTCCTGAATATTTCATTACGAAGAAGCGTAAGATCATCCTCGTCGTTATCATTAGTCTTTAAGTCATAATTCCTTTTGTTGAGCTGGCTAAGATAGTCTGCGATTTCATTAATCTTGCTCGTCTGTCTATGTTGATATAACACAAAAACAATCAGCAACGAAACTGCCAAAACGAGCAGTATAGCACTATTCCACACATACAGCCTTGTCCTTTCGTCACCAAGATTAATCTTGTAATACTCCTCGTCATAGCCGTACTTCTTAAGCAGCTCACCGCCAAGCTCGGCATCTCCGCTTCTACCCTTTAAAACATCCATAAGCTCGCTTTCGGATATTTCAGGATAATTGACTCTGAAATAACCGACCAGTTTTTCAACTTCCACCTTCCTGTCAGCTGCGATACGTTTGCTTATATAAATGTTGCCACACACCATCAAAGTAAGACAAACAACAACTATTATAAATATTTTTATGAGCAAATTACGGGTTCTTATATTATTCATTTGTTCTCCTACTCTACTCTGTATCCAACACCTTTAATCGTCTTAATCACGTCTGCATCTCCAAGTTTCTCGCGGATTCTTTTGATATATACGGTAAGCGTGTTGTCCTCAACAAAATTACCTGCCATATCCCAAATCTTATCAAGAATCTGCTGCCTTGTAACCGTTCTTCCTGTATTTTGGAAAAGCATCAACAATATCTTATATTCGAGTGCGGTAAATGTTACTTCGTTATCATCAACGTATACAACATCCGCATCTGCATCAATAGTCACTCTGCCAACAGATAAACTCTTCTGTGTCTTGCCCGTTCTTCTCATGACATTATTAATTCTTGATATCAATTCTCTGTTTCTGAAAGGCTTGATAATATAATCATCAGCACCCATATCAAGACCGTACACAACATCATTTTCCTCGCCTTTGGCAGTCAAGAAAATAACCGGTATGCCTCGTTCTTCTTTGAGAATCTTACATACACTTCTTCCGTCACCGTCAGGAAGCATTATATCAAGTATTGCAAGATCAAAATCCTGACCCTCGTAAATGATATCCTCTGCCATTGCATAACTCATCGCAGTCGTTACATCATACTGTTCCTGTTCTAAAGTATATACAAGACCCTTCACGATCATTGGGCTGTCTTCTACAAGCAATACCTTCATTTTCATATCTTATCCTCCTCTTAAACGGCTGTTATTTATTTTATGCGTAAATACTATCATAATTAAGTGACTATAAAGTGACTTTAATTTTTTTTCAAACCTTTTTTATAGTAACACACATTCCTTTATGTTAAAAGGCAAACTAAATGCAAATGACGACAGCCCCTTAAGACTGTCGCCACATGCAATGATGTTTTATTCATTTATGTTGTTTAATATGTCTGCTTTCTTATTGTCTCGATTATATTCTGTTTCTTAATCTTTGCCAATGAAAAATGCATCGTAATCCATACAACTATTGCCACAAAAACTGTTGCAATTAACATTGGAATAAAAGGTATTGAGTATCCAAAATCGACTTCCTTAGCAAACGCTTTATATATTGCGTAAGATAAGGCAGTACCTAAAGGAATACCGATTATCAAAGACCTTGCTCCATACATAATACTCTCAAGACGAATCATGCGGTTAAACTCATTCCCCGTCATTCCTACCGACTTAAGCATAGCAAACTCCTTTGCACGAAGATTCATGTTCGTATGGATTGTATTAAATACGTTTGTAACCGCGATGAGCATTGTTACTATAATAAATCCATATAAGAATATTGAAATAAGAAGCATCAGACTCTCCATATCAGATCTGTCTTTTGCAATATTCTCCATGAAGAAATCCTCTCGAAGTCCATCGCTCTTTAACACTTCATTTAACGAATCAATCAATTCTGCCGGTTCATCTGTATTAATATATAGACCATGATTTTGCAATCCTTCAGGAAGATTATCTCCAAAATAATCCTCGCTTACAATTAAGTAGCCTCCGTAATTATCCCATCTAATACCTGTTGGTTTTACATCGCTTACTTCTGTTATCTGCACATCTTTTTCAAAAATCTCACCTGCATTCTTACGAGCATCTTCGTTATCTCCGTATACATCAGATGTAACAGAAAAAACATCGCCTTTTTTCGAATTAGTGAATCTGCCTTCTTCATATGAGTTATCTTCATTTACCATAGTGGTTGTATCCACAAGAATTACCGCATCTTTCGGATTGGCGCTTACATTTATCTTTTCAAGATATCTATTAAATGATTCCCTGTCACACACAACCATTTCCATATTCCATTCGCCATTTTCGACGTAATCTTTGAAGTTATCATTAACAACATTGCCCGGAACATCAACCGGAAGTATTCTTAAAAGTGAATATTCTCTTATTCCTTCAATACTGCTAAGTTTCTCATACTCCTTGTAGTTATTTAACTGCTGCTCGTTATTTCCGCCACTGTCGGTAACCGAAACGTCATATCCCCAGTCACCATACATCATTACAGATATTTCTTTTCCGTAATCAAGAAATGCCGAAAGTGCAATAAATGCAGCCACTCCGATAACAAGTGACACTACCGTTGTACGGTAACTTCTTCTGCTTCGCTTCAGATTCTTTGCTGCAATCACACCGCCTATACCAAAGAGCTTTCTTGTAATCCATCCTGTTTTTAATTTCTTACCTTTTAGCTTAACTTCTTTATTCCCTCTTATAGCCTCAATCGGCGAAATCTTCGCTGCAGTACGTGCCGGAAGGATACAAGAGAAGTAAATGGTAATTGCCGACATAACTATTACTATGACTACTACCCACCATGGGAATACAAAACGGAATGTGATTTTCAACAAATCCCCAATGAGCATCTGAACAACCACAGTAAGAATTGCTACAACAAATATACCAAGCAATATTCCAAGGGCAGTTCCAATAGCTCCAATATACAAACCTTCTTTTAACACAATCTTCTTAATCTGTCTTTTTGTCGCACCAATGCTTGAAAGCATACCGAGCTGTATCTTTTTCTCTGATACCGATATTCTAAAACTGTTGCTTATTACAAACACACTTGTTACAACAATTATACCTATTATTATCGCCGCAAGCGCCTCAACCGCAGCAGCTGCTGTATCACCGACACCACCTAGGATTTTCACATAATCATTTTTCTCTGTTGTAACTGACGGATTTATGGAACCTTTATAAGGTGCAACCATCTTGGCATCTATGGAATCACCTGTCGTTTCCTCTTCAACCTTACCGACATCTTCACTTCCGTCATACCAATCTGTCTCAACACCGAGTGTTTCAGAAAGTTTTGCATTATAAGTACCATACTTCGTAGCTTTATCAAATGTGTAAAAAACATTGGCTGTGAATGCATCCGTATCTCTATAAGCTGAAAAAGTGTCCATATCTTTCATTCGTGTAAGGCAGATAAAACCACCTCTACCATACACCTGCACCAAATTGTTAGGGCTTTCCATCACACCAACAATTGTGTACTCTCTTGGCACCGCATCCGCTATATAATCACCAACAAGATTCTCAATGTCATAATTTTTCAACACATCCAGATCAAAAGCTGTATCTACTTCATCATCGTTCATTTCCAAAACGCTGCGGATATCCTCTTCTATCCTATCTTTAGAGAAATATCCACCTTCGATTGCAACATCTTCTCCAAAAAGTTCTCTATGTCCGACATCTAAAGTTACCTTATCTCCCACTTTCCATTCTTTTGGCATTACAAGCTCATTTACCAAAAGTTCAGTATCATTTTCCGGCAAACGGCCTTCCTTAACATTAAGAGCAACATCCTCAAACGCTGTGTCATCAAATGCCATGATATACATATAAGGATTGCCCGCATACATATCCTGATTATTCGCATTGGAACTTGGTGAAAATACAGTTCCTACTGCAAGTGCAACGCCGGCTCTCGTAACATGTGCATTGTCGGTTATATAGGAGAGTTTCGCAACCGGAACATTCTCCGCTTTACCATAGAACGATCCATAATTAGATCTGTAAAAAGTCAGCATTCCTTCACGGAATGTCGCCACCATTCCTGCAACCGCACACATCAACGCGGCTGAAAGCATGACGCCTATTATTGTAACAATGGTACGCTTTCTGTTGCGCGCCATATTACGTTTGACAAAGTTTTTTATAACATCCATTTTTCAATCCTCTTTCTTATCCTACTTCAACTTTCCATCAACCATTGTAAGCACCCTGTCTGCCTGTTTTGCAATCTCAAGATCATGCGTAATCATTATGATCGTCTGTCCATGCTTCTTATTGGTTTCCTTTAAAAGACCTATTATCTCATCACTTGCTTTCTTATCCAAGTTACCTGTAAGTTCGTCTGCAAGAATTACCGCTGGATTATTGATAATCGCTCTGCCAATTGCCACTCTCTGCTGCTGTCCTCCTGACAGCTGGTTCGGTAAATGATTCTCTCTGCCGTTAAGACCTAACTGATTGATAACCTCATCAACTCTTTCTTTTGAGACATTCTGTCCATCAAGATCCATCGGAAGCGTAATGTTCTCATACGCTGTAAGCACCGGCAAAAGATTATAAAACTGGTATATAATTCCGACCTGGCGTCTCCTAAATACAGCTAACGTGTCATCCTTCATTTTAAATATGTCCTCGCCATCGATATACACGCTTCCAGATGTCGGTCTGTCCACACCACCGATAAGGTGCATAAGTGTTGACTTACCGCTTCCACTTGCTCCTATAATGCAGAGGAACTCTCCCTTTTCTACGCTAAATGATACGTCATCGACGGCGCGTACCTCTACATCACCCTCGCCATATGTTTTTACAAGATGTTCAACCCTAACTATTTCCACTTCATTTTCCTCCGTTTTTTCTTTTTTGAAGTTAATTCTTATATAAGATGCTACCATAGTAGCACACCAAAATGACATTAAAGTGACTCTTGATTTTTTTGCAAAAATTACAAAAAGTCTATGTGATAACCTAATATCACATAGACTTTCATTCATATTAATCATATACATGTGTTTCTTCATTCACCATGTCAAACTCTTTTATAAGCTTCCAAAAGTTTTCATTCGATTCTTCAGAGTAACTGTAGCATACTCCGTCCATCATATACATCGAGCAACTGTCCGTTGCCAGTTGGATATATGCGCCTCTTCCATCTTTCATTGATAAATACATCATTGCATCAAACGGGCAACTACTCTGTCCTTTCTCCTCGACACCCGAATAAATTGCTCCTAGGATTTGACTTATTATTAAAGGATTGTCACAACGTAAATGATAAGTTTGACCATCAGTAAGACCAAGTTCCGGTGGCAGCACATTTCCACCTATCGATACATCTATTGAAACCACATCACTTATTTCTTCCGGGTAATGAACAAGTTCATATGTTTGTTCAGATTCTACCATATCTGAACTTTCGTTATTCTCGTCCTCCTGTTCTGATGTACCGTTCTCCTTGTCTTCGGTTATTGTAAATGAAGAAATCGGCGTTGTAAGGAAACAAAGCATGACAATCACACAACTTGTGATTGCAAGAAATACCACCCAAAATGTCGGTTTCTTATAGTTTAACACTCCTTTAACTCGCATTTTCACTCCATTCTCTCCAAATGCTACAGGACATGCCGAAATCAACTTTCTAGATACGCTAAGATCAAGTAATGCCTGCGAATATGCTGCTATGAAACCCTTGTCCTTATCTCTTATTACCTTTTCATCACAAGCTGCTTCTATATCCCTGCAAAGAAAGAAATACGCTATCCAACAAATAGGATTGAACCAATACACCGCCAACAACAGAAATCCAAAAGGTTTCCACCAGTGGTCAAACCTTCCTAAATGTGCTTTCTCATGCGCCATTACCATTTCCAAAGTTTCATCATCAACACAAGAAGGCACATAAATTTTCGGTCTTATAATTCCAAGAATAAACGGTGTCATAATCTCATCACATTCAAGAGTTTTATCACCCAGCGGAACTGCCGTGCTAACTTTTCTTTTGAGTAAAATGTAACTAATTCCCGCGTATAAGAGTAACACAATCGTTCCGCATACCCATATAACCGCTGCAGCGGATATAACCACTTGTAATGTATTAACACTTGCAACTTCATTTACTTCAAATGATTTTGATATTATCGGATTAACTGCATTATTAATAACTGTAACTCCGGTATTAATTTTAGGCGTTTGTTCTGTAGCAATATTGGCCGGAATTATTTCGCTGCTTGGAAGAAGACTAAACACACTTTCAAACGAAAACGGACAAATTAGTCTTACTGCCACAAGAGCCCAAAGCACACATGAAATCCACTTAGGCGATTTCTTAAGTGCTATGCGTAGTATAAGCACCACAAGAATAAGCCATGTAGCATTCAAACTCATATTTAAAACCTTTAGGAATACAGTACTCATGACTATCACACCTCCTTTTTAAATGAATCAATCATTCGTTGAATCTCATCCACCTCATTCTCCGTCAACTTTTTACGTGATGTAAAAGCCGCAATGAATGCAGGAAGTGATCCTTCATAGGAATCTTTGATAATCTGCTCGCTTTTTTCAGAATAAAACTCTTCTTTGCTAATAAGCGAAGAAACTATCCCGTCCACATTCTGAAGTAAGCCTTTTTCACAAAGTTTTCTAAGGACTGTATATGTGGTAGGTTTCTTCCAACTCAATTCTTTCTCACATACCTTTACCAAATCCCCTGATGAAATTGGTTCATACTTCCAGACAATATCTGCGAAGCGTTCTTGAACAGCTGCTAGCTCTATTGTTTTCATATAATCACCGCCTTTAGTTTATAGTTGTAAACCAGCTTTAGTTTATACCTATAAACCAGATTTGTCAAGGGATACTTTTACAATATATTGGCCATATCAAGTTTTATTTTGCCAACGCCACGCCCGTAATTTCTACATCATTCCATGCAAATAGTTCTTCAAGCGTTCCTTCATTTTGATCATATTCGTAAAATACACATGGGCTCTGTAGGTTGACATTTGTTTGAACGGCAACAAAATACTTTTGACCCTCCTTAAATATTTTTGCTTCAATTATTCCATGATCAACCGTATCTGAAAGTGTATTAAGTAATTTGGCTATCTCGGTATCAGCTTCAATCTCATTCCCCGAATTATCTATTACAACCGTACTGACAAGTGAATTAACAACCTTGTTATTCTTAACTTCTGTTGAAAAATTATTGACATCTGCCGTGAACACTTCCGCATCATCCACATCAAATGTGTTGTCAAGCTCTTCAATGCCGCCATCGTCATATAACATTGCATATTGTATTTTCGAAGTTTCATTTGATTTAACCTTGACACTCACCACCGGCACAGATGAGGCTGTCACTTCATTTGCACTTGCAGTAGATAATTCAGAAAACCAGTAGTACCCGACTATTCCAAAACACACTATACAAGGAACTAGAAATAAACATATTCTTTTTTTCATTTCTAATCAACCCCTTTACTTTCTTCTAAACTCCAAAATATCTCCCGGCTGGCAATCGAGGGCATCACATATTTTAATCAGGGTTGATATCTTTAACGCCTTTGCCTTACCGGTTTTTAGAACCGACATGTTTGCAATCGTGATTCCGACTTTGTTTGCCAATTCCGTAACACTCATTTTTCGTTTTGCAAGCATAACGTCTATATTAAAAATGAGTTCGCCGTTCAATTCTTCTTCATTCAAATCATTTCCCATGGCAACCTCCTATATCGTTAAATCACTTTGTTCCTGAAGCACCGCTGCTTTTTGTACTAAATGTGACAAGCCCGCCGATGCAACTGCTATTGCAACACCGGCAAAAACTACTATCAATGATAACAATACTACGCCGGGATGACTCATATCAGCTAACCACAATACTATATTTCCCACAAAAAAGAATATTGCATCTGCTGCGGCAAACCATGCTATCCACTTAAGATAACTTGCATTATCATTCGAAAAAGACTTATCTCTTCCAATGTTAACAGCTATCTTCCAGCCAAAAACAAGCGCGGCATAACACGGTATTGCGGTTATCCATAAAAATACCAGCCATGGCAAAAACCTATTCGCAAATTCAGGGTAATCATTTACAATTGATTGTCCATAACTCGGAAAGACAATAAAATAAACCACCAAACCACAAATACCGACTCCTATAATAATTATTTTAAGCCATGTCGCTAATGCTTTCTGTTCCATACGACATATACCTCCTTTTTGCTTATTGCAGTTTAGAGTATAAACCACTTTCTACCGTTTGTCAACAACTTTTTATCGTGTTGCGATAATCATTATTCTTGACACATAAAATTTATAAGTAGCTGTTACCATGTTGCATAACAAAAAACCTGTAGGTATCTGCATTTGCAGACACCTACAGGTTTCTCATCATTCATGTGCTATACCCTCTCCATAGTCAACTTTTTTATGCCTCATCAAGAACATTAAGCATCTTTTCAGGGTCATCTGCCGCTTTGACCTTGTCATTCGCACGAATGATTATTCCGTTCTCATCAATAAGATAAGTTGTGCGAACAACACCCATGGATACCTTACCATAGTTCTTTTTCTCTTTCCAAACATCATATGCCTCAATAACCTTACGTTCAGGATCTGCAAGAATTGTAAATGCAAGCCCCTGTTTTTCCTCAAACTTCTTGTGTGAAGCAACACTATCCTTGCTCACGCCAAGCACAACCGCACCCTTTTCCGTAAACTGCGGGAGTCTTTCCGAAAAGCCGCAGGCCTGCTTAGTACAGCCCGATGTGTTATCCTTTGGATAAAAATACAGGATTACCTTCTTGCCCTTGTAATCCGACAATTTGTGCATATTCCCGTTTTGATCCGGCAATTCAAAATCCGGTGCTTTTGTTCCAACCTCTAACATAGTTGTAGCCTCCTCTGATTATAATTTCTTACGATTTCTATTCTAATACATCAAATAATATACTTTCAATACCGGTAGCCAAATTAACCTCTTTTGTTGCGATTTCTTCCCGAAACCTGACATCATGCTCCACAAACAACATTGTCGGTTGATAGTCAAGTATAAGTTTTTCAATCTGCATTCTTGAAAAAACATCAATATAATTAAGCGGTTCATCCCAAATATAAATATGTGCGGGCGTGAGCAGACTTGCAGCAATCAGAACTTTCTTCTTCTGCCCTTCGGAATATTCCTCAATATTTTTTGAAAGATGCGATCTGCTAATATCTAACTGGCGTAATATGGAACAGAAAAGACTCTTATCCAGATCATGCTCCTTACAATAATTATCAATACTACCGGAAAGATATGACGTATCCTGTGATATATACGAGATTACAAGTCCCGGTGCAATCTCACAAACACCTTGTGATTCAATGTTTTCACACGAATTCTTATTTACACTATGCGGTAACTTGTACCCCGACTTATCAAGCATCATCCTGATAAGAGTTGATTTACCGCATCCATTTTCACCATGAAGGGCTATCCGCTCACCTTGCTTAATATTAAATGAAAGATTGTCGAACAGGACTTTTTCCGCCTTCTTATATTTCAAGCCGTACTTATCGATATTAATCAACACACTCTTGTGATGTATAAGAGGATTTAATTTGAGATCTATAGACTGTTCAATATCTACCAACAGATCTTCTTTCTCCTCTATCTCTCTACCTATCCTCTTTTCCATCTGTTTAACTCTGCTCTGCATTTTTTTAGTCTTTGCCCCGATATACGCACGGGTACTTATAGACCTGTCGTGTTCTTTAACCGGATCAAATCCAATTTTAGTATTTTCATTTTTATCAGCCCAGCTAGAAGTCTGTAAAGCCGCTTGTTTTAATTTACGAATTTCTTTTTTATGTTTTTCATTTTCGGCAAGAGCATACTGATCCTTCTTTGTCTTATTCTCCCACCACGATGTGAAATTACCATTTTGAACTTCAATGGTCTTTCTGTTAAGAACTAAAACATGATCAATACAGACATCTAACAGCTCCCTGTCATGGGATACAAGAATAAATCCTTTCTTAGACGCAAGGTAATTCTTAACACACTCCCTTGCTTTTTCATCTAAATGATTTGTAGGCTCGTCGATCAAAAGGAAATCATTTTCCCCTGAAAACAAAACCGCAAGCATTATCTTTGTTCGCTCTCCCAGACTTAATGTATCAAACCCTCTATATAAGATATCCGCATCCTCATTAAGCTTTCCAAGCTCACATATCACACGCCATTCCTCGCAACCGGGCTTCCATGACGATATCATTTCCGAAGCCGACAAATATTTACCGACATTAATACTATACGGAAAATAATCAAATGCAGTGGGTGTATTTATCACTCCCTGATATTCATATTCCCCCATCAGCAGGTTCAGAAATGTCGTTTTTCCCTTACCATTTCGCCCAATAAATCCAAGTTTCCAATTCGTATCAATCGAAAATGATACACCGTCAAATATATTATCAAAACTACCCTCATAATAAAAAGTGAGGTTACTAATACTAATCTGTGCCATGTACATTCCTCCTTTAGGCTGTCGACCGTACAACATACACATTTGTTTTCACGCGTCAGACTTCGTACAAGAAAAAAGAACCGTCCGTTGCCAAACAGTTCCATTACATACTATAACCTCACATAACAATAATATAGGAGTCTTTATCTATCTGATAATAATATATTACATACAAAAAAAGAGGTTATGAGAACATAATCCACTTTTGGCAACATGAAAACAATATGCATTACAATCAAACATACTATCTAATAGCACAAAATTGTGCTTTCATGCAATCAAAAGTAAATTATCTCCTCATCCTTTCACCTCTCTCATCTTACAAACTAATTAACTTAAAAATCTCTTAATTGAGATGATATAATTCTAACACCGCATTATACTATTGTCAACGGTAAAACACCTTAGATATTTAGAAGTAAGATCAGGTGAATTCAGCTAAATATGACTAATTGACTTAACAATACTCCACGCATTTACAAGCCTGTCCAAACTCCACGCCGCATTAGCAGGACTTGTTGATGGAAGACAAACGCAAGGTCTTTTAATCACTGGTTCCGTATATTTCTTATACATTTTCTCTGCTGTCTTGCCGTTGACAAAAATCTCTTTTATATCCGCCGTTTCTAGAATCGGCGAAAGATCATTGGCAGTCACATTCTTAATTGATGAATCCGATGAGCCTATTATATCACAGGATGCGATCACATCCCACGCCGCAATATGATTGCGCAGTAAAAATGCCTTCTTATCCGGCACCGTTACAGGCACTTCTTCACCAAACACAGCCGCCAGCACCTTCCAATATCTGTTCTGTGGGTGACCGTAGAAAAACATTACTTCCCGCGATTTTACAGACGGAAAGCTTCCCAATATTAAAATCTTTGAATCCCTGTCGTACACAGGTGGTATCGGATGCTGTATCATTTTGCCGCCTTTCTATACACCACAACAAACGCACCTACAACAAACAGTCCGGTCACAACCCATGACACCGGATAAACCACGAATACATACGCAATATTTTTCACATGTGCACACACCGTATTTACCCACACAATTCGCAAAACACAGGTTCCAAATATCGTTATAACCGCTGGAAGCATTGAACGTCCAAACCCACGAAGCACAGAACCGCTTATCTCGTAGCTGCATATTAAACATTGCACCGCTAACACAACTTTGAATCTAAGGTACGTGTACTCTGCAACCGCCGCATCGGACGTGAACAACCCAACGAAGAAATGCTCCGCACCTATGAATATGTAGTTCACAATATTTGTAAGCACAAGCGCCACTGCCATTGAAATAAGGAACACCTTAAGACAACGTTTCACATTGCCCGCACCGTAATTCTGACTTGTAAATGTTACCGCTGCCTGATTAATTCCGGTAACGATATAATATGAAAGCACCTCAAAAATGAGCGCAATCGCATTGCCTGCCATTGCCGCTGAACCATATGAATTTATGGTTGTCTGAATACAGATATTGGCAATCGAAAATACCATAGTCTGAAAGCCTGACGGCAAGCCAATCTTAAGCAGTTTTATAAGATCATCACCATTTATTCTTAATTTAGAAAATGATAGTTTGATATGTCCTGTTTCATTAAGCAAAAAAATGATAACAAGCGACGAACTTATCACATTGGAAAATGCGGTTGCAAGAGCAACTCCAACAACTCCCAAAGAAAGACCCAAAGCAAGAACAAGGTCTAATACAACATTGATTGCTCCCGCTGCAATTAAAGCAAACAGCGGACGCTTCGTATCGCCGACCGTTCTAAGTACCGCCGCCCCGAAATTATAAACAAGTATAAATGGCATGCCGCACGCATATATCCTAAGATACATTACTGCTGTATCAATCACCGTCTCCGGGGTTGCCATTAATATAAGCATCGGACGAGCCACAAGTTCAACCAGCAGAAGAAGCCCGATTCCCGAAAGCGCAGCAAATGCTACCGCAGTATGAACCGTCGATTGTATTCTTTCTTTATGGTCACTTCCGATATAGTTACCTATTACAACATTTATTCCAACAGAAAGTCCGACGAAAAAGTTGACAAACAACGCAATAACCGTTGTGTTTGCTCCGATTGCCGCCTGTCCGTTGCTGTCGCCAGTAAGTCCTACCACCGCTATGTCAACCGCACTAAACAGCTGTTGTAATATACTTCCCATAATTATCGGAAATGCAAATATCAATATCTTTTTTAGTAATGGTCCATGTAGCATGTCTATCTTGTTTTCCATGATAATTATTTACCTTTCTGTATTTCGTTCCTCTTATATCGTGCATATACCAAATTATCATTTTTCAGGTTATAAATCAATAATACTAACTATAAAAAAGGATTTACTGCCTAATTTTGGATATTTTTTAGGTAGTAAATCCTCATAACTAATACAATAGTTCATTTTTATTATTTTTCTAATTTCACAAACACCTTCTTAATCATCGGAGAATACGGTTTTTTATACAATGCGTATCGCAAAATCGTTCCAACCACGATTCCGAGAATAATCAGCAAAAGCCCGATAACAAAGCCGACACCAACCGGAAAATCAAGCTGCATATTCTTTACTTCATCATATGTAAGCGCCAAAATTGTACCCATATATATAAGAATAAATGCTACAATAAAAACTATCATAAACCATACATTTGCTTTTGATGATATACTTGAATATATGTAAAACAGCATTCCAAGCAGTCCTATAAAAACAAAAAATATTCCAAAACTGATATTCATATCCATAATAATATCAACAACAAAACCATCAAAAGTTCTTATTATAATAACCTTTACTGCATATGTTAATGCCGCTATAATATATCCCGTCAAGTACATCATTCCAATCAAAACGGGATGTAAAACAAGACTATAATACTTATGCTTTGGGGATGAGTTCATATATGAAGAATAGTACACCTGCTCAAGTCCGGAAAAAGTAATAGACGGAAAAGTCACAAGCCACATTCCTCCGATAAATGGTCCATACCCACCTGTAAATATCATAAATACCCCAAGCAAAAGGTACATGATTCCAGCGACCATATTCACTTTCCACTGCCTTGTATATTTGAACAATTTAATAAGATTTTTAAGTTCAGTAACTAATGAATACTTTTTCATTTCCATCACTCCTTCCCTATAAAATCAGAGAATTTTCTTTCTTCAAACTCCATAATATTATTATAACTAAATGAAATAACAATCAAATATATAACCGCAAATATGACAGTAGTTACAATAATTCGTTTAGCAGGGACAGCAAATATCATCATCTCTTGAAGTAAACATACCAAATATCCGAAGAATGATATCAAAAAAATAATTGTCGCTCCATTTATCTTTCTTGCAAGAAAAACTTCTATTTCAATAACTATAATAAGCAATAGTGCCGCAGTCAGGTAATAGATTGGACTTAATACTTTATTCTCACCGTCAACTACAATAGAAAACGATGCAATATTGTATCGACTAATCAGTTTATCATAAATTTCGGGCAATATCATAATTGCAAATACAGTGACAAAACGCCTTAAATAATCAAACAATAATGCATCCCCAAACAACCGCAACCCTTTGCCTGATGTATGAAGATACTCTATCCTTAACGGTTCATCTGAAGCAATTCCCCTAAACATTAAAATATTTATAAATAGTTCTGCCCCATATATGAGAGGCATTATAAAAAGTGCACAACTAAGATAATAACCGCAAAATACTGTCGACATCATCAGCAAAACTATTGGATATACAAGATACACTATCCACTTCAATGCTATTGTAGGAATAAATGTTGTATATAATTTAACTGCGTTCTTCATGGTCTTTTCCTTTCTTTAGATTATTTAACAGAATAATTTAAACGAAGTTAATTTTCTGCTTTAGTGTATCAGTGTATACTTCTTCATAACCCCGACACATATCTGCGACAGCGTTGCAGTCTCAACAGCAATATCTAATCCCGCTAATTTATCAAGGTCTTCTGCCGGACACAATCCCTCAAAACCATATCTTGAAAATGCAGCACCACAAAGAGTATTTGTCACCAGTTCTTTACCGCTTTCATCAGCAGTCTCACCCTTGACCATAACATACTTTTCCTTGAGGTCTTCGACAAAGCCCTGCTCAACGACCTTTCCCTGTTCTATGATAACTGCGTAATCAGTAACATTTTCCATATCGGAAATGTTGTGTGTCGAGAACAGCACGCTCTTTTGCCCGTTACCCTCATCAATATAATCCCTGATCATTGAACATAACTTATCTCTCATTAACGGATCAAGTGGTGAAGCCGGCTCATCCAACAGCAAAAGACTTGTATCTCTCGCAAATACTGCCGAGAGAATCGTCTTCATTTTCATACCGTCTGAAAGCTTTGAAAACGACTTTTCTGTTTCTGTTATATTCAGTTCATCACAAAGCATATTATATCTGTCTGAATTGAAGCTTTCAAAAAGCATCTTGCTAACAGTTTCAATATCTTTTACCGTCCAATGTGGAAGAAAGAAATCATCAGTACCTTCGTAGCCGATATTCTCCCTGATATCCTTTCCCTCAAATCTTTGATTAAAAAAACTGACCTCACCGTTATAGTCCTTACGAATGCCTGCTAAGATATTAAGAAGTGTACTCTTACCGGCACCATTTTCTCCGATAAGCGCTGTTGAAAATCCCTCCGGTATCTCCAAATTGTCTATTGAAAGTTCAAAACCTTTGAACTTCTTACTTACATTTTTTATTTCAATTACTGCTGATGTATCCATACGTTTCCCTCCTTAATCCTCTTGTTCAAGTAGAATATTCAATATTCCAACAAGTTCCTTATTATTGATACCTGCAACTCTTGCAGCAGTTATCGCATTGTTTAAATGTTCCTCGACCTTACGCATATGCTGTTCTTGTATCATTTCTGTATCCTGTTCGTTTACATAATATCCTTTGCCTTGCACCGCTGTTACAAGACCTTCCCGCTCAAGTTCCTCATAAGCCTTAATAGTTGTAATAACACTTATCCTCAATTCTTTTGCCAATCCTCTTATCGACGGTAGATATTCTCCTGATTTTCTCTTGCCGGACATTATCTCCTCTCGAAATGCGTCAGCTATCTGCTGATATATCGGTACTCCCGAATTCTGTAAAAGTTTCACGCAATCACCTGTCCTTTCAAGCCTCCAACTGTTTATGTGTTATATATACACCTACAACACATATTTGTCAATAACTTATTCTAAACACTCAAATAATCATGCACACAAATATACGAAAAAAGGATATCCACCGGGATATCCTTTTTTAACTTCTATATGTAGTTACATGCTGTATTGCCTATCTATAAACTTTCTTAAGTCTTTCCTTTTTCAAAGTGTCACTCTCGCAATATCCTCATGCGGATTGGTTCTTGCAAGACCCAGTTCCACAATCTTGCCCTTAATCGGTGCAAAATGATCCTGCACATAGAAAAATGCCTGCTGCATCTGCTCTTTTTCAAGCGTCTTAGCAAGTGTTATATGAGGAAACCAACTTGTTGGCTGATAATATTTGCTGATAGCGATATCGCCGCAACCTTTGACTGCTTCATGCACCTTGATTGCCATATCCTGTAGATACAAATTAAGAACAGGGGTTACATACATCACATATGGAAGAAATGTTCCCACAGAAACCAAGTGGATATCACCACATGATAATTCTTCTTTAAGTCTGTCCATTGTAGGAACCAACCCGTTAGGATCTCTTGTCTCAAATGCTGTTATTGTAAGATGTGGCGGAACATTATTCGCCGTCATGAAATCATTGCCGGAAGCAACTGCAATACCGTCTATAATACGCTGTAATTGTCTATTTGTACTTTCATCAAAATACGCCGTTATAAGATACATTTATATTCTCCTAATCACTTGATTTTTCTTTCAAACTTTTTATAACCATCATCAAATTTAACATAGATTTCCTGCGTGTTTTTTTCGTACGCATATATTTCTTCTCCTACCGTCAAATCAACTCCGGCTGCAGAAAAATCCTTATCGGGAACGTTTTCTACATACACAATCTCAATTTCACCAACTTTTTCACACACATCCGGTATTATATCAAGAGTATCTGTTGCAAGAAAATAATATATATAACCGTTATACATAACTTGCGTTTGCTCAATTTTATTTCTTTCTACACCTGTTGAAGTCTGTTCACTTCCCGTCGAATTACTGCAACCTATTATGCATGCAGCAAAAATAGCAAATAATAAAACTATGGTGATTTTCCTCATCATAATCCCTCCAACTCCATTCTAATTAATCATTATTATACCACGTCTCTCTTTGTTTTTCCTTACAATCCTCGAATATAATTAATTATAATTATGCTAATAATCCCAATAAGAAAAGGCGGTTTCCCGCCTTTTCTGTCATGCAAAATATCAATTGCTATTGAAGTCACTTCAACGAAATCGTAAACGGCTCGCCTATCTGCTCCATGAAGTCTTCATCTTCTTTCGCTTCATCTACTTTTCCTCCCCATACAGTTGCAACCAGTTTTGTTGCATCTGCATTTGTAACGTCTTCACCGCCGGCATTATAGTGAATAAAGCCCTGTCCCGTCTTTCCACCATCTTTATCATTTGCCGTATAATCACTTTCTGTCTCCCATATAGTATTACCCATATCGTCAGTAAGCCGAAGTTCCCAGAAATATCCGTCCTTAATACCTTCTGCTTCATAATAAATTTTTCTACTCACCGGGGTCTGCTCGAACTTTGTAAAATGAATCGTACTTCCGTCAGGCAGATTGTACGAATAATCAAGTGGTGTTGTTTCAGTAACAAGTGCAATCTTTGAAGCGTCCGTTCTAAACTTAAAATCCTTAAAAGTTAAAAATGGTTTTTTTTCATTTTTAGCAAAAACATCATATCTCAACTTAACATCAACCGGCTTGCCAAAATCAACCTTCTCTGCCAAATCATTTTCAAAAGTTATATCGAAAACAGCAAGACGTGTATAATCATCGATCGGTCTGTATGTACCACCCATACTCAAACAATGATGAGTTCCATTGATTGTCCCTGTCATCATTGTATTAATACCATTCGGTGCTACTATCTTATCAAATCCTTCAAGTTTTTCAGGGAACTGCTCTGTATATGTCAGATACAGCACGTTACCATCTAATATCACACTGTTAAGAGTAACTGTATATCCATCCTTGACAACATTCTTCCCGACCATTGTTTCATAAGATGCAATATCCTTGTTAAAGCCAAGAACTTCACCCAAATTGTATGCCACACTTTCTATTGCAGCCTTTGAATAATCGTTAAATGGTCCTGCAAAGATAACAACCGCCACTGCCAAACACGCAGCAACCACCCACTTTAGAAAATGCTTTTGTTCGTTTTTTCCAATCCGTTTTCTAAAATTATTGTGCCATCTTGCAACTTCTTTTTTTGTTACATAAACATTATCGTATTGATCAATATTTTGTTCCATATCATTAAATAATACATAAATATCATTTTGTACGTTATCCGTCACAACAATCACACCCTTTCTAATTCAAAAAATCATTTTTCAATTCATACTTTTTTCTAAGTTTTTTCCTGGATCTTGAGAGTCTGTTGTATATTACAGAACTATCCATATTCATTTCTGCGCTCATTTCAGAAATCTTCTGTTCCTCAATGTAAAGCCTCCGAAACAATTCCCTGTCCATTTCGTTTAAAGATAAAATCATCTCTTCCATTTCCTCTGAAATATAATCAGAATCTTTTTCTTCCTCACAAACATCTGCAATTTCAGTAACCATATCCTCTATATGTTCTTCACGCATCTGTTTCGAAAGCTTCCTTATATAGTCAAGTGCCTTAAATCTGGCAATTCCCGCAATCCAGTTTGCAAAACTCCCCTTTTCAGAAATATAAGAATCAATATGCTCCCATACTGCAAAGAAAACCTCATTTATACAATCCTCTTCGTATATTAAATATTGCTGCATGTGCCTCGTAACTACGGACTTAACAAGCCCGCCATATGTACGCATCACATAGACCAGCGCATCCTCATTTCTTTTCTTTAACTGCGCCACGAAATTTTCTTCATTAATTTTCAACCTATCACCTCCATAAGTATAGCCATTTTCTGATCAGATATTCTATACTTTTGTTTTATACTATATATTCGAGTTTAACAACGAATTTCTATCACAACCGCGAAAAAAACTCTACCCATTTGTTAATATGGGTAGAGTGAAACGGTCCGTATTTATATAAAGTTTAAAACAACACCTTCACCGAAAACTCTTCGTCGGTAACATTATAAACTACCTTGCACTTAAGTTTTTTCGCAACATTTTCAACGATTGTAAGTCCAACTCCGCTGCCGCTTCGACTTCCTCTGCTGTCATCACCCTTAACATAAGGCTTTTTGAGTTCTTCCACCGATTTTTGTAACGGACTTGAAAGAGTATTTTTTACCAGCATGCCCTTTGAAATAAACGGAGCATCTACCGTCTTTTTATCGGCAAGAACTATTAGAATATTGGTCTGTTCCTTTGCATATCTTACTGCGTTGGAAATAAGATTATCGACAAGCGAAGTAATCATATTTCTATCTGTGGATAATACACAATCTCCCAAAACAGAAACCGTAAGACCTCTCTCACAAACGATACCGGACAGACTATCCAGTTCCGCATTTACAATTTCCACAAGAGCAACCTCTTCCAAATAAATCTCACATCTTGCATCCTCACTCTTTGACAGTTCTAAAATATCATGTATCATTTTGTTCATATAGTCCACGTTAGAAATAATGGACTTTGCATAGTATTCGCGTTTATCGACGTGTACCTGTTCAACAAGGTTTTCCGCATATCCTGAAATAGCAGTAAGCGGTGTTTTTAAGTCATGTGCCATAGCATTTGTGGTTTCAATACGGTAACAGTACATATCGTAGGCAGACTTTTTCTTTATATACACAAAACCTCCGATAACACTGGCTATAATCATCATAATAAATGATGTAAACAAACCTATAGGCAGCCATACTTTTCTAAAAATATTGTATTTACCTTTACCAAACTGTGACTCACTTTCATAATCAGTTAAAATATCACTATTCCCAACAGCCACTACAGCATACTCAAAATCATTATCATCTAGATTTACGTCGATTGCTTCACCTGAACATTCTATATGATGCATAAAACTGCTGTCCATATTATATTTTAAGAATGCGCTTCCATAACTGTAATCCTGACGCAATAATTCAGACATAGCTGTTTTTTCATTTTTTAAATAATTCGTAAAATATTCATAATCCTCATAATCTTTAGTATCTTTGGATATTCCCAAAACGACTGTGAAAGTTTCACTATCATAAAAATATCCGTTTTGTTCATTCCCCAAACTTAATTTGGTATACTCACTTACATTATCAGGTGTCATGTCTATATCAAATACATCTTTTGAATATGTAATAAAATCATCACCTTTCAACACGACAACCTTCACACGTACATGTATTTTCCCCGGAACAAAGTATCCGCCTTTATAATATATTTCTTCCGGAACAATTTTCGTATCCACCTGAACATTTTCCGTATCATTATCCATAATATTATTAATCGTTTCGTCTTTGGAGTAACCTATATCATTTTCTCCTATAGGTTCCTCGCAGCTACTATGATACTTTTCAAATATTTCTTTCCAGATTTTGTTATAATCACTCTCCAGCCATATTTTCTTCATTGTGCCATTTTCATTCTTTTTGTAAATCCTGAAAAAAACAGCCTGCGATGCATCAGTAATTAATCTTCCTTTATTGTCATATAATGCCGAAAAACATCCTGCTGCAGATACCATTTTAATGGTACGATTAACATCAGCAAGTCCTAGTCCATACTTATCTGATTTCAATCCTTCTTTAACAACTTCATTAGGGTCTGAATACGCTAATTGTTTATTAACTTCCCCCACAATATCCGATTCATAATCTGATATCAAAAAAGATCTCGTGGCAAAGTTATTCCTATCCAAAACATAGAGTGCTACTATACATATTATTACTGATAAAATAAATGCTATAAGACACGAACAAAAAATGTATTTCTTCAATCTCGGCTTCTTCATTTACAATTCCCCCTTATGTCATGCTCTCATACGGTATCCGCGTCCAAAAACCGTTTGTATTTGGTTTCCGTACTCTCCCAGTGCCTTTCGCACCTTCTTAATATGGTTGTCAACAACTCTTTCATTGCCGTCAAAATCATATCCCCATATTCTTGTGAGCAGATAATCCCTTGATAAAGTTTCATCAGCGTGTTCAATCAAAACCTTGAGTAAATGATACTCTTTTGCAGCAAGAGTAATCTCTTTTCTTTCATCACCGACATACACTTGAAGCGTCAGCGGATTGAGATAAATCTGACCGCAGTTAATTTCTCTAGCTTTTATCATTCCTTTTGAACGTCTGAGAAGTGCATTTACTTTGGCATAGAGTTCCGCAACTGAAAACGGCTTAACAACATAATCATCTGCCCCCAATTCATACCCTTTAAGAACATCTTCCTGGCGTCCCCTTGCAGTTACAAAAACTATCGGACATATACTGTTACTACGTATGAATCTGCATATTTCAAAACCTGATACCCCAGGAAGCATAACATCCAAAAGGACAAGATCATACTCCTTCTCGTACAACATTTCCGTTGCCTTATCCCCATCTTCCGCAAACTCGACTGTTATTTTATTTTCACTTTTATCAGTGAGAAAATCTCCAACAACCTCGCATATCTGTCTATCATCTTCAACCATCAATATTTGAAATGCCATTTACTCTCTCCCCGCTCTATTCCATCAATGGATTATTTATCAAACGTTTGTAAATGTATATTACCACATAAATATATCCTATTTGTATCCTAATTAAAAAACGCATAAAAGACGGAACCAATGTCCCGTCCCTAAATACTTTACTATTTTTGTCGTATGTTTAACAATTACTACTATACAACTATATCCCCAATCTCATATCTTATTACCTTACCAATATCGGAAGGTGCAACCTCAACCTGATATCCGACCTTTTAATCATTTCTATCGATTTCTCGCCAACCGCCTTTGCAGCCTTCTTAAGATCAAGTTCGCCCTCAACCGGAACAACAAACACGTAATATGTACCGGTCTTTCCTCTTGTTCATATTATTTCTCCTGCCGTACAAATTCTTGTATCATTCATCTTCGATATATTGTTCTTTTATAATTCTTCCAATTCCTTATATATAGCCGCTAAATGTTCCTTCGACAAATCAGCTTCATTTAATATCGTGTAACGCTCAGGTCTTGTAGCCGATGCACTCTGCCATGCACCCACGAAAATATCTTCTGTTATCTTCCACTCTGACGGATGTACCGGAATATTATACTCCTTAAGAAGTCTTGTAATCTTTTTTATATTTCTGCCCTGGAACTTGCACGCGGCGTAACTTCCCATTGCAACCGCAATACCATGTGGAACTTTCACATCATCTGCAAAATTTTCCTCTAACGCATGACAGAACAGATGCTCCGAACCACTTGAAGGTCTGGATGAGCCTGCTATCTCCATTGCAAGTCCGCCCATTACAAGCGCCTGTGTAAGACGCTTAATGAAGTCCTTACTCTTTAACTCCTTCATATCGTTATAACAGATTGAATTAAATGCCATCTTAGATATCATATATGCGAAATCGTGAACATTTTCTCTTCCTTCTTCCGCGGCAATTCTCCAGTCATTTAATGCAGTATATTTGCTTATCGTATCGCCAATTCCCGAAAGCAGCTGTCTTTCGGGTGCACTCATTATAATACTCACATCGACAAATATTGCGTCAGGGATTGTACACTTAAATGTCTTTCTTGCACGACCTTCAGTGCCAAGAACCGCAACCGGCGAAGCAAGACTGTCGTTTGAAAGTGTTGTCGGAAGACATATATAACCAGCCTTACTGACAAACGCCGCAAACTTGGCAAGGTCTAACACCGTTCCTCCGCCAAAGCCTATCACAAGTCCAAACTCATTCATTGTGATATATTTTGCAAGATCTACCGCCTCATCATAAGTGGCCGCTTCTATCAGATAGAATTCGCTTGTACCAAAGCTTGACGCTATAGTTGCAAGCGTGTCCTCAAAAAGTTCCTTAAGTGCTTTCTCTGTAACAATAATTGTCTTCTTATTTTCCAAATCCGGTACAACATCTTCCATCATTTCGGGTATATAGGCAAAACATCCCTCCTCAACACGAAGATGATCCGGTAATCTAAATTGATGCATATTCTACCTCCTCACATTTCAATACAAACTCTTGCAGCAACACACTTTTCAAATGCAACCTCTGCAATTATATCCTATAGTGCAATCCAGAGCATATATGGTGGTATCTTAATTATCCCTTCGTCTACAAAAAGATTTTTGGGGTGTATTATCCATCTGTTATCTACTCTATTACCAAACAATTCGTTAAATCTTAATAATGAGGTAGTTGTATAATTCTTCGAGAATTTGACCTCTATCGGATTAATCATATAATTTGTCTTGCTTTCATTTGATAAGAGGAAATCCATCTCTATGTCATTTCTATGTTTCTCCTCACTATACCTTGAATAAAAATATAGTTTACGACCCTTTGCAACAAGCATCTGTGAAATAACATTCTCATATAGCATCCCCTGATTAAGTGCAAGCCTGCCATCTAATATCTGTTTATACAGATTTTGGTTTGTAATCTCATTTTCATTAAATGCCAGACTAACAAGCAGTCCGGTGTCGCCCATGTAACATTTAACATACGATTCATTCTTATTAAGCGATAATCCCACACTTGGGTCATTGCATTTATAACACAGATTACATATCATGGAATCATCCAGCCAAAACAGGGGCTCATCATATTTATCAAAGCGTCCGTTAGCATCGATTTCGCTAAGTACAATTCTTTTTTCATGGGTAGATAAATATGCAGGAATATTTTCAAAAATAGCAGACACCTTGGAATTGTATCTTTTTGCAGACTTTTTGATATCATCCCTATATAAATTAAGAATATCTCTCTTTTCAATGTCAGCATCGTCAAAACTTCGTGCATTTGACATATATGACACAAGCACCTGCGGCATACCTCCCACTAACAGATACTCCTTAAAAAAATGCATTGCCTTTGAATGCATCTTATTATCCAGCGGAACTTTCTTTTCCCAACAATCTGCTATATATTCCATCAGGATATCTTCTCCAATATAATCCATGTACTCTTCAAAATCCACAGGGTACATTTTAATTTTTCTTTCCTCTGACGGAATTGTAATATCTTCCACATTTTCTTTGATTGAAATCAACGAACCTGTTTCAATGTAATCATATCTTCCATCTGCCACAAGATATTTGATAATCTCCCTTGCCTTGGGAAACTTCTGTATTTCATCAAAAATAATCAATGATTCTCTTTGATAAAGGCGCGTATTATATTCAAGCATCAATGTCTGAAAAAAAATGTCCAGATTATTAATTTCATCAAAGGCTTCCCTAATTTTTTTACTCGCCTTATTAAAATCGATCAAAATATAAGACTTGTATTCATTCTTTCCGATTTCTTCAGCAACAGTTGATTTTCCTATTCTTCTTGCACCTTCAAGTAGTAGTGCTTTTGTACCCTTTGACTGTTCTTTCCAATCTACTATTCGGTCATATATTTTTCTTTTTATCTCCATATATATCCCCTTTTAAAAATGCTAACATAAAATCAACGTAGCTCATACACGCTATGCGCAGAGTATTCACTCTTGTATACCAACCCAGAACGCATAGTATACTATAATAATTATTATACCCAGAACGCAAACTAATATACTAATAATACACGATAAAAAAATTAAATTCAAGTCCGCATTCATTTTAGGCAATCAAAAAAGGGAGCCAAAAGACTCCCTCAATTTCTTCATTTTCTATGCCTCTTCTTTTTTGCCCTGCTTTGCAAGATTTGCAAATGAATATACGGCAAGTACAAGTGCAAGAACCACAAGAAGGACTGCTAGCACAGCCTGAACAACAGCCCAAACATCTGCTGCTCCTGAAGATATCAATTTCACCTTACCCGTAATTGTCTGAACAAGTGAGCAAATTGTAACGATAAGCATGAACACCATCGGAACGTAGAACATCTTGTTGTTGCGTCCAACTTTGCCAAGCCATGTACATACTGCAAGAAGTCCGACTGCAGCAAGAAGCTGGTTAGCAGCACCAAAGAGTGGCCAAATCTTAGCATAACCTGTCATTCCAAGACCAACGCCAAGTACTACAGTTACGATTGTTGCAAAATAAGGATTGCAAAGGAATTTCTTTGTTCCCGTAACATCTTTAACCGTCTCGTCAGCAGAAAGCCAGAACTCCTGGAACATATAACGCGCAAGACGTGTAGCAGTATCAAGAGACGTAAGACAGAATACTGATACCGCAAGTACGAACATACTGTATGTAATGCTTACAAGCGGACTGTTCTCTCCTGCAAATGTACCGATCATTCTTGAAACACCGCCTGCAAATACTGCTGTCGGGCTTGTAAGACCGGTTGCTGCCAATTCCTCTTTTGAAACATTTACTATATTCCAAACATAACCAACTGCACAAAGTGAGATGACTGCAACCACACACTCGATAAGCATTGAACCGTATGCAACGGGTCTTGCGTTAGCCTCATTGTCGATCTGCTTTGATGTTGTACCTGATGATACAAGTGAGTGGAAACCTGAAATCGCACCACATGCGATTGTTACAAAAAGTGCCGGGAAAAGATTTCCTGTTGCGAAAAGTCCGTTAGACTCTGCAATAGTCCAGCCTGAAAATGCTGGAATTGAAAGGCTTCCGTTGCCTGTAAGTGATGCTCCGATAATTGCTATAAGTGCAACAGCTATCATGAAATAAAGCAAAAATGAGCTTAAGTAATCTCTTGGCTGCAACAATATCCACACCGGTGTAACCGATGCTATCAAAATATAAACCGCAAGAATCCACATCCATGCATTGTAAGAAATGGTTATCGGGCACCAGTTCATTCCGATTGCCACAATAGCTACAATGCCAATCACACCAATTACTGATGCAATACCGATAGGCATATGCTTGCGATATACAAAAAATCCAAAAACAATTGCAAGTACTATGAACAAAAATGATATCATTGCTGTCTGCTGGTGAGCCAAAAGTGCTGCACCTTCAACCGCATCACCTGTTGCAGTTGTGCTTCCGAATGTGCTTGCCACAATCGAGCTAAATGCTGCCACAACCAATAACAGTGTAAGATATGCAAAGATAATAAATATCTTCTTTGCCATAGATCCCATTGCATCCTCAATAACCTCACCGATAGACTGTCCCTGATGACGTATTGAAGCAAAAAGTGCTCCGTAATCATGCACGCCTCCATAGAATATACCACCGATAAGTACCCACAAAAGTACAGGAACCCAGCCAAAAATAGCTGCCTGAATAGGACCATTTATCGGTCCCGCACCTGCTATTGATGAGAAATGATGTCCCATAAGCACAGGTGTTTTTGCCGGAACGTAATCCATTCCGTCCTCCATTTCGTGAGCCGGAGTAGTCTTACTTGGATCCACTCCCCATTGTTCTGCCAACCATTTTCCGTAGAAAACATAGCCGCAGAGTAAAATTACGATACTAACAATAAGTACCAAAGCCGCGTTCATTTTTTAAGTCCCCTTTCGTATGTTTCATATTCGTTCTCGTAGAACTTTTTAAGGTGTTTCGCCGCCTTATTGGTGTAAGCTTTTCCTGCAGACAAATCCATAACTACAACCTGTCCCTCCACATATCCTCTTATCGTCAGCAAATAATTCTTTGTAAACTTAAATGATTCCACAGCCAAAACAGTATTATTATCCGGTGTGTTCTTGCAAAGCATTACTACCGTAAGATATGAATACATGTGGTCTTTTTGGGGATACTTCTTCCCTTTGCAGACAAAATTAGGCGCCATATACTCAACCATAAGATTTCTTATTGCCAAGATATCATTTTCGCAGACACTTTCCTTTTCAAAGAACAAAATGTGCTCAAAACCTTGAACACTCCAAAGATTGGCCTTTTGCGAAAGCACATATTTCTCATCGGTCTTTGCAAAATACCCATAAGCCTGTGCTGTCACATCACCAATCTTATAATCCCTTTCGATATCAAAGGAATTACGATATTGTTCTAACAGTTTGTCAAGGAATTCCATGTCCGTCTGCTCCCATCTTCTTCACAGATTAATCTACGCAAAAAACTGCCCAAATGATTATAGAGCAGTTTTTTTAGATTATCAAGTTTTATTATATATCTTCTTCAATCTCATTATCATCTGTCACATCCAGATTTTTCTTTGTCCCTACATCAGCTGTATTATCTTTGCCTGTCTTTGCGCCGTCAGTAAGTCCTGCAAGCTTAAGTGAGCCGTTTAATTTAACTGCGCCATCTGCTCCTCTAACTGTGCCATGGTCTTTTCAATTGCTTCATCCATCAAGTGTTTTTTGTGTTTTTCGAGGGTTTTATTTTATGTTTTTCGAGAGTTTTACTTTATTTTTTTCGAGGATTTTATTTTGTATTTTTCGAATTTTCTATATGTCATAAAGGCACTTTAAGATCAAGAGTTTTGTAAATTATTATTAATTATTTCAACTTGATAAATCAGCACATTCCTCTCTTTTGACGGTGGTTCGTTCTCCAACCAATCTATTACACCTTTATAATCAACGTCAAATCCCTTCCCGAAATATTCATACATTTTCCGGTGAGAGCCCGAAAATGGTTTCGCAACAACCCTTTTAACATTTTCTTTTATATCGAAATTCCAATTCACACTTTGATTAGCCGTTAACAAAGACACCCCATTATCGAAAATAGGTGCACATCTATATTGCCCTTCGCAGTATATTAATGCCAGATTATTGAAATGTCTGTCCTCATTTAAAGTTATACCATCAAGCGTGAATACTTTTCTAAAATATTCCGTAGGATCAACGCCCGTACTTTCTTTAACAAACCTCGTAACGTAATCTATACGTTCTTCCATAGTTTCCATTGTAGCAGTTATCTTCGCCAGATTTCTTCCAAATTCATTGTAATACATACGATATATTGTAATAAACTCGTCATCACCGCAAAGATAATTCTTACTTCTGCAACCCGGTTTTCCATTAATATATCCCTGTTCGTACACAATATATTCCCAAGGTTCAAGATTGGTAAATGTTAGCAGTTTCGATACAAGATATTCACAATAACCTTCTCGTCCCCTGCTATCTAACTTGTACCAATAATCATCCTTTTTGTATTTTATCTGTGTTCCCTCTGATGTACCACTCTGCTCTACAATATAACTTTCATCAATCTGAACATCAAACATATCAATCCCTCACTAACACATCTTTAGATGTCAATCTCTCTCCCGGAAATCGAATCCATATATAATCGTTAAATGATACCCCATGAGTTTTCTTAACAATCTCCAACGGATTATACTCTGAAAGACCTAAAGCTTTAAGCTTTGCAGCACAATCACTTCTTCCTTCCTCAAAACATCTAAGCTTAAGGACTTCATTCAATTGGTCTCTTGTAATTAACTCATCAGAAAAAATCTGATGTATCGGGTGCTTTATATACCGCGACACATGCACTCTGCTTTTACCTACAGAAACTCTGGCAGACAGTTCATCTTTCCAAAACACCTCAAAGGTATACTCCGACAGAATAGATTCCTTATCTTTCCATTGTCTAATTTTCTTGAGCTGTGTTTGTAAATGTGTTATTAAAAATTGAAGTTCTTCCTCTCTCGCAAGCAATTCCTTTCTTCTAAGAATTTTAATCTCACTATCACAAGCTCCGCTTGGCGTAACCTTACCCAATGATTTATATCTGACCTTGCCATTCTCTCTCCATTGTTCGTAGTAATATTGATTATCGTTGATTGTTTTGACCACTATCGACTTCTGTTCTTTACCTATATCATTCAATTCTTTTCTTACACATTCAAGTTCTTTTGTTTTCTGTTCCAAATCAATTCTTATAGCATAGTATAATGTTGTAATTTCACTCATATGGGCACCGCCTTTAACATACATTACTCCTTATTTATTCAATTATATGTTAAACGCTAATATATGTCAATCCTCATTTATACTAATTCTGATATATCGAATACCCTTCCCCATAGTTTCTCTTCGTAAGCGGCACAACCGTATAAGGTTTCTCTGCCTCATACTTGACATCTGTCGGAATACTATTGCAATCATAAAGAAATACATAAATGATCCTGCTGGTATTCTCATCTGCAATTGCATACTCAAATTCTTTGTATGCGTAATTATATACAGCTATATAAGTCTTTGCAGGAAAGTTATCAACATTGACCAATACATGATTTTCTATATCAGTTTCATCCTCACCATCCTCATCATCCCCGGCTTCATAATCAGCTTTCTGTTGTCCATCAGCCCCATCAGTTTCCTCATCTTCATCAACTTCCTCATCTTCATCGTATTCCTCATCCTTATACGATAGATTTGCCAGTCTGTCACACTCTTTTTCAAACTCCCCCTTCGGATAATCAGCAACCAGAAATCTTGCATATTCCATATCATAAGATCCCGAACTTCCCGGTCCCACATCATCATTGCCTTCATACACCTTATAACTGTAATTACCGTCAATCTTTGCGTAATATTCCTTAATGTATTCCTCATTTATTTCATTTGGAAAAATCATTATCCGCCGACACCAATCATACAGAAAGTCTTGTGCTGCTTCCGATACACCTTCCTTTTCCAAACAAGAATCCCAATCACCATATTCTTCCGGTGATGATGATGTATAATGAACCTCTCCTTTTCCGCTGTCAATGACTTTTCCACCAAGAATATCACTAATATTATATAAGATGAAGCCCATTACAGCCACCCATATACTTAACACTCCAATAGCCGCAAACAATCTTGCCTTTTTGCCATCTTTCGAATAAAGCACCATTTTAGACTTATCATATGCATAACCTTTACCAAGTCGTATCATTGCCTGTCCTGTCACATTATGGCGATAGAGATACATCGCCCTGATCCACGAATACACTCCTGAAACTAATGCAAAAACGACCGAAACTACAACGGCAGGAACAGTCGGAAGTACATATATAACTTCAGAAAATTTATACTCACCTGTCACTCCGGCAGACTTCATTACACCGGACAGATATACAGCGACTATGCACATTACAGCTATTACCACACATTGTCCGGCTATTTTTCTTGACGCTTTTTTGTAAAATATCTGCATTGCCATCAAGAACCATATACCCGCGACAACACTGATTGAAAATATAATGCGTAACACATCAGATGACCTGATCATTTCCACCATATAACCGACAATTTCTTTCAAAAACGAACTACCAAACATCGCTGTCTGCACTGCACCAGACATAATTGATAAAAACAATCCAAGCGTAACCGTCACAAACAATATATAAGTTATCGGTACTGCAAATAATATGTTATTTACAATAAATGAATCCTTTACGGGAAGGCTTCTCTCAAATCTTCCGAAACCGTTTTTATATGTAGTGCTGTTAAAACACATCATATAGAAAAACAGATAAGTCCACAAACTCATCTTGATTCGTAAAAAACTCGAAAAAATCATCAAAAACAAGAACAATGCCACTGAAAATACAGATAATACCTTACCGTCATTATTCTCTTTTGGTATGTATGGCTCACTAAATGACCAATTTACAAACTTCCAATGTTTCTTTAGCATTTACTCCACCACCCTTTAAAAAATCTGTAAATCATCCAGCCCATTTTCCTTTTCCCATTTCTTCTGATAAGGATTATCCATCTTCGCATCAAATCCTTTCGGAAGATAATCAGCAGGAATGTACTTCTCGTATTTTAAATCCATAAAATGATTGCAGAAAATAATCTCAACATAAATTATTTTATCCTTTCCATCAGTTAAAGCATAGACAAAACCTTGATCAGAATCGGCATACATTGCAAGCAGTTCGTAGTCCTCAAAGCCCGTCACACCATAATATCCAAGATATGCAGTGGACTCATAATCCTTTAAACGTTTAACTTCTTTATCATAGTTCTCTTCATCGTACTTAACCGTCAGATAACCAAGAAATTGTTTATCCCAAGGATTATAATAGACCATCTTATAGTCTTCAATCGTCATATCAGTTGTAATCTTTTCGGGCCAAATCGTTTCGTCCATGCTCCATTTCGACTTATACTCGTCTTCAGCTTGCGGACCCGAATGATATTTCAGGTAATCATTTACATTGGTATGCACTTCTACTTGAGATGTAAAACTATCAAAAATAAGAAGTCCTATTCCCAAAATCGGAATCATAACACGTATAATAACCGCCAACGACGCAACAGCAATCAATACAATTATTGGCTTGGATATTTTTTTCTTATTATCTTCATCTTTTTTATCATCTTTCTTTTTTATGGTATTTCCTTTGACAGAACCTTCAATAAATATTCTCCGTTCACGTATCCACACAAACACATCAACCGCAACTAAAACAGTACACAGAATTACCATTGCGACCCATACCAATTTCACAGATTCAAGTCGCTCATTTACAAAATCCAAAATGTCCATCCAATCAAAGACAATGGACATTATAAGCACAATAATTGCCGGTAATCCTGACAATCCTTGAAGAATTGGAAATCTGATAAACAAAGCACACATTAGATGTCCAAAGAGCAAAAGTGAAGCTGTACCGAAGTAACCTACCAATTTACCCTTCGGGATAAACGGGATTATCGCAAGCACGATACCCGCAAGATAAAGTGCCCCCGTCAAATACATTCTTGTATCATATATAGTCTTTCTTGACATCGGCAATGAAAGTGTTAATTTTTCATGATCACCGGTTTTATAAATGTAGCCTATATCACTTCCATAAATTGAGAGCGACATCGCATTAACCGCATAAGTAATCCAAACTATCATAAATGCATTCTTTTGAAATATCGCCAACATTATAAATGCAAAAATCAGTATATATTTGTACGGACCCCAAAATCCACTCATATATTTAAGACATTTTTTCACTTTTAAAGCCTCCTTGTTTATAACTCTATTAGTACTAACGAATACCCACATTAACGAATGTACGCAAAGAAGCAGATTTCACAACCTCCAGCGGATTATTTCATTTATCCTTCACCATAATACGCTGCAAAATAAAATGGTCCGTAATTATAAACAACCCATGTATACAACTCGCCTTGAGTAGCCTTTTCTACCGGTATATTCTTTGTAATTACATACAATTTTGCGTTATCACTATCCGGCAAATCTTTGTAATATTCGTACTCCATCGTCAATGCACTTTTCGGCGAAACAAAGAACACAGCCGAACGAAGCATAAAATCTTTTGACATTGTTACTGATATAAGTCCGCCTATTATTATCAAAGTAATAACCGTTTCTTTTTTTATTTTTTTATTTATCGTTCCGTTATGCTTTTCATCTGCTCTTCCTTTTCTGACAACGTTCCCTTTGGAACTGCCGTTAATAAATATCCTACGCTCGTGCAGCCACACATATACATCAATCGCAAGCATAACTACGCATATATTTCCCATGACCACTTTAAGCAGCGTTGATCTTTCAACACTCTCATTTATAATTTCCCAAATATATAACATAGTAACAATAAATGCAGGAATACCCGATAGAATATGACAATGCGGTTTTCTTATACACAATCCACACATCATATGACCAAACAAAAACAACGAAACCGCACAAAGATAACTTACATACATACGTTTAGGAATATAGGCTATCAGAGAAAGAAGAATGCACACAAGATATAATGCACTTAATATATACATTCTTGTATCGTATATAGTTTCTCTTGACATCGGCAGAGATAATGTTAACTTATCACGCCCGTCTTTTCTATAAATGATTCCCCGGCCCATACCAAACATTGAAAGCGACATTGCATTGATTACATATGTTAAAGCCATAACCATATAGAGATTGCCTCTAGGTATAACCAAATACACAAAGCCGGCAGCGAGTACTATATAATCTGGCTCATTCCAATACTCACTCATATATTTAAAACATTTTTTCATCTATAAAATCCTCTCTTTTCGAGTTTAAAACATACATTGTTTAAATATACGGATTACTCTCCTCATTCGTCTCCGTCTTCTCATCTTCATAAATAAGCAAATCTTCAATGATAGCCCGTCTTACTTTCACGTCGTCTCTGCCTTCGAAAAATGCCACATCCTTTGTAAGTCCTATGTAGCCAAACTCCTTTTCCTTAACTCCTATCATCTTGCCTTCAATCTCTGATGTAAACTTTTCTTTAGATACCTGCACAACACCATAGTTGAGCATTAGTTCATCCTTCTCCTCGACAAGAACGACCTGACCGTTCTCCATAAGCACAATATAATCTGCAATCTTATCAAGGTCGCTCGTTATATGCGTAGAGAATATAACTGTTCTGTCCTCATCCACCATATATTCCTGCAATAAATCAATAATCTCTGCTCTTGCTGCAGGGTCTAAGCCAGCCGTCGGCTCATCAAGTATTAAAACCTCTGCGTTTCTTGCAAATATCAACGACAGCATGAACTTCATCTGCATACCCTTTGAATACTGTCCGACAGGCTTCTTAAGGTCAAGGTTAAATCTCTCCATGTAGGATTTCCATTTATCCATATCAAAGTCTTCATAAAACGGTGCAATAATCTTTGCTATCTTTTCCGGCTTATAGATCGGCGGATAGAACAGGCTGTCATAGCACACTCCGATTTTTGCCTTTACTTTTTCCGGTTTCTTTGAAAGTTCATCTTCACCGTAAATGATACTTCCAGCCGCAGGAATATATACATCCGTAAGCGTATTGATAAGAGTTGTCTTGCCGGCACCGTTCCTTCCGACAAGTCCTACGACAACACCTCTTGGTATCTCAAGACTGATATCCTTTAATTCAAAACCTTTCAACTTAACATTCAAATCCTTAACTGTAATTGCGCTATCCATTGTTATTCTCCCTTCTTATTTCGAAATATCCTGCATTATGTAAACCAGTTTTATTTTTCACCATACATTTTCTCAATTTCTTTAATCAGTTCTTCTTTCGATATGTCCGACGTATCGCAATACGCCTTAACGTCCAGTAATTTTTCTCGAAGTCCGTTAAACCGCACTTCCTTCTCCTTATCCATATCTATATCAGCAACAAATACTCCACGCCCCTGCAGACTTATTAGAAGTCCTTCATTGCACATATCATCATAGGCACGTTTTACTGTTATTATTCCTACTCCCAGTTCCTTCGCCATCTTTCTAATTGACGGCATCATATAATTTGCTTCCAGTTTGCCGGATAAAATATTCTGTCTTATCTGGCTTTCTATCTGCTCATATATAGGCGTCTGGGACAATTGATCAATCAAAATATTCATTACATCACTCCAAACATAAAGTGTTACTACTCCCTGTTTCACTGTTACTATACAATAGATACAGTTTGATGTCAATATAAATTTAAGACTACAAAAAAATGAACTCCAGTCCTACTTGGGCTGAAGCTCATTTACGCTGTTATCTTCTAAATAAAACTCTTTACTATAATTATTACTCCTTAATTTAACTTCACGCCATAATAATCTTCAATAGCCATCAGCCATACAGCAAGATATTCATCCTTGAACATGTCAGAATGATATTCTGTAGCACCGTCGTTCATGAAAAATGTGCAATCCTGATAATTAGCAAGCCATGTATCTTCTGCACCATAAGCAGTAAGGTTGTAATGGTAATCTGCTGCATTATTGGCATCTATGACGCAGCTCTTAATCTTGACGTCTACATCATGGAAATTGTTTGCTACTGCAAGAGCCATCATCAAATGCTTTTCCCTTTTAGTTTCATCTGCAGAAAGTTGATCATCCACAAGCATATAAGCAAGAATATCATAAAACATAGTTCTGTTGATAGTACGTCCTTCCTCCAAAACAGTGTTATCAACATAATCAAGGAAACCATTAAGATCCTTGTCTCCGAAAAGAACAGTCGAGCCGTTCATACCTCCATTTGCTACCATGTAAAGACCTGTCTCTGTTCTGGTAACATCTGTAAAACTATATACCGTCTTTTCTCCTGCCACTTCTGTTGTTTGTGAAGCACCTTCTGGTGTTTCATCAGTACTTGCCTGACCGTTGTCACTTCCGGAATCTTTATTAAGGTCAAGATTCTTGATAGAATCTGCCGCATCCTGCAAGCCGGAAACATCAATATCATTATTTATATCCTCGACTGTTGGCATTTCACTTTCATCAAGTTCGAATGATGGTTTTTCTCTGCCACATCCGATTATTGATAATGCCATAATACATGTTACGACGGTTGCAATTGCTCTTTTTTTCGTTTGTTTTTTCATTTTTTCTTTTCCTCGTATTATATAGTAGTAGTTTTTAGAGACCCTCTCCAAGGTCTTCGTTACTAATAAGTCATAGTCCTTCT
>SVEQ01000013.1 GCA_015057325.1 Lachnospiraceae bacterium | reverse complement strand
TGTGTTCGTAGCTCAGCTGGATAGAGCAACGGCCTTCTAAGCCGTGGGTCGGGGGTTCGAATCCCTTCGAGCACGTTTATATGGTGGGTATGGCGCAGTTGGTTAGCGCGCCAGATTGTGGCTCTGGAGGCCAAGGGTTCGAATCCCTTTACCCACCCTTGCAAAAATGATAAGAAAGACTTATCATGAATGCAGAGAGTACTGGGGTATCGCCAAGCGGTAAGGCACAGGACTTTGACTCCTGCATTCGCCAGTTCGAATCTGGCTACCCCAGCCATTTTAATTATAACAATAAGATAATATGGAGCACTAGCTCAGTCGGTAGAGCACCTGACTTTTAATCAGGTTGTCGGGGGTTCGAATCCCCCGTGCTTCACTAAAAAGAAGCTTTTAAAGCTTCTTTTAATTTTATATAAGCGGATGTGGCGGAACTGGCAGACGCGCTAGACTTAGGATCTAGTACTTCGGTGTGGGGGTTCAAGTCCCTTCATCCGCACTAAAAAGATGCAGTAATGCATCTTTTTTTGTGCTTATGAAGAGGCTTGAACCCCGCAGGTTCGGTCTCGCGGCATGAGGGATGCCGCTCGGTCAGTGCTTAACGCGTGCCACCGGCACGCAGCACCCTGTGATCCGCACTTATTGCTGTTTAATGCACTTTTATTCTTAACAGACGCGTACAGATTATCAGATGTGTGCATATCCTGTGTCAGAATGTCCGGTGCTAAGAGGTTGTAGGTATGCCGACAACACTTTCTTATAATACGCGACCGGCTATCAATTCGCCATCGTGGCTCAATGATGCCTTGCTCGCCATCCATGGCTCGCATCGCTATGTTAATCACGGCATACCAACAACCTCTAAACACCTACCATATTCCACAGGATATTGCACACACAGATAATCTCACGCTGTTTCGTTATATAAGAAAGTGCATCAAATCAGCCAACACGTAACGTTCGCGATGATGCGAGCCGTTCACGGCGAGTCGCGTGCGTTGGCTGTTTATGTACATTTTGAACTAACAGACAGCATAAAAAAATGACGTGTATTACATTCTGTGTGACATTCAGGAGGATATTAGAGTTTCTTGGTATATCGATGAGTAGACAGCGGCTGCCGAACATGGATGTTCGGCATGTTCCATTGAGACAGGAGGTCGAATTGGAACAGTGCCGCGTACAATATCATAATGTTACCGAGATACCTAGAAACTCTTATATCCGTATGTCTCGTCACATAGAATGTAATATATCGTCAATTTGTTGTGCGTCCGTTCTCAAAATGTAACTAAATAGCAATTTAAAAATAAAAAAAGGAATTTGACATTTTATGTCGTATATTTAAATTTGGACGGGTCTTTTCATGGGCCTGTCTATGAAAAAGTCTAAAGGAGATGGATATTGTGAATGTTCGAGAGAAGTTAGAAGCATGGGAACATCAATATTTGTGCGAGTATGCTGCATTTTCTGATCAGTCAAAAGGCAGAGAACTTGATGAACCTATGTGTGATGTAAGAACAATATATCAAAGAGATCGAGATCGAATTATACACAGTAAATCATTTAGGCGTCTTAAGGAAAAGACGCAGGTATTTCTGTCTCCGGAAGGAGATCATTACAGAACGCGACTTACTCATACATTGGAGGTGTCGCAGACTGCAAGAACAATTGCAAGAGCACTTCGTCTTAACGAGGAGCTTACGGAGGCAATTGCGCTTGGTCATGATCTTGGTCATACACCGTTTGGACATGCCGGTGAGCGTGCGCTTAACGAGGTATGTAGCAGAGGTTTTAAGCATAATGAACAGAGTATAAGGGTAGTTGAACGCCTCGAAAAAAGGGGAAGAGGGCTTAACCTCGCATATGAGGTAAAAGACGGAATACTCAATCATAAGACTACGGGTAATCCGCATACCTTAGAGGGCAAGATAGTTCAATTATCCGATAAAATAGCATATATTAACCATGATATAGATGATGCAATAAGAGGAGGAATCCTCTCTGAGAGTGATTTACCCAAGAAATGTACGGATATTCTTGGCGGAAGAACAAGAGACAGGTTAAACACCATAATTCATGATGTCATAATGAATAGTGAAGGGACAGACGGTATTAATTGTTCGGCAGAGATTCGTCAGGCAATGACCGAGCTTAGAAGTTTTTTGTTTGACACCGTATATACCAATCCGGTTGCAAAAGGAGAAGAGGGCAAGGCCAAGAGAATGCTGCAGGAGCTTTTCCATTATTATATGTCAAGGCCGGAAGCTATGACGGAAGAGTTTGTGCAAATGATTGAAAACGGCGAAGACAAAGAAATCGTTGTGTGCGACTACATAGCCGGCATGACCGATAATTATGCTGTTCTAAAGTTTCAGGAGGCATTTGAACCTTCAGGCTGGAAATGAGATTGCAACGTATGATAACAATGGGTGGTGGTATACTTGTATTATCCTGATGAAATAATAGAGGATATTCGTTCACGTAACGATATAGTGGACGTTATAGGAAGTTATGTAAACTTAAAACATAAAGGTAATTCTTATACGGCGTGTTGTCCGTTCCATCATGAGAAGACACCTTCTTTTCATGTAAGCAGAGAGCGGCAGATGTATCATTGCTTTGGATGTGGTGTCGGGGGGAATGTTTATACATTCCTTATGGAGCACGAGAACTTTACTTTCCCTGAAGCGGTAGAAGCTCTTGCAGAGCGAGCAGGAGTTGCGCTTCCGGAGCAAAGCATGTCCAAAGAAGAACGGCGGCGAGCCGATGAAAGAACAAGACTTAAGGAAATGAATAAGACGGCAGCAGGTTATTTTCATTATCTGTTAAAGACAGACCATGGTAAAAATGCGTTAGAATACCTGAAAAATCGCGGGCTTTCAGATGACACAATAACCCGATTTGGTTTGGGGTATTCCGATAAATACAGGGATGATTTATACAAATACCTTAAGTCAAAGGGATTTAATGATAATGAATTAAAGGATTCCGGACTTGCAATGTTTAATGAGAAGGAAGGACCTTCTGACAGATTCTGGAATCGAGTAATGTTTCCGATTATTGATACCAATAATAAGGTTATAGGTTTTGGCGGACGTGTTATGGGAGACGCAAAACCGAAATACATTAACTCGCAGGACACAATAGTTTTTGACAAGAGCCGTAATCTATACGGACTTAATCTTGCAAAAAAGAGTAAACGACGGGGAGTCATTTTCTGTGAGGGCTATATGGATGTAATCTCCATGCATCAGGCGGGATTTGATAACGCGGTTGCATCACTTGGAACTGCTCTTACAGTAGGACAGGTTAATTTGATAAAACGATATACGGACAGAGTTTTCCTTGCCTACGACAGTGATGAGGCGGGAACAAAGGCAACACTTCGAGCGCTTGAAATAATGCGGGAGTTTGAATTGCCGGCACGAGTGATATCATTAAAGCCGTATAAAGATCCTGACGAACTGATTTCGACTGAAGGAACAGAGGCTTTTGAAAAACGTATTGAGGAAGCCAAAAGCGGGGTTATGTTTGAAATTGAGATTTTGGAGCATAACTATAATCAGGATGATCCGCAGGAAAGAACGGAGTTCCAAAAGGAAATTGCAAAATGTCTTTCGAAAATAAATGATCCTTTGGAGAGAAATAACTATATAGAGAGTGTCGCCAAACTTTACAATATCGAAAAAGAACCCCTTAAAGAAGCGGTTACGGTATTTGGAGTAAGCGGTAAAAGCAATATAGATACGTCGGCATTTACTGACAGAACAAGAAGAGGCTCTCCGGAACAGGAGAAAAAGAAGGAAAGCCTCAAATCCGAACGAGTTTTGATTACTTGGCTTGTCAATGATAATGCACTTATAGAACCTGTAAGGGAACATTTAACGCCTGAGGATTTTGTTGATGACATGTATCGTGACGTCGTAAGGATGATTTACGATAGTTTTGATTCAAGCGGCAAGATAGAGCCGGCTGCGATAATGGATAAGTATTACAGCAAGGAAGAGCACGAGGAAATATCATCAATAATGCAACAGGATTTTGGGGTTGAGATAAGTAACGAAGAGAAGTCAAGAGAGATTACCAATCTGGTTAAGCGAATAAAAGAAAAAAGCATTAAACACCGGATGGAAAACTCCACAGACTTAAACGAACGCAGCAAACTCATAGAAGAGAAAAAGGCTGTAGAAAAAATACGTATCAATTTGATTTAGGATAAACATTACATTCAAATTAAGGAAGGAAGCAGAAATGGAAGAACAACACAATATTGTAAATGATGAGAAGTTTCAGGCAAAATTGCAAGAACTTTTGGACATTGCAAAGAAAAAGAAAAATGTAATTGAGGATACTGAGATTATTGCGTGTTTTGCAGCATGCAAGGACATTGAGCTTACAACTGAGGTTATGGAAAGCATTTTCGATTTCCTTGAGACACAGAAGGTAGATGTTCTCACAATTAAGGATGAAGATGATGAAGAACCTAGTGATGAAGCACTTTTAGAGGTAGAGGGCGAAGAGGATATCGAGGTTGATAAGATTGACCTTTCTGTTCCTGAGGGAACCAATATTGAGGATCCTGTTCGTATGTACCTTAAGGAAATTGGTAAGGTTCCTCTTCTTAGCGCAGATGAGGAAATAGAACTTGCCAAAGAAATGGAAGCAGGTGATATGGCTGCTGCACAGCTTGAAGAAATGGGAGATGATCTTGATAGCGAGGCTGCAGAAGAACTTAAAGCTATAGTGGCTAAAGGTGATTATGCAAAGAAGAAACTTGCAGAGGCAAATCTTCGTCTTGTTGTCAGCATTGCAAAGCGTTATGTTGGTCGTGGTATGCTTTTCCTTGATCTTATTCAGGAGGGTAACCTTGGTCTTATTAAAGCGGTAGAAAAATTTGATTACAGAAAGGGTTACAAGTTCTCGACTTATGCTACATGGTGGATTAGACAAGCTATTACAAGAGCTATAGCTGATCAGGCAAGAACTATTCGTATCCCTGTTCATATGGTAGAGACAATTAACAAGCTTATCCGTGTGTCAAGACAGCTTCTTCAGGAGTTAGGACGTGAGCCAAGTCCAGAGGAGATTGCAGAGGAGATGGAAGTGCCTGTAGAAAGAGTAAGAGAGATTCTTAAGATTTCTCAGGAACCTGTTTCTCTTGAAACACCTATCGGTGAGGAGGAAGACAGTCACCTTGGAGATTTCATCCAGGATGAAAATGTTCCCGTTCCCGCTGATGCTGCAGCAAGCACACTTTTGCGTGAACAGCTTGTTGAGGTGCTTTCAACACTTACAGAACGTGAGCAGAAGGTATTAAGACTTCGTTTCGGTCTTGATGATGGCAGAAACAGAACTCTTGAAGAGGTTGGACGCGAGTTTAACGTAACAAGAGAGCGTATCAGACAGATTGAGGCAAAGGCACTTAGAAAATTAAGACACCCAAGCAGAAGCAGAAAGCTTCGTGATTATTTGGAGTAATTATATGAATGTACCCGATTTGTCACCCAGAATGGAAAAGGTTCTTTCATTTGTTCCGCAAAATGAAGAGGTTGTAGCAGATGTAGGTTGTGATCACGCGTATGTTTCCATTGCGCTTGTTAAGAGAAACATAGCAAAGAATGTAATTGCAATGGATGTAAGAAAAGGACCGTTAGAGATTGCCAAGAAGAATGTTGATGAATATGGACTTGGCAGTGAGGTAGAGCTTCGGTTAAGTGATGGTCTTACAGCGCTGTCGCCTAGGGAGGTTAATGCGATAGTAATAGCCGGAATGGGTGGGCTTCTTGTCAAAAAAATACTCACCAATGGGCAAAACATTTTAAAGTGTGAATGTCCGCCGGACCTTATTCTTGGACCGCAGTCTGATATATGTGAAGTAAGAAAGTATCTTCATGATATCAATTATCATATAGTAAAAGAGGCTATGCTAATTGATGAGGGCAAATACTACACCGTAATACATGCTTCTTACGGAGGCAATGAGCATTACGACAATTCCGAAGATTACGTCTACGGAAGGTGTAATATAGAGGAAGGTAGTGACGTTTTCATAAGTTTTCTTAAAAAGGAGTCGGATACATACAAAGATGTGTTAAAAGGGCTTAAGGCAAGCAATTCACAAAATGAACGGACACTTAAGCGAATTAAAGAACTTGAGTCTTTGATTGATACCAATAAAAGAGCGTATAAGAGGTGTTTGCATGAAATGTAAGGATATAACAGATATTCTTGACGAGCTTTCGCCAAGAAAATATGCGTGCTCGTGGGATAATGTCGGCTTGCTGGCAGGCAGGAAAAACAAGAAGGTTTCAAAGGTTATGGTAGCACTAGATGCTTCATATGAGGTTGTAAATGAAGCCGTGACGCAAGGTGTTGACATGTTGATAACCCACCACCCGATGATATTTTCACCACTTAAGCAAATAAATGAAGATGGTATTACATCAGATAAGATAATGACTCTTTTGGAGAATCATATTGCATACTACGCCATGCACACAAATTTTGATACCGTTGGTGGTATGGGAAGTCTGGCAGCGGGAGATAAGTATTTGAACTTAAAAGATATAAAACCTTTGATATTTGAGTCTGATGAGGTTGAAGGAATGGGAAGAGGAGGAAAACTTCCAAAACCAATGACTGCATCAGAGGCATGTGAATATGTTAAGAAAGTTTTTTCTCTCGATTTTGTAATGCTTTATCAGGGAAAAAATGATGCAGACAAAGTATATGAGAAGATAGCTGTTCTTCCGGGCTCAGGCAAAAGTGAACTTGAAGAAATAAAGGCGCTTGGTTATGAACTGTATCTAACCGGTGATTTTTCTCATCATCCGGGACTTGATGCGATAGACGAGGGGATGGCAGTTATAGATGCTACGCACTATGGTTTAGAGCACATTTTCATATCTTATATAGCTAATTATTTAAAGGAAAAATGCAACGATGAACTTGAAGTGGTTGAGCTTGATACAGGCTGTCCTTTGAGAATCATTTAAAAAGGGGGTATATGTATGATTAATATAACAATTGGAGATAATACATATCAGGTAGAAAAAGGAACAACATTAGAAGCAATTGCAAAGCAGTATGGTAGTCCTGAAAATGGCGAAGAAATTGTGCTTGCATACAGAAACGGACATTTGTGTGAGTTGTTTAAGACGGTTGAAGAGGATGCAACAATAAGCTTCCTTACAACAGCTGATAAGATCGGTAATGCAACATACAGAAGAAGTGTTATTCTTATGATGATGAAGGCATTTCGTGATGTTGCAAAGAAAACAGGAACAACAGGACGTATAAGAGTGCTGTTCTCTTTAAGCCGCGGATTTTACTGCGAATACAAAAATCCTAACATGACAGTAACCGATGAGGTATTAAAAGACGTTGAGGCGAGAATGCACGAGATGGTTAATGAGGATATTAAGATTGAGAAAAAGACGTATCCTTCGTATGACCTTATAGACAGATTCGAGCGCCAGGGAAGAATTGACAAGGTGAAATTGTTCAAATACCGTCGTGCGTCAAATACCAATGCGTATATATTAGACGGTTTTGAGGATTATTATTACGGATTTATGGTGCCTTCTACAGGTTACCTTAAATATTTCGAACTTCATAAGTTTGAGGAAGGTTTTGTCCTTCAATTACCTGACCGTAATAATCCGACAGCAATACCTGAGTTTAAGCCACAAAGCAAGCTCTATTCGGTTCTCAAACAGTCCGACGACTGGGGCGTAATGCTTGGAATGGATACAGTCGGTGGATTAAATGATGCCATAGCGGAAGGTCAGATAAGTGACTTAATGCTTGTTCAGGAAGCTTTGCAGGAGAAGAATATTGCTAAGATTGCCGAAAAGATTAAGAAGGATGGAAAGAAGTTTGTTCTTATTGCAGGACCATCATCTTCCGGAAAGACATCATTTTCGCACAGATTGAGCATCCAGTTAAAGACAATGGGACTTAACCCTCATCCGATAGCGCTTGATAACTACTTTGTAGACAGACAGTTTACACCAAGAGATGAGTTTGGTAATTATGATTTTGAGTGTATAGAAGCGGTTGACATAAAACAATTCAACGAGGATATGGTTCGACTTTTAAACGGAGAAACCGTTAAGATGCCTACCTTTGATTTTATCGAAGGTAAACGCGAGTATAAGGGTAATACACTTACGATGACCGATAATGATGTCCTTGTTATTGAGGGTATTCATGGACTTAATCCAAAAACCTCGGAAATGCTTCCGGATGACAGTAAGTTTAAGATATATATAAGTGCTCTTACGCAGTTAAATGTTGATGAGCACAACAGAATACGAACAACCGACGGACGTCTTATAAGAAGAATTGTAAGAGATGCAAGAACAAGAGGACATAGTGCACAGAAGACAATTTCTATGTGGGACTCGGTAAGAAGAGGCGAAGAACAGTACATATTCCCTTATCAGGAAGAGGCAGATGCAATGTTTAATTCTGCACTCATTTACGAACTATCGGTAATTAAGCCTTATGTTGAGCCTTTGCTTTTTGCGATTCCAAGAGACAGTGAGGAATATCAGGAGGCAAAGCGCCTTCTTAAGTTCCTTGATTATTTCCTTGGAGTTAGCTCGGAAAATATTCCTAACAACAGTATTTTGCGTGAGTTTGTTGGTGGAAGTTGCTTCCCGGTATAATATATACAAAATGTTTTGTTAAAAAATAATAAAAAGCATGGCAAAAATTGTGCAGAATAGTGACAAACATAAATGGGTATGCTATAATCAAAGCTGTAAAGAATGAAAAAATAAGAAAAGGAGGGCTGTATATGGGTAGTGAATCGGGACAAAAGTTCAATTTACCGGAGATGAAAACATATTTTGAAGAACAGATGCCAAAGATTCGTCTTATTAGTGATCTTGCGTTAAGTGAGACGGATTTTCGCAGATTGGGAACAAAGCTCAAATCAGCCTTTGTTTTTTCGGATAAGAAAGACGGCATTGATGAGATTATGCTTTGTTACCTCGTATATTGGGTGTATGCACTCATTTACTGGGACGAGGATACCGGAATACATGATGAGCTTACAGATTACTGCGCAGAACTTCCGCAGCATCAGATAAGACATCACTTCGAAATGATTGTAGATCTTTTTGCGGATTATGACATTGAGAAGTTCGGTTATCAGAATGATAGTATAGAAGAGCAGGCTATGGTTCTTATAGCAAGACATGCAGGAATACCTAACGATGAGAAGTATTTGGTGTTTGAACTTATTGATGATTATAGGAACCAGAATGTTTCAGTAACTCAGATGGTTAATGATATTTATGCACATCTACCATATAAGAGTAAGTATATTTTCTCTATGTTGGATTATCAGTCAAGACAGGATATGATTTGGGAGATAAGGGCTCTTATGGCAGATATATGTTCAGGTGTTCCATCAAGAGAGGAGTTGCTTGCAAAGTATCCGCATACATCTATAAGCCTTATTGATTATTGTTTCTTCTGGCAGGAAGGAAGAACTCTTATAGATCAGGCAAAATAAAAAAACTGCGTTTGTGAAAACAAACGCAGTTTTTTTATAATGACTTGGTCGATAAGCCGGGTTATGTCGTTGAATGATCATCTATCTAGACCCGCTGTTACCAACGGGTTCAAGCGACCTACCCGAGAACGTGACGGGCCGCCACATGGTTCTCTATGCGGTCTTGCTTCGAGTGGGGTTTACAGAGCCTTGCCTGTTACCAGCCAAGCGGTGAGCTCTTACCTCGCCATTCCACCCTTACCGGTATTAACCGGCGGTATATTTCTGTTGCACTTTCCTTAGAGTCGCCTCCACCGGACGTTATCCGGCACCCTGCCCTATGAAGCCCGGACTTTCCTCACCTGCAAAGTTAAACTTTGCAGCCGCGATCATTTGGCCAAGTCATGTTCGGGTTTGTTAAGTGTTCCTATTATACCATACATGAGTGAAAATTCAATCATAGATTTTGAATTGGTGTATGGCTTGTGGTATAATAGAAATAGCGTTTTTTGATGGAACCATTTAAAGGGGGATTTATATGGAGAAGTATGCAGGAGTTACAAAAGCTAAAAAGAAGAACGGCGATGTTTATTACAGGAGTTCTATGACGATTAAGTCAAAACATATAAGCCTGGGAAGTTACGACACACCGGAAGAAGCGTCGAAGGCTTATAATGAGGCTTGCGATATTATCAAAAAAGGAAAATATGAGTTTGATGATTACAATGATAATTTTACTCTTGATTTTCTTAAGTTTGTTTCACTTATGAATTATCGTAATACCGGAATCATTTTTAAGACACCGATTTATCTTCAGACGGGCTATTTTTATTATTATTTTTCGCCGGACAAACGTCTTATATTTGACCGTGAGGATTTGTTCTTTTATGCGGAACATAAGATTCAGGTGCGTGGCGGTTATTATTTCATATGTGACTATGGTAGTCAGTACAGCATTTTTTCGAGATACGGCATTAAGAATTATGCAAAAAAAGGTGTTGATTATATATTTGCTAATCATAATGAAGAGGACTTCAGGTATGAGAATATTATGATTGTCAATGAGTATGTTGGAGTAACGCAGACGGAGAGTGTCGGAAAAGAGGAGTACGAGACGGTAATTCATATTAAAGGTAATTATGTTGTAGGACGCTATGGAGATGTTGTCAGTGCTGCGGTTGCGTATAATAAAGCGGTTGACACACTGGCAAAGAACGGAGTGAAGAAAAAGTTTTCAAAGAATTACATTCAGTCTCTTAATTCTGAGCAATACAAAGAAATCTACGATAAAGTTGATATATCCAAGCGCATCAAGGAATATGTTTGAAAATTGCTTGACCTTTTATAGTAAAACAAATATAATCCATTGTGGTATTGGTGTGAAATAGTGATGAGGGTGGTAAACTCATGAAGAAATCAATTAATTTCAAAACAATATTAGGCGTAATAATACTTGTTATTGTATCAGTAATGGTTGTGTTTTTAGGGTACAGGGTAATTATTACCAGTATTGAGGTTCCGGGCAAACTGTCCAGCATTTCTGCAGCCGCAGTTAATCTTAATCATAGTCAAACAACTATGAAACAGGTAAAAAAGGTTGATTATAACACAATGAAGTACGGCTATATGGATGGACTTTTAATTGCACAAATGGATGAAATCGACAAGGTATATGAACATGAACAGATGGAGGAAATTCGTGCAGTTAATGACCTTACTGCAATGAGTGATCGTACGGCTGACAAGATTGCTTACGAAAAACTTAAGGCAGAAAGAGAAGAAAAAGCAAGGCAGGCAAAAATTGCTGCTGCACAGGCAGAGGCAGCCAAAAGGGCACAGGCACAACAGCAGGCAATTGATAATTCAGCATTTGTTGACACCGGTTCAGGGGATACGGCAGCTCGTGGCGGACGTAAAGGAGTTCCGGTTTATGCTGACTCTCATGGTGAGAGTTTGGGCAAGTTTGTCGTAACGGCATATTGTACATGTAAGATATGTTGTGGTATTTATTCAGGCCATAATAGAACAGCAAGTGGAACTGTGCCTACGTCTAATCGAACAATAGCAGTTGATACTGACGTAATACCGTTTGGAACCAGAGTTGTTATTAACGGTCAGGTTTACGTTGCAGAAGATAGAGGAAGTGCTATTGTCGGTAAGAGAATAGATATGTTTTTTATGACACATGCTGAAGCAACCAGATGGGGTAAGAAAACCGTTGAAGTATTTTTGGCGGATTGACAATATAAAGAAAAGAGGATGAAGAAATGGCAGTAATGTATAAGAGTACAAGAAATGACAAAGACAAGATAACAGCTTCACAGGCTATACTTAAGGGTCTTTCGGATGACGGTGGATTATTCGTTCCTGATAATATTCCTGCACTTGATGTGGATTTTGAAACGCTTTCAAAGATGACATATCAGCAGGTTGCATATGAGGTTATGAGCCGTATGCTTACTGATTTTACAGAGGAAGAGTTAAAACATTGTATTAACAGTGCATATGACAGTAAGTTTGATACAGATGTAATTGCACCTCTTGTAAAAAAGGCAGGTGCTAATTACCTTGAATTATTCCACGGTTCAACAATCGCATTTAAGGACATGGCACTTTCTATTCTGCCATATCTTCTTGTTACATCTGCAAAGAAGAACAATGTTAAGAATGAAATCGTTATTCTTACAGCTACTTCAGGAGATACAGGTAAAGCTGCACTTGCAGGTTTTGCTGATGTTCCGGGAACAAAGATTATTGTATTTTATCCTAAGAATGGTGTAAGCCCTATTCAGGAAAAGCAGATGGTTACCCAGAAGGGTGATAACACATCGGTTATTGGAATAATCGGTAATTTTGATGATGCTCAGACCGGTGTTAAGAATATGTTCAATGACAAGGAGCTTGCCAAGGTTATGGATGAGAAGGGATACCAGTTCTCTTCAGCAAACTCAATCAATATAGGTAGACTTGTTCCGCAGATGGTATACTACGTATATGCATATTCACGCATGGTTGCAAACGGAGAAATCAAGGCGGGAGATAAGATAAATGTTGTTGTACCTACAGGTAATTTCGGTAACATTTTAGCTGCTTACTATGCAAAGGAAATGGGACTTCCTGTTGCTAAGTTTATATGCGCATCTAACGAGAATAAAGTATTGTATGATTTCTTTGAGACAGGTGTATATGATAGAAACAGAGAGTTTATTCTTACAAGTTCTCCTTCAATGGACATCCTTATTTCAAGCAACCTTGAGCGTTTGATATATCGTATTGCAGGAGACAGTGCAGAAAAAGATGTTGAACTTATGACAGCACTTTCTACCACAGGTAAGTACGAGATTTCAGCTGATATGAAGGGCAAGCTTTCAGAGTTTTACGGTAACTATGCAAGCGAGAAAGAAACAGCAGATACAATCAAGCGTGTATATGATGCTGAAGGATATATCATGGATACACACACAGCTGTTGCTGCAACAGTTTATGAGAAATATAAAGAGGCAACAGGTGATACCACACCTACAGTTATTGCTTCAACTGCAAGTCCTTACAAGTTTACAAGAAGTGTAATGGAGGCAATTGATTCAGCATATGCTTCAAAGTCTGATTTTGAACTTGTGGATGAGCTCAACAAATTATCTAAGGTTAAAATTCCTCAGGCAATAGAGGATATTAGAAGTGCAAAGGTATTACATGATACTGTTTGCGATAAGAGCGAGATGGAAGCACAGGTTAGAAGAATACTTGCTCTTTAATAAGCGACAAAAACTTAATACGACAGTTCGTTTGCACCATCCTGTCGGAAAATAAAACCAGGGCTTTTAGGGGACACAAGTCTTTAACTTTGGTTTTAGACATGTCCCCTTTTTGTAACTGTTAAATTGTTCAATGAATATGGAGTGATGATATGTATACATTACAAACTAGTGCTTGTTTTGATAGTGCACATTTTTTAAAAGGCTATTCGGGTAAATGCAGCAATATTCACGGACACAGATGGTCTGTGGAGATTACTATTGCAGCGGAAAAACTTAATGAAGAAGGACAAACTCGTGGTATGGTTGTGGATTTTCGCACACTAAAAGATGATTTAAGTGATCTGTGTGATGAACTTGATCATTGCCTTATTATTGAAGAGGGAAGTCTTAAAGAAAAAACAATTGAAGCAATGAAAGAGGAAGGCTTTAGAATTGTAGAGTTTGATTTTCGCCCGACAGCTGAGAATATGGCAGAGTATTTTTTTAATGAAATGGAGGAAAAGGGGTATGATGTAGTGCTCTCTAAGGTGTATGAAACTCCTAATAACTGCGCTGCATACTCCGGTTGATATGACAAATAATAATGAATATACCTATAAGGTTGTAGAACATTTCATAAGTATTAACGGCGAAGGAAGACGTGCAGGACAGCTTGCGATGTTTATAAGGTTTGCCGGTTGTAATCTTAATTGTGAGTATTGTGATACGAAATGGGCAAATGAAAAAAATGTTGAATATAAAGAACATACATCGGAAGAATTGGTTGACATAATACAAGAATCCGGAGTGAAGAATATTACCTTAACCGGCGGAGAACCGTTAATTCAGGAAGGAATCGGTTATTTGTTAGAAAGACTTCGAAAACTTGAAGATATTCGTGTAGAAATCGAAACTAACGGCAGTGTCAATATCAAACCATACATGAAGAATGAACCGGACAATGTATCATTCACACTTGATTACAAAACCGGTGCAAGTGGAATGGAAAGAAAGATGTGTCTTGATAATTACAAGAATGTAAGAAGTCAAGATACAGTCAAGTTTGTTGTGGGAAGCATAGAAGACATTGAACAAACAAATAGGATAATAAATCAATACAATTTGACAAAGAAAGGCTGCGGGATATATATTAGCCCTTGCTTTGGTAAAATAGAACCTGAGGAAATTGTAAAATATCTGGTTGAACACAGACTTAATGATGTCAATGTTCAACTTCAGTTACACAAATATATATGGGATCCGGATAAACGCGGTGTATAAGAAAATGGAGGATTAACATGGCTATTGATCAGGAAGCAATTAAAAAGCATATTAAAGGTATTATAGAGGCGTTGGGAGACGACCCTAATCGTGAGGGATTAAAAGATACTCCTGACAGAGTTGCACGTATGTATGCAGAGGTTTTTGACGGCATGAATTATACTAACGACGAGATTGCCCAAATGTATTCAAAATGCTTTGAGATAACCGATGATGGCAAACAGGATATGGTTGTTGTAAGAGATATCGACGTGTTTAGTTATTGTGAGCATCATCTTGCGCTTATGTATGACATGAAGGTTTCGGTAGCGTACATACCAAAGGGTAAAGTTATTGGACTTAGCAAAATCGCAAGAATTGCAGATCTCGTTGCAAAAAGACTTCAGCTTCAGGAGCGAATAGGAACGGATATTGCGGAAATAATACAGAAAGCAACTAATTCTCCTGATGTTGCCGTGTATATTGAGGGAACTCACAGTTGTATGAGTGCAAGAGGAATTAAAAAGTCTGCTGCAACTACGGTGACAACTACTTTTAGAGGCCAATTTGAAAATGATATTAATATGCAGAATAAGTTGATGCTTTTGTTAAAGAAGTAGGAGGAAGATGTAATTATGAATATGAATACGAGAAATAAGGATAAAGCTGTAGTTATTTTTTCTGGCGGACAGGACAGCACAACCTGTCTTTTGTGGGCGCTTAAAAGATATAAGGAAGTTGAAGCGGTTTCGTTTGATTACGGACAGCGTCATAAGAAGGAATTGGAATGTGCCAAGGAAATAACTGATAAGTTAAATGTTAAGTGGCACGTGCTTGATATGTCTCTGCTTAATCAGTTAGCGCCTAATTCTCTTACGAGAAGCGATATTGACGTAGATGAAACGGCACCGACGGATGCCCCACCTAACAGTGTGGTTGATGGAAGAAACATGCTGTTTATTACATTTGCAGCCGTATATGCAAAGCAAAAGGGAATAACGGATTTAATTACAGGAGTATCTCAGAGTGATTTTTCGGGCTACCCGGATTGCAGGGATGTTTTTATTAAGTCACTTAATGCAACACTTAACCTTGCAATGGACTATACGTTTTGTATTGAAACACCGCTTATGTGGATTGATAAGGCACAGACGTGGAAACTTGCAGATGATTTGGGCGGACTTGATTTGGTTAAGAATATGACGCTTACATGTTATAACGGAATAAAGGGTGACGGTTGCGGAAACTGCCCAAGTTGTAAGTTGAGAAGAGCGGGATATGAAGAGTTTATAGCAAGATATAAAAGCAATTGATAATCTTGCAAAAATTGTAAAAAATGGGTATAATAAAACGGTTGCGTAATTATATTTTTATTAGGAGGACACCTGGCAAATGGAAAGTATGATTTTCATTCTCAATCCTTCAGCGGGAAGAAAACATATCAAGAGCAGACTTTTTGATATTGTTGATATATTTGTTAAGGGCGGATATGATGTTAAGGTATATCCGACACAGTCTAAAGGTGATGCCAAAAGAATCGTATCAGAGGAAGGGTGGCTTTATAAGCTTATTGTTTGTGCCGGCGGTGATGGTACATTAGATGAGGTTGTGGCAGGATGTATGGAATGTGGATGTGATACTCCAATCGGTTATATCCCATGTGGAACTACCAATGATTTTGCTAGAAGTTTAGGTATCCCCAAAGACCCGATAAGAGCGGCCAAAAGAATAGTTAAGTACGGACAAAAGCCAATCGATATCGGATCATTTAACGGTGATAGTTTTGTATATGTTGCGGCATTTGGAGCATTTACTGAGGTGACATATACAACACCGCAGGAATATAAGAATGCATTTGGTCATATGGCGTATGTTTTTGAAGGCATTAAGAGCATGGCTAATCTTACTTCGTACCATATGAAAATAGAATATGATGACGGAGTAATAGAGGATGATTTCATTCTCGGAATGGTCACTAACTCACTTACGGTTGGTGGATTCCCAAGTCCTAATGCAAAGCTTGCTCAATTAGATGACGGGTATTTTGAGGCACTTTTTGTTAAGTATCCCAAGAATCCGATAGATTTTCAGGCTACAGTAACATCATACTTTATGGGCGAGTTTAATCCTGATTATATGTATCAGGTTATGTCAAAAAAGATAGTTATAGAGGCAGAGGAGACAGTGCCTTGGACACTGGACGGCGAGTTCGGCGGAAGTGTAACGTATGCGGAGATTGTTAATATGAAACATGCGGTAAGTATAATTAAGAAAAATTAAACGAGAGGTTTTTTTGTTATGGGAAAGTATTTTGGTACTGACGGTTTCAGAGGAGAGGCTAATGTCAATTTGACTGTGGAGCACGCATATAAGGTTGGAAGATACCTTGGTTATTATTATGGCAAACAGCATGAGGACGGTAAGGCAAGTATCGTTATCGGTAAGGATACAAGACGTTCTTCGTACATGTTTGAGTACTCGTTGGTTGCGGGACTTACTGCCAGCGGAGCAGATGTTTATCTTATGCATGTTACGCCTACACCAAGTGTATCGTACATTGTAAGACTTGATGAGTTTGATTGCGGTATTATGATTTCTGCAAGTCATAATCCGTATTATGATAACGGAATTAAGGTTATTAACGGTCAGGGCTCAAAACTTGAGGCTGAGGTTGAGAATGAAATAGAAAGATACATTGACGGTGAGATAGAAGAAATACCTTTTGCAAAGCGTGAGCAGATAGGTAAAACTGTTGATTATTCTATGGGAAGAAACAGATACATAGGTTATCTTATGACATTGGCAACAAGATCTTACAAACATAAAAGAATCGGTCTTGATTGTGCTAATGGTGCATCATCAACGGTTGCTAAGGCAGTATTTGAAGCGTTGGGTGCAAAGACTTATGTTATTAACAATGAGCCTGACGGAACTAATATTAATGAGAATTGTGGTTCCACTCACATTGAGCAATTAGTACAGTTAGTCAAAGATAAGCAGCTTGATATTGGCTTTGCCTATGATGGTGATGCTGACCGTTGTCTTGCGGTAGATGAAAACGGAGAGATTATAGACGGAGATAAGATCCTTTATGCGTGTGGATGTTATCTTTCCGAAAAAGGCGAGCTTAATAACAACACGGTTGTAACAACAATTATGTCTAACCTTGGACTATACAAGGCGCTTGATAAGAAAAACATTGCATACGAGAAGACTGCAGTTGGTGATAAGTATGTATTTGAGAATATGATGGAGAATGGTCATTCTCTCGGTGGAGAGCAGAGCGGTCATATCATTTTCTCAAAGTATGCAACAACCGGAGACGGTGTGCTTACATCAATTAAGTTAATGGAGGTTGTTCTCGAGAAGAAGGTTAAAGCATCTGAACTGTTTAGAGATTTAAAGATTTATCCTCAGCTTCTTGAAAATGTTAAGGTTAAGAGTAAGCCTGAAGCGAGAGAAGATGCAGATGTTGTTGCCGCAGTTAAGAAGGTAGAGGAAGCACTTGGCGATGACGGAAGAATTCTTCTTCGAGAAAGTGGTACAGAACCGGTTATTCGTGTAATGGTAGAGGCATCTACCGATGAACTTTGTAAAAAGTATGTTGATGAAGTTGTAAGTGTAATTAAGAGTAAAGGACATGCGATTTAATATCGTTTTTGAGGTGTTTTCGTAATGAAAAAACGTGAGCGTTTTAAAAGAGTAATAAGTTTCTTTGAGGGATTTGTTATACTGGCTATTCATGTGGCATTATTTGCGTATGTATGGTACGGATTTTATGTACAGCAATTAAAGATTCCGTTCTTTCGTCGAGGTGACTGGGCGGTTATCGGTATGTATGGACTTATATTGTTCTTGCTTACCAATTTGTATGGAGGCTTTAAGATAGGATATTTAAGACTTATGGACGTCCTGTATTCACAGATATTGTCACTTGTAAGTGCTAATATTGTTGCGTATGTTCAGGTCGTTCTTATCAGTAGAAAGTATTTAAGTTCTGCACCTATTGTTAAGATGACTCTTGTACAATTGATATGCATTTTATTGTGGGTGTTAATATGTAAACTTATTTATGCAGCACTTTATCCACCAAGACAAATGCTTTTGGTCTGTTATGACAGAGACCCTGATGACATGATACTCAAAATGAGTTCGCGACAGGACAAGTACGAGATATGTGATATTGCGGATCTTAACGAGGAGCCACTTGATGCTGTATGTGACATGGTTAAGGATTACGAAGCGGTATTAATCTATGATATCCCTGCATACGAGAGAAATATCATTCTTAAGAGATGCTTCATGGAATGCGTAAGAACTTACGTTACACCTAAGATTTCGGATATTCTTTTAAGAGGTGCAGATAATATTCATATATTTGACACACCGTTATATCTTTCAAGAAACAAGGGCCTTTCGGGAGATCAGATTATATTTAAGAGATTGCTTGACTTGATAATCAGTATTCCTATAGCGGTTGTATTTATGCCTTTGTTTATTATCATATCTTTGCTTATCAAGATATATGACGGAGGCCCGATTCTTTACAAACAGCCGCGTCTTACGATTGACGGTAAGGTGTTTAATATTTATAAGTTCAGAAGTATGAGAATAGATTCTGAAAAAGATGGTGCACAACTTGCAAAGAAAAATGATGACAGAGTAACACCTGTCGGCAAAGTGCTTAGAGCATGCCATTTTGATGAGTTTCCACAACTTATTAATATTATCAAAGGGGACATGTCTTTGGTAGGCCCAAGACCTGAACGTCCTGAAATTGCAAAGCAGTACCAGCAGATAATACCGGAGTTTGATTTCAGACTTAAGGTGAAAGCCGGTCTTACCGGTTATGCACAGGTATATGGTAAGTATAATACTACACCGTATGACAAGTTAAAACTTGATCTTACCTATATCGAGAATTATTCAATATGGCTTGACGTTAAGCTCATTTTGCTTACATTTAAGATTCTTTTCCAAAAGGATAATACGGAAGGAATTGATCCAAGTCAGATAACTGCCATAAAAAGCAAGAAGGAGTAATTATCCATAATGAATAAGGCTTTTTTGAAAGTTATTTTCTCGGAGGCGGTTAAAGTTGCAACATTTCCATTGCGACTTAGACCTGTCAAAAAAAACAGAATATTATTTACGGGACTTACCGGTGGTAATTCTTACGATTATTCATGCAATCCCAAGTATATTTATCAGTATTTAAGGGATAATTATCCCGGACAATATGAATACGTGTGGATGGTAAAGGATCCTGCAAAATATCATTTTTTGGAAGAAGAAGGGGCAAAGGTTAAGAAGCACTTTGCTGTTTCTTCTTTTCCTATGTTATTAACCTCTAAGGTTATAGTCTCTAATGGTTCGTATATTCCATGGTTTCCATTTAGAAAATCCCAATATGTTATTAATACATGGCACGGTGGTGGAGCCTACAAAAAGGTTGAAAATGAGCGCACAGACGCTAACTGGGCAACAAAAAAACGTGCGGCCTTCTGTGCTAAAAATATGAATTTGTTTCTTTCAAGCTGCAAGGTTCAAGAGGAACAAATGATCCGAAAAACCTACGGATATAAAGGCGAGGTATTCAAAGCAGGCACACCACGCAATGACCTGTTGATAAGTGGCGATGTTAATGCTGTGGCAAGGAAAGTTAAAGAGTTTTACAATATCCCGGAAGACGGAAAGGTTGTTTTGTATGCGCCAACATACAGAAACCTAAAAAAGAATGTTACTTTGGATGCTAATTATGTATTGCAGCAGTTAAATCTAAATGGTGGCGAATGGTATGTTATCAGCAGATACCACAGATATCAAAACGAACTTTCTAATGTGAAGGTTATAGGAGATAAGGTCATTTATGCTGATGATTATCCTGATATGCAGGAGCTTCTGTGTGCGGCAGATGTAATGATTACCGATTACTCTTCTTGTGTTTGGGATTATGCGTTTTTGAAAAGACCTTGTGTTTTATTTGCACCGGACAGAAAAGAATATACAAAAGAAAATGGCTTTTATGTCGGTTTACAGGAATGGCCATTCCCATTATCAGGCAACTTAAGGGAGGTTGTATCAGAGATTATTTCCTTGTTAAATGATAATAATAAGATGCAAGAGTATTGTGCTGATGTAGAAAAGCATTTAACAGAGCTTGGCTCATACGAAACCGGCAAAGCAACAGAGCATGTATGTAAGAGGATAGCAGAGGTAACTAAGTAAGCTTTGGGCTTAACTTGTTAATAAATAAGATGTATGGTACAATATTTAATTGGGTGTTATCAGATTATAATATTGATAATATGAGGAAGGTTAATGTTTAGAAGCGTTGTTAAACGGATAGTATTTGGATTGCTATATCCGTGTCGATACAAGTTATCTTCGAAAAAAAAGATTAACAACAAGAAGGTTGTTTTTGTAGAAACTCACGAAGATTATATAACTGACAATTTCAAATTATTGTATGAAGAACTTAAAACTTTGGGATACGAGGTTAGTGTTTGTTTTCTCAAAGTATCGTCGTCTTCGTGGGGAACAATAATTAAAAGATCTTTAGAATTAATTGGCAATATTGGTGATGCTGCCTATGTTTTTATAGATGAGTCAAATAGCCTTTTTGGTGCATTCAGACTTAGAAAAGAAACAAAACTTATTCAACTATGGCATGCCTGCGGAGCGTTTAAGAAATGGGGCTTTAGTGTTGCCGATAAGAACTTTGGTGATGATTTAAAATCGCTTAGACGTTATTCGGGACATAGAAATTACAGTCTTGTTACGGTTAGTGGAAAAGAAGTGTGCTGGGCTTATGAAGAAGCCTTTGGTCTGTCGAAAGAGTCAGGAATTGTCAAACCTCTTGGCGTTTCGAGAACTGACATGTATTTTGATAAGGAATACGTCAATATGGCAAAGCAACATTTAAGCAAACTGCCAATCGATGTAAGTGGGAAGAAAGTAATTGCATATCTTCCGACTTTTCGTGGAAGTATTGATAAGGCGGCAGGACCGTATGAGTTTGATATTGAAAGACTTAAAAAGTATCGTGATAAATATGTATTTGTAATTAAGAATCACCCTTTTGTTAAGGAAGGGTTGGTAATCCCTGACGAAATGCAGGATTTTTGCGTCAATGCCGATAGAGACATTACGATTGAAGATTTGATAATTGCGTCAGATATTTGTATTACAGATTATTCGTCGGTTGTATTTGAATACTCGCTTATGGATAAGCCGATTATTTTTTATTCATATGACCTTGAGGATTATGAAAAAGAGAGAGGATTTTATTATCCGTACAGGGAGTTTGTACCGGGACCGGTTTGCGATAATATGAAGCAACTTGTTGATGCGATAGACAACATAGATAATTTTGATTATGAGCGTTTGAATCATTTTAAAGAGTTGTATATGAACGGCTGTGACGGACATGCAACAAAGAGGATTCTTGACTATATAAATGCAAAACAACAATAACAGTTTTATTTAATACAGGAGGTAAAACAATGGAACGTAGTAATGTTTTTGGAGTAGTACTTGCAGGAGGAATCGGAACCCGTATGGGTAACGTAGAAAAGCCAAAGCAATTTATGGAGATTGGCGGAAAGCCAATCATTGTTCATACAATTGAGAAATTTGCGGTTAATTCAGAGTTTGAGAAGGTGCTTGTATTATCACCTAAGCAGTGGATTAAGCATACGCAGGATCTTATCAAAAAGAATATCCCTAATTATGACAATATAGTTGTTATCGAGGGCGGTGCATCAAGAAATGAAACTATCATGAATGCTATTGCATATATTGAGAAGGAAGGCTTACTTGATGATGAAACAATAATAGTTACTCATGACTCGGTAAGACCGTTTGTTACTCATAGAATACTCGAGGAGAACATTCGTTACGCAAAGGAATATGGAGCGTGTGATACTGTAATTCCTGCAACCGATACAATCGTCGAGAGTACAGATCATAAACTTATAACCAATATTCCTGATCGTTCGGTTATGTATCAGGGTCAGACCCCACAGTCATTTGGTGCAAAGAGACTTAGAGAACTTTATGAGTCACTTACACCTTCAGAAAAGACTATACTTACCGATGCTTGTAAGATTTTAGTTATTAAGGGTGACAATGTTCATCTTGTTGAAGGAGAGGTTTCCAATATTAAGATTACGTATCCATATGATCTTAAAGTTGCAGAGTCGTTGTTAGGAGGCATGTAATATGTTAAATGCTGTATATCAGTTAAAAAGACCGAGACAGTTTGAATTAATATATAAAGATATTGTATTTGATAAAGAGAATGTCATAGTGCGTCCCACACATCTCTCAATCTGTAATGCGGATCAGAGATACTATCAGGGAACACGTCCGGAGGAGATTTTAAGAAAGAAACTTCCAATGGCACTTATTCATGAAGCAATAGGAAAAGTCATGTATGATCCTACCGGTGAGTTTAATGTGGGTGATTACGTTGTTATGATTCCTAATCTCCCATGCGAAGAGGATGATATAATTGCGGAAAACTATCTTAGAAGTTCGAGATTCCGTGCAAGTGGCACAGACGGTTTTTTGCAGGAGTATGTGCAGACATCACCAGACAGATTAGTTAAACTTCCTGATGGAATTAATCACACGGTTGCTGCATTTAGCGAACTTGTAAGTGTAAGTCTTCATTCGATTGGAAGGTTTATGGATACTGCCCATGAAAGACGCAACAGAATTGGTGTATGGGGTGACGGTAACCTTGGATATATTACATCGCTTTTGTTAAAGACTATGTATCCTGAAACGGAAGTATTTGTATTTGGTGTAAATGAATCAAAATTGCAGGACTTTACTTTTGCTGATGGAACATATTTGGTTAATTCCATTCCTGAGGATTTTTCTATGGATCATGCTTTTGAGTGTGTGGGTGGTGGTGCTGCTCACAAGGCAATCAACCAGATAATTGACTATATCAATCCGCAGGGAACCATTGGAATACTTGGAGTGTCTGAAGATCTTGCTCCGATTAATACAAGAATGATTCTTGAGAAAGGACTCAAACTTGTCGGAAGCAGCAGAAGTGGAAGAGAAGATTTTGTTAAGCTTGTCAACCTTTATAGTGAGAAACCTGAGGTTGTTGATTATCTTGAAAATATAGTCGGTGAGCAGATTGTTATTCGAGAACTAAAAGATATTTCGAGAGCTTTTGAGAAGGATATTCATAAGCTTATCGGTAAGACAGTAATGATTTGGGATAAATAATTATGGATAGTGTTTCTGTATCTGTTATTATACCGGCGTATAACTGCGAACGGTATATAGGCAAAGCAATAGAATCAGTCCTTGCACAAAAGGTTGGATTGGAATGTATTATTGTAGATGACAATTCAACCGACAATACATCTTTAATTGTCAAGAACTACATGAAAGATGCACGCATTAAGTATGTGAAAAATGATACTAACATGGGAGTTGCATATAACAGGAATCTTGGCGTGAAGATGGCGCATGGTAAGTATATTGCATTTTTGGATGCTGATGATTATTGGACAGAGGATAAATTAAGCGTTCAGTTATCATTTATGGAGGAAAAAGGTGCGGTGCTTACTTCGACGGGCCGCGAGCTTATGGATGAGGACGGTAATTTGTCGGGTAAATGCATAGGCATACCTGAGAAGATAACCTATAAGAGGTTGTTGTCGGGTAATGTAATTAATACATCAGCCTCTATGGTGCTTACGGAGGTTGCGAGAAAGTATCCCATGGTTAATGACAGACTTCATGAGGATTATATTATGTGGCTTTCAATATTAAGAGACGGTCATGTTGCGTATGGTATAAATGAGCCTATGTTAAAATACCGTATGGTTAAGGGCTCGAAGTCATTTAATAAGCTTAAGTCGGCGAAAATGACGTATGGCGTATATCGTTATATTGGACTTTCTCCGCTTAAAGCAATTTATTATTTTTGCTGTTATGCTGTTAAGGGTGTACTGAAATATTCTTGACAGATAATATTAAGAATTTCATAAGAATTATAGGCTTTAGTTCTATTGTAAAACAATTATGAAAGTGTTATAATTCTCGTTGATTTGTGTTTGACAATGAAAAACAAACAGGAGGACATTTTATGTGTGGAATCGTAGGTTATATTGGTAACGAGCAGGCAGCACCCATTCTTTTGGATGGTCTTGCTAAGCTTGAATACAGAGGATATGACTCAGCCGGACTTGCAGTTTTCGGCGATAAGGATATAGAAGTTGTTAAAGCCAAAGGAAGACTTCAGGCGTTGAGAGATTTGACCGGAGACGGTAATTCGTTAAAGGGAACTCTTGGAATCGGACATACACGATGGGCAACTCACGGAGAACCATCCGTTGCCAATGCTCATCCTCATTATAACAAGGAAAAAACAATTGCCGTTGTTCATAATGGAATTATCGAGAACTATCAGCATTTGAAAGAGAAACTTATAAGCAGAGGATATGAGTTTTCTTCCGAAACAGATACGGAAGTTGTGGCTCATTATCTTGATTATTATTATAAAGGTAATCCGATAGAGGCAGTGCAGAAGGTTATGCACAGAGTACAGGGCTCATATGCATTGGGTATTATTTTTAAGGATTTTCCTGACAAACTTTTTGCAGTAAGAAAAGATTCACCGCTCGTTGTCGGACAGTCTGAAAAAGGTAATTTTATTGCATCGGATGTTCCTGCAATACTTAAGTATACAAGAGAAGTATATTTCATAGAAAATCGTGAAATATGCGAGCTTACAAGAGAGGGCATTTCTTTCTTTAACGAAGATCTTGAGAAGATTACCAAAGAAACCAAGACTATTGAGTGGGATATTGAAGCGGCCGAGAAAGGCGGTTATGAGCATTTCATGCTCAAGGAGATATATGAGCAGCCTAAGGCCGTTGCAGATACAATCAGTCCAAGAATCAAGGCTGGTAAGGTTGTAATCGAAGAACTTAATATGACAGAAGAAGATATTAAGAAGTTAAAGAGGATATATATTGTTGGTTGCGGTTCTGCTTATCACGTGGGCGTAACGGGAAGATATATTATTGAGAAACTTACAAGAATACCGGTTGAGGTAGATCTTGCTTCAGAGTTCCGTTACAGAGATCCGATTATTGAACCGGATTCGATGACGATAATAATAAGTCAGTCGGGAGAAACAGCAGATTCCCTTGCAGCTCTTAGAAAAGCTCAGGAGTTAGGCTCGAAGGTTTTGGGGATTGTCAATGTTGTTGGTTCTACTATTGCCAGAGAGGCTGACAACGTAATGTATACTCATGCAGGTCCTGAGATTTCTGTTGCAACGACTAAGGCGTACAGCACACAACTTGTATCTTTATATTTGCTTGCTATGTTGTTTGCAAGTACAAGACAGACGATAAGCGAAGAGGAAATGACAGAACTTGTTTCTGAAATTACAAAACTTCCGGATAAGATATCGGAAATACTTGGAGACAAAGAAAGAATACAGTGGTTTGCAAGTAAGTATGCTAACGCAAAAGATGTTTTCTTCTTAGGAAGAGGCTGTGATTATGCGACTTCTCTTGAAGGTTCTTTAAAACTTAAGGAGATTTCTTATATTCACTCTGAAGCTTATGCGGCAGGAGAACTCAAACATGGAACAATTTCACTTATAGAGGATGGGGTGCTTGTTGTTTCGGTTGTTACACAGCCTGACCTTTATGAGAAAATGATAAGTAACATTGTTGAAGTAAGAACAAGAGGCGGATATATCTTCTCTCTAACCAATAAGGGTAATTTTGCTATTGAAGATACATCTGATTTTACGGTATATATTCCGAATACGCATCCGTGCTTTACGCCTTCGCTTGCGGTAGTTCCACTACAGTTATTCGGTTATTACGTATCAGTTGCTAAGGGACTTGATGTGGATAAGCCAAGAAACCTTGCAAAATCGGTTACGGTAGAGTAATCGAAATGTGATATTACAGGAGGAATATTTTAATGAGTAGAACAAGAAAAAAGAAAAAGGGCAAGAAACTTGGACTTATTCTTTTTATAGAAGTATTGGTATTTTTGGCTTTGCTTGCATGCTTTGCATGGTATTACGTTAATAGTAAGTTAGATATGATGGTTGAGGATGACTCGATCAATAAAGATGAAATTGATGTCAGTGATGCAGCAACGGATGCAATGGAAGAAGACTTTACAACGATAGCATTGTTTGGTCTTGATGCACGAGAAGGCGGTGACATGACCAAATCGGGAGTTGCTCACAGTGATGCAATTATAATTGCTAGTATTGACAATAAGACAAAAGAAGTTAGACTTGCTTCCGTGTATAGAGATTGTTTTCTTGAACTTTCGAATAATTCAAACTCTACAGAGAAGGTTACTCATGCGTATATTTACGGAGGACCTGAATGTTCGATGGAAACTCTTAATAAGAACTTAGATCTTAATATCAAAGAATATGTTGCAGTTGATTTTAAGGCGCTTACCAAGGCTATTGATGCTTTGGGAGGTGTTACGATTGATGTCAAATCAAAAGAAATCGATAATCTTAATCATAACCTAGAGGAACAGGTTCGGGTAACAGGTATCTATTCCGAGGGTGTATGGTCAGCCGGTGAGCAGACTCTTAATGGTACACAGGCAACCGCATACGCGAGAATACGTAAGGTTGGTAACGGTGACTTCGAGCGTACTCAGAGACAGAGAGCTGTCATAACGGCAATGGTTAAGAAAGCAAAGCAGTCAGATTTATCAACTCTTAACAATGCTATTGATGAGGTGCTTCCGCTTGTAGCAACTAATATTTCGAGAAAACAGATTTTGTCTTTGGCTAAGGATTTGGCAAGTTATGATTTGTCTGAAAATATCGGTTTCCCTCTTTCAAACACTACACCGAATTTGGGAAGTAAGGGAAGCGTTGTTGTTCCTGCCAATTTGTTAAGTAATGTAGAGAACCTTCACGAGTTTTTGTATCCGAATGATAACGAGTACAAACCATCGTCAGAGGTGGAAAGAATCAGTAATGCAATAACTAACGAAACAGGTGTGGGTGATCAGTTTACAGATGATAAGAAGACTGAAGAACCGACACAGACTAATCAGGGAAATTAATATATTTTAAAGGAACTTTATTGATTAAAATAACATTTAATGGATAAAGTTCCTTTTGTAATAGGAGGAGATGTTATGAGGAAAAGATATGGTACTTATGTGGCGTTGCTTCTTGTGTCAGGGGTTGCAATTGCGATGCCTGCAAATGTTGTATACGCGAAGGAAGCAATAATTAATGAACAGAACATGCAGCTTATTCAAGAGGGGGATTATGTAGTTCCTGACAAGGATTACTCTTTTGAAGAGGAGTCTTTGATAAGTTATTTGGACGGTGATAATAACACCAAGTCGTTGTCATTGGAAGATCGTAAAGAAGCCTGTGCTGCAAAACTTTATAATTCGATGATTAACCTTGATGAAGAGGTTGATGTATTCGAATACGAACTTACAAAACAAGAGTTTAAAAAAGTTATATCCGATGTTGTTAACAGTAATCCGGAGTTGTTTTATATTGGTCAGAAGTATGGTACCACCACGGGAGTTACTTCTGCTGGAAAGAGCGTTGTAAAAAAATGCGTAGGCTTCTATGAAAATCAGGAAAAAATCAAAAACGATGAGAATCAGATTATAGGTTATACATCAGTTGATACAGCAGATATCGTATCCAAGAAAAAAGAAGTTGAGGATAAATGTAATAAAGTATTATCTACTGTTTTGACAAAAAAAATGCCGACAGAGGAAAAGGCATTGCTTATTCATGATTATCTTGATTTAAATGTTGAATATGACTACAAGGCATATATACAAGAACAACAGGATGGTTTGTCTCATTATACCGAATCTGACTATGATATTTATGGTGCTCTTATTAATAAAAAGGCAGTTTGCCAGGGATATTCCCTTGCGTTTAAATATCTAATGGAGGCTGCCGGTTGTGATAATATAGGTTTTGCGACCACAACCTCTCATGTGTGGAATACGGTAACTATTGAGGGAGAGAATTATAACGTTGATTGTACTTGGGATGATCCTAATTGGGATACATTAGGTAATGTAAGACATAACTATCTGTTAAAAGGTAAAAATTTTACAAATCATGATTCCATTAAAGAGTCAGATAGAGAATGTAACGGAACAAAGTTTGACAATTATTTCTGGAATGGTATAAACAGCGGGATTTTCTATCATAAAGGCAAATTATATTATATTAATTCTGATGGGAAATTATGTAAGCGTGACGGAATTGGAGCAGATGATAAGGAGTGGGTTACAGACCTTTCTTTAGAGAAAACTGATTCGTGGGACTATGTAAGGGCAGCAAAACTTGCACTTGCAGGTGATTATGTTGTATATCACGATCAGAAATCATTATATAAATGTAAGTGCGATGATGGTGAAAAAGGGGAATTATACAAACCAAGTCTTGAAGAGGAAGAAGAAATATACGGACTTTCGGTAAGCGGTAATACGTTGGCGTATTCTACAAGAAACAGACAGGATGTAATAGACGGCAACATAAATGAGCAAACAATCTATACGTATGCATTACCGGAGGATATGGTAAGAGTTCCTGTTGAGTCTGTTACGATATCGGGAACTAAGGTTTTGCATATTACTATGCAGAATGGTGCGTATTCATATGAAAAGGGGCAACTTAAGGCAACGGTTAGTCCTTCTGATGCAACCAATAAGCGCATATATGCATGGACAAGCAGTGATGAGTCTATACTTAGAGTAGATGTTAATGGTGTAATCTTAGCGGTATCTCCGGGAACTGCTACGGTTAAGGCGATTTCGTATGATGGACCAACTGCAGCATATACTGTTTCTGTTGTTATGGAAGGCGATATAACTTCAGAAGATGGTTCGGTTGTCCATTACGATGAAGGTAAACTATTGTCAAACCAATTCTACACAGAAAACGGAAATACATATTATTTAGGTGCTGACGGTAAGCGTGTCAAAGGTTTTGTTACAATTTCCGGCAAAATATATTTCTTTGACAATAACGGAGTGATGCTTAAAGGATGGCAGAAGATAAATGGTAATGTGTATTGCTTTAAATCTAATGGCGAAATGCTTACAGGATGGCAGAAGATAAATAACAATACATATTATTTTAATGAAAAAGGTTTGATGCTTACAGGATGGCAGGAAATAGCCGGGTTTAAGTATTATTTTAATGAGAATGGTGTCTCTTTGACTGTCGGTTGGCAGGTTGTTGATGGAAAACAGTATTATTTTAATATGCAGGGAGTGCCTGTTACAGGTTGGCAACTTATTGAAGGAAGCAAGTATTACTTTGATGACAAAGGTGTTATGTTAACCGGATGGCGTAAGATATCAGGTAAGACGTACTATTTTAACAAAAAAGGTGTTATGTTAACCGGGTGGCGCAAGATATCAAAGAAGCAGTACTATTTTAATAAGAGCGGTGCTATGCAGACCGGTTGGAAGACTATTAAAAAGAAACGTTATTATTTCAATAAGAAAGGTGTTATGCAGACCGGCTGGAAGACAATTAATAAAAAGAAGTATTACTTCACTAAAAAAGGTGTGATGGTTAAAGGCCTTACAACCATAAAGGGTGTTTCATATTACTTCGACAATGATGGTCATTTTATAAGTTAACGAAAACTTATAATTGAGAGGTGTTAAGATGAATAGAAGTATTAAAAAAATATTATGTCAACTTACTTTCCTACTGAGTGCGACAACATTTATCGGGGCATACAGAATAAATGTGCATGCGGCAGATTACTCAAGTGATGGTGCACTTAAAGTATCGGGTGTTGGTCTTGCAAGTTCCAAAACCGGTCAGAAGGTAATTCTTCGTGGCGTGAGCACGCATGGTATTAATTGGGATGTGGCATATCCATACATTTCAACAGAGGCATATTCGACACTTAAAACAAAATATAGTGTTGATGCAATAAGACTTGCGATGTATACGACGGAATATTTCGGATATTGTGACAAAGGCGGTGCAGGTGAGTCGCAAAGTGAAGTGCAAAAAATACTCAAGGAAAGAATAGATACAGGCGTTAAAGCGGCAACTGCCAATAATATGTATGTCATAATCGACTGGCATATATTAAATGACCAAAATCCTAATAAATATAAGAGTCAGGCGAAAAAGTTCTTTGAAGAGATTTCAAAAAAATACGCGGGTTATGACAATGTGCTTTATGAGATATGTAATGAACCTAACGGTGGTACAAGTTGGGCGGATATTACTAAGTATGCAAAAGAGATTATTCCTGTGATTAGAAAAAATGCTCCACAATCAATCATTATTGTTGGAACACCAACATGGTCGCAGGATGTAGATGTTGCGGCAGAAAGTCCGTTGCCGTACGATAATGTAATGTATACGCTTCATTTTTATTCTGCAACACATAAGCAGAGTTATCGTGACAAACTAAAAAAAGCAATAGATAAAGGACTTCCTATAATGGTTACGGAGTACGGATTATCTGAAGCAAGCGGCGACGGTGGCCTTGATAAAGCAGAAGCAAAGAAATGGCTTGATATGTTAGATGCAAATGGAATAAGTTACTTCGTATGGAGTTTGAGCAATAAAGCAGAATCGTCTGCATTGCTTAAGGCAGGTACTACAAAAAAGAGCGGTTGGGCAACCTCGGATTTATCTGATGAGGGTAAATGGGTTTTTGAACAGTACAAGAACCGAAGTGGTGCAATAGCGACAACGGAAACTGATAAATCAACAGTCCCTTCCAAGGTAACAGGTCTGAAACTTAAAAGAGTTAAAGGAAAAAAGATAAAGGTTACGTATGGTGCGGTGCCTGATGCTTCGGGATATCAGATACGATATTCATACAATAAGAAGTTTAAAAAAGCAAAGAATCTGTCGGTAACTACAAATAGTGCAACACTTAAGAAACTTAAGAAGAATAAGAAGTGCTACGTTAAAGTGCGTGCTTATAAAATGGTTGGAAATGTCAAAAAATTTGGGAAATATAGTATTGCAAAATCCGTTAAAGTGAAGTAGTATTGTGTATGCAAATGGAGGTAAACAAAGTGATGATTCGCAAAAATAGAGTTAGCATAACATCTCTTACGCTAATGACTGTATTATTGGTTGTATGTGCAAATACTACAAAAGCTAAGGAGATTACCATTCCGTCTCAGCCGGCACAACCAACCACACAAAATACTTCGGAAGAAAAGAGTACCATGGTTACTACAGAGACTTCTACATCAACTGAAACGACTGTAACTTCACAAAGTGCCGACAAACATGAATATGAGCGTGCGGTAGCGTATGATGAAGATGTATCGGAATTTGAAACAGACGGTGCAAGTACATTCTGGAATAAAAAGAAAACAGCATACTATGATTCTGATGAAAAGGTCACGGGCTGGAATGTCATTGATGGAAAACTTTACTATTTTGATAAAAAAGGAAAGCTATTTACAGGTGTCGGTGTACAGAAAATAGGGAAAAAATATTATTGCTTTTGTGATGAACACTATGCTTTATATGGTGTGCATTATGCTGATGATAAGGCATATTACTTCGCAAAAAAAGGTGGAGCACGCTATGAAAAAGAAGGCGTTTCGAAGTTAAATGGCCATTATTATTGTGTACAAAAAGATGCTTCGTTAAAGAGTGGCTGGTATAGAAATGACAAGGGCAAAAGATATTATTTTGACAAAGAAAGTTATGAAGCACTCAAAGATTGGAACTACATCGGAAAGTTCAAGTACTTCTTTAACAGCAAGGGTCAACTTGTTCAGGATGTGAGAAAAAAACTTACCAAAACTCAAAAGAAAGAGTATTTTATAAGAGTTAACAGAACTGCAAGTTGTGTGACGGTTTACGCAAAGGACGGAGATAACGGATTTACAATCCCTGTTGTTGCTTTCATTTGTTCTGCAGGTAAGGAAACACCTAAGGGTTCATTCACAATCAAGGATAAGCTTAGATGGCATGAGTTGATGGGACCTTGCTGGGGTCAGTGGTGTATGCATTTGACAACTGATATTTTATTCCATTCTGTTTATTACGACAAAGAAAGAGATAAAAAATCGTTAAATGTCGGCGCTTACAATAAGCTTGGAACAATGGCATCTCATGGCTGTGTTCGTTTGAGAGCCGGAGATTGTAAATGGATATATGATAATTGTGATGTTGGTACTAAGGTGGAAATATACAACAATAAGAAAAATCCGGGACCATTCGATAAGCCGACAATCAAAAAATTATCCTCAGGACATACGTGGGATCCTACAGACCCTACAATTAAATGATGTTATTGACCGCATATTAAAATAGTATGCGGTCTTTTTTTACAATATATGGTTTACATAACATTGATTAAATAAATTTGCCAAAATTTATTTTTTTGGTTGTTGCTTTTTACTAATAGTGATATAATAAGCACATAATTATGTTTTTTTGTTAGGGGAAATTATGGATAAATATTTAAAATCTTCACAGAAGTCAATGAAAGCGTATGTTCATATATTTATTTTAGCGATTGTTGCATTTTCGGTGCTTATTTTCTTGAATTTTTATGCTCTCTTTAAAAGTTCGAGAAACAATATAATTGATTCACAACAGAATGATGTTGAACAGTCAGCTATTAAAACAAATGAAATACTTAGTGATAGTACAAAGTCGATTGAAATTACTTCTTATACGATTAATAAAATGATGCTAAACGGTGCATCTTCGGCAGAGATACATGCATATCTTGTTGAGCAGACCGATATTTATAAGAATGCAATCGGGATGAATTATACAGGGCTTTACGGTGTGTTTGATGGCGAGTATCTTGATGGATCTGATTGGGTTCCGGATGATGATTATATACCTGAATCCAGAACTTGGTATAAGAGTGCCATTGAGGCTGATGGTGAGGTTACTCTTATCTCACCGTATCTTGATATGGAGACAGGTAGTATGGTAATGTCCGTTAGCAGGATGTTGTCTGATGGTAAAAGTGTTATTTCTGTAGATGCTGTTTTGGATGAGATACAGGAAATAACTAAGGAGCGTGTTCCAAAGGGAGAAGGTAACTACGCGTTGGTGTTATCTGATGATGGGACGGTAGTTGCTCATTCAGCACAGTCAAAGGTCGGACAATCTTATCTTAATGATTCGGGAAGTTTTGGTAGTATTGTTGCCAAGAAACTTTTTGAAACAAAAGAAAAGACTTTCGTTGTTCAATATAACGGTGTGCGTTATATGGTATTTTCTGCGCCGATAGGTAACGACTGGCATGCGCTTACAGTTATGAATGAAAACAGTCTATATGGTCCACTTAAGGGAATATATTTTATATTCTTTATTGTGTTAATATTCTTTGTCGGTGTAATAAGTGCTATTTTTATTAAACTGACGCAAAAGCGTACGGAAGCCGAAAACCTCAATATACAGCTTCGTTCCGTGTCAGCAATCTATACGACGGTACATATGATTAATCTTAACAATGATACATTTAAAGAGATAACAAGTACGCCGGAAATAAGTGCTATGTTGCTTAACGGTACTGAACATGCGGGTGATACATTAAAACTTGTGATGGATATGAAGACGGCGGAGATTTCCAAAAAATCTATGGAAACGTTCCTTGATTTATCAACGCTTGATGAACGTCTCAAAGTAAATGGTACAGTGACGCAGGAGTTCCTTAATGACAATAACATGTGGTTCCGTGCAAGGTTTGTTGCCGTAGATTATAATGATGACAAGACACTTTACAGAGTTTTGTACATGGTTGAGGCAATTGATGATGAGAAACGTCAACGAGATAATCTTCAATATTTATCTGAGACTGACCGCATGACGGGAATCCTTAACAGAGGCGGTGGAGAGACCAAGATTCGTGAGTTGATTGAGAATGGACGTGGCGGAATGTTCTGCTTACTTGACGCAGATAAGTTTAAGTCGATAAATGATAACTACGGACACGGTGTCGGAGATCAGGTTCTAATTGAGATTGCTAATTGTCTTAAGAAATCATTTAGAGGTAATGATGTGGTGTTAAGACTTGGCGGTGATGAGTTTGCGGCTTATGCACCTACTGTTATGAATGAGAAAATGGGTCGACCAATTATTGAAAGGTTCTTTGAAAATATTAATCAAATACAAATTAAAGAATTAAAAGACAGAAAGATTTGCGTAAGTATGGGTGTTGCATTTTATCTGTCAGGAGATACGTATTCATTTGATGAACTTTATAAGAGAGCTGATCAGGGAACTTACATCAGTAAGAAACATGAAGGTAATTATGTGACATTTGAGGGAAAAGAATAATTAAGAATGACTGCCAAACGGGCAGTCATTTTTTATGCCCCAACCCTTGATAATACGTTGCAATCCTTGACAAAATTGACACATATATGTAAAATATTGTAGTTAATACAGTTTTATATTTTTTTGACATATTAAGGAGGAACAACAAGATGGCAACATCATATAATCATCGGTTGATTGAAGGAAAATGGAGAGAAAAATGGGAGAAGAATCCTGTTAATGTTGAGGATGGCAAGAAGCCAAAATACTACTGCCTCGATATGTTCCCATATCCTTCCGGCAATGGACTTCATGTAGGACACTGGAGAGGATACGTCATTTCAGACGTTTGGAGCCGTTACAAAATGATGCAGGGGTATTATCTCATTCATCCGATGGGCTGGGATGCATTTGGACTTCCTGCGGAAAACTACGCAATTAAGCATGGAATTCATCCATCAATTTCCACAGCAGAGAATGTTGCTAACATTAAGAGGCAGATCAATGAGATAGCTGCTATATATGATTGGGATAGAGAAGTCAACACTACTGACCCTAATTACTATAAATGGACACAGTGGATATTTGTTAAGATGTTTGAGAAAGGTCTTGCTTATGAGAAGGAGATGCCTATTAACTGGTGTCCTTCATGTAAGACAGGTCTTGCAAACGAAGAGGTTGTTGACGGTAAGTGTGAGCGTTGTCACAGCGAGGTTACCAAAAAGAACCTTCGTCAGTGGATGCTTAAGATTACTGCTTATGCAGACAGACTTCTTTCGGACCTTGATAAACTTGATTGGCCTGAAAAGGTTAAGAAAATGCAGACAGACTGGATAGGTAAGTCTTATGGTGCAGAGGTTGACTTTAAGGTTGACGGTATGGATGAAAGCATTACCGTATATACTACAAGACCTGATACTTTATACGGAGCAACATTTATGGTACTTGCACCTGAACATGCATTGGCTGCTAAACTTGCAACTGACGAGACTAGAGCAGCAGTTGAGAAATATATTTATGACGCATCAATGAAGTCAAATGTTGATCGTATGCAGGACAAGGAAAAGACCGGTGTGTTCACAGGTTCTTATGCAATCAATCCGTTAAATGGTGCCAAGACACCAATCTGGCTTTCTGATTATGTACTTGCAGATTATGGTACAGGAGCAATCATGTGTGTACCCGCTCATGATGACAGAGACTTCGCATTTGCTAAAAAGTTTGATCTTCCTATAATTCAGGTTATTGCCGAGGACGGCAAGGAGATTCCTGATATGCAGGAAGCATATACAGAGGCTAAGGGAACAATGATTAATTCAGGTGAGTGGAACGGCAGAGAGTCAGCAGACCTTAAGCGTGAAGCACCTGAAATGATAGAGAAACTTGGATATGGTAAGAAGACAGTTAACTACAAATTGCGTGACTGGGTATTCTCGCGTCAGCGTTATTGGGGTGAACCAATCCCTATTGTTCACTGTCCTGATTGTGGTGCGGTAGCAGTACCTGAAGATCAACTTCCGGTATTACTTCCTGATGTGGAGAAGTATGAGCCTACAGGAACAGGTGAGTCACCTCTTGCTGCTATTGATTCTTGGGTTAATACAACATGTCCTAAGTGTGGTAAGCCTGCTAAACGTGAGACTAACACAATGCCACAGTGGGCAGGATCATCATGGTATTTCTTACGTTACGTTGACAGCAAGAATGACAAAGCATTGGTTGATAAGGAGAAGGCGGATAAGTACCTTCCTGTTGATATGTACATCGGTGGTGTTGAGCATGCGGTACTTCATTTGCTCTACTCTCGTTTCTATACAAAGTTCTTGTATGATATAGGAGTAGTTGATTTTGAGGAGCCGTTTACTAAGCTCTTTAACCAAGGTATGATTTGTGGCCGTGATAAGGAAACAGGAGCTGCAACTAAGATGAGTAAGTCGCTTGGTAATATTGTATCTCCTGATGACATGGTAAGAGATTACGGTTGTGATTCACTTCGTCTTTATGAGTTGTTCATCGGACCACCGGAACTTGATTCAATCTGGGACGACAGAGGAATTGACGGAGTATATCGTTTCCTTGCAAGATTCTATACAATGGTGATGAATAATATAGAAAAAGATGCACCTGAGACAGAGGAACTTGTTAAGCTTCGTCATAAGCTTACACATGTTATTACAACTCGTCTTGAGAGTTTCTCTCTTAATACTGTTATTTCCGGATTTATGGAGTATAACAACAAGTTTGTTGAGCTTACTAAGACAACAGGTGTAGATAAGGAAACATTAAAGACTATGGTAAGACTTATTGCACCATTTGCACCTCATGTTGGAGAGGAACTTTGGGAGCAACTTGGCGGAACAGAGTCCGTATTTGCTGCAGGTTGGCCAACATATGATGATGAAGCTATCAAGGATAATACAGTTACTATCCCTGTTCAGATTAACGGAAAGACAAAGGGAACGATTGATATTGCTGCTGATGAAGCAAAAGATGCTGTACTTGCCAAGGGTAAGGAAGCAATTTCTGATAAACTTGCTGGACTTAATATCATCAAAGAGATATATGTGCCAGGCAAAATCGTGAATATAGTTGCAAAATAAATTGCTGTTTAGTTACATTTTAAAATGAAACTTTATGTGTCTTTAATGCGTCTCATATGATTGCAGTTCCAACGCAGGCACGCTTCCGCCCGTTTTGAGCGCAACGGTACTAAGTTCACACGTTGTGTTCACTAAGTACCGGCGGTCAAAAAGGACCTGCTTATGGATACTGCAACATAATTCGACGCATGATATACGCTATGAAGTTTCGCATGAAAATGTCCCTAAACGGACGCTAGACGCGACTCGCCGCAAGCGGCTCGCATCAACGCGCACGGTACGTGTTGGCTGGTTTGATGCACTTTCCTACATCATGGAACAGCGTAAGATTATCTGCGTGTGCAATATCCTGTGTCGTAAAGATTGTTATATACATTACTAAACAAACGGCAGCATAAAGAATGTAATATATCGACAATTTGTTATGCGTCCGTTTTGAAAATGTATATAACAGTTAATTAGACACAGGATATGCACACATCTGATAATCTATACGCGTCCGTTAAGAATAAAAGTGCATTAAACAGCAAGAAAGTAAAGAATTTTCGTGGAGATATTAACATGTCAGATATTAAAAAAGAAATAGAGAAACGACGTACATTTGCGATTATCTCGCATCCGGATGCAGGTAAGACGACGCTTACGGAGAAGTTTCTTCTCTTTGGTGGTGCGATAAACACAGCCGGTTCGGTTAAAGGTAAGGCTAATTCAAAGTATGCTGTTTCGGACTGGATGGATATAGAGAAGGAGAGAGGTATCTCGGTTACTTCTTCTGTATTGCAGTTTCAGTATGATGGATATTGTATCAATATCCTTGATACTCCGGGACATCAGGATTTCTCGGAGGATACCTACAGAACTCTTATGGCAGCGGATTCCGCTGTGATGGTGATAGATGCGTCTAAGGGTGTTGAGGCACAGACAATCAAACTTTTCAAGGTCTGTGTTATGAGACATATCCCGATATTTACATTTATCAATAAGATGGATAGAGATGCAAAGGATACATTTGAACTTCTTGATGATATAGAGACGGTTTTGGGTATTCAGACATGTCCCGTTAATTGGCCTATCGGTTCGGGTAAACAGTTTAAGGGTGTGTATGATAGAGAGTCGAGAGTAGTATCTAAGTTCCAGGCGGTGTCAACAGGAGGAGCTAAGAAGGCTGAAGAGACTGATTATTCAATAGATGATGAACAACTTAAAAATGATATAGGGGAGGAATTATATAATCAACTTATGGAAGAAGTTGAACTTTTAGATGGAGCAAGTGAACCTCTTGATCAGGAAAAGGTTGATAAAGGTGAACTTTCACCGGTCTTCTTCGGTTCTGCACTTAATACATTTGGTATCGAGACGTTCCTTAATCATTTCCTCAAAATGACGACATCACCTCTCCCGAGAATGTCAAATGAAGGTCTTATTGATCCTATGAGTGAAGACTTCTCGGCATTTGTATTCAAGATTCAGGCGAATATGAATAAGGCACATCGAGACAGAATTGCATTTATGAGAATTTGTTCTGGGCGATTTGATGCAAGCAAAGACATTTATCATGTTCAGAGCAAGAGAAAAATGAAACTTTCACAGCCACAGCAGCTTATGGCACAGGACAGGAAGGTTGTTGACGAGGCTTATGCAGGTGACGTTATTGGTGTTTTCGATCCCGGTATTTTCTCAATAGGTGATACATTATGTCAACCTGGGAAGAAGTTTGAATATGAGGGTATTCCTACATTTGCACCAGAACATTTCTGCAGGGTGGTGCAGATGAATACGATGAAGCGTAAGCAATTTGTACAGGGTGTAACCCAGATTGCCCAGGAGGGAGCTATTCAGATATTCCAGGAGTATACTGCAGGAATGTCTGAGATTATAGTAGGCGTTGTCGGTGTGCTTCAGTTTGAAGTACTCAAATACAGACTTGAAAATGAATACGGCTGTGAGATTAAGTTAGAGCCGTTGCCATACAATTTCATTCGCTGGATAAAAGATCCTTCTACAGATGTTAACTCGTTAAAACGTGTTAATGAAGTTAAGAAGGTTAAAGATATGAAGGGTAATCCTTTGCTTTTATTTACTAATCAGTGGACTATTAATACTGTACTTGAGCATAATGAAGGCCTGGAACTTCTTGAGTTTAGAAAGAATTAAATGTAGTTACTATTTGTGGGGTTAATGTAATTGGGAGTATGGAGGTTATTTATGGAGGACTATAAAAAGAGGTTTTCTATTGGGGAGAAGATGTATTTATTTGTCATCCTTACTGTTTTTGCGGCAGCATTTGGTACGGCTATGATTACATATGTAATTAATGTCGGTAAGATTGACAGATATTTTAAAAGTCTTGCAATGAACTCTGCAACGAATTTTTCTACTTTTGTAGATGTTGATTATTTATCGCAACTTGTGGATGTTGTCTCAACTGACGATTTTCAACAGCTAAGAGATAAAGCTGAAGCAGAAGATAATGAAGAACTTATTGAAGATTATTTAAAACAGAAAGGGCTTTGGGATAAGTATGTTGAACAGAGAACCCTGCTTTGCAAATATCTTCGCAATATGAAGGGTATTAAGTATCTTTACATTATAAAGTGGAGCGATCCTAATGCCGATCGTGATATGTATGTAATAGATGACGATGATAATCCTCTGTATGAGACAGGATACTATGAGTTAAGAGAAACTGAGTTTGCCGGAGTTGATGCTACTGAGTCAATACCTCCTACTATTTCACATGGTGACTGGGGATGGCTATGTTCGGCATATGCACCTGTGTACGATCAGGAAGGTAATCTTGTTTGTCATGTGGGTTGCGATGTTGGAATGGATGACATTATGAAAGAAAGAAAAAAGGTTCTTTTATATGTTATCATAGCTTCCGTTATTTTCACGTTTATAGTGTATGTGTTTGCGGTGATTCTTATTAACAAAGTTGTAGTAAAACCACTTAATGAATTGACAGTTGGTATTAAAAACTTTTCACCCTCAAAAGATAAAACATATGAGGAGTCGGGAGTCATTAATATCGAGAATAGGAGTCATGATGAGATAGGTGAAATCTACAATGCCATTAATTCGATGCAGGTAAGAATTATCGATTATTTGCATGATATATCTGATATGCAACTTGATAAACAAAGAACTGCTGAAGTAATAAAGAAAAAAGACGAGCAGCTAGACATTATGAATACTGAAGCCTATAGGGACTCATTGACAAGTGTTGGTAATAAATCGGCGTATATTAGAAAGATAGATGAGATAAATTCAAAACTGGGCACAGAAATTACAGAATTAGCCGTTGTGATGGTTGATGTTAATCGTCTTAAGTATGTAAATGATAGTTATGGGCATAGTGCAGGAGACGCGTATCTTAAGGGATGTTGCCGTGTTGTATGTAATACATTTAAACATTCACCGATATTCAGAGTAGGCGGAGACGAGTTTGTTGCAATTCTAATCGGAGAAGACTATGATATGCGTCAAGAAAAGATGATTGAGCTTATTGAAAGTTTTGAACAGTCGTTTAAGAAAACTAATGTTGATCCGTGGTTTAGGTATTCTGCAGCAGTTGGAATGGCTGATTATACATTATCTGACGGCGATGTTCAAACTGTTTTCAGACGAGCAGATAAGGCAATGTATGATGCAAAACAACAGTTTAAAAAGTTTAATAAAATATCGGACAGATAGAGTAGTGGCCCTGCGGTAATTGCAGGGCCATTATTATATCATTGACATTATCATCTCTATTTTTTGCTTTTCAGCCGGAGACATATCTTTTGTTAAAATGTTTATCATTAGTTTGCTTTCTGCTTTTGTAAAACTTAAGTTTCGTTTATTAAGTTCTTTGTTGATTGTCATGATTTTAGGAACAATGGCTTCAATTGATTTGTTAGTGTTGTTTGTTGCCAGTTCCATAATTATTTTTTGTTTTAATGGGTGGAGCATTTGAAACTCTTTGGTTTCAAAAAAATCATTTTGTTGCATTATGTAAACCTCTCTTTCTTGTTATATTCGGCTGCTTGTATTAAATCATAATCAGCGAAGATTTTGTATATGTTATCATCTAAACAGCGGTCATTGTCAGTATTAGCGCATTGGGTGTGAAGCATAGAATTATGTAAACTATGGTCTGAGTCTGTGGTGGCTGTGTTATGTAAACTACATCCGGTATCTGTATTGTTTGTGTTATGTAAACTAACGACGTTCGGAAAATGCGTGTCTTTCGAATCTGAATTTCCGGATTCTTGCATAACAGACATGATTGTTTTTAGCATATCAGGTGACATTCCGGTAAGGCCGGCAATCATATCCATAGGATCTTTTGACTCTTTATGTAAACCATATGCCGTGATAATATCATTTGACTTAAATGCATTTAAAATCATTTTAACCTCATAGTATTTGACTATGAGAGCAAGAGCAAGCTTCATGGAACTGTCCACAAAGGGGATCAGGGCTTCTAGCATGGAATAGGGATTATTTTTTGTTATGGCATCGAGAGGATGATTGTTGGGAAATTCCATGTAGTAACCCTTGTACTCTTTACATCTAATATATGCATTTTGTTTTCATTTATGAAAAAGTTGTTTGAAGCTATTGTTGCAACTAATATTGCCTTGTAAGAACAGAGAATATTTGATAGAATAGTAAAATCCGAGAGGAAAGAAGGAAAGATAATGATTAATATTGTATTACATGAACCTGAAATGCCGGCTAATACCGGTAATATTGGAAGAACGTGCGTGGCAACAGGTGCGAGACTTCATCTTATAGAACCACTTGGCTTTATTCTTAATGATAAGATGGTCAAGCGTGCAGGAATGGATTATTGGGACAAGTTGGATGTTACCAGATACGTAAGTTACGAGGACTTCCTTGAAAAGAATCCGGGTGCGAAAATATACATGGCTACTACAAAGGCAAAGTACACCTATGCCGAGGCACATTATGAAGATGATTGTTATATAATGTTCGGTAAGGAGAGTGCCGGAATACCTGAAGATATTCTCTATGCAAACAGCGAGAATTGCATACGTATTCCTATGCTTCCGGATATACGTTCACTCAACTTATCTAATTCCGTTGCCGTTGTGCTTTACGAAGCACTTCGTCAGAATAATTTTATGGATATGGAACTCGGAGGAAAAATGAGCAAGATGTGATATGCATCTGCTCATTTAGAGGTATAATACAATGAATATTGACGATTTCTACAATGGTAATGAATGGAAAGCATATGAGTATTTTGGAGCACACCCGGAAAATGACGGTGTGCGTTTTCGTGTTTATGCCCCAAGAGCAAAGAAGGTTTCCGTAATTGGCGAGTTTAATTACTGGAGAGATATATTTATGGACTGCGAGGGAAGAGGAGGAATATACTCTATTTTTATTCCTGAAGCAAAAGAAGGACAGATGTATAAGTATCGGATATATCATCATGACGGAACAGTTACTGATAAAGCTGATCCGTACGGATTTGGAATGGAACTTAGACCATGTTCAGCATCTATAATAAGAAGACGTGATGGCTTTTCTTTTGATGATCATGAGTGGATGAGAGATTGTGATAAACGATACGACAGACCGCTTAATATATTTGAGATGCATTTCGGATCTTGGAAGAAAACAACTGGTTTACATAATGCGGATGATGAAAATGGTTTACATAATGCTAAAAAAACAAATATTGTGCACGATACATGGTATCGTTATGAGGAGATGGGCGAGGTTTTAATTCCATATCTTAAGGATAACGGATACACGCATGTGGAGATTATGCCTTTAGTAGAGCATCCGCTGGATGAATCTTGGGGATATCAGGCAACAGGATTTTTTGCACCTACATCAAGATATGGAACGTGTGACGGATTAAAATCATTTATAAATGATTGCCATAAAGCAGGCATTGGAGTGATTTTGGATTTTGTTATGGTGCATTTTGCAACGGATGATTATGGTCTTAATCACTTTGACGGAGGAGAACTATATGAGCTTCCACAAAGCGATGTCACGATGAGTGAATGGGGTTCGTATAATTTCTTTCATGCAAAAGGAGAGGTTGCAAGTTTTCTAAAGTCATGTGCCGATTACTGGCTTACGGACTATCATTTTGATGGATTAAGATTCGATGCGATTTCCAATGTAATCTATTGGAGGGGACGGCAGGAGTGTGGTGTTAATGAGAAGGCACTTGAGTTCGTAAAGAGTCTCAATCGTGGAATTAAGGAGCGCCACCCGCATGCTATTTTGTTTGCGGAGGATTCAACAACGTATCTTAAAGTTACGGCTCCTGTGGAGTATGAAGGACTTGGTTTTGATTACAAGTGGGATCTTGGATTTATGCACGACACGCTTGATTTTTTTGCGTGTCCAATAAATGAGCGTAGAAACCGTTATGACCAATTGCTGTTTTCAATGCACTATTTTTACAATGAACTTTATTTGCTGGCTTTTTCACACGATGAGGTTGTTCATGGTAAGAAGACATTGATTGATAAGATGTATGGAAGTTATGAGGAGAAGTTTGCACAGTATAGAGCATTTTACTTATATTGGTATACGCATCCCGGAAAGAAGTTGTCCTTTATGGGTAATGAGATAGCACAGTTTCGTGAGTGGGGGCAATGGCGAGAACAGGATTATGATGTGCTTATGCATTTTCCCATGCATGAGATGTTTGCCAGATTTTCCAAAGATGTCGGGCTTACTTATATGTCGCACAGGGCACTTAATGAGGGAGAGTATAACAGTGCATGTTTTAAATACATAATAAATGACAGACGTGATGACCTTGTGTATGCATATGAACGGTGTGCAGGAGGCGAAAAAGTTCTTGCGATATTTAATTTTAGTGACAGGGATTATCATGATTATGAGATTAGGGTATCAGGTAACCATCAGTTAAATGAACTTATTAATACCGATGCGGCAATATATGGCGGGAACAATAGTGCAAACATGATTTCCACCCCGGTCAGAAATAATAGATGTTATGTTAACTTGGCAGCCTATTCGGGAAGACTGTTTGTGGTGGAATGACGGGTGATGTGTGTATCATAATAATGATTGATAAGAATAGTTTTTTTGGTTATAATGTATTTTGTTTATGCTAGATAACCGAAAGTTATAAATAATATATGGAGGACTTAAAATGGCTGAAGTTGAAAAGTCTAAAAAGAATATATTTAAGAGAGGAATAGGTTTTATAAGAAGGCAATTTACAAGGGTTAGAAACAGGTGGCATAAGTTTTACACCCTAAAGATCTTATATCCTTCTATATATAAGAAGTATTCAAAAACACCGGTTAAGGAGGATAAGGTTGTTTTTATTGAACTTAGACAACCGGCTATTTCTAACAGTTTTTCTGTCCTCTATAAGGATCTTAAGGAGAATTACAATTTTGATATACATGAACATTTTCTTAGGACATCATTTATTTCAAGACCTAATCATGTAAAACGTTGTAAGGAAATGATTAAGGATATTGCAGATGCTAAGTACATCTTCATGAATGAGGCGTCAAATGTTGTTAGTTCGGTTAAACTAAGACCCGAGACTTTTGAAGCGCAACTATGGCATGGATGTGGTGCATTCAAAAAGTTTGGTATGAGTACGGCCGACCTTATTTTTGGTGATAACAGACGTAACATGTTAAAGTATCCGTTTAACAAGAATTATTCATTGGTTACTGTCAGCAGTCCGGAAGTTATATGGGCTTATGAAGAAGCTATGAATATAGATAAGAAGGGAATTGTCCAGGCAACAGGTAACAGTCGTACGGATGTGTTTTACGACGGTCCGTTTATTAAGGCGGCATACGATAAGTTATATAATCTGCTTCCTCAAGCAAAGGATAAAAAAATAATTCTTTTTGCACCTACATTTCGAGGAAGAGTAGCACAGGCTACATCGCCGGATTGCTTTGATGTTGAGGGATTTTGCAAGGCATTTTCTGATGAATACCTGCTTCTTTTCAAACATCATCCAAATGTTAAAGTAAGACCGGAGATTCCTGAAGAATATAACGAGTTTGCATTTGACTTTACCGATTCCATGGCAATAGATGAATTACTTTGTGTAAGTGATATTTGTATATCTGATTACTCATCACTTGTGTTTGAATACTCGTTGTTTGAGAAACCGATGATATTCTTTGCTTATGACTTGGATGAGTATTTTGACTGGCGTGGATTCTATTATGATTACTTTGAACTTGCACCGGGGCCTGTATGTAAGACCAATGAGGAAATGATAGACTACATCAGGCATATTGATGAGAGGTTTGAACGAGACAAGGTTGTGGCGTTCAGAGAGAAGTTCATGGCTTCCTGTGACGGACATGCAACCGAGCGTATTAAAGATATTGTTTTCGGCCAAGAAGCACTTGAGAAATATTACATTAAGAAAGATGTTGAGTTGGAAAAACGTATAATGGAGCCTTCGGTTTATGGAAGAAAAGGAGTAGAAGGTATAGAGGCTATTACCGAAAAACCGAATAATCCAAAGGTGTCTGTTGTGATGCCGGTATACAACGTGGCAGATTATCTTGAAAGTACATTAAATGATGTTGCCAATCAGTCACTTAAGGATATTGAAATAATCTGTGTTGATGACGGTTCTACTGACGGTAGCGATAAGATTCTTGATGAATATGCCAAAAAGGATGCAAGAATAACGGTCATTCATCAGCAGAATCAGTATGCGGGTGTTGCAAGAAACAATGGTCTTGCTGCCGCTAAAGGTAAATACGTAATCTTTTGGGATTCAGATGATATATTCGATATCAATGCGTTAGAAAAACTCTATATAGAGGCCGAACGCACGCAGGCAGAGATTGTAGTATGTGATGCTGACGAGGTTAATGAAAGCACCGGAGTATATTCGCTTCCTGCATATCTTAAACTTTTGGAGATACCTGAAAACAGACCGTTCTCACGACAGGATATTGGAGATAAAATATTTGATTTTGCAGGCAATGTTCCATGGAATAAATTATATCTTAAGAGTTTTATAAAAGAACATGATATTATATTTGAAGGAACAAGACAGTACAATGATATATATTTTGTTATGTTGGCATTTTATTATGCAACCAAAATATCAGTTGTGCCGGATGTGTTAATTCATTACAGATTCCTTGTTGAGGGAAGTATAACAAATAAGATTTCCAAAGATCCGTTATCAATGTATCGAACCTATCTGAAATTACAGGATGTGATGAGTGATGATTTGAATCGTGATGCTAATTTGAAGAGGGCATTCCAAAATAAAGCGTTTGCCGGTTTTATGCGACTGGTTAACTTACAGACCTCATTTGAAGGTTATGATATGGTTTTGGCATGTTATAGGGATGAGGCATCAAAGCAACTTGAAATTGACAGCATGAGAGAAGAAGATTTCTTTGCACCGTGGATGTATGAGCATTCCAAAGTAATGCTTAATAATGATACAAACGGATACATGGTATGGAAACTTAGAAATCGATATCTTGAAAATAAGATTAGCAAGGACAAAATAAAGAAACTTAAAATAAGACGTGATGAATTGAGAACGAGACGTGATGAAATCAAAGCAGAGTTGCAGGAAAAGAGAGATATTATCAAGGAAAACAATGCGGTACTCGCAAGCAAACCTGTAAGACTCGCGATAAAGTTTAGAACATTCGTAAGACTCGTTTTATACGGAAAAAGATAATATTTAAGGCGGCTGCATATTAAATGCAACCGCCTATTGTTTTGACTTTTTTGTTGTTAGTTGATTTCTACAGTTCTTACAACTGTGTTTTTGTACTTGTCTGTAAATGTTACAGGAACATTCTTTAGACTCTTTGTATACTTCTTAAAGTAGAATGTGTAGTTGGCAGCTTTAGTACTCTTGGTGTATGATTTCTTGCCAACTTTCATTTTAATCTTCTTAAGGTTTGATGCCTTTGTAACCATTGTTCCTGCTCCGAGGTTAAGGCTTATTACCTTAGGTGCAAATGTGTATTTCTGTTTTTTCTTCTTTGAGAACTTACTGTCAATTTTAATTGCGGTACTTCCAACGGAAGTAAGCTTGTTTGACTTAAATGTTACTTTGATTTTGTCATTTTTTACGTAAATACCGTTCTTTTTGATATTTTTGATTGTGTTTGATGACATTGTCTTAACAGATGCTTTTTCAAGTACATATATACCGTACTTGTTACATGTGTTAATTGTGTTGCTGTTGATTGTTTTAGCGGTTGCCGAAGTATCAACAATAATACCGTTTCCGTTACAACTTGTTATCTTATTGGATTTGACGTTTGTTACATCAGCAGATCCGTATATCTGCACACCATTCTGCCCACATGTTGTGATTGTATTTTTTATAAGATTATTAACCTTGCCGGAACCGTATACCTGAATACCACATGAACTACAATTGTTTATTGTGTTGTTAGTAACATTAGTGGCGGAAGCCGAAGCGTGGATAATTATACCGTTAAGGTTGCTGTTTTTAATATTATTACCTGAAATATCGCTTACAGAGGTTCCGGAACCATATACAATTACGCCTTGGTTTGTAAGTTCACTGATTGTATTGGAAGTAATTGTTCCATTACTTGCGTCTGTTCCGATTACACCGTATGTCGCTTTACTAATATTGTTGCCTGTAATTGAAAATCCTGTACTTGCACTTGCTTTCACTCCTGTAGAGTAGTTTGTAATTGTATTACCGCTTGCTACTGAATTATCGCATCCGAACAACTTGATTCCACTGTTCATTGACTTGTATCCCGTAATAGTATTATTGGTAACACTAATATTTGTGTGATGGTGTCCATCAAGATAATGATGATTACCAACGGCAACAGGATAGTCAATAAATGTATTATCGTGAATATTGATATTGTTACATGGTGTATCGTCAGTAAGGTAGGCTGATGTCCATGCAGAGTTACTGTCCTTATGAGCAACATCTATCTGGATTGCTTCGGCAAGGCTGCCCTCTGAATCTTTGTATGTTGTTGAACCGTCATCATCATTTATTTCTTCTGTTACATATCTAAAACCAGTGAATGTACATCCTGATATTTCAGCATTTTCAACAGCGACAAGCTCGATTAAATGGTTACCAAAACAGTTTTTGAAGGTTGCATTTTTTATTATAATTCCTGATGCATGTCCTAAGTTTAAAAGATTCGATGCACTGGTTGCCTCTGAAATTTTTCCTCCGTCAAACGTACCGCCTTCAATGTGTATGTTGACACCGTTAGTGTAACCGCCGTTTTTGGATGTGTCGGCTGCTTTACTTGTTCCATAAGGTGAGATTTTAAGTATATTATGATTAACGCCTTCACGGTCGGGTTTGGATGCTGTAAGGCCCTCGTCGTTAGGAGAGTTCCTTATAATTGTGGCACCATCTGCAAGTTTAAGTGTGGTGTTTGAATGGATGTAAAGTGAATTTCCGATATAATAGTTACCTGCAGGAAAATAAACAACAAGCATATATCCGTCACCGGCTAAGTTTAACGCATTTTGTATTTTATCCTTGTCGGATGTTATGTCTGTTTCTTTTGCACCGTAGTTTTGAGGTTTTACGGTTAAGATTCCATTTATTACCTCCGGTGCAAGAATTGTAACATTGGCTGTTGTTTGAGCAATAACAGGTGTGGAACTTTTGGCAGTAGCAGCAGTTACTGTTTTGACTGTTACTTCCTTATTGTTAGCATCCTTATACGTAAGGGCTGCTGTAAGTTCCTGATTTTTGCCAATCAAATTTCTTATTGTATTAACATTGGTTGTAACTTTGTAATCATCTGAAGTAAATGCCAATTCTTTGGTTTTTGTAGAAATAATGTATTCATAATCGTCTGAACCGTCTTTGACTCTTGGAGTTCTTACTTCATAAGTTCCGATGAGGGTGAAATCTTTTTCAAGATCTTCCGCGTCTAGAGTCTTGTCTTTGGCATATACACCATTGTCAACATAGTATGTTTTCTTTGTATCTTTGGCCTTTATAGCGATTGCAGTAATCGTTTCCGTTTTTGAAGGAAGGATATCAACCTTTGGATTGTTTGATGAAACTATTTCGGTGGTTGCTACTTCACTTGTTTTGTATTTAAGGGTTACATTTAATTCCTGATTCTTGCAGGCATTAACTCGTACATCATCAATATTGGTTTCGTAGTAAACGGTAAGTCCTTTTATTGTAAAAACTCCCTTGGATTTTTCAATAGATATTTCTTCCGCCTTTTCTACATCTTTGAAGGTAATTGATAATATGACATCATCAGGATCTAATGTGTCTTCTGATGATGTGTTTGACCCTGCTGCATAGAATGGATCATCGCGATCTTTTACTTTGATTGAGACAGATTCTATCTCGGTGACATTTTCTTTTGCGTTGGCAATCGAACATACAGGTTCAAAAGGTATTACAAATATTGAAAAAAGAACCAGTATGCATGCCAATAGTTGTAAATTGTGTTTTGATTTCATGTCATACTCCTTTTATTTAATCATTTAAATATATTATAGTATTTCAAAATCCATTTTCCAATAGCAATAAGTAATTTTTGTGAAGTTTTGTCAATAAAATCACAGATATTGTAATTTAAATGTTGATATGATAAAATATTGAAAAAATTTGTGAGCTTTATAGTTGAATATCAACAAGAAGTTGATATGACGGAGGAGGTTTTATTATGAAAAAATGCATCGTAAAAACAATGGTTTTTGCCGTTGCACTTGCAGGATTGATTCAGTTTCCTGTTAAGGCTGAGACAAAAACAATCAACATTACAGTAACTAATCCGGCTGATGCCGGAAAGGAGATTCAGGATGAGTTAGATAAGGCAAAATATGATTCTTCCGGAATTAACAATTATGTTTTCAATTTCCCTAAGGGGGAACTGATACTGAAGGACACTGTACTTAAGGTATATAGTTATTCAACGCTTAACCTTGAAGGCTGTACGCTTAAGAGAGTTAGTACAGAGATGGATTGGAGATCAATGCTTCGTATCGGTAACGCAACAGGAACTGATAAGGGAGATCCGATTGACAAGGGGGCAAAAGAATATAACGGATACCATGATATTAAGATTATTGGAGGAACTTTTGACGGTAACGGTTCCGAAGCACTTGCAGCTGATGCAAAAAAATGTCCTACAATGCTTCGTTTCGGTCATGGATACAATCTTTCTTTTGAAGGCGTAACGTTAAAAAATCCATATGACAATCACCATATGGAGTTTGCTGCATGTAAGGGGATTACTATTAAGAATTGTACGTTTGAAGGATTTGTCCCTAAGAAAGGTAAGAGTGGTGCAACTGCTGTTAACTATGCTAATAACGAGGCGGTACAGTTTGATATTATGCATAATGAATCGCACTTTACACAGTATCCGGAATACGATGATACTCCATGTCAGGATATCGTTGTGGATGGTTGTACATTTACAAACTTACAGCGAGGCTTGGGTACTCATAGTGCAGTAGCAGGTTCATATTTTAACAATATTCAGTTTACCAATAATACATTTAATAATATAAGCGGTTATGCAATTACTGCAACTAACTATAAGAATGCAACAATCTCAGGAAACACTATTACCGATTGTGGTGCCGGAATTATTTTCAGAAGCATGGTGCAAAGTCATGATACTTTCTATACACCGCTTGCAGGTTCATTTACAATAGATAATGATGCAGCATCAGTAATAACAGGTAATACAATTCAGGTATCTGATAAAAAATACAAAAAGGCTACAGCTTACGGAATTTCATTGTATGGCGAAGTTGTTAGTTCAGCGATATCAAATGATGGCGGAAAAGATGAAGTACCTGAAGGTAATTTCACGCTCAAAGGAGTTACAGTAACCGACAATAAAATTACTATGAACAATAGCGGCTACGGAATTTGGCTTCAGAGTTCTGATTCTTGTGTTGTTTCCGGCAATACTGTAACAATGAACGTAGGAGCAGGAGTATCAGGATCGGGTAACTGCGATCCGATTCGTCTTGTGAAGAGTAAGGATAATAGCCTTATTAACAACACATTGGAAATTAAGAAGAAAAATAAAAAGACACAGAAAGCCTGTGGTATTGTTATCACAACGAAGTCTTCGGCAACGCTTACAGGTAACACAATCAAGAACGCTCTCAAAGACGGAATTTTTGTAGTTACCAAGTCATCAGCGGTTGTTAAGAGTAACAAGATTATTAAGACAGGTCGTTACGGACTTAATGTATGTGAGAAATCAACTGCACGCTCAATTAAGAATACATTTAAAAAGTGCAAGAAACGTCAATATAATGTATATGATAAGAGTAAGATAAAGAAAAAATAATAATACTAGTATAAGAGGATAAAATCGCTTAAGAAAGTGAGGAGTTAAAGATATGCAAACTCTGTGGAAAGAAGACAGGGCACAATTTATTAGAAAGATTTTGGCGTTATTATTGGTGGCTTTTGGTATGGTTTTTGTCGTTGCTAATAAAGATGTTTATTACAGCGTTCATAAGAACAAGGTATCCATACCCGCAGAGGTTGTTGCAAATCCTATAATCGTTGCTTTTGATGGCGATAAGATATTTGAACAGGAATTTATGGGTTGGAACGGAACGCTTGAGCATACGCTTATTCGTTTTTCTAACCAGGGTAATCAGGAGGCACAGGGAATGATTACGGTCAATGTTTTAGACAGTGACCGTAATCTTCTTGCTACGGCTTCAAGAGAGATGTCGACAATTATGACTACAAAGCCGTGCAAGTTTAAGTTCGAAAATGAGAACAGAAAACTTCTTTCAGAGAACAATAAGTATATATTACAAGTTGTAGCAACAGGAGTACACAATAGTCAGGGAACAGGTATTTTTACCTATGAGGAAAAGGGAGAACTTTATGGAACTCTTACTGATGAAGGTAATCCGATTGACGGAAGATTGGGTGCAACATTTTTCTATTCCTACTATAATTATGGTGCAGTAGTTCATATGTATATGTTCTTTGCATTTGCAATTATTTTTATCTTTTTCCCATTTGCCAAACTTGATAAGAAAATCAAGGAGAAGAAGGGTAAGGAAGTTGATACCAATAAGATAATGACCAGAATATTCTTCTTCGCGTCACCACTTTTGTGTGTTATGCTTGCGGACAGATTTAATGGTGCGTATATGGCACAGATGATTAAGCATATGTGGGGCTGGGCATTTATTCTTAACTTGTTTATATATACGGTAATCTGGTTCTGCTTATATACAATTATCAATCGTGCACAGTATGCGAGTATGTTACTTCTTTTGTTTGTTTTTGCGGTAACTATTGCTAACTATTATGTATGGGCATTTCGTGGATGTCCAATTCTTGCAACGGATATTCAATCTGCAAAAACAGCAATGAATGTTGCGGCAAACTTCTCATATAAGTTAGACCTTACCGGAGTTTGGGGCGTTGTGTATATTATTACATTTACATCCATGCTTTTAAGCCTTAAGGGATATAAGGGTGCAGGACTTAAGAGAAGAGGAGTAATGCTTGTACTTTCTATATGTGCAATTATTATTTTTAATCAGATATTCTTCCAATCGGATTTTGTTAAAAACAGAGGAATTAAAGCGGAGGTATGGCATCCACAGGTTCGTTATGCAAAGAACGGAACAGCACTTTCCTTTGTGTTGTCGTGGTCTTATATACGAGTGGACGTGCCTAGAGGTTATTCGGCACAAAAGGCATACGAGGCAATGGAAGGTTATGAATCTGATGATGCAACAGGAAATGAAGCAAGTGAGGAAAAACTTCCTAATGTTATAGCAATTATGAATGAGTCACTCGGTGATTTTTCGTATGACGGTGAGATTGAATATACAGAAGATTACATTCCGTTTATTCATAGTCTTTCAGAGGATACGATTAAAGGAAAACTTTATGTTTCGATTGAAGGAGCTAATACTGCTAATTCTGAGTTTGAGTTTTTGACAGGTAATACAATGGCATTCTTACCGTACAGATGTATCCCATACAATCTTTATATTAATGACGAGACTGCTTCGATGGCACAGAATGCCAAGAGCGAAGGATTCTCGGGTAATAATGCCTATCACCCGTATCTGGCTTCGGGGTGGAATAGAGAGAACGTTTACCCGCTTATGGGATTTGAGAATTTCTTCCCTGACACATATTACTACGAGCATGGTAATGATAAACTTGTTCGTAATTATATATCTGATGAATCGGATTTCCAGCAAATAATAGATGATTACAAAGCTGCTAAAAGAGCAGATAATAATAAACCATTTTATCTCTTTAATGTAACAATGCAGAATCATGGTGGATATGACGGTAAGCGAGGTTTGGTTGACACAAAGATTAAAATAACATCAGACAACCTTAACAGTGATGAGGCTGAACAGTTTATCAATCTTGCAAAAATGAGTGATGACGCCTTCAAAGATTTGGTTAATTATTTCAAAAATGTTGATGAACCGACACTTATTGTAATGTTTGGTGATCACCAGCCGCCGGTTGAGAACCAGTTTTATTCGGATTTGATTGGTAAGGACGTTGCTAATCTTCCTGTTGAGAAACAGGCAAACTGGTATGCAACACCATACGTTATCTGGGCAAACTATGATATAGAAGAGACGGAACTTGATATGAGTGCAAATTATTTATCTTCGTATGTTATGCAGCTTGCAGGAATGAAACTTACAGGATATAACAAATATCTTCTTGACTTACAGAAAGAAGTGCCTATAATATCAGCTGTATGCTATATGGGCGCAGATGGTGTATTCCATGAACTTGATGAGAAGACAGAGTATTCAAGGAAGATAGAAGAGTATCAGGTTATTCAGTACAATAATTTGTTTGATATCGATAATAGAAATAACGATTTCTTCTTCTTGAAATAGGAAGGGTAAGGTATGTTTCGCAAAAAGGAATCTACAACTAAAGATTTGACAAAAGGCAGTTTGAATATTACTCCTAAAAGGATTATTGCAGGGCTTGTAATAGCCGTAATTGGATTAATCATTCTTATCGCTTGCAAAGATTTATTCTACAGACTTAACGGAAGTGGCAAATCAGTTCTTCTTAAGAAAATGGTACTAATGTATATGGGTTGTTTTGCTATATATGAGTTTAGTCTTTTCTGGCAGAACAAGTTGAGCGATACGGTTAATAAGGTGATCAATATCCATATTATGGAATGGTATCCTGTAGTATGTTTTGTACTTACAGAGATGACCGTTGGAACGAATATGGATTTAGTTAATCTCAATTTCAAAAGATACATCTTAAACATTGCACTTTTTATGATTATATTTTATTTAGTGTATGTAATTACGGTAAGTATCAGGATATCTGTGATATCTCTTACTGCGTTTACTGTAGTTTTTTCTACTGCAAACATTTACCTTATAAGATTTCGACAGATTCCGCTTATAGCAACGGATTTTTCGGTTATAAGAACGGCGTTAAATGTAGCAGTAGACTATGATTATACTCCTAATGCAGAGATACTTGTACTTATCTGTTTTTTGATTGCTATTATTGTGTTGTCGTCAAAAATAAAAGAGCCGGAAGGCAAGGCGAAAAATATTAGACACAGAGTAGTTGTTACTTCATGTTATCTTATATTCTTCGCTGTTATGTATAACCGTACGATAGGTACCGATTTTCTTGAGCAAAGACACATCATGTTTAATACATTCCGTCCGATAACGAGTTTTATGAAAAACGGAAGTCTGCTTACATTTACAAAGAGTATCAAACTCACAATTGTTGATAAGCCTGAAGGATATTCGGAAAAAGAAATAGATAAACTTATCAAGGATTACCCTTCTGATTCGGTAAAAGACGTTGATGATAAGAAGCAGCCCAATGTAATTGTGATAATGGATGAGGCTTTTTCTGATCTTCAAAGCGTTGGTAATTTTGAAACTAATGAAGAGGTCATTCCGTTTTATAAGAGTCTTGATGAGAATACTATCAAAGGATTTTCTTATGTGTCGGTATTTGGTGGGCAGACTGCCAATACCGAGTATGAGTTTTTGACAGGCGATACAAAAGCGTTTCTTCCTGAAAACTCGACACCATATCAGTTATATATCAAAGAGTTTATGCCATCTCTTACAGGCAATATGGAACTTAACGGTTACGGTGGTAATCTTGCACTTCATCCATTTGAGGCATCGGGATATAACCGAATCAGTGTGTATAATAATTTTGGATTTAGCAAGTTTATTACGATGGAGGAATTTGAAAACCCCACATACGTGCATGGATTTATTGACGATGTATCGGATTTTAATAAGATAATTTCGGAATATGAGAAACATAAAACCTCATCAGATGAGCCGTTTTATATGTTTAATGTCACTATGCAGAATCATAGTAGTTACGATATGGATTATGAAGATATTCCGAATACTATTAAGATAACAGATGAAAAGAAACGCGATGACATGGCAGAACGTTATCTTAATCTGATTCATTTATCGGATGCTGCAGTAAAGGATTTGGTTGAATACTTTAAGAAGCAGGATGAACCGACAATTATTGTATTCTTCGGTGATCATGAGCCAAGTATAAATGACAAGTTTTACCAAAGAATTATTGGCAAAGACTTAGACAATTTAACAGATGCTGAATCAATGGAACTTTACAAGACTCCGTTCTTTATATGGGCTAACTATGATATAGAAGAGAAGTATTACGATAAGGTAAGTATGAACTATCTGCATTCGATAATGCTTGATGCAGCGGGACTTGAACTTACAGGATATAATAAGTTTTTGCTCGATATGCATAAGGAGGTTCCGGTTATAACGGTTAATGGTTACTTCGGGGCAGACGGCAATTATTATAAGGTGAATGATACGACATCTCCTTATTATGAGTTGGTGAATAAGTATAATAAATTAGAATATAATCATCTATTTGATGTGGATGACAGAAGAAATGCATTTTTCGAATATTCAAAATGATAAGATTTAAGGGACAGGGCATTGATACAACTCCCAAAAGTATAACTTTTGAGGATGATATTAATGTCCTGTCCCTTTTGTAATTACTGATGATACGTTGATAAGAAATCTTTTAATCTGTCTGTTGCAACTTTTAAGTCATCTAGTCTTGGCAGATATACAATTCTGAAGTGATCAGGTGCAGTCCAGTTAAATCCTGTTCCCTGTACGATAAGTACATGCTGCTGTCTTAAGAAATCAAGAGCAAACTGAACATCATCCGTGATGTTAAACTTCTTTGTGTCTATCTTGGGAAAGATATAAAATGCTGCATCCGGTTTGGTTGTACTGATTCCCGGAATATCATTTAATGCATTGTATATAAACTCGCGTTGCTCATATATTCTACCGCCGGGAAGAAGAAGCTCGTCTGCACTCTGTATTCCACCAAGTGCGGTCTGAATAATTGACTGGGCGGGAACATTTGAACAAAGTCGCATTGATGAAAGCATGTTAAGTCCTTCGATGTATCCTTTGCAGTAGGATTTTTCACCTGAAAGGCACATCCAACCACTTCTGAATCCGGCAATTCTATGTGATTTTGAAAGCCCGTTAAATGTTACACAGAAAAGGTCGGGAGCAAGCGATGCTATAGATATATGTTTCTTGCCGTCCATAACCAGTCTGTCATATATTTCATCAGAGAAAATGATAAGTTCATGTTTTCTGGCGAGTTCAACGATTTCCAATAAGATATCTTTTGTGTAAAGGGCACCTGTCGGGTTGTTAGGGTTAATAATTACAATACCCTTTGTACGGTCTGTGATTTTGCTTTCCATATCTTTGATATCAGGGAACCAATTTGCCTTCTCATCACATATGTAGTGAACCGGTTTGCCACCTGCAAGATTTGCAGCAGCAGTCCACAATGGATAATCCGGTGCAGGAACAAGAATCTCATCACCGTCATCAAGTAAGCCTTGCATACTAAGCGTGATAAGTTCGGATGCACCGTTACCTGTATATATGTCGTTAATTCCTACATTAGGAATGTTTTTGAGCTGACAATATTGCATTATCGCTTTTCTTGCACCAAATATTCCTTTGGAATCAGAATAGCCCTGTGATTCTAAGAGGTTATAACTGATATCCTGAATAATTTCGTTGGGGGCATTGAAACCAAAGGGATAGGGATTGCCTATATTAAGTTTCAATATGTCTATATTGTTCTCAATCATACGGTTGGCCTCGTCAACAACAGGGCCTCTTACGTCGTAACATACATTATCTAATTTGTGGGATTTCCCAAACTGTCTCATGACACTTATCTCCTTAATTTGTTATATTTTTGAAAAGTGTTTCATACTTCTCATTTGACTCTCGCCCGATATGATTATATTACGAAATTCTGAATTTGTATAGTTTAACTTAATTAATGGCAATTAGGGTTTGCAAATATTGAATAAATGTTTATAATAAGATTTGGCAAAAAAAGAAGAGAAGTAATATTAGGAGGCGATTTTTAAATGAAAACGCGCTTTTTCAAAAGATTAATGATATTTATATTGGGAGGAGTTGTTTTTTACGGTTCAACTATTCATGCAAATGCAACAACAGTAAAAAAACCTATCAAGTCTATATCGTGGAGTGAATATGATAAGAACATAACAATCAATAAGGGAGAGAAAAAGAAGTTGCTTGTGACGATTTCGCCTAAAAAAGCTTCTAACAAGACCCTTAAATGGACCAGTTCAAAGAAGAAAATAGTATCTGTCAGTAAAAAAGGTGTTATAAAAGGAAAAAAGAAAGGTAAAGCGGTTATAACTGCAACTACTACTGACGGAACTAACAAGAAGATAAAATTAAATGTAACTGTTGGTGTTAAAGTTGAATCGTTGGATTTTGATAAGGCGCCGGATTCAGGAGTTTTGTATGTAGGAAAGAGTTACTCTTTCCATGCTGCAGTTACTCCGAGTAATGCATCTAATAAAAAACTTGTATGGACGTCAAGCGATCCTGAAGTGGCATCGGTAGATGCGAGTGGCAATGTTACCGGAACAGGTAATGGAATTGTTACTATATATGCTGAATCTACGGATGGAACAGATATGGATGCATCTCAAACTTATGAGGTCAGAACTCTTGTCAGTTCGGTTTCAATTGCGCTTGCTAAAAAGAATGCATATACAGTTCCAATCAATTCAATGGGCACCGGGGTTTATACCCTTGCAGGAAGAACATTTCAGATTTCATCAACAATCAAGCCGGAAAATGCGACTAATAAGAACCTTGCATGGACATCAAGTAATCCTTTGGTAGCAAACGTAGACGATACAGGCATGGTTCATGCAAACGGTTGTGGTATAGCTGTTATAACAGGTACTTCAACGGACGGAACAAATAAGTCTGATGATTTGGTTGTCTATGTTAATTCGTATACAAAGAAAGATTGCTGTTTTACGGCACACAGAGGTTATAGTGAGAAAGCACCTGCTAATTCCATGACAGCTTTTAAAATGGCAATGGAAGAAGGGTTTGATAACATCGAACTTGATGTATGGGCTACAAGTGATGGCGGTTTTGTTGTAAGTCATGATAATAATCTTATAAAGACATGTGGTGTAGATGTTGACATTACAAATACTACCCTTTCGACAGCAACGTCCTACACTATAACATCAGGAAATGGAATTGATGTCTATACTGCGGAGCATATACCATCTCTTGATCAGGTTTTGTCTCTTGCAAGCAATTATCCGAATGTTACATTGTGGGTTGAATTAAAACCGGCATTTACCGATGAACAGATTAATGATTTACTTGGACTTTGTGACAGATACCTTATGCTTGATAATATCAAGTTCATATCTTTTAAATCATCAAATCTGTCAAAAATCAGAGCAAATAAAAAATATTCGAAATATGATTATACGCTGGAATATCTTACACATGATTTAAATTACAGTATTATAGAAACCTGTGTTAAACTAAATGCTGAAATCGGCGCAGAGTATGATGTTCTAAACAAGGATTATATTCAAGCTGCTCACGAAGTAGGCGTTAAGGTCAATGCATGGACTATACCTAATGCATTTATGGCGGGATATGCTATTGATACGCTTAAATGCGACGGACTAACTACGGATTATAAGTTCTTTCAGTAAATAAGGGAGATGTAACGTGAGAAATATTATAACCAACGTAAAAAGAATAAGAAAACAGGTATTTACCGAGGTAGCAAAGCTTGCCTATGAATCTGAGAATATCAATGATGATATAGAGGCGATTCCATATAAGATAACTCCGGGAGATACACCGCAGTATCTTGATAACATATATAGAGAGCGAGCAATTACAAGTGAGCGCATAAGACTTGCGATGGGAATGTCACTTCGCCCTGAAGATAAGCCCGTACATTTAACTCAGGGAGTTGAGGAAAGTAACATTGATGAGAAATATTATGAGCCACCTCTTATGCAGGTAATTCCTGCTGCATGTAATGCGTGTGAGCAGAATGTATATGAGGTTAGTAATCAATGTAAAGGCTGCGTTGCACATCCGTGTATGGAAGTTTGTCCTGTCGGTGCCATTCATTTTGAAAATGGCAAGTCTGTAATTGATAAGAATATATGTATCAAGTGCGGTAAATGTAAGGCAAACTGTCCGTATGATGCAATATCATATAAGCGTCGTCCTTGTGCGGATGCGTGTGGTGCAAATGCAATTGTTAGTGATGAACTTGGACGTGCAAAAATCGATGAGAATAAATGTGTATCCTGTGGAATGTGTATGGTTAACTGTCCTTTCGGCGCAATTGCCGATAAGTCACAGATATTCCAGTTGATACGTGCACTTCGTTCAGGTAAGACTATATATGCAGAGATTGCTCCTGCATTCGTCGGTCAGTTTGGAAAGTTTGCTACCCCTGATAAGATTAAGGCTGCGCTTTTAGAACTTGGTTTTGCGGGAGTGTATGAGGTCGCAATGGGGGCGGACATGGGTGCGATAACAGAAGCAGAGCACTATGTCAAAGAAGTTGTGACAGGTAAGGTACCGTTCTTGCTTACGTCATGTTGTCCGTCGTGGGCTATGCTTTCTAAGAAGCATTTCCCGGAGACGATTGATAAGATTTCTAACGCACTGACACCGATGGTTGCTACGGCCAGAATGATTAAGACGGAACACCCTGACTCTTCGGTTGTATTTATTGGTCCTTGTGCGGCTAAGAAGCTTGAGGCGATGAGAAGAACTGTACGAAGTGATGTTGATTTTGTTATTACCTTCGAAGAACTTGATGCAATGTTTATTGCTAAAGATATAGAGTTTGACGATTTTAAGGTTGGAGTTCCTGTAGAGGATGCGACCGGTGCCGGACGTGGATATGCAGTTGCAGGCGGAGTTGCCAAGGCAATAGAAGCGTGTATTAATGAGTATTATCCGGGTACGGAGGTTCATATAGAGCACGCTGAAGGACTTGATGAATGTCGTAAAATGCTTATGCTTGCCAAGGCAGGTAAGAAGGACGGTTGTCTGATTGAGGGTATGGGATGCCCGGGTGGATGTGTTGCCGGAGCCGGAACCAATGTGCCGATTAATGAGGCTATGGCACAGGTTAGAAACTTCGTCAACTCTACTAAGAAGGCTATACCTGATTCGGAAGTTGTTGATAATTATCATCCTGAAGAGTAAGACAGGAACGGAATCATTTTGTCGCATAGATGGGAGGATAACGATATGCAGGAAAGTTTTTTGAAAATCGCCAATACCGGTGATACATCAAGACCGTGGCTTATTGCCATATGTATGATTGTTTCGATCGTGGGAGTAGTGGCATTGTTTGTCATGGGAAGAAAAGGCAATGACAGTGAGGATGAGGAAGAGGAATAGTTTTTCTTGACATCAGCACTGATTATGCATATGATGACTAAGGTTTATCAAAGATTATTTTTGGAGGACTAATAAGAATGAGCAAGATTGCAATGACAACGCCGTTAGTTGAGATGGACGGAGATGAAATGACAAGAATCTTATGGAAGATGATTAAGGACGAACTTCTTATTCCTTTCATTGATTTGAAGACAGAGTACTATGATCTTGGATTAGAGCATAGAAATGAAACCGATGATCAGGTGACATTTGATAGTGCTGAAGCAACTAAGAAGTACGGAGTTGCTGTTAAGTGTGCAACAATTACACCTAATGCTGCTCGTATGACAGAGTATAACCTCAAAGAAATGTGGAAGTCGCCTAATGGAACTATTCGTGCGGCGCTTGACGGAACGGTATTTCGTGCGCCAATCATTGTTAAGGGAATAGAGCCATGTGTTAAGAATTGGAAGAAGCCGATTACTCTTGCAAGACATGCATATGGTGATGTATATAAGAACTCAGAGATAAGAGTACCGGGTGCAGGTAAGGCAGAACTTGTCTTTACAGGTGAAGACGGAACAGAGATTAGAGAAACAATTCATGAGTTTAAGGGTCCGGGCGTAATTCAGGGCATGCACAATCTTGATGATTCTATCTCAAGCTTTGCAAGAGCATGTTTTAATTATGCGTTAGATACAAAGCAGTCTGTATGGTTTGCTACAAAGGATACTATTTCTAAGAAGTATGATCATAGATTCAAAGATATCTTCCAGGAGATATATGATGCAGAGTATGATGAGAAGTTCAAGGCTGCAGGTATCGAGTATTTCTATACTTTGATTGATGATGCGGTAGCTCGTGTAATGAAGGCTGAAGGCGGATTTATCTGGGCATGTAAGAACTATGACGGAGATGTAATGTCAGATATGGTATCATCAGCATTTGGTTCACTTGCAATGATGACATCAGTACTTGTTTCACCTTCAGGTGTATATGAGTATGAAGCAGCACATGGAACTGTTCAGAGACATTATTACAAGCATCTTAAAGGAGAGGAGACATCTACTAACTCTGTTGCTACAATTTTTGCATGGACAGGAGCTCTTAGAAAGAGAGGAGAACTTGACAATATCCCTGAGCTTTCTACTTTTGCCGATAAGCTTGAGAAAGCAACACTTGGTGTTATTGAGTCAGGTAAGATGACAAAGGATCTTGCACTTATTACTACAATAGAGAATCCTACGGTTCTTAACTCTGAACAATTCATCAAGGAAATAAGAAGCAATCTTGAAGCAATGCTTTAATAAATGAAAAAACAAGACCTCGTATCACATTGATATGAGGTCTTATTATTATTGTTCTGAAAGCTGTTCCCAGTTATCATATAGAGTTTCAAGTTCGTCTGATAACTGACTTTGCTTAGTTGAAAGTTCATTAAGCTTTGCGGAGTTGGTGGCATTTTCCGGAAGTGCCATTTCTTCGTCAATTTCCGCAATTTGTGTTTCTAATTCTTCGATTCGGTTTTCGATTTTTTTGATATCGTTTTGTCTCTTTCGTTCTTTTGCCTGTTCTTCTTTTGAACGTTGCCAATCTTTCTTACCTTCGGAATCCGGTTTGCTTGTAGAAGTGTTTGAAAAGAGACCGGTTTCGCTTTCAGTAATTCCTAATTTTGCTTTTTCTTCAATGTATGCATCATAATTGCCGATGTAAGAGGTTATACCTTTTTCGCCAAGTTCCAAAACTCTTGTTGCGGTCTTGTTAACAAAGAATCTATCGTGCGAAACATATAAAACCGTTCCGGTATAATTAGAAAGTGCATTTTCAAGTATTTCCTTTGATGTGATATCTAAGTGGTTTGTCGGCTCGTCAAGAATTAGGAAGTTGGCATTTGAAAGCATTAACTTTGCAAGACTGACGCGTCCTCTTTCTCCACCGCTCAAATCCTTGATTTCTTTAAATACATCATCACCGGTAAACAAAAATGCTGCCAAAAGGTTACGAATCTTTGTGTTGGTAAGATCGGGGTATGAGTCGTGCAGCTCATCAAATATAGTTTTGTCTGCATGAAGTACCTGGTGTTCCTGATCGTAATATCCGATATGAACTTGTGATCCTAAAGTGATTCGTCCCTCATCCTTTGGTATCAATTGATTAATTATCTTAAGAATGGTTGTCTTGCCGGTGCCGTTTGAACCGATAAGTGCAACACGTTCACCCTTTTTGATATCAATGTGAATGTTTGAAAAAAGTTGTCTGTTATCATAAGACTTGGCAAGGTTATCAACCAATAAAACATCATTACCGCTTTCGATATCAGGAGTTAGAGTAAGACGTATTTCGTCTCTTACAGCCTGTGGTTTGTCAAGGCGTTCTATTTTATCAAGCATTTTCTCACGACTTTCCGCACGCTTAATCGATTTCTCACGATTGAATTGCTTGAGTTTATCTATTACAGCTTCCTGATGCTTGATTTCTGCTTGTTGGTTCATGTATGCGCGATACTTTGACATACGAACTTCTTCGCGTTTTGTTGCATAGTAGCTGTAGTTGCCGTGATAAACCGTACTTTTTGTATTTTCAATCTCAACAATTTTTGTAACTATCTTATCAAGAAAGTATCTGTCATGGGATACGATAATAACTGCACCGTCATAATTCTTTAAGTAGCCTTCTAACCATGTTATGCTGTTAAGGTCGAGGTGGTTGGTAGGTTCATCAAGAAGAATAATGTCCGGTCTTGAAAGGAGAAGTCTACCCAGAGATACTCTTGTTTTTTGTCCTCCGGAAAGTGACTCTATAGGCTTGTCAAATTCAGATTCGTCAAATCCAAGTCCTTTGAGCACGCCGGTAATCTGACTTTCATAAGCATAGCCGTCTTGTATCTCAAATGTGTGATTCATTCTGGCATATCTGTCTAAAGCGTCGTTAAGTTCATCGCCGGAAAGAGTTTCGATTTCTTTTTCGAGAGAGCGAAGCTGGTCTGACAAGTTGATTACATCCTGTTTTGCTGTAAGCATTTCTTCTTTGATAGTCTTGTCATAAAAGATTTCCTGATGCTGGGCAAGATATCCGATACTGATATCTTTGGCAAAGGTAATGTTTCCTGAGTCAGCATCTTCTTCACCCATTATTATTTTAAGAAGAGTAGATTTGCCTGCACCGTTAATACCGGATATGGCTATTTTTTCTTTTGCTTCTATTTGAAAATTAACTTTGTTTAAAATTTCTTTCGCTCCATATGATTTGGAGACGTTTTGACATGCTAAAACCATGTTTGTTTCCTTTGCTAACTAAAAATCTTATATCTCGTATATGTATTCTGTGGCAGATAATTCTGCACCGGAGTCGTTTTTGATGGCAAGTTCCGGTGGTGTAACAGATACTCTTGTTTTAGGTGGGATTGACGAGGTAATAAATGCACCACCACCAATTACGGATTCCTCGCCGATAACTGTTTCACCGCCAAGCACTGTTGCGTTAGAATAGATTGTCACGCGATTACCGATTGTTGGATGACGTTTAACACCTGCAAGATGCTGTCCACCACGAGTACTTAATGCACCAAGAGTAACACCCTGGTATAACTTTACATAGTCTCCGATAACAGTTGTTTCTCCTACAACAATTCCGGTACCGTGATCCATGAAGAAGTATTTGCCGATAGTTGCACCTGCATTAATATCAATTCCTGTTTTGCTATGAGCGTGCTCTGTCATCATTCTTGGGATGAATGGAACTTCTGCTTTGTATAATTCGTGAGCAATTCTGTAAACAAATATTGCGTAGAATCCGGGATAAGAGAAGATTACCTGCTCTCTGTTAGAGGCAGCAGGGTCACCGTCGTAACCGGCCTGTGCATCTAATAACAACATTTGTTGAACCTTTGGTAATTCCTTGAAAAACTCACAGCTGATTTGTTCTGCTTTATGTACAATGTCTTTGTCTGATGAAGTGATTTTTTCGGGGCAGTTATAAGCAAGTGCGAGTGCAATCTGCTTAACAAGCTTTTGTTGAATGGTTGCAATAAGCTGTCCTGTAAAATAAGAAGCAGAAGCGGCTGTAACCTGATCCTTGCTAAAGTATCCGGGAAATAAGAGCCTTCTTGTGTCTTCAAGTATTTCTATTATTGTACTTCTCGTGGGAAGTGACTTGTTGTTTTTTCCGATTAAAAGGTCTGATTCCATATAATTATTGGAAATTTGTTTTGCTACATCGTGTAATAATTCATTAAAATCGTAATCCATGGCGTCCTCCTATTTAAAAGTATTATATATTATATGTATATCCATACGCCGAATGTTCACATTATATCATAGTTTGCGGGATTGTAGAAAGAGAAAAAACCAAAAAAAAATAAAAAAATGTCATTTTTATTTGATTACGAGAGTCGTTTAATGTATAATATACCTATTATGTGTTATGAAATTAGAATGTAGAAGGTATTAAGAAAAGGGGAGAGACATGAAAAAGGCATTGGATGTGAATAACATTAATCCGTTTTTACAATCCACAATCAGTGTGTTTGAAACGGTAACGCAATTAAAGTTAAAAGTCGGTAAGCCCTCTCTTGCAGATTTTTCATTTTCAAAACCGACATACACGATTACCGTTGGGGTGGTAGGTCAGATGAAAGGACAAGCAGTGCTTGCGATGGAGGTAGATTGTGCAAAAGATATCGCCAGTAAGATGATGTTTGGTATGCCCGTCGCAGAGCTTGATGAGATGGCTTGTTCAGCACTTAACGAGTTAAGTAATATGATTATGGGTAATACTGCTACTGTGTTCTCGACACAGGGCAAGATTATAGACATCACACCACCTATTTCAATGATAGGTACGGATCTTAAGATCCAGGCTGATATTCAGCCACTCAAGGTTCCTTTATCGTTGGATGACAGGGAATATATGCAATTATATATTTGTGTGTATGAAGACTAAATTTTTACAGCAGGGAGATTTGTTGATATGAGTAAGATAATAGGCAAAGGTATTACGTTCGACGATGTGTTGTTGGTTCCCGCTTATTCGGAAGTTATCCCCAATGACGTAGACTTGAGAACGCAGCTCACAAAGAAGATTCAGTTGCAGATTCCACTTATGAGTTCAGGTATGGATACTGTTACTGAGCACAGAATGGCAATTGCAATGGCAAGACAAGGTGGAATAGGTGTTATCCACAAGAATATGTCAATTGAGGAGCAGGCAGAAGAAGTCGATAAGGTAAAACGTTCAGAGAATGGTGTTATTACCGATCCGTTTTTCCTTACTCCGGATAATACTTTAGATGATGCAGATAAGCTTATGGCAAAGTTTAGAATTTCCGGTGTTCCTATTTGTGAAGGTACTAAGCTTGTTGGTATTATCACTAACAGAGATCTTTTGTTTGAAGAAGATTATTCTAAAAAAATCAAAGAGTCAATGACATCAGAGGGACTCATTACCGCAAGAGAAGGTATCACTTTGGACGAGGCTAAGAAGATGCTTGCGGCAGCCCGTAAGGAGAAGTTACCTATCGTTGACGAGAACTATAATCTCAAAGGACTTATCACTATCAAAGATATTGAGAAGACTATCAAGTATCCTAACTCTGCAAAGGATTCACAGGGAAGACTTCTTTGTGCAGCAGCAGTTGGTGTTACTCCTGATATTACAGACAGAGTTGATGAGCTTGTTAAGTCTAAGGTAGATGCAGTTGTTATTGATACAGCTCATGGTCATTCGGCTAACGTGCTTAAGACATTTAAGCTTATTAGAGAGAAGTATCCTGATCTTCAGGTTATTGCCGGTAACGTTGCAACACGTTCAGGTACTGAAGCAATGATTAAGATGGGTGTTGACGCTGTTAAGATAGGTATTGGTCCTGGTTCGATTTGTACAACTCGTATCGTTGCCGGAATCGGTGTTCCTCAGATTACAGCTATTATGGATGCATATGATGTTGCAAAAGAATATGGCATTCCTGTTATTGCAGATGGTGGTATTAAGTATTCGGGTGATATTACCAAGGCTCTTGCAGCAGGTGCTAACGTATGTATGATGGGTAGTCTCTTTGCAGGAACAGATGAGTCGCCTGGAGATTTTGAATTGTATCAGGGTCGTAAATATAAAGTATATCGTGGAATGGGCTCGATTGCAGCTATGGAGAACGGAAGTAAGGATCGTTATTTCCAGGCTAATGCTAAGAAGTTGGTTCCTGAAGGTGTTGAAGGAAGAGTAGCCTATAAGGGTACGGTTGAAGATACTGTATTCCAGTTGCTCGGAGGACTTCGTTCAGGTATGGGATATTGCGGAGCTAAGACTATTGAAGATCTTCATGAGAAGGCTGAGTTTGTTGAGATTTCATCAGCATCACTCAAGGAAAGCCATCCTCATGACATTCAGATCACGAAGGAAGCACCTAATTACTCAGTAGAGTAATTGATTCGAAGCAATGATTATAAAAGGTAAGACAATGAGAGATGTTTTCGCGTATTGTCTTACCTTTTTTGTGAGTAATTTAGATTAAGGAGGATTATGTAATGATTAATGAGTTAGTTAAGAAGATTTCAGATTTGAATGCACCGGTGGTTGTTGGACTTGATCCAATGCTTTCATATGTCCCGGAGCATATAATAAAGGCTGCATTTGATAAATACGGAGAGACTTTAGAAGGCGCCGGCGAAGCAATATGGCAGTACAATAAGGCAATTGTTGATGCAATATATGATATTATTCCTGCAGTAAAACCCCAGATAGCAATGTATGAGCAGTTTGGTATTCCTGGTTTGGTAGCATTTAACAAAACATGTGAATACTGTAAGGAAAAAGGACTTGTTATTATCGGCGATATTAAGCGTGGTGATATCGGTTCAACATCTGGTGCTTACGCCACAGGACATCTTGGCAAAGTACAGGTTGGAAGCAAAAGTTATTCCGGTTTCACAGAGGATTTCGTTACTGTTAATCCGTATCTTGGAACAGACGGAGTTAAGCCATTTATTGATGTTTGTAATGAAGAAAACAAAGGTATATTTGTACTTGTTAAGACTTCTAATCCATCATCAGGTGAGTTTCAGGATCAGCTAGTTGATGGTACACCTTTGTATGAGCTTGTTGCACGTAAGGTTGTTGAGTGGGGCGAGACATGTATGGGTGATACATACAGCAATGTTGGTTGTGTTGTAGGAGCAACATATCCTGAACAGGGTAAGAAGTTAAGAAAACTTATGCCAAAGACATATATTTTAGTACCGGGTTATGGTGCTCAGGGTGGTAAGGCAGAAGATCTTGTTGATTACTTTAATGCAGACGGACTTGGTGCGATAGTTAATTCTTCAAGAGGAATTATTACAGCCTATAAGCAGGAAAAATATGCTAAGTTTGGTGAGAAGAACTTTGCCGATGCATCAAGACAGGCAACAATTGATATGATTGAAGATATTACAGGAGCAATTGCACGTAAATAAATTGCTGTTTAGTTACATTTTAAAACGAAACTTTATATGTCTTTAATGCGTCTCATATGATTGCAGTTCCA
>SVEQ01000012.1 GCA_015057325.1 Lachnospiraceae bacterium | reverse complement strand
ATATATCTAAAATGCATTTCTGCACTTTATTCAAAAAATATCTTTTTTCGACTTGACTTTTAATAGTTAGTCTTTCTGTCTAACCCAATATAGAAAAACTCTAATGAAATAATACTACCATAGAAAAAATCTATTGTCACGATATAATTTTATATATTTTACCTACTGGATAAATAGGTTTATACTTCGTAATCAGAAAAATACATAAAAAGGGAGGCATATAAAATGAAAACATCAGTAATAGGTTATCCGAGAATAGGAGAGAATAGAGAATTAAAGTTTGCATCAGAGAAGTTTTTTAAAGGGCAGATTACCGAGAGCGAATTAGATGAGATTGCAAAAGAAATAAGAGTACAGAATTGGTTCAAACAATTAACCTCCGGAACATCTTTTATCTCATCAAATGATTTTTCTTATTATGACAATGTGCTTGATGCAGCTGTATTATTCAATATTATTCCGAAAAGATACAGCAAGCTTGGTCTTTCGAAAAAAGAGACATACTTTGCACTTGCAAGAGGATATCAGGGAGAAAAAGGTGATGTTAAGGCGCTTGCCATGAAGAAATGGTTCAACACTAATTATCACTATCTTGTACCGGAAATAGACGACGATACAGAGGTTAAGCTCGTCGGAAGCAAGCCGTTTGATGAGTTCTTGGAAGCAAAGAAAATTGGTATAAATACAAAGGTGGCTATTGTAGGACCTTTCACCTTTTTAAAACTTGCAAGATATACAGGCGAAAAGAAAAAAGAAGATTTCAAGGAAGCATTTATACGCGAATATAGTACTTTGCTTGAAAAGTTAAACAGCTTTAATGTTAAATGGGTGCAGTTTGACGAGCCTTATCTTGTAAAAGATATTAATGATGAGGATAAGGCGTTTTTCGTTGAGACTTATACGAAACTGCTTGGCAAGAAGGATAATGTCAAGGTGCTTCTCCAGACATACTTCGGTGATGTAAGAGATGTATATAAAGAGTTGACAGCACTTGATTTTGATGGCATTGGCTTGGATTTTGTAGAAGGCAGAAAGACGTTAGAACTTGTCGAGAACGAAGGTTTCCCTAAGGACAAACTTCTTTTTGCAGGTCTTGTTAACGGAAAAAATATTTGGAAAAATGAGTATTCAAAGACACTCGACAGAGTTAAGTCTATAGTAACAAGAGCAGGTGTTGATTCTAAAAATATTGTTATTAGTACTTCATGCTCGCTTCTTCATGTGCCTAATTCATTAGATGGAGAGAAGAAGTTATCTGATGACTACAAAAAACACTTTGCTTTTGCAAAAGAAAAACTTATGGAATTATCGGAGCTTTCTGTTTTAGCTGATATTTCAGGATATGAATCAGACGCAAGATTTATCAAGAATTACAAGCTTTTTGAAAACAGAAAGAATGTTGTTGATGAGGCAGTTGAGAAAAGAGTTGCGGCTATAAAGGATGAAGATTATACACGACTTCCGGCATTTGAGGAGCGTGAGGCAATACAGAAAGAAAAACTTAATCTTCCTATATTCCCGACAACAACTATCGGATCATTTCCTCAGACATCAGATGTTAAGCGTAACAGAAAACTGTTTAAAAAAGCTGAGATTTCAAAAGAAGAGTACGTTGATTTCAACAAAAAGAAGATTGCCGAGTGTATCGCTCTTCAGGAAGAAATCGGACTGGATGTAATCGTTCATGGTGAGTACGAAAGAAATGATATGGTGGAGTATTTCGGTGAGCACCTTGCAGGATATGTATTTACAGAGAATGCATGGGTTCAATCGTATGGAACAAGATGTGTAAAACCGCCTATTATCTGGGGAGATGTGTCTCGCAAGGAAGCAATTACTATTTTGTGGTCAAAGTATGCAAAGAGTTGTACAGACAAGCCTGTTAAGGGTATGCTTACAGGACCTGTTACTATCCTTAACTGGTCGTTTCCAAGAGAAGATATATCTCTTAAGGAGAGCACACTTCAGATTGCTCTTGCCATTCGTGATGAGGTGTTAGACCTTGAAGCAAATGGTATAGATATTATTCAGATTGATGAGGCTGCACTTCGTGAGAAACTTCCGCTTAGAAAAAGCGATTGGTATTCAGAGTATCTTGATTGGGCAATACCGGCATTTAGACTTGTTCACAGTGGTGTAAAACCTCAGACACAAATACATACACACATGTGCTATAGCGAGTTTACGGACATCATTCCTGCAATAGATGCTATGGATGCGGATGTTATAACATTTGAAGCATCACGTTCGGACTTATTGATTTTGGATTCGCTTAAAGAACACAATTTCAAAACAGAAGTAGGACCCGGTGTGTATGACATACATTCGCCGAGAGTACCTTCGGTTGAAGAGATTGTAGAAGCCCTTGGAAAAATGCGTGAAAAAATCGACGCAGGCAAGTTATGGATTAATCCGGATTGTGGGCTTAAGACGAGGGGTGAGAGTGAGACGAAAGCAAGTCTTGTCAATCTGGTAGCAGCGGCAAAACAGATTCGAACTGCTTAAAAATTAAATGATAAGTTATCCTCTTTAATGACATATATCTGTATTTGTGCTATAGTGTGCAAGGAAACGGTCATTTATGAATGACAAGGTTTTTGTTGTTAAGGAGGATACAGGACTTGAATAAAATAGATACAGTTATATTTGATATGGACGGAACGGTACTTAACACGTTAGATGATCTGACAGAATCAGTTAATTACGTACTTAACAAGTTTGGCATGCCACTGCGAACTCTTGAAGAATACAGAAGATTTTTCGGTAACGGCATCAAATACGCGCTTAAATGTGCGTCCCCCGATGGGACACCTAATAGTGTTATAGAGGAAATGCTTCCGGTATTTAGAGAGCATTACGATGCACATTGTCTAGATCGTACAAGACCGTATGACGGAATACTTGAACTGATGAAGGAACTAAAAGAAAACGGATACAAGATGGCTATTGTGTCTAACAAAATAGATTCCGCTGTTAAGGAATTAAACGAGAGATTTTTTTCGGAGTATATTGATGTGGCAATAGGTGAAAGAGCCGGGATTAACAGAAAACCGGCTTCCGATACCGTAATAGAAGCGTTAAGGGAACTTGGAAGTGACAAAGAAAATGCCGTCTATGTCGGTGACTCGGAGGTCGACTTTCAGACGGCAGTTAATTCTAAGCTTCCATGCGTCTCGGTGCTTTGGGGATTTCGAGATAAAGATTATCTAATAAGCATTGGTGCTTCTCAATTTGCTAACACGCCGCAAGAAGTATTTGATATAATCAAAAATGCGAACCATATGTAAAACAAGGCTTACAAAACATGGAAGATATGTTATAATGTATTTGGGGAGAAAAGATAATACGTTATACATATGGGGGTATGTTATGTTTGCTATTGGGGAAGGCAAGAAATCTTTTGCGATGATACTGACCTTTTTATTAGTCGGTGTCATTGTTCTATCATATATATCATTGCCGGTATCGGCACAATCAGAAGAAATAATTGAAAATCTTGTAGTAGGTGTGCCTACGGATAGGTGCCCTGTTTTTTACTGTGACAATGACACAGGTGAAATTGTCGGTATAGGTGTTGATTTGATGAAAGATGCTGCAGAACAAGCAGGGTATAAAGTCACATTCAAAGCAATAAAAGAAGAGACGTTAAAGGCGGCTCTCGATAATACGGAATATGATGTTATCCTACCGCTTGGAAGTGCAATTACGAGTGCGAATGGTCAGGCGACAGTAGTTTCTGATAATCTTTTTAAAACGCCTTTTACACTTGTTACTTTGGACAATACCAAACTTCCGGAACTTAATAAACTTCGCATAGGTATGTTAAGTTCTCTTGCAGGCGGTGCAGAAACGATATATCAGCTTTACCCGGGTGTTGAAATTTCTTTTTTTGATACAATGGACGAGGCTGTAAAAGCACTTCATGCAAGAAAGGTTGATGCACTTTTGCACAACTCATATGTATGGAGTTACGTGCTTCAAAAGCCGGCATATTCAAGTCTTATAGTTCAGCCATCAGCCATGTTTTCTATGGACTTCAAAGTAGGTACGATTGATAACGATAAAGGAAGAGAAGTAATTGAACGCTTAAACAACGGTATAGCATCGGTCATGGATACAAAAAGAGAGGCTGTTGTATTGGATTATACAAACAGACGTCTGTATAAATATGATCTAAAGGATTATCTCTTACGTTACGGTCCTGTGATAGCAGTGTGTCTTATATTTATTTTGCTTATGATATTTATATTCACACTCAATTCGAGAAATCGTCATTACGAACATGTCGAGAAAATGCGTATGCTTTTGGACTATGATCCATTAACAGGCGTGCTTAATGTTCATGGATTTAGAAAAAAGGTAGAAGAGATACTGCGGGATAACCCTGACGTACGCTATGCAATTTCATATAATAATATCAAGAACTTCAAATATATTAACGACAGTTACGGAATGGATGCAGGTGATGAGTTGTTGTGCTTTTGGGCAGAAAGTGCAGGGAGGAATTTGACGGAACTTGATGCTATAGCACGTATAGAAGCAGATCACTTTGCAATTCTACGTCACCTTGATGATAATGAAAAATTGGCAAATGATGTTGAAAGGGTGATTGACGAGGTTAGTAATTATTTTGATGATCGCGAGAATAAAATCCGCGTACAAATGTCTGCTGGTGTTTATGCACTTACTGCAGCAGATCACCAGGATATTAATGTTGACCGTATGATAGATTATGCCCGTCTTGCAGAGAAAAGATTGCAGGAAAACCATAAAGAAGGATGCGAGTTTTATAATCCGGAACAATGGAAAACAGGTAAGCTGGTTGCAGATGTAGCGGGGTATTTGTCAGAGGCGCTTGAAAACGGAGAAATACAGGTATGGTATCAGCCACAGATTGATTATGATAATAATAAGATTAACGGTGCAGAAGCCTTGTGTAGATGGAACCATGCAAAACTTGGATGGATTTCACCGGGAGAGTTTATTCCGGCTTTAGAAGAGGCAGGACTCATATATGAATTGGACTGCTTTGTTTGGGAAACGGTTTGCAAAGACCTTCACAGATGGAAGGAACAGGGCAGACATCAATCGGTTTCAGTTAATCTTTCACGTGCGGATATTATGCACAATTCGGATATTCCGGATTTATTTAATGAACTTATTAAGAAATACGAACTGTCACCTAGTCAACTGCATGTAGAGATTACGGAGACAGCATATGTTGATAATCCTAATCTTTTAATTACGATGACTCAAAAGTTTAGAGAGTATGGTTTTTCGGTTGAAATGGATGATTTCGGAAGTGGTTATTCTTCGCTGAATATGCTTAAAGAAGTGCAAGTAGACCGTATCAAGCTTGACCTTCATTTCCTGACAGAAACGGGTGATCAGGATAAGGGCCAAATAATCATAAGATATATGATACAGATGGCACGAGACTTAGGAATGAGTCTTATTGCAGAAGGTGTGGAGACCAAGGAACAGGCAGATTTCCTTCAAAGCTGCGGTTGTTCTGAGATGCAGGGCTATCACTTTTATAAGCCTATGCCTGTCGGTGATTTTGAAAATAAAATATTATAGCAGGGCAAATGGAATCAAACAGTTAGTGCTTTTTCTTACTGCTTGATTCTTTTTTTGTCTTTTGGTGATTTATCTTTTTGCTTCTTTTCTTTTTTGTCATTACTCTTTGCTGATTTATCTTTTGTGTTTTCTGATTTTGTATTTTCAACTTTTGTTTCTACTATGTCTTTATCTTCTAACATAGGGTCAATGAACATGGTGCGATAATAGTTCTCAAGTGCAAGGTATTCTTCGCTTCCGGCACTTTTGACATGACCATGCATTTCATCAAAATCCGAATCCCCGCTTGTACGCTTGATGATATGAAGTGCAATATTAGCAGCATGTGATGCAATTCTTTCAAATGAATTGGTAAGGTCAAACAACGCAATACCGCCTTTAACACCGCAATCACCCTTTTGCAGACGAAGAACATGGTGCGATTTGATGATTTCCTTTAAGTTATTAATAGTATGCGACAAAGGTTCGATACGAACCGCACGATTGCCGTCATCCTTCATAAATGAAGTAATAAGAGTGTCTAATGTATATCCTACTGCGTTGATGATGGTGTTGATTTCATTTAAGCCGTCTTTGGAGAATACTATGTTGTTCTCGTAGTTATTTTTCGCAACATAAGCTATATTCATGCAATAGTCACCGATACGCTCAAAGTCGCCTATAGAATGAAGAATCTCGGTAACTGCAAGCTTGTTGTCCGGAGTTAAACGTTTTCTGTCAATTCGAACAACATAAGCAGAAAGTGCGGTTTCACATTTATCAAGGAAGGCTTCATTTGCTTCTAAGTCTGCAAAAGCAGCCTCATCATATTCATTAATCATAGAAGTTGAGATTTTGTAGTTTTCTAGTATTTTCTCACTCATTTTGTTAATAAGGTTGACACACTGTGCAAGAGCAATGCCCGGTGTATTAAGAAGACGATCATCAAGCTTCTTAAGTTCTTCATCACCCGGAACAATATCGCTGTCTCCGGTAATCTTACTGCTAAGAGATGAAACCTTGTTACAGAAAGGAAGAAGTATAAGGCTTGTTATTAAGTTAATCAGTAAGTGAACGTTAGCAATGTTACCACGGTTCATCTGCTTATCAAGAAGCGGAAGACCAACGGTATATGCAATTCCGTATATCAATAGAGCAAAGCCGACAGTACTTATTATGTTAAAAAGAATATAACTGATTGAAACGCGCTTTGCCTTTTTGGTGGCACCGATGGCACCGAGCATTATCGGTGTACATTTACCGATGTTTTGTCCAAGGATAAATGGCAAGGCAATTCCAAAAGTAACGCTTCCCGATGCGGAAAGAGCCTGCAATATTCCGACAGCAGCGGACGAACTCTGGATTACGGCTGTAAGGAGTAATCCTGTAAGAATACCGATTATAGGGTTGCTAAATGATGTGAACATTTTCTGGAAGGAAGGAGAATCCTTAAGAGGAGCAAAAACTTCCTCCATCATAGTCATTCCGTAGAACAACAATCCAAGTCCTATCATTATATATGCAATATCTGCGGCCTTTTGTTTTTTCTTCTTCTTTTTCGTTATTACAATTATGAACATTCCGACTGCAAGTAACATAGGTGCAAAGGAAGAAGGCTTTAACAACTTAAGAACAAGATTGCCGGAACCCAAGTCACCAAGTCTTAATATCTGTGCAGTAAATGTACTACCAACGTTAGCACCAAATACTACCGGGATAGCCTGAGAAAGTTTCATAATTCCGGCATTAACAAAACCGATAAGCATAAGGGTTGTTGCAGCAGAACTTTGAATGATTCCCGTAACAACCACACCAAGTCCCCAGCCTTTGATTTCTCCGACACCTTTCTTTTTGCTGGTGGTGAGAGTTTCAAGTATTTTCTCCAATCCGCCACCGGCAAGTTTTTGCAGAGATGAACCCATAAGGCTCATTCCGAAAAGGAACAGTCCGACACCTCCAAATAAATTAATAATTGATAAAATGTTCATATCAGTCTCCTTGAATTCTTGTGTAATTAAAGTTATTTCTATATTTTGCGGGAGTTGTCCCGGTTATTTTCTTAAATGCTGCAGTAAATGCACTCTGCGAAGAAAATCCTAATGAAAAGTATATATCAGATATTGAATGTTCTGATTTTTCAAGCATATTTTTTGCTGTTTCGATCTTGACGGAAAGAATATATGCCTTGACGGTGGAACCTGTCTCTGTGGCAAACAACTTTGAAAAGTAACTTGGGTTTAATTGCTCAATTTCTGCAAGACGTTCCATAGTAAGTGATTCATGCAAATGATCATATATATAGTCAATAGCATGGCGGACATGAATAGAATACGGATTGCTCTTGTGTAGTTCATTCATGTGAGTAGCAAAGTCAATCTGAGCCTGTCCCAACAAATCTATTACCTGTTCTACACTTGTACATTCGTCGGCTTCCTGTATGAAAATGTCACTCATGGTGTACGCTTCATCGTGTGGAAGACCTTCATTTACACACATACGTGTAATTACACCTATGGCTACCACAAAGTGATAGATAGTATTTCTTAGTGGATTCTTTGAAAGAGTTCCTTTTCCTTTAAAGAAGTCTTTCTTTATCATTTCAAAATTAGCGGCAACCTGTTCGACATTGCCGTTCTTTATATCGTCATATCTGGCGAATTCGCTCTTGATATCGGTTCTTATAAATTGCTCTTCACGTTGTGTGTAGAGTCGGTATATAAGTTCACGCTTTCTATTCATAGAATGACCTTCTTTCAAAAAAGTAATCATAATATACCATAAAATTATAAAAAAACCAATAGAATTGATAAACGATATAAAATAATAGTAATATAATCCAAGCCAAATAGATGATATAATATGAAAGGAAGAATTGCAATGATTTTTGTTAAACAATTGGAAAATCGAAAAAAGCGTAAAGATAGAGATACCATTGATTTTACACAGGGCGATATAACTAAGCAGATATTGTCTTTTTATTGGCCGTTGCTTCTTACGAGTATGCTCCAGCAGTTATATAATTTTGTAGATACACTTATTGTGGGCAAGGGACTTGGTGACCATGCACTTGCCGCTGTAGGTAACATGGGCTCACTTTTCTTTCTTATAGTCGGATTTTCAATGGGTGTATCCAATGGATTTGGAATTATAATTGCCCAGAATTTTGGTGCAAAGAATTATGAGGCATTAAAGAGAAATATTGCGGCAACTATTGAACTTGCTGTTCTTATAGCAGTTATGCTTACGATTGTAGGTACTGCAATACTACCGGATGCATTAAGTTTTTTAAGAACGGATGAGGTTATAATAGCCGATAGTTTAAAGTATGGCTACATTATGTTTGGCGGACTTATATGTACTATTGCTTATAACGTAAGTTCATGTATACTTCGCTCTCTTGGAGACAGCCGCACACCGCTTAAGGCAATAATTATTTCCTCGGTACTTAATCTTATATTGGATTCACTTTTTATATTTGCGTTTCATATGGGTGTTGAAGGAGCAGCGCTTGCAACCGTATTTTCACAGGTTATATCTGCTTTGGTATGTATAAAGAAATTAAGGACAATTAGCTATATTAAACTAAAAAAATATCATTTTGTAAATGAAGTAAAAGTATATATCAATCTTTTCAAAAACGGACTTCCGATGGCTTTTATGAACTCAATTACAGCAGTGGGATGCATGGTAATTCAGTATTTTGTCAATGGATACGGTGTAGATTATACGTCGGCATATTCTGCTTGCAGCAAATACATTAATCTGTTCATGAATCCTGCATGTACGGCAGGTAATGCAATGAGTGCCTTTACAAGTCAGAATTACGGAGCAGGCCGATATGATAGAATCAAAGAAGGTCTTAAGGTTTGTCTTACAATTGCGTTGATAGCATACGCAATATTAGGCACGATAATGTTTTTGTTCCCGACAAAACTTGCAGACGTATTGTTAGACGGTGCCGGATCGATAAATCTTGCATCACAGTATTTCCCGATAGCCGGAATAATGCTTGTTACAGTTGACTGTTTGTTTGTGTTTAGAAGTGGAGTGCAGGGAATGGGAAGACCGCTTATGCCTATGTTTTCCGGAGTGATGGAAATGATTATGAGAACGTTGGTTATTGCGTTTTTTATGGGGCGTATAGGATTTGCAGCGACCGCTTATGCAGAGGCGTGTGCTTGGACAGCAGCTTTGGTGGTTAACATTTTAGCATTTTATCAGGTGCTCATGCCAAAACTAAGATTTAAGGTACAACATTTATCTGCTAAAATATAAATAAAAAAAGGAGAAGGCGCTATGGACAATTTTATGTTTTACTCACCGACACAATTTGTGTTTGGTAAGGGCACTGAGAATGAGGCAGGGGTTTACGTTAAGAAGTTTTCTGCATAGCATTGGAATGCCGATCAACTTTGAAGAACTTGGTGCAAAGGAAGAGGATATTCCTGCACTTGTAGAAAAACTTGGAATCGGCGATGGCAAGAGAGGCGGTTTTATAGAGCTTTCTTCTGAGGATGCTGCAAACATTTATAAGATTGCAGCAAAGGCGAGTGTATAACGTCATGGTGTTAAAACTTAAAAAAATAAAGTTGACATTTTGAAAATCAGACAATATAATATGCACATAGCAAAGGGGCTGTATTTATACAGTCCCTTATTTTTTTAAAACATGAATTATATAATTCAATAACAAACGGGCAAAGGCGTTTATTGGCACAATGATTGTGCCGGGAACGCCTTTTTTCTTTGGCTTTTGGTTATATGATTTTACGCTATGAAGATAATCAAGTGGGAGATGATTGTTATGGAAATGAGATTTTTACCTGCAGGTGATGAGGCGCTTATAGTTGAGTTTGGAATGGAGATTGATGATGAAATCAATAGAAAAGTTCAACGATTGGCCGATTTTATCCGCAGTCAAAATATATCCGGTATAAGAGAACTGCTACCGACTTTTCGAAGCCTTATGATTTTCTATAACAGTAATGTGATTAGCTACAAAAAACTGATAGGGGAAATTAAACATTTTAAAAATGACAAAGATGAAGGGGTGGCTGAAAAGAAAAAGATATTGTGTGTTCCATGTTGTTATGGATCTGATTATGGCCCTGACCTTAAGGAAATGTCATCAAGACTTGGAATGAGTACGGAAGAGATTATTAAGCTTCATTCACAGTCTGATTACAAAATCTACATGCTTGGTTTTCTGCCAGGTTTTACATATCTTGGAGGCCTTGACAAAAGGATACATATGCCGCGACTTGATACGCCAAGAACCTCTATTCCTGCAGGTTCGGTTGGCATAGGAGGTAATCAGACAGGCGTTTATCCTGTTGCCTCCCCGGGAGGATGGTGGCTTATCGGAAACACACCGATTGAGTTTTACAATCCTCAAAGAGAAATGCCGGTGCTGTGTAATGCAGGCGAATATATAAGATTTATCCCGATTAGCATTTCGGATTATGAATCTATACAAAAAGATGTGAAAGACAACAAATATAATCCGGAATATGTATACGAGTAGAAAGAGGTGATTCTATATGAAAATGTATATTGAAAAAGCCGGTTCACTTACAACCGTTCAGGACGAAGGAAGATTTGGTTATATGGAATACGGTGTTGGAGAGTCCGGTGCAATGGACAGATATTCATACAGATTAGCCAATAAGCTCGTCGGAAATGAGAATGGTGAGGCGGCACTTGAGTTTACATTTATAGGTGCGGATGTGGTTTTTAATTCAGATGCAATTATTGCATATATGGGAGCAGAAATGAATGCGGAAATTGATGGCGTGTCAATTAAGCGAGGCAAACCTTATGAAATATACGAAGGGCAGAAACTAACATTTGGTTTTGCGATTAACGGCTTAAGAGCATATCTTGCAGTTGCCGGAGGAATTGACGTACCAGTTGTTATGGATAGCCGATCGACAAACCTAAAGTGCCAAATGGGCGGATATATGGGTAGAAAAATAGAGACAGGCGATGCTCTCACAATCGGAGGGTTTGACTATTCAAAAAAGGATGCACTGTTAAAAAACAAAGTTGAAGCCCCGACATATTCGGACAGTATTTGTGTAAGGGTTATTAAAGGACCTCAGGACGATTATTTTACCGATGAAGGACTAAATACATTTTTTAATACAACTTATAAGGTTTCACCCGAAAGCGACAGAATGGGAATAAGGCTATCCGGTGAAGCAATAGAAAGCAAGAATGGCATGGATATTGTATCTGACGGAATAACATTTGGTTCAATCCAGGTGACATCATCGGGGCAACCAATCATTTTAATGGCCGACCACCAGACAACAGGTGGATATGCAAAGATTGCAACGGTGGTAAGTGAGGATTTGCAGTACCTTGCACAGGCAAGACCGGGTAATGAAGTAAGTTTTAAATGTGTATCGTTACAGGATATGCAAAAAGGATTAATACATCGTTTGTTTGGAAAGAAGTAAAGACTAAAGGAGTGAGTGACAATGGAAAAAATAAAGGAGATTCCGGAACTATACGCAGAAAAAAATAAAGCATCTGATTTTGCCGATTATCTTCCACGTGAAGTGAGACAGCTTATAAGAATGGGAAGTATTACGGGTCAGACAAGCGGAATGTGTTCAGGTTATGCTCAGGCAAATCTTGTAGTTCTTCCGAAGAAGGATGCGTTTGATTTTCTCTTATTTGCTACTAAAAATCCTAAGTCGTGTCCGCTTCTTGAGGTTACGGATGCCGGAAACAAATATTTAACGGACATAGCCCCGGGTGCTGATATAACGAAGGATATTCCAAAGTACAGAATATATGAAAAAGGTGAATTGGTAGGAGAGTTTACGGATGTATCGGACTATTGGAGAACAGACCTTGTAAGTTTTCTTATCGGATGCAGTTTTTCATTTGAAAGCGAGATGTTAAATGCAGAAATACCCGTAAGACAAATAGAGATGAATTGCAACGTCCCAATGTACAAGACGAATATTAAGTGCAAGAGTGCAGGAATATTTCATGGAAACATGGTTGTAAGCATGCGGCCGATACCGCATGAGCTTATACCCAAAGCCGTACTTGTTACGGGTGCAATGCCAAAGGTTCATGGTGCTCCGGTTCATATCGGTTTTCCTGAAGCGATAGGAATTGAAGATCTTGCTCATCCTGACTTTGGTGATCCTGTAATTATCAATGAGGGAGAGGTTCCTGTGTTTTGGCCGTGTGGGGTGACCCCGCAGTCGGTTGTTATGGCATCAAAACCCGATTTTTGCATAACGCATTCGCCGGGCCATATGTTTATATCTGATGTAAAAAATGTCAATTTGAAATATTAGAAAATTAAGGAAGAAGATGATTATATGAAGATAGATCTTAATGCCGATATAGGCGAGAGTTATGGTAATTATAAATGTGGACTTGATGAGGAGGTCGTTCCGTACATATCATCGGCAAACGTCGCTTGCGGATTCCATGCTGCGGATCCGGTGGTTATGGACAAGACTGTAAGCCTTGCAAAAGAGCATGGTATATGTGTTGGTGCGCATCCGGGATTTCCCGATCTTAACGGCTTTGGAAGAAGAAAGATGGCGGTAACACCAAAAGAACTAAAAGCGATGGTTCAATATCAGATAGGCGCGTTAAATGCATTTTGTAAGGCCTATGATATGGAATTATCACATGTAAAGCCTCATGGGGCTATGTACAATATGGCAGCAAAGGACAAAGCATTGGCACTTGCCATTGCAGAGGGAATATATGAGGTGGATCCAAGCCTTATACTTCTAGGACTTTCGGGAAGTTTGTTGGTTGAGGCCGCAAAAGAGACAGGGCTTGGCGGAGCCAATGAAGTGTTCGCTGACCGAGCCTACAATGATGACGGAACGCTTGTAGATCGTAGTCAGAAAGGAGCCGTTATTACAGATGAAGAAGCAGCGATACAAAGAGTTATAGAGATGGCAAAAAACGGCACTGTCAAGTCGATAACCGGAAAAACAATAGAGGTCAAAGCGGATTCGGTTTGTCTTCATGGAGACGGTGAGAAGGCTGTTGAGTTTGCAAGAAAAATAAATGCTGCACTTACTGCAGAAGGAATAGAAATTGTATCAATGCAAAACTTGTTAAGGGAGGTTTGTTGAAATGGAGGCGGAAAGGACAGAAACAATAGAAGATATTATTCTTCGATATTCCGAAAGGGGGATGCCTGATATAAGGTTGTATCTTTCAACAGATTATTGTACGAAGGCTGCAAAGGAAATCCTTTCGTGGGAAAGGGGAAATGTATTCTTAACTACAGGATTTTACGTCAAGGGATATGCGGAAACAGACGGACCTGTCGGGACGGTTGCTCTTGCTCATGCACTTTCAAAGATTGGATATGACCCGATCATTATTACTGATGAGTTCTGCAGAGGTTTTTTTGAGCCTGAAGATATAGAGACGATATATGTAGAACTTGATAATGGTGATCAACACATAGACGATTTGATTAAGGTGTATGAGCCGAAGGGTTTGATATCAATAGAACGTTGCGGAAAAAACAAACACGGCAAATATGCCAATATGCGTGGTGAAGACATTGGAGCATTTACAGCTCCGATAGATGAAATGTTTTTAAAGTATCAAGGAATTATTCCGACGATTGGTGTTGGCGACGGAGGCAATGAGATAGGAATGGGCAAAATTGCAGGACCTGTATCGAGAAAGTTGTCGCTTGAGCCTTGCGTGATTCCCGCAGATATATTTGTTATTGCAACGGTTTCAAACTGGGGAGCATACGGTATAGTTGCTGCTCTGTCAAAATTGTGTAAGCAGGAACTTATTCCGGGCTTTGACTGGGTGCAGGATTACATCAAAAAAACGGTCAAACTTGGAAGCGTTGACGGGGTGTCAGGCTGGCACAGCATAAGTGTTGACGGTAAGAGCATGAAAACAGAACATGAAATATTGCATGCATTAAGAAAGTTTGGACGCAATCCAATTAAAGATAATTGTGCATAGAATAAATGAAGTGGAGGAATTGATTATGAAAACATTAGGATATTATAACGGAAAATTTGATGAACTTGATAACATGATGGTGCCGTTTAACGACAGAGTGTGTTTCTTTGGTGACGGAGTGTATGATGCAGGTCCGTCAAGACACTACAATTTATTTGCAATCGATGAGCATATCGACAGATTTTTTAATTCAGCGGCGCTTATGGATATTGAAATACCTTGTACAAAGGAAGAACTTAAGGATATTTTAAATGAACTTGTTCATAAGATGGATACCGGAGAAAACTTTGTTTATTGGGCTTGTTCAAGAGGAACGGGAATAAGAAATCATACATACAAAAAGGGACCCGGTAACCTGTGGGTAATGATTAAGCCGGAAACAATTAATGATTGTCAGAAGCCAATCAAATGTGTAACGGCCGAGGATAAGAGATTTTATTACTGTAACTGCAAAACATTAAATCTTCTGCCATCCGTTTTGTATGCGGAAAAAGCTTATAACATGGGGGCGGATGAGACGATTTTGTATAGACATGACGGAAGAATTACGGAGTGTGCACATTGTAACTGTCATATTATAAAGGACGGTATAGTACACACGGCTCCAACAGATGACATGATACTTCCGGGAATTGCAAGAGCTCATCTTGTAAGAATGTGCAAGAAACTTGGAATCGGCGTTAGCGAAACACCATATTATCTTGAAGATCTTAAGTCGGCTGATGAGATTATTATCACATCCTCATCTAATGTCTGCATGTATGTAAATGAGCTTAATGGAGAACCGTTTGGAGGAAAAGATCCGGACACATTATTTGCACTTCGTGACGCTTTGTATCAGGAGATAATTGACGCAACCGAGTAAAAAAGCGTATAGCAGAAAGGAAACATTTATGGCACTTACCGTTAATAATTTGTATAAAGAATCAGCGAAATATAAAATTAAACTGCATGCCGGAGAAGGCGGGCTTACTAATCTTGTAAGCTGGATACATATTGTTGAAACGGTAGAGGGGGCCGGTTTCCTTCACGGTAATGAGATAGTTGTCACAGAGGGAGCAATATGCAGAAGTGATGATGAATTGATGGCATACGTTAAGGAAGTTCATGCCCATAACGCAAGTGCGGTTATTCTAAACACAGGTAAGTTTATTGTTAACGTACCGAGCAATGTAATCGACTTTTGCAATGATAATAATCTTCCACTGTTTTCGGTGCCTTGGGAGGTCCCGCTTGTAGATCTAACTGCAGATTATTGCAAGAGGATTGTTGATCATATTTCAAGGCAGGACAGTATTGCGACAACATTAAAAAATCTTATTTTCCATACGGGAGACAAACATGAACTTATTCACCAAATGGAGAGATTTGGCTACTTAAAAGACAGTAGTATGGCTTTTGTCTGTATCTCTTTGGAATGGGAGAAGACAAGTTCCGAGTTTGTGGAAGAAAGCAGAAAAATAAAAAAGATTGCAGAGCAATCCGCAAAAAGAATAAATGATAAATACATTTCCTTTGAATACCAGGATAAGAGAATAGTTGCTCTTATCAATTACAGTGCAGAGGAGATTGAAAAATATACGGACATGGTGTTTAAGGCCATATCCGCAAACAAGCGTGTTCCATACATTTATATAGGAATAAGTGATAACATAAAAGGTTTTGAAACACAGGATAATAATTTCATGCGTGCTTATGCTGCATGTAGAATAGCGATTAAGAAAAATGAACATGTGCTAACGTATCAGGAGTTAGGCATATACAAGTTACTTGTAAATGTTAAAAACAATGAGCTGTTACTGGAAATGTATCAAAGCATAATGGGAAAACTTCTTGATTATGACAAAGATAACGGGACGGAGTATTGTACCTTTATCGATAAATATATAGAATGTGATGGAAGTACAAGAAGAGTAAGCGAAGAATTGTTTATTCATAGAAATACTGTTAATAATTATCTTAATCGAATTGAGGAGATCCTTGATATGGATATTACCTCATGGGAAAACAAGGCAATTCTTTTTACGGCACATTGCATCAGCACCATATTATGATTGTGCACTTGCACAAGATATAATGTTTAATGTGCTATTGCACAAAGAAGTGTCTGATGATAATATGTGCACAACAGAAAAAAGCAAGGGCAAAGAAGTCAGTTAAAATGATTTCTTTGCCTTTTTCTTTTTGGATAGGAGGTGTTAATATGGCATTTCAGGTTTTGATGCCAAGTAAGTCAATAATTGGAGAAAATGCAATTGACAAGGCAGGCAAAGATGTTAGTGAACTTGGAAAGAACGCATTAATCATCTCCGGTAAAATTGTAGAAAAAAGCGGCATAGTAGACAGACTTAAAGAAGTGCTTGATAAAGAAGGAATAACTTACACAGTATTTACCGACATAATCGGAGAGCCCAACGACAAAATGATTGAAAAAGCCAAGCAGACATTTGATGATAATAACTGTGATATGGTAATCGGTATAGGAGGCGGAAGTCCTCAAGACAGTGCCAAAGCAGTATCATCAAAGTCAGGGTATATACCGATTGTTTTAATCCCTACAACAGCAGGATCGGGTTCGGAGGCCACAAAGTTTTATTGTGTGACAGAGAGTGCAACCGATACAAAAAGGCTTATAACCGATGAGAAGGTTATACCAAAGCTTGCAATTATTGATCCGGTGCTTAGTGTGACTGCACCAAAATCTGTTACGGCGGCAACGGGAATGGATGCACTTACACATGCGGTGGAAGCATATACATCAAAGAAGGCAACGCCTTATACTGAAGTGTTTGCTTTATCTGCGATTAAGAGAATATTTGAATATCTTCCCAAAGCATATGAGGCCGGTGATGATTTAGAGGCGAGATTTCAGATGGCATATGCAGCATATGAAGCGGGTGTATGTATCAATAATGCAAGTGTTACACTTGTACATGGAATGAGCAGGCCGATAGGAGCACTATTTCATGTTCCGCATGGCATATCTAATGCAATGTTAATCGATACATGTTTAAGTTTTGCAAAGGATGGATGCATAGAGAGATTTGCTCAAATAGGAAGACTATTAGGAGCACAAGGAACTGATAAGGAATGTGCAGATGCATTCTTCATATCCTTAAATGAACTGATAAGAAAAATAGAGATTCCAACCCTTGAGGAATATGGAATTGATAAAGAAGCATTTTTTAACAATATAGATAAGATGTCAAAGGATGCAATGGCAAGCGGCAGTCCGGCAAACACAATAAAGGATGTTACCGAGAAAGATATAGCTGCTTTATACAAGCAACTTTGGTTGCGTTAATTTAATATATGATCAAAGCAAAGGGGCTTTACCTATGAATATAGGTAGGGCCCTTTTGCAAGGTCAATAGGAGGTGAAGAATATGCAGGGATATGTAATAACCATTGCCAGAGGATTTGGAAGCGGTGGAAAGGAAATAGGAGTAAAACTAAGTCAGCGACTTGGTATTCCCTGTTACGAACAACAGATTTTGAAAATGGCATCAGAGCACAGCGGAATCAACGAGGAACTGTTTAACATGGCGGATGAAAAACTTGGCAAGGGATTGTTCAAGGGACTGCCGTTTGATTACGTGGTTGAGCCGTCCGATAAACGTTTTACATCCAACAACAATCTTTTTAATATTCAAAGCGAGATTATCAAAAAACTCGCGGGAGAGATGTCATTTATTGTTATTGGAAAATGTGCAGACTACGTACTTAAGGATTTCTGTAATGTGGCAAGTTTTTACATCGAGGCTCCTAGAGCCGACTGTGTTGCATCAATAGTTAAAAAGCTTGGAGTTACTGAAACCGAGGCACACAGACTTATCGAAAAAACAGATAAGTACCGTGCCGATTATTACAAGTATTACACCAACGGCAACTACTGGACCAATCCTGTCAACTACGATATGACACTTAACAGTGCAAGAGTAGGAAGAGACAGATGTGTAGATGTCATTGAGAACTACGTTAAGGTGAAATTCGGTTTGTAAAAACCGAAATCACATAGATTTTGCAAATTAAACAATAAGGAGGAACTAATTATGAGAAAGAGAATAGGAAAAACTATAGCGTTACTTACAACATTAACAATGGCAATGGGAATGCTTTCCGGTTGTGGAGCTTCATCCGGAAGCAAGAGTAGTTCAGGACCAGCTGAAGTTGAAGGAGATTTTGACGGAACAGTATCAATCGCAGGTATCGCGCCGCTTACAGGAAGCTTCGCAAGCTGGGGCGAGGGTGCAGAAAATGGTTATAATCTTGCCATCAAAGAAGTAAATGAAGCCGGTGGTGTTAAGATCGGAGATAAGTCTTACAAGCTTGAATCGGCAGTATTTGCAGATGATAAGTCAGATGCAACAGAGGCAGCAAGTGCTTATAACAACTGTGCATCATATGATGTAAGTGCAGTTATCGGATCTTGTTCATCAAGCTGTACATTATCATTCGTTGAGGAAGCACAGGCAAGCAGCATGCTCGTAATCACACCATATTCTACAAACGCAACAATCTGTAAGACAGGTGATTACATTTTCAGAGAGTGTTTCTCGGATGCAAACCAGGGACCTACACTTGCAAAGATGGCAACAGATGAGTTTAAGGCAACAAACATTGCAATTGTAGCAGCAGAGGATTCAGATTATTGTGCAGGTCTTGCAGAGGCAATGGAGGGTGCACTTGATTCAACAGATGGTGTTAAATATGAGCACTATGGATGTGTTACAACAGATACCGACTACACAGCACAGATTTCAAAGGCAATAGAACAGGGCGCAGAGGTTATCATTTATCCTAACAACTATGATACGGTTCCTAACTTTGTACAGCAGGCACGTGATGCAGGCTTTGACGGACCGATTCTTGGTGGTGATGCTTGGGACGGAACTGATGTAACAGGATACGAGGATAAGTTCAACAACTGTTATTATCTTGCACACGTAGACCTTTCGGCTGATACAGATGCAGTTAAGAGTTATGTAGGTGCTTACAAAGAAGAGTATGGTTCAGACAGCGGATTAAATGCAGTATCATCACTTTACTACGATTCAATCAAGATGCTCGTTCAGGCTATGGAAGAGGCAGGAAGCACAGATCCTTCGGTTATCAAGGATGCATTGTTAAAGATTACATACGAAAGTATGGGTGGAACCATTACTTATGATGAGAATGGTGATGCGGTTAAGCCGTTTACAATTGAAACTTTTGAAAATGGTGAACTTAAGTATTACGGAAACTTCTAAAAAATAAGAAACAGGAATGGAGATGAGAGCACATGACAAAATTAATACAGAGTTTAATGTATGGATTAAATCTTGGTTCTATATATGCACTGACAGCTCTCGGTTATACCATGGTATATGGAATTATAAGGATGATCAATTTTGCACATGGTGATTTTATCATGGTTGGTGGTTTTACACTGTTCTATACTATACCGGTTATGAAAAACCTTGGACTGCCGTTATGGCTGGCGGTTATAGCAGCGATTTGTGTATGCGTTGGTGTAGGTGTACTTACGGAGCAGATTGCATATAAACCGGTGAGAGGACAGGGCTCTACCACTGCTCTCATCACCGCCCTTGGTATGAGTCTTGTTTTGGAAAATGGTGCCTTAGTCGTATTCGGCTCGGCACCACGTAATGTACCACCAATGTTTTCGCTTCCAACCATTGAAATTATGGGAGCATCAATACCGGGACAGACATTACTTACACTTGCAATTGGCGTGGTTGTTATGATTATCCTTTCACTCTTTATCAAATATACAAAACTTGGTAAGGCAATGAGAGCGGTTCCGGAAGATAAGGTGGCATCAACCCTTGTTGGTATTAATGTAAACAAGATAATTACAATAACATTTGCAATCGGTTCCGGACTTGCTGCAATTGCATCAATGATGTACACGACATCTTATGTAAGTATCAAAAATGAACTTGGTATAACATTGGGACTTAAGGCATTCGTTGCAGCGGTTCTTGGCGGAATCGGAAGTGTTGCAGGAGCAATGGTCGGAGGACTCTTGCTTGGTATAGTAGAGATTTTGGTTAAGGTATATATGTTGCCGGGTACATATGAAGCAGTTACTTATCTTATATTGATTGTGGTATTGCTTGTACGTCCGACAGGACTGCTCGGTAAGGCAGTAAGCGAAAAAGTATGACGGAAGGAAGTGGGAATATGCCTAAGATAATGAAGAAAAAATATTTGATTAATATTATTGCGGTTGCTGTTGTATTCCTGATTCTGTGTCTGCTATTTGATACGGGACTGCTTGGCAGAAAGGCAGCATATTTTAACGGTCTGGTAACAATCGGAATGTTCTATACGATAATTGTTTGTTCCCTTAATCTTTTAACAGGTTACATGGGAGAGTTTTCGTTAGGACATGCCGGCTTCATGTCGATAGGTGCATATGCATCAGCTATCGTAACAACACTTATTTCAGACCATGTTCAATTATCAAACATTGCACTTTATCTTATTGCAATCATAATCGGAGGATTGGCAGCAGCAATAATTGGAGTGCTTGTTGGTATTCCGGCATTAAGACTTTCCGGAGATTATCTTTGTATAGTAACGGTTGCTGTTGCAGAGATTGTCAGGGTTGTACTTAGTAATGTCGGTATCAAACCGATTACCGGAAATGCAACATTCGGTAAATCCTTTGCAGGAATTGCCAGAGTATCTGATTATCATTACGTGTATATCACAATGGTAATTTGTATAGCCATAATGTATTGCTATATCCGTTCACGTTACGGAAGAGCATTGATTTCAATTCGTGAGGACAGAATAGCAGCTGCGGCATCGGGAATAAATGTTACAAGAACAAAGGTGCTTACATTTACAATCTCGGCAGCATTTGCGGGAGTTGCAGGTGCTATATATGCACATTACATTACTACATTGGTTCCTACATATTTTAACTTTTCAAAGTCTTCGGAGTTTCTTGCAATCGTAATTCTTGGAGGAAGTGGATCGATGACAGGCTCAATAATTGCAGCACCGATATTATCGGCACTGCCACAGCTTATCTCGTATGTTTTCCCGGATTTTGCAAGCTATAGAATGCTCATTTACGCAGTAGTACTTGTTGTGGTAATGATATTTAAGCCTACCGGATTGTTTGGTGGCAAGGAATTCTCACTGCCTGATTTGATACTGGATGGAAAACGCAAGAAGAAAGAAAAGGTCAGTCAGGAATAAAAGTATTCTTATATGAGAGGTGATACATATGGCAGAGGAAAATGTACCGGTATTGGAAACGAAAAGCCTTGGAATACAGTTCGGAGGACTTAAAGCGGTAAATGATGTAAATATAGAAATATACAAAGGTGAGCTTATCGGTCTTATCGGCCCTAACGGTGCAGGCAAGACGACGATATTTAACCTTATTACAGGTATATATGCTCCGACAACAGGAAGTTATATGCTTTGTGGAAAGAGAATGAATGGATTAAAAACTCATCAGGTCGTGGATGAGGGAATTGCAAGAACGTTTCAGAATATAAGATTATTCAAGAAAATGACGGTTCTTGACAACGTAAAGGTCGCATTTAATAAGAACATGAAGGCAAATCTGTTTCAGTCAATAATAAGAACTCCATACTTCTGGAAGGAAGAAGAAGAGACAACACAAAAGGCGATGGAGTTACTTAAGCTTTTTAACTTGGAGGGGTTTGCGGATCAATATGCAGAGAATCTTCCGTATGGAAAGCAAAGACTTTTGGAAATTGCAAGAGCACTTGCTACGGATATGAAACTTCTGTTGTTAGATGAGCCGGCAGCGGGTATGAATCCGGTTGAAACAGCAGAACTTAAAGAGTCAATCAAAATGCTAAGAGAAAAGTTCGGAATACCGATTCTTCTTATCGAGCATGATATGAGCCTTGTAATGAGTATTTGTGAACGCATATATGTACTTAATTTCGGAGAGATTCTTGCATCGGGAACGCCGGAAGAGATAGCTGTCAATAAGGATGTTATTGAAGCATATCTGGGTAAAGAAGATGAGGATGAAGGCGGTGATGACTGATGTTAAAGGTAGAAAATCTTAATGTTCATTATGGAGTTATACATGCAATAGAGGATGTCAGCGTAGAGGTAAATGACGGAGAAATCGTTACACTTATCGGAGCTAACGGTGCCGGAAAGACAACGATACTTCATACAATAACAGGACTTAAAAAAGCAACGAGCGGTAAGGTTGTGTATGATGATGTCGATCTTTTGAAGGAAGAACCGAGTAAAATAATTACACATGGTGTTGCACACGTTCCGGAGGGCAGACATGTATTTGTAGATATGACTGTCCGTGAAAATATCGAAATGGGTGCATACATGTTTTCAAAAAAAGACAAGGACAAAATAATTGCGAGAATGGATGATGTATTTCTTAAGTTTCCAAGACTTAAAGAGAGACAGTCACAGCTTGCGGGAACTTTGTCAGGTGGTGAGCAACAGATGCTTGCCGTAGGAAGAGCACTGATGGCAGACCCTAAGATTATACTTATGGACGAGCCTTCAATGGGATTGTCGCCACTCTTGGTACAGGAGATTTTTGCGATTATCAAGGAAGTCAATCAGCAGGGAATAACAGTGCTTTTGGTAGAACAGAACGCAAAGATGGCACTTAAAGTTGCAAATCGTGCGTATGTATTAGAGACAGGAAAGATCAAACTGTCAGGTGATGCCGATGAATTACTTCACAATGATGAAGTTAGAAAGGCATATCTTGGAGCATAAATAAAAACAGATGGGAGATGTGTATTATGACTGGAAAAGAAATATCCGAAACACAGAAGAAATATTATCTGCAGTCTTGGGCGAAGCAGAATGACGTTTATCCTATTCCTATTGAAAAAGCTGAAGGAATATATATCTGGGATTATGACGGGAATAGATATACGGATATGTCTTCAACTCAGGTCAATGTCAATCTGGGATACGGTAATGAAGATATCAACAATGCAATGAAGGAACAGATTGATAAATACGCATGGATGGGTCCCGGTTACGGAGTTGAGTCAAGAGCAAAACTTGCCAAAATGATAGTTGACCTTATGCCGGATAATATGGGAAAGGTATTCTTTACCAACGGCGGAGCAGATGCTAATGAAAATGCAATTAAGATGGCAAGAATGTATACGGGAAGATATAAGGTAATGAGTCGTTACAGAAGTTATCATGGCTCAACATTTGGTGCGGGTAATGTAACGGGTGAACCCAGAAGATTCCCGCTCGAACCCGGAATGCCCGGATTTATCAAGTTTTTTGATCCGTACATATACAGAGAAAGTATTACTTTTGAGTCTGAAGAAGAGGCTACAAAGTTTTATATAAGTAAACTTCGTGAGCAGATTATCTATGAGGGTCGTGACCAGATTGCAGCAATCATTTTGGAGACGATTACAGGAACAAACGGTATCATTATTCCGCCTAAGGGATATTTGCAGGGCGTAAGAAAGTTATGTGATGAGTTTGGAATTGTGATGATTTGTGACGAGGTAATGGCCGGTTGGTGTAGAACAGGAAAGATGTTTGCGTTTATGAACTTTGATGTTGAACCGGACATTGTAACATTTGCAAAAGGAGTTACATGCGGTTACATACAGCTTGGAGGCGTGTGTGTAAGTAAGAAAATCGCAGAGTATTTTGATGACCATGTACTTTCGTGCGGACTTACATACTGTGGGCATCCGCTTGCGTGTGCAGCGGGAGTGGCTTGCGTTAATTATTACAGCAAGGCAAATATTCTCGACAATGTTAATAAGGTCGGCAAGGTTTTGGCAGACAGGCTTGATGAGTTTAAGGAAAAATATAACTGTGTCGGTGATGTGAGACATATTGGACTGTTTTCGTGTGTTGAGTTTGTTAAGGACAAGGAGACAAAAGAGCCGATAGTTCCTTATGGACAGGATCCTCACGGAAAACTTTCGTCAATTATAGGATTGCTTAAGGAAAGAGGATTTATGACATTCGGTCATGAGAATATGGTTCTTTGTAATCCGCCGCTTATTATTACCGAAGAACAGCTTAATGAAGAACTTGATAAGCTTGAAGAGGTAATTAAGATAGTAGACAGTGATCCCTTTTATATGAGGTGAGTAAATGCAGTTATTCGATATTATAGGTCCGGTGATGGTAGGACCATCAAGTTCCCATACTGCCGGAGCCGTTAAAATTGGATATGTGGCACATAAACTGCTTTCAGAACAGGTTGTTAAGGCCGAAATATTTTTGCACGGTTCATTTTTGGCAACAGGCAAAGGTCATGGTACCGATAAGGCAATAGTTGCAGGTCTTTTAGGAATGCAGCCTGATGACGTTAGAATTCCCGAAAGCTTAGAAATTGCTGACGAAATGGGTGTTGATATCAAGTTTTCGGGAATATCCCTTAAGGATGCAAGTCCCAACTCCGTACTACTCAAATTAACAGGGAAGTCCGGAAGAATGTTGGAAATTGTCGGGGAATCCCTGGGCGGTTCCATAATTAATATTGCAGCTATAGACGGTCTTTCCGCTAATTTTTCGGGAGACCGTCCTACTTTAATTGTGCATAACTTAGATCAGCCGGGACACGTGGCTGAGGTTACAAGTATGCTTTCGCATAAGTCTGTAAACATTGCGTCTATGCAGTTATATAGGGAGAATCGTGGTGGTAACGCAGTCATGATTTTGGAGTGTGATCAGGAAATACCGGAATCGGCGGTTGAGTGGCTAAAGAAGCTTGAAGGAGTCGTTAAGGTAACTTATTACAGCCTGATACCAACAGGAGGTAGTCTATGAGTTATAGGTTGTTAAGAGAAATATTATCCGATGCCCAAAATGAGAACCTTAAGTTTTGGCAGGTGATTTTAAATGATAATTGCAGGGAAAACAGAATAACAGAGAAAGAATCATTTTCTAAAATGACGGATATGTATATCGCAATGAAAGAGGCGGATTCTAACTATGATTCTAAGGCTAAATCTGCAAGCGGTATGGCTGGTGGAGACGGTAAGCTTTTAGAGGACTTTAGAAAGCAGCCAAACAGGTTGATCGGAGATTTTCTTACTAAGGTAATTGAAAAAGCGGTTAAAATGGGTGAGTCAAACGCCTGTATGAAACGTATTGTGGCGGCACCGACGGCAGGCTCGTGCGGAGTAATACCTGCAGTGTTAATTACCTATGAGGAAGAAAAGAAGGTTGCACAGGATAGAATAATAGAAGCACTTTATGTTGCAGGAGGAATTGGAGAGGTTATTGCACAGAGTGCGGAAATATCCGGTGCTAAAGGAGGATGTCAGGCAGAAATAGGTTCGGCAAGTGCGATGGCAGCGGGGGCGGTTGTTTATCTTGAAGGCGGAGATAATGAAGCAATTATTCATGCAGCTGCATTAGCACTTAAGAATATGCTAGGTCTTACATGTGATCCTGTAGGCGGTCTTGTCGAGGTACCTTGTATTAAGAGAAATGTATCCGGTGCAGTCAATGCGATAGTTTCATCACAAATGGCTATTGCGGGAATTAGAAGCAGGATTGAGCCTGATGAAGTGATTGATTCCATGAAAAGGATTGGAAATCTGTTACCGGAGTGCCTAAGGGAAACGAGTAAAGACGGATTGGCAATAACATCATCGGCTATAAAGATAATGGAGAATATATCGTCGTAAACATCATTTTGATGGGGGCGGCGATTTTTTTGCATAGTGACATATGTCACTTACAAGTTTACCCTGATAGTGACAAACGACACTGGCATGCATTGTTTTCATATCATATAATGGGCTCATAAGATAACAGATGTACTGTTTGAAAGGAGTTTTTATTATGAAGAAGACATTAGCAATTATATTAGAATTAGTACCGTTAATATCAGCGCCTGTTGCATACGGTTTAATTGTTTCACCTCTAGACTCATCGCTTGTAAGAATTTTCATTGATATTACAATGTTGTTTGCGGTTCTTGGTTTTGTGTTCAATATTATAGGACGCAAGCTTGCAAAGGAAAGCAAACTGGTGCGTGTACTTGGAGTACTTGACTGCATAACACCTATACTGGTTGTAGCATTTTATGTCCTTGCAATCTTTTGTTTCGGACTGTAAAAAAATTTTTATCTTTTTTTTGATTTTTCAATATTCATTTAAGAAATCCGCGTTATAGTTAACACATCTTAAGATAAACAACACGTAAAACGTTAAGAATATTAAGGAGGCGATTATCATGAGATGGAGTAACTATTCATTTATACTAATGGGCGGATTGATGATAGCAGGTTTATCCGGCTGTCAGGCAAATGACGAAGCTACAACGACAACCGACACAAGTGTGGTTGCAGAAAGCACAAACGAAGTTGAAAACCAGGGAACATACAGTAATTCGGCTGATGGCGAGCATGCTATCGAGGTTGACGGCAAAGAAGAAAGCTATAGCAACATAGAGGTTAATAAGACCGGTGATTCCGAAGGAGACGAGGCTGATTTCTATGGAGAAAATGCAGCAGTATTTGCAACCAACGGTGCAACTCTTACAATAACAGATGCAACCGTAAGTTCAGACGGAACTCACGCAAATGGAGTTTTCTCATACGGTGAGGGAACAACAGTTAACATATCAGATTCTACTATAGAGACAACCGGCAATTGTTCGGGAGGAATCATGACAACCGGCGGTGGTACAATGAATGCGGAAAACCTTACCATTCATACAACCGGTAATTCATCTGCAGCAATCCGATCTGACAGAGGCGGTGGAACAGTTACAGTTACCGGTGGCACATATACTACAGAGGGCATGGGTTCTCCGGTTGTATATTCAACAGCAGATATAACTGTCAATGATTCAGAGATGACATCAACCTCTTCACAGGGAATGGTAGTTGAAGGCAAGAACTCAGTAACACTTAACAACTGTAATTTAACCGCAGATAATAATACAAAGAACAGCGATAAATCCGATTATTATCAGGCCGTAATGATCTATCAGTCAATGTCAGGGGATGCAGCTTCCGGAAAGTCTGCATTTACAATGACAGACGGTACACTTACCAACAAAAACGGAGATATATTCTTCGTTAATAATACAGCATGTGATATCAATTTGACTAATGCAACAATTGTCAACGAAGATTCGGAAGGATTTTTCCTTAGAGCTTGTGCAGCAGGCTGGGGCAATGAAGGTTCTAACGGCGGCAAGGTTAATCTTACGGCAGCAAACCAGACAATTAACGGAGATATCGTAGTTGACGAGGTTTCTGCACTTAACTTATATCTAACGGATGGTTCTTCATGGACAGGAACAATTAATGAGAGCGGACAGACAGGTGATGTTTATGTAGAAATATCAGGTGGAAGCACTTGGACACTTACAGCAGATGCTTATGTATCAGGTCTTACATGTGATGCGGATTCAATCAACCTTAACGGTCACAAATTATATGTAGATGGAAAGGAGTACGAAGAAGGTACAGCATCAAGCGGCACAGCTTTTGAAATTGTAAGTGAGAGTGACGGCAGTGGAATGCCGGATGGAGAAAACCCACCTGAAATGCCGGATGGGGAACAACCACCACAGATGAAGGATGGAGAAAACCCGCCTGAAATGCCTGATGGACAGACACCGCCACAGATGAAGGATGGAGAGACTCCACCGGAAAAGCCGGATGGAAATCCACCAAGCGATAATAACGGCAAAACATCTGAAAAGTCCGACAACAGTTCAAGTTCAGATTCGAGCAAATAAAGTAATTTTCAAAAAACAGAAATGCAGAAAATGCATTTCTGTTTTTTTGGTGTTGACAAAGATAAAAGTGTATGTTAATATTTACTTGTGCAAAAGAGAATAGTGCAAAAGTAATGCGAAGCTATCATAGGATAAAAGAAGGTGATTATTATGAGTAAGAAGCAAGAATATGACGCATTAAAGCTTAGCAATCAGGTGTGTTTCCCATTATATGCATGTTCTAAGGAATTAGTAAGACAGTACGGTCCTTATTTGAAGCAGTTGGGTCTTACTTATACGCAATATATTGTAATGCTGGTGTTATGGGAGCAGGAGAAGGTTTCCTCAAGAGATCTTGCGGACAGCCTGCATTTAGACTACGGAACACTTACCCCTGTACTCAAGAGATTGGAACAGGCGGGATATCTTTCGCGTGAAAGAGCAGCAAATGATGAGAGATTGCTTACGATAACAATAACTGATAAGGGAAAGAAACTCAAAGACAAAGCGGTTAAGATTCCCCATTGCATTGGGGAATGTATGGGACTTAGCGATGAGGAGTTTATAACCCTTTATAAGTTAACATATAAGGCACTCAAAAACATGGAAGAAAACAAATTATAATTTAAAGGAGGACGACACTATGGTATATGATTATAACGTTAAAGACAGAAAAGGTAACGAGGTAAGTCTTAAGGAATACGAAGGCAAAGTACTTTTGATAGTTAATACAGCAACAGGATGCGGATTTACCCCTCATTATGAGCCGCTTGAGGCAATGTACAAAGATTTAAAGGACAAAGGTTTTGAGATTCTTGATTTCCCTTGCAATCAGTTTGCTAACCAGGCACCGGGATCAGAGGACGAGATTCACGAGTTCTGTACTATGAAGTTTGGTACTGATTTTCCACAGTTTGCCAAGATTGATGTCAATGGAGAAAATGCTGATCCACTCTTTGCATATCTCGCAACAGAGAAACCGTTTGAAGGTTTTGGAAAAGGTCTTAAGAATGCAGCACTTAAGAAGTTTACAGATATGAATAACAAAGCATACGGAGACAAGGCATATATCAAGTGGAACTTTACAAAATTCCTTGTTGATAGAGAAGGTAAAGTAATCGCAAGATTTGAGCCGACAACAGATATGGCTGAGGTGAGAAAAGCAGTTGAGGAATTGCTTGGCTGATTATTAAAAATCTGATAGATTAAATTCCTGAAAAGTGTTATAATGTATTCTCGATAATGTATTAGGAGATTTGAGTTATGGGGAATAATCAATCAGATAAAAATCAACAGTTAACCCCGTATTTTAATAGAATGGGGATATGGGCATTTTCGATTGGGACAAGTATAGGATGGGGTTCCTTCGTTGTCACCTGCAATACATATCTTTTTCAGGCGGGTATATTAGGAACGATATTGGGAATTATTCTGGGTATGGTAGTCATACTCATTATTAATCATAATTTATGTTATATGATCGAGCGTAAGCAAGATGCCGGTGGTATCTATGCTTACGCCGGTGCTGTAAGAGGGCATGATATTGCTTTTGTTGCAGCATGGTTTTTATTACTTACATATCTTGCAATTTTCTGGGGCAACCTTACAGCCTTGCCGCTTTTTGCGGGGAGATTTCTAAGTTCAATCTTTCAGGTTGGTCCAAGTTATGTTTTGTTCGGCTACAGAGTCTATTTGGGAGAGGTGGTTTTGTCTGTCCTGGTGGCTATTGTAGGCGGTGTTTTCTGTGCGAATTTCAAAAAAATCCCACAATATTTAATGATAATAATGGCAGTGACATTTATGGTTAGCCTTGCGGTTATTACTGCGGTAGCTGTTATCAAACATGATAGTACCGGGTTTTCTTATAATCCGTTATATATTGCTGATAAGACTAATTGGGGACAAATAGTCAGGATTGCTGTTGTATCGCCATGGGCGTATATAGGTTTTGAGAATGTTGTCCTTTTTTCAGAGGAGTATTCGTTCCCGGTCGAAAAGATTCGCGGGGTAATGATAACATCAGTTATTTTAACTTCGGCAGCTTATATACTATTGACAGTTCTTTCTATAACTGCTTTTCCACCCGAGTACAGTAACTGGTTTGAGTATATTTGTGATATGAGCAACCTAAGTGGAATAAGTTCGGTTCCGGCTTTTTATGCAGCCAAGTATTACTTTGGAAATGCCGGCGTGACGTTAATGTTGTTAGCACTTTTTTCTGTGATAGTTACGAGTATAATCGGTAATCTTACAGCTATAAGCAGACTATTGTATGCTTACGGAAGAGATCACAGTTGGCTTGGTGGTTTGAGTAAGCTTAATAAACACAGCATTCCGAAAAGGGCAATTTATTTAACGGTATTAATCTCTTGTTTTGTACCGTTTCTTGGCCGCAATGTTATCGGATGGATAGTTGATGTTACGACGTTAGGTGCGGCAATAGTGTATGGAATACTTTCGTATTCGGTTTATAGGGATGCACGTAGTTGTGATGATATAATTGAGCAGAATACAGGAATGTTTGGAATGGCCGTTATGGCGGGGATAGCCGTGTTGTCACTTTTCCCGAAAATCATTTCGTTTGAGACAATGCAACCGGAGTCATATCTGCTATTTGCAGCATGGTCGATTCTGGGATTGTTAATGTTCTGCCTTACATTGAAAAATGACAAGGAAAACAGCTATCATCATTCTGCTGCGATTGGAATCATTTTTATTCTTTTGGCATTGGTTTCAACGATACTATGGGTATGCGCCAAACAATAATAACTCGAATAAGGTAATACACATTATGCAAAACAAAGACAAAAAGAAAGAGTTCGACATAAAAAATATCAGGATTTCCCCGGGACAGTTTATTCCTGTAAGTTTTTTGGTTACGATAATTATCGGAACAATTTTGTTAATGCTTCCGATTTCGACCGTGCCGGGAGAAAAGACCGGGCTTATAACAGCACTTTTTACTGCGACCACTTCAGTATGTGTGACAGGACTTGTTGTGGTTGACACTTATGCTCATTGGACAGCGTTTGGACAGGCTGTAATACTTGTTCTTGTTCAAATCGGAGGACTTGGAGTTGTCGCGGTCGGTTCGATGATTATGCTTATTGGAAAAAAGAAGTTTTCGCTTGCTGACCGTAAGCTTTTGGGCGATTCGTTGAATGTTGAAAAGAACAGGGGATTGCTTTCGTTTCTGATACGGATATTCAAAGGTGTTTTCTTCGTGGAAGGTGCGGGAGCAATTCTATATGCTTTTAAGTTTGTGCCACTGCTTGGGCCTGTCAAAGGCGTGTGGGCATCAATCTTTCAATCTGTTTCGGCATTTTGTAATGCGGGTATGGATATTGTAGGACCTAACAGCATGATTGATTTTAGAGAGTCTAAGTATCTTATGTATCTTACAATGATACTTATTGTGCTTGGTGGACTTGGATTTGTTGTATGGTTTGATGTAATTGATGGGGTTCGTGATGGTGTAAAGAAACGTTTTGGTCCTGCCAGGGTATTTGAGCGTTTGCCGGAACACAGCAAACTTGTTCTTGTTATGACATTTATTTTGTTGCTTACAGGTACTGTAGGCATTTTGGCGGCGGAGTATAATAATCCGGAGACAATAGGTAATATGAACCTGTCGGATAAGATTCTTAACAGTCTTTTTCAGTCGGTAACATTTCGTACTGCAGGATTTGCGGCTGTACCGCAGGATATGCTGACAGAGACTTCGTGTGTTATCGGATATGTGCTGATGTTTATTGGAGGCTCGCCGGTTGGAACGGCGGGTGGAGTTAAGACAGTTACGGCATTTCTTGTTTTTATGAATGCAGTATCGTATATTAGAGGAAAAAAAGAGAATGTTGTTTTCAAACACAGAGTATCAGAGGAATTAATGAGAAAAGCTGCGGCGGTAGTGTTTGTAAGTTTTTGTGCCGTGACGGTTATGACACTTCTTCTTATGACACGAGGTGTTAATCTTACAGATGCAATGTATGAGGTTGTCAGCGCTCTTGCAACAGTAGGGTTATCAAGATCGCTAACACCTAATCTTGACAGATTTGGCAGACTTATAATTATTACTTCGATGTACTTGGGAAGAATTGGTCCTATTTCGATGGCAATATTCTTTACAAAAGGCTCGAGCAGTCAGAACAAAATAAAACATTCAGAAGGAACATTTTATGTAGGATAGGAGGCACATAATGAAAAAATCGGTCGCAGTATTAGGACTTGGCAAATACGGAAGGAGCTTGTCGGAGAATTTGTATCGTTTGGGTGCAGATGTGCTTGCTGTTGATAATAATGAGGAATTAATAAATGAGTTCACGGGTAGCTGTACTTCGGCAGTATATGCCAATTTGAATAATGAAGATGAGGTGGCTGCGCTCGGACTTAAAAATATGGATATCGTCGTTTGTGCTATGGGTAGAAGCCTCGCTGCCAGCATCATGTGTGTGGCAGTTGCAAAAGAGCAGGGAGTACCGTTAGTGGTTGCAAAGGCATCTTCAGACCGTATGGCATCAATTCTTAAGAAGGTGGGTGCGGACAAGATATTAGACCCAGAGGGGGAAGGCGGCGGACGTTCTGCAAGAATACTGCTTTCCTCATCGTTTAAGGATTATTTTGAAATTGATGAGAATATGTATATGATTGAAATGCATCCGAAAAAGGAATGGATAGGCAAGAACCTTATAGAGCTTCAACTTAGAAAATCATTTAATATTAACGTCATTGCGGTTAGAGAAGAGGGACACAGATGGCATTTTGTAGATCCGCAGAAGCCATTTTCACCTGACAGCATGCTGCTTATCGGCGTTGAGAAAAAGGATATTAATAAATTATAATGTATTGGAATTGACGGGAGGGACGATGTATGGCGTATAAAACATTCGCTGCGATAGACGTTGGTTCAACAGATGTCACAATGAAAATATATGAGATTACGGCCAAGAAGGGTTATCGCCTGATTGACTATGCCAGCAGTATAATAGAGTTAGGCTCGGATACTTATGCTGACGGCTACATTTCGCAAGGCTCTCTTGATAGGCTATGTGATATTCTGTCAGGCTTCATGATTAAGATGAGAGAATATGATACGCTTGATTACCGTGCGTATGCGACAAGTGCTATAAGAGAAGCGAAAAATAATCGTATGGTATTGGACCTTATTAAGAGAAAGACCGGAATTGACGTTGAAATATTGAGTAATGCGGAGCATCGTTTCCTAATGTATAAGGGACTTGCAATTAATGCTGAATACTTTGATAAGGTTGTTGAGAAGAATACGGCTATTATTGATATAGGAGCGGGAAGTATTCAGATATCGCTTATGAATGACGGCAAGCTTATAAGCACTCAGAATATATCAATTGGTGCTCTTCGAGTTAGAGACAGACTTAAGTTTTTCCGTCTTGATACGACGCATATGGAGCGTGTTATGGAGGAGTATATATCCAACGAGATTGATACTTTCCAGAATTATTATCTTTTTAACAAACAGATTAAGAACGTTATTGCAATGGGTGATGAGACCAGATATCTTACACAGATTGTTCCGGAGTTTCATATTACCGATCAGTTTGGAGAGGAAGAACTTCGAGTGATGTTTGAAAGACTTATAAGTAAGAGCCCGTCAGACATTGCGGCAGAATATAAGATTTCATACGAAAGAGCAACACTTCTTCTTCCGGCAGCAATGATATATAGCGTATTTCTTAAGCGTTCCAAGGCGGATAGGATATGGACCAATCAGATAGACCTTTGTGACGGAATTATCGTTGATGAACTTGAACGCACGAAGAAACTTGCATTTAACCGTGACTTTGATGAGGACGTGTTGTCAGCGGTTATGCAGATGGCAAAGAAATATCATTGTGATAAACAACATAACAAAAATGTTGCCAAGATTGCATGTCAGATATTTGATAAGACAAAGAAGATACATGGGCTTAAGAGCAGTCATCGACTTCAGTTGGAGATTGCAGCGCTTTTGCATGATTGCGGTAAGTTTATCAATATGAGTGGTGCAGCCGAGAATTCGTATACCATTATTAAGTCGACAGAAATCATGGGCTTGTCTCATAAAGAACGCGAAGAAGTTGCCAATGTAGTCAGATACAATTCGGTTGATTTTCCTGACTATAATGAAGCTCATGGTAAAATAGGAGATGCGGATTATATGACAGTTGCTAAGATATCGGCAATTCTTAAGGTTGCTAATGCAATGGACCGTTCGCACAAACAGAAGGCAAGCGCTTACAATATTGTGGTTAAGGATAAGCAATTGCTTATAACGGTGGACACGTTATATGATTTGGCATTAGAGAGAGGACTCTTTGATGATAAGGCAGAGTTTTTCGAGCAGGTGTATGGAATTAAGCCTGTATTAAAACAGAAAAGAAGTGCTACTATTTAAAATAAATTAAGATTGGAGAGGGATATATGAAAGAAAAAAACGTTTTCGCAAAGCCGGAATATTTTGAGAACCGTGAACTTTCATGGATTCAGTTTAATAAAAGAATCTTATTGGAAGCCAAAGACAAGAACAATCTTTTGTTTGAGAAAATGAAGTTCTTAAGCATTACCGCATCTAATCTGGATGAGTTTTTCATGATTCGTGTGGCATGTCTTATCGACATGATGCATGCGGGATTTACCAAACGCGATATTGCAGGACTTACCGCAAGGGAGCAACTTGAGCAGATTATTCCTGAAGCAAAAGAGTTTATGGCAGAACAATATAAGATATTTAACCGTTCGCTCTTACCACAGCTTGATAAAGTAGGTCTTCATTTAATCAAACAGCATGAAGATCTTAATGAGAAACAGGCAGAGTATGTTGACAATTACTTCAAGCGCAACGTGTATCCGGTACTTACACCTATGGCGGTTGACCAATCGCGTCCGTTTCCTCTTATACAGAGTAAGAGTCTTAATATCGGTGCTCTTATAAAGGATAAGAAGCAAGATGATGTTGTCGATATAGCTACTGTTCAGGTGCCAAGTGTGTTACCTAGAATTATAGAAGTTCCTTCAGATGAAGAGGGCGTTACAAGCATAATTTTGCTTGAGGAAGTTATTGAGAGAAATATCGACAAATTGTTCCTTAATTATAAAGTGTTGTGCGCTCACCCGTATCGTGTTATGAGAAATGCCGACCTTACAATTGATGAGGATGAGGCAACGGATTTGCTTAAGGAGATTGAGAGCAAATTAAAGCAACGCCAGTGGGGTGAAGTTATCAGACTCGAGGTTGCCGATTCAATGGATAAGCGACTTATCAAGAAACTTATGGAACAGCTTAATGTTAATGAGCACTATTTATATAAGATAAAAGGACCGCTTGATCTTACATTTCTTATGAAAGCATACGGACTTGAGGGCTTTGATGAGTATAAGCTTGCAAAATACACACCGCAACCAACACCGGGTATGGATAGGGAGCGCGGTATATTTGAACAGATACGTGAACATGATATATTGCTGCATCACCCGTATTATGAGTTCACACCGGTTATTGATTTTATTTCACAGGCGGCAAATGATCCTAATGTGCTTGCGATAAAGCAGACATTGTATCGTGTAAGTGGTAACTCGCCTATTGTTGCGTCTTTGGCGCGTGCCGCTGAGAATGGTAAGCAGGTAACTGTTTTGGTGGAACTTAAGGCTCGTTTCGACGAGGAGAATAACATTGGTTGGGCGAAGATGCTTGAGAAGGCAGGATGTCATGTAATATACGGTCTTGTCGGACTTAAGACACACTCAAAGATTGCACTTGTCGTAAGACGAGAGGAAGACGGAATCAGAAGATATGTACATCTTGGAACCGGTAACTACAATGATGTAACGGCTAAGTTATATACGGATATGGGACTTCTTACCTGTAATGATGCAATCGGGGAAGATGCAACTGCAGTATTTAATATGCTTTCAGGATATTCTGAGCCACCTGCTTGGAATAAGCTTATGGTTGCACCGATTTGGTTAAAGGATCGCTTCCTGCGACTTATTGAACGCGAGGAGGAGAATGCAAAGAAGGGTAAAAAGGGTAGAATTGTTGCCAAGATGAATGCAATATGTGACCCTGTTATTATAGAAGCTTTGTATAAGGCAAGTTCTGCGGGAGTTAAGATTGATCTTATTGTTCGTGGTATATGTTGTCTTAAGGTTGGAATACCTGGAGTATCGGAGAATATAACCGTTCACTCAATAGTTGGTGATTTTCTAGAGCATGCGAGAATATTCTATTTCTATAATGATGGCTTTGAAGAAGTGTATATGGGAAGTGCAGACTGGATGCCACGTAATCTTGATAAGCGTGTTGAGATAACATTTCCTGTGGAGGATGAGAACCTTAAGCAGGCGGTTATCAAGATACTTAGATTACAGCTTGCCGATAACGTGAAGGCTCATTTCCTTCTTCCTAATGGCAGGGAATATGAGAAACGTGACCTTCGTGGACAGGAGAAGATTGCTTCTCAAGATGAGTTTAGACGTATCGCTCTGCAGAAGAAACCGAAGGTTACCGAGAATATAGTTAAGACTATTTTCGAGCCTGCGACGGGTGCAGATGAATAATTATTTGGATTTGTAATAAAAACGTCTTGACAGCCATATACATGTATGGTAATATGTTCAAGTCGTTTGACGAGACATACAAGCAGAGTATCCACTCTCACCTTAGCGCTATAGGCGACTCGGGTTCTATATTAGATATAATAACCGTATGGTTTTTCTAATTATGAAAGTGGATAGTATGCTATCCACTTTTTCTATTTAATAACAGTTTATGGGAGATGGAGGTATAAGACCATTAGCGAGTTAATGATCAATGAACAGATTCGTGACAAAGAGATTCGTTTGATTGGCTCAGAGGGAGAGCAGTTGGGAATTATGTCTGCAAAAGATGCAATGAAGCTTGCAAGAGAAGCAGAACTTGACCTTGTTAAGATTGCTCCGACAGCCAAACCACCGGTGTGTAAGATTATTGATTACGGGAAATATCGTTACGAGCTGGCAAGAAAAGAGAAAGAAGCCAAGAAAAAACAGAAGGTAATAGATATCAAAGAGGTGCGTTTGTCACCGAACATTGATACTAATGATCTTAATACAAAGGTTAATCAGGCAAGAAAGTTTCTTTCAAAGGGTGACAAAGTTAAAGTTACATTGCGTTTTAGAGGACGTGAGCTTGCACATGTCAACCATTCGAAGGTAATTCTTGATGATTTTGCTAAACAGCTCGAAGATATTGCAGTTGTGGATAAGCCTGCTAAGTTCGAGGGAAGAAGCATGATAATGTTTCTGTCACAGAAGAAATAGTAAGATATATTTAAGGAGGACAATACAATGCCAAAATTAAAAACTAACAGAGCAGCAGCTAAGCGTTTTAAGAAGACAGGAAGCGGTAGCCTTAAGAGAAATAAAGCCTACAAGAGCCACATCCTGACAAAGAAGACTACTAAGAGAAAGAGAAATCTTAGAAAAGCAGCTATGATGGATAAGACAAATGAGAAGGTAATGAAGAAGATTTTACCTTATCTTTAATTAGAGATCAAATCAGGAGGAAAGTAAGATGGCAAGAATTAAAGGCGGAGTTAACGCTAAGAAGAAACATAATAGAACATTAAAGTTAGCTAAGGGATATAGAGGAGCAAGATCTAAGCAGTACAGAGTTGCTAAGCAGTCTGTAATGAGAGCTTTGGCTTCATCATATGCCGGAAGAAAGCAGAGAAAGAGACAGTTCAGACGTCTTTGGATCGCTCGTATCAATGCAGCAGCAAGATTAAATGGTCTTTCATACAGCAAGTTCATGTATGGTCTTAAGCTTGCAGGTGTTGATATGAACCGTAAGATGCTTGCAGAGCTTGCAGTATCTGATGCAGAAGGTTTTGCTAAGCTTGTAGATGTTGCAAAAGGAAAGCTTGCATAATTTTTTAAAAACTTTTTAAAAAAAAGACTTGCATTTTGATTTTAGATGTAGTAATATAGTCAAGGCTCATCAAGAGAGCCTTGCTTAAGCGGAAGTGCTGGAATTGGCAGACAGGCTAGACTAAGGATCTAGTGTCAGAAATGACGTGTGGGTTCAAGTCCCATCTTCCGCATCTATTATTATAGCACTTCATCAAATATGATGGAGTGCTATTTTTCTTTGTAAAATCAATGCTTTCAGAACATACACTTCTTTCATCAAGTGTCTTGAATGTATCTTCTAATTCATTAAATTCCAAACAATGTGGGGTATAAAATGGGGTATAAAAAGAGGTAGAAATCCCCAGTATTTACAATGGTTAAATAAATTTATGGTATAGCTATATTCATTTTTGTGGGGTATTACTAACAAATTATACGTTATTATAACTGGATCTATAGCCAATTTAGGCGAGGCATGCTATTTAAGGAAAATAATAAGAAAGAGGTTTATGAAGAACAAAGGGGATTTTTATATCGGTAGGGTGATACGCATATATTAATCTTCCGACAGATTGGAGGTAATGAATGTTAAAGATCAGATTGCAAGGCACTACCAATGATATTAAGTGGTTTATCAAAATGCTAAAAAAAGATGATCGGTTTAAGATGAATAAACCGTCAGAAATAATGGATATTTCAAGCAGTGCAAAGTACAAAAGGATATATTCCGAGATATTCAGACTTGATGAACCAATGACAAAGTATGTTAAGGAAAAGTATAAAAAGGATATAAAAAACAGATACTTCGGGACCGGAACGGTGTTCGGATATAAGAAGAAACAGTAGTTAAATACAGCGGAAAGGCAGGTAGATGAATATGTGTAAAGTATATGTGACAGCTTCACAGAAAGGTGGAGTAGCCAAGACAACAACAGCAGGCAGTTTAGGTATCGGTTTAGCAAAGAAAGGGTATAAGGTTTTGCTTGTGGACGCAGACGCACAAGGCTCTTTAACTGCAAGTCTTGGATATAAGGAGCCTGATAGCATGAATGATACGTTAGCTGTAATAATGGAAAAGGAAATCCAAGATGAAGAATATGATTCAAATATATTTGGTATATTACATCACGATGAAGGAGTTGACTTAGTACCATCAAATATTGAATTGGCAGCAGTGGAGGTTGCGCTGATACAAGCAATGAGTAGAGAAACTATATTGAAAAGATATATAGACAAAGTAAAGGATAATTACGATTACATAATCATAGATTCAGCACCAAGTCTAGGTCTTATCACAATAAATGTGCTTGTGGCAGCAGACAAAATCATTATTCCGGTACAGGCTGCATATCTTTCGGTAAAAGGTCTTGAACAGTTAATTAAGACGATAAGCAGAGTAAGAAGAAATCTTAATAATCAACTTGGAATTGACGGTGTATTGATAACAATGCTCGACAAGAGGACTGTTTATGCGAGAGAGATTGTTGAACTGCTTGATGATGCTTACGGAAAAGCAATTAACATATACAACAGCAGGATTCCGTTCTCAATTAGGGCAGTGGAAGCGACAACAAAAGGTGTCAGTATTTATAAGCACGATCCGAAGGGAAAAGTTGCAGAAGCATATGGTGAATTGACAGAGGAGGTGCTTGCTGTATTTCAAAATGCCCAAAAGGGCATTTTGGTGGTGTGTCAATTTGGATTGACGAGCTTACACCTCACTCGGCGTTTCCACCGGATCACTCTATAAAGTTTTTTGGTATTTTGGGATAGTTGCAAAAATAGAAAAACTGTCGGTATCAAAGGACGCACTTATCCCGTTGATAACAACAGTTCGTTTCAGAGATTTATGAAGTGATTATAACAGAAATAATGTTCGATTGCAACGTGAGATTTTTATAAAAATGCAAGATTTACAATGGGTTAAGGGTGGCATTTTTAAGGGACAAGGTATTTGGTAAAATTATATTATCAAGAATTATATTTTGAGGGGAAGCGATCATTATGAAGAAAATGTATGTTACGATTACGGGAATGGATTATTATTACGGACTTACACCATTTTCAGTAGGAAAGAAATTGAAATGTATTAAGGAAAAGAATAATCCGTTTGACAGTGAAGCTATCAGAGTTAACAAGAAAATTGATGAGTATGTATATTTCACATGACTAAGAAGATAAGATTATATTATGAGGGGCTGAAATGATGAAAGAAGCAGGAAAAAGAATAACGGCAGAGCCAAAGAAGGAAGAGATAAAAGATAATACACCATTTCGCTAAAATTATAAGTTTATGGTAAAGGGGGGACATATACCTTTCTGGCACAAGAATTCCTGTAAAATCCGTTGAAATCATCCTATGATTTTGCTATAATATAATATTATTATCGTGTTTATATGTAGGAGTAAAGAATCTGCTCAGGCAGGATGATATATGAGATGAGAACCACGGTTCTTCACAGATTTTTAACGGAAGGGAGGTAACGATTTCCATTTGGAATAACACGAAATCAAAACGGGAAGTAGAGGCGCGGAGGAAAGTGCCAACAAATAAGGAGAAGGATGAAGAATTTATGAAGAAACGAATATTAAAAAAGGGAATACAGATTATCATTTTGACAATAATAATGGTGTTAGGTGCGGTGTTGCTTCCGCTCAGTAGAAGCTCTGTACGAGCAGAAGATGAAGAGTTTCTTCCATCTGTAGTTGGTCTTCCATTTGTAGTTGGTGATGATGAAACTTTTGTAATCTCTTTTGATGCCAATGGTGGCTTTGGGACAATGGATGGAAGCACGGTGTAATGTAGCAGTAAGAAAGTGATGCTTCCCGATTGCTTATTTACTCCGCCTGATGGTATGGAATTTGATGCATGGGCTAGAGAAGAAAATGTCGTGCAGGATGAAACGGTAACAAAAAAATGGGCCCGTTATATGCCAGGAGAACAAGCAGTATTGTCGATGACAGGAAACAATACTTTTAAGGCTCTATGGAAAGATGCAGAAATCGTTTATACTGTGACTTTCTATATGGATTCCTCAAAAACTGATATCTATGCCACTAAGAAGGTTGCAAAAGGTAGAAGTATATCCTCTCTTGAATCTCCTAGCAGAACAGGCTATGCATTTTCTGGATGGAAGATGGAAAATGGAAATGCATTTACATTTGATTATATTCCAAATGAGAACATAAATGTTTATGCAGAGTGGACTAGGACGAATCCAACTGTGAGCTTTGATGCAAATGGGGGCAGTGGTAAGATGGACACGGTTGCTGTTGATGGCAGTGCAGGTAACTATGTCTATACGGTGCCTGAATGCGATTTTGTCGCACCAAGTGGGAAGGTATTTAGTCACTGGCAGGTAATCGACGACGAAACAAAGGTCTATCATCCTGGTTCTGCCGTGAAAAACAAGATTAAAATCAGCGATGTTGAAAGCAATATTTCACTGAAAGCAGTCTGGATATCTGCATGTACAGCGACGATAGAAGCTGAAAATATCGGTAGTGAAAATGTCATTGTTACATGGACATATAGTAATCAGTTTTTGAACGATACTCTAAGCGGCACGGGATTGAGTTATCCCGTTGGTGCAAATTTGTGCGTCGCAGTTAATGTGCCCACTGAAACTTATACTGTTTCCGGTTCAAACGGTGTTACTTTTTTAAGTGGTGAAAACGGATGGACGACAAATAATGTTAGCAGGGATATCGTCATCACTGTCAGTATAAAAGAAGGGGCAGTTATCTATCTTGATGCTGACGGTTCTTGCAAGGTCTGCGCTTCTGCAACGGCAGTAAAAGGTACTGAACAAGAATGGGGTACAGAAGGAAAAGATACATGGTATGTTGTAAAGAGTGGCATCACCATGAACAATCGTGTTGAGGTGCGTGGTAATATACACCTGATCCTCTGTGATGGTGCAACACTATCTTCCGAAAAAGGTATTGCCGTCAATGCGGGTAATTCTCTGACAATATATGCTCAATCAATGGGTAACAGTAAGGGTAAAATCAGCATAGTCAGTGACCAAACCTCTTTCACATCTAGTAGTAAATTTTATGCAGCAATCGGCGCAAATCCTAAAAATGATGCAGGTGACATCACTATCAACGGCGGCGACATACAAGTGTCAACGAAGAGTAAGCCCAATTCGACGAATTATACAGTTGCGGTAATAGGCGGATGTTCCGAATACGGATTTGGTATTATTACAATCAATAGTGGAAAGGTTGTCGCCGAAAGTGATAGCGGAGGGACTGCGGTTATAGGAGAAGGTTATCAAAGCAAAAGCGGAACCATTGTCATCAACGGCGGTTACGTTGAAGCAAGGGGTACGGGAAAAGGGAGTACAGGAATTGGCGTTGGAAAGATGAGTAAAACATCAATTGATCAAGACAAGTCTGACATACGTATTTTAATTAATGGTGGAATTGTACATGCGTATGGTGGAACCGGTATTGGTGGTTATGATGCTGGAAATGTAGATATTATAATCAATGATGGCGATATATTGGCAACCCAAAATAATGCTTCGGCGGGAGCGGCAACAGGTGAAGGAGCTTATAAAGCTGATACATCAGTTACACTTACTGCTGAGTGCAAAGAAGATGGAAAGTTTATTGGATGGTTCAGTCAGGAGGGCGATTTGTTATCTGATGAATTAGTTTATGTATTTGATGCTAAAGCGGATATTACAGTTGTAGCAAAATTTGAAAAAGCAGATTCAGAGCAACAACAGAATGATCCTGATGACGAACAAGGCAATCCGGACGGTAAGCAAGAAGAATCCGGTGACCAGCAGGATGACCCTGATAGTAAACAGGAAGAGTCTGGCGATAAGCAAGATAACCCTGAGGGTAAACAGGAAGAGTCTGGTGACCAGCAGGATGACCCTGATAGTAAACAGGAAGAGTCTGGCGATAAGCAGGATAATCCTGATAGCAAACAGGAAGAATCCGGCGACAGGCAGGATAATACTGATATTAATAAGGGTGATGACGGTAATAAGCAGACTATACCGACAGATAAGCAGGAACCTGCAACAGACCCAAATAACAATGGTACTGTAGATGATAAAAACAAAGATAATAATCAATCTAATAACAGTACTAATAATACGACCGGACAATCAACTGATAAGGGTTCTGCTATAGCTGATAATTCAAATGCTAAAACGAATAGTGATAATGAAGTGAAGGTTGTTACTCCTGGCAAGGTTAAAATTGCTTCAGTAAAAAATAACAAGAGTAAAGCAATTAAAATTGTTTGGAAGAAGGTTAAAGATTGTAAAGGATATGAAGTACAGTATGCGGTAAATAAGAAATTTACCAAAAGTAAGAAAAATAAGCTGACAACGAAGCTTACGTTATCTGCGAAAAAATTAAAAGTTGGCAAGACTTATTATGTAAGAGTACGAGCATATAATACTGATACAAATGATAATAAGTATTATGGTAAATGGAGTAAAGTAAAGAAGGTTAAGATTAAAAGGTAATTGAGATTAGTGAGTCAAAACTTCCCATCTTTAGATGGGGAGTTTTGATGTATATGATAAGCAGGATAATGTTGAAGAGAAACCGGATAATTCAAGTGATAAGCAGAATAATACTGATGTAAGACAAGATGCTTTGATGCATATTATTAATAATATTGATATAGGACGGGAGTGTTTATAATGAAAAAAATAAAAGTATTATTTATATTGATATTAATCTCTACATTTTTAATTCAAACAGAAGTTATCGCAAAAGATAAAACATTACAAAATCCGCGTATTACTAAAAATGATGATATGTTATCAGGACAAGTGGTTACTTGGGATTGTGTATGGTTTGGAACTTATCCTCAAGCGGAAGTGGTTCCATCAAAGTCAGATTATGACGGTATTGTTGAAAGGGTATTGGTAGATGGTGATTTGGTGGAGAATCCTCAATTGTATAATGCATTGAAAAATGCAAATGGTTGGGATCAAAATGGGAACATTGTTTATGAGGGTAAAAAATATAGAAGAATAAAAAAATATGATGCTACTTTTACGGTTACAAGAAGAAGCGGATACAACTATGATGGTTATTATTATTGGAATAATGCTTCTGATTATCACTATTTCCTTTATGAGCCGATAAAATGGAGAGTTATTTCAGTAGAAGATGAAGGGTATTTTTTGCTATCAGATAAGGTGCTTGATTCTCAAAGATATAATGAAGAGAGATGCGGAGTTACATGGGAAACTTCAACAATTAGAAGCTTTTTAAATGGTTATGGGAGTGATAAAAATAACGAAGGGATTAATTATTCAAGTAAATTCAATTTTTATGATTCGGCTTTTGATGATGAAGAAAAACAATTAATTAAAGCTATAAATATTACCAATAACAACAATAGAGACTTTGGCACTGATGCAGGACAAAACACTGTAGATAGAGTGTTTTATTTGTCTGAAGACGATTTGACAAATAAAAAGTATGGTTTTACAAATGATAAATCTATTGAAGATGAAGGACGAAGATGTTTTAGTTCTTCCTACACGAAAGCGATGGGGGCATATTATGAACCTGACCATATTGATTACTATATCGATCCTATAGGTGTAACTGGATGGGTCGCTCGTACACCAGGCGAAGACAACAAAAATTGTGTTAGTGTATGGGAAGAAGGAGAACTCGATAATGAGGGTCTTCTTGTGGATGGTTATTTGACTGTTAGACCTGCAATTTTTATTTCCAAAGCATCATTGAATTTAATTAAATATGCAGGAACAATTTCTTCTAATAATGGGAAAAAAACTTCGCATTTAGAGGGAGGCGTTGAAGTTAGTACAATAACATCAGATAAAGATACCTATCTATTTCTTGTAATGGATGGAGAAACAGGTGAAAATTTAACTGATATAGTATGGTGGAAAGATAACGAACAAAATAGAAATGTAACAGGAAAAAATACTGGATTTAGCATAAATGCAACAGACAGCTTTAATGGTACACATAATTTTTATTTTACAAAAGAAGGATATAATGCAGCAACATTTTCTTTAGATGTGAAGAAAGGTGGAGGTAAGATTATCCCGATAAAACTGGAACCATACTCTTGGGGAATAGGATTATCTTCATTAAATGTTAGAACACAAAATAATAATGGTACATATACGCAAACGGTTGATGTTTTGTCAGGAAAGCATAAGTATGTTGACACAACAAGTGATAAGAATATAAAACTAAGTGCTACTTGGGAAGCGAACAGTGACAATTTGAGAATTACCTCATATATGGTTGCACAAACTGAATATGATGCTTCCAATATCCCTAAATCAAAGATAATAGGAACATACAAAGTCGGCGAAGAATCCACGATACCAGTAAGTAAATTTTCTGCTGGTAATTATGTATATGTAAGAGCAATAGCAAGTGATGGCACTAGAGGGGAGTGGGAATTAACTAATTTAATTATCAATAAAGGAACAGATGGAATTGGAATAGATTTAGGTAGTGATGTGACATTTAGTGTGCCTAATAATATTCCTGTTATTGGAGGACAGTCTTTTTCTATTTCTGGTTGGGAAGATTTGCCAATTCAAACATCCATAAAAGATGGAACCATTAAAATTGGAATTAACTACTTTAATGGTTCAGCTAAAAATTCGGATGGGGAAGATAAGTTTTCTCATTATTTTACTGATGAACAATGGAATAAATTTAAAAATAATACTGAATATGCTGGAAGAACAGATAATAATGATAATATCTACAATATTAGTTCATCAAAGGAATTGAACGACTTTCTTGAACAACGTGGTAATTGGTTTACGAAAGATGCATTTGCAGTAGGAAAGGGAAAGAGTAAGGCTTCTGTAAAAGTGGATATATGGGGATACTTGGAAGGTGATTTTACTGGAGAAGAACATGAGGTTTCTGGTTCGATGGTTGTAGTAGTAAAATCTGAAGTAGGTTCTTGCATACCTTATACATTAGCCGGGGTACCAATGGTGTTTACTATCGATTTGAAAGGTAATATTGAAGGAGAAGTGAAAACTACCGCAAAGTTTAAACATTTATCAGATATTTCGGAAAATACCGAATTAACTGGAAAAGTTAAGTCTGAATTAGGGTTGACTGTAGGTACAGGTCCAGGTGTTGGAGATTTGGGTTATGTTGTAGTAGATCTAAATGCAACAATCGGTACAACTATGGACTGGAAATGGGAGGAAGTAAGAAAACATAATTTTTCACCTGAAGTTAATACTGATTTAACTGTTTCTGGCGGTGTAACAGCAAAACTATTATTTTGGAAGACTAGGTTGACAATTGCTAAGAAAAAATTTCATTTGTATGAAACTGAGAAAACAACTGGTAGCATAAATTATAGAAGTAAAATTATGAATCCCAATTATTATACATTGGATAATGAAAGTAAACCATATTGGATAATTGATAATGATGAAGTTAAGAATATAATGACAAGAGCACTAAGTGTGCATGATGATGGTGGAATGGTTTGCAATGATATAGATTCTGAATCAAAAGTATTTATTGTAAATAGCGGCAATTTAAAAATGGCTATATATACTTTAAAGAATTCTTCAAGAACTGATATTAACCAGAATATGATTGCATACTCAATATATAATAATTCTACTGAAACATGGAGTGAATCGAAAGCAGTATTTGATGATGGGACATGTGACTATTATCCAATAGTTGCTCATGATTCTCATAATATTTACTTGGCATGGGTGAATCTGAAATCTGTTATGGATTCTGAGAATTTGACTATGGAATCAAGTGCTGCGGCTACAGAGGTTGTGTTAGCAAAATATAATAAGGATAATGATAAATTTGATATATTATTTAATACTGATAACGGAGAAATGGATTATGCACCTTCAATTACGTTGCAAGATAATAATGTATATATGACATGGATTAATAATCATAACAATAATCTTCTTTGCAATGATGATAGTAATTCGGTAAAATTTGTAAAATATAATGAGGGTGGATTATCTCAAGAAAAAACGCTCATTAATCAAGAAAGTAATGTGCTGGAAACTATGGCAGGCAAGATAGGAAACAATGAATGTTTTGCTTATATTAATGATCAAGATGGGGACTATCTGACTGTTAATGATAGGAATCTTAACATATGTGATTTAGATGGACAATTGTTACATACTATTAATGGTGAAGACTCAATTTCATATGCAAAATATGCAAAGATTATGGGTAAAGACAAATTGATTTGGAGCCAAAACGCAGTGTTATATCAAATGGATAACATTGATGATCTTCCAAGACCGTTGATTGAAGAAAATGCAGCAATCAATGGGGCGTATCAAATATGTGAGAGCGAAAAATATCTGTATGTGACATATCTGACACAAGAAGTAGGAGAGGAATTAACTGATGATTATTTGACTGCTTATATTTATGACAAGCAGAGGAATATGTGGAGTGAAAGTACAAGGATTTCAGATGAAGGGGCATATGTAAAAAACTATGGTACAGACGTTAATAATAATGACGATTTTGAGGTTGTAGTTGCTGATAATGAAATTACAATGTCAGATGACGAATATGTTATTAATTCAGATTTGAGATATGCTGTATTTACTCCTGATACTGATATTGCAATAGATAATATAGTATATGATGATTATAAAATTACAGATGATGGGAACAAATTGAATGTAATAGTTAGCTGTTGTAACAAGGGAGAGACATTTGTCTCTGGAGTTAAAGTTCAATTATTGGATGGTGAAACAATAATTGATGAAAAAGAGAGCGTAAATGTAATTGTTCCAGGTGGTATTTGTGATGTTGATGAAGCATTTTCTTTGCCCGAAGCAATTGGACAAGAAAAAGAATATACTGTCAAAGTACTCCCGATTGAAGCAGCCGACTATAAGTTATCAGATAACGAAGAAGAAATAAAAATAGGATATGCTAATTTGGATTTTAGTGATGGAGAATACTATTCTTATGGACATGTTCATGCATATTCTGTAAATATCGTTAATAATGGGGTTCTTGATACTGCTGGCAAAGTGGAATTGCATGAAGGTAGTGAAGATGGTAAACTTCTAAAAACTATAGATGTTGAGGAATTGAAGAGTGGTGAAATACAGAATATCTGTATAGTAATTAATTCTGATGAATTGGATTTGGAAGATGGGCAGGATGTGCTCAAGTGCTGTCTGGTTTTGGATTCTACAGTAGTCGAAAAAGATAAGATACAGAATGTAGCAGACTTTTATGTTAACAAAGTAAATAAAAATGCTGAATTGACCGCATGTACGATTTCTTTTGTCGGTGATGATGATATAATAGGTGAATTGCCGGAAATGATATTAGGAAATATATCAGAAGTGATAAATCTTCCGGATCAGGAGTTTGAGCGAGATGGTTATAAGTTTAAAGGTTGGTCGGATGGCGAATCACTGTATCAGGCTGGGGCTGAATATTCGATTCAAACAGATGTAGAGATGATAGCTGTTTGGGATGAAGCTGATGATTCAGATATAGAGGCGTGTCATCACTTCAATGACTACATCTATAATAATGATGTAACTTGTGAAGAAAATGGAACTAAAACGCGTACCTGTAGGGTTTGTGGTTATAAACAAACGGTAAATGATAATGAACATTCAGCAACAGGACATGATTATGGTACACCTGAATATAAATGGTCTGACGATGGAAAGACATGTACTGCAACGGTAATCTGTAAGAGAGATGGTTGTACTGAAAGTAGCGAGGGACATAAGGTTACTGAGAATGCGGTTGTAACTTCTAAGGTGAAAGAAGCAGCAACCACAGAGAAGATGGGAACTACAACCTATACGGCAACATTTAAGAATGCATTGTTTACCACTCAGACAAAGGATGTTGCAGATATTCCAAAGCTTGATAAACAAAGTGATAAGCCTGCGGATAAACCGAGTGACAATCCGGTAGATAACCCAAGCGACAAGCCGGCAGATAAGCCACAGGATACGACAACACCTGTTGAAACTACAACTACACCTGCTGCAAAGGGTGTTACACTTGAAGATGCAAGCACAAAGGCATTATATACCGTAATATCTGATACAGGTGAAGAGCCTGCGGTAGAATATAAGGCTTCGGAAAGTATAACTGATAAGAAAGTGATTATTCCGGATTCAGTAACGATAAATGGTGTCACTTATAAAATAACAAAAATCGCTGACAACGCATTTGCTAAGAATAAGAAGATTGAGAAAGTGGTATTAAGCAGTAACATTAAATCAATCGGCAACGGAGCATTCTCAGGATGTACGAGGTTAAAATCAGTTACTATTCCTGCGAATGTTATTGAAATCAGTGATAAGGCATTTAAGGGATGTACTTCTCTGACAGGCATCAAGATCGGAAATGGTGTTACTAAGATCGGAGCAAGTGCATTTGAAGGATGTAAGAAGTTAAAGAGCGTAACGATAGGCTCTAAGGTAACAGAGATTGGTAACAACGCATTTGCGAATTGTCCGGCACTTACCAAGGTAACTATTCCTGCAAATGTAAGAAAGCTTGGTTCTAATCTATTCAAGGGCTGTAAGAAGTTAAAGACAATCATAGTCAAGACAACCATACTTGAATCTAAGACTGTAGCAAAGAATGCATTTAAGGGCGTAGGCAAAAAGGTAACAATCAAGGTGCCTAAGAAGATGAAGAAGGCGTATACAAAGCTGTTCAGAAAGAAAGGACTTTCTAAGAAGGTTAAGATTAAATAGAATTAAATAAGATTCTTCATTTCATATCCTAACATATAGAAACACCGATATCGTGATATATAATCTGTCTGACAGGTGATATGGCGGTATCGGTGTTTTTTAAGTAGTTTTATATTCATTTAACAGCATATTGTATAAAAGGTTGTATAATGCTTCAATATATAGTATAATAACTATGTAAGTAATTGTTGGTATGTATATGCTGACAATATTTCAGAGGAGGACTTATACAATGAACAAGACAGAGTTAGTTGCTGCTATAGCAGAACAAGCTGAGTTATCTAAGAAAGATACAGAGAAAGCATTGAATGCTTTTATTGAGATTACAACAGATACCTTGAAGAAGAAAGGTTCTGTTCAGCTTATCGGATTTGGAACATTTACAACCGCTGAAAGAGCTGCCAGAGAGGGACGCAATCCGGCAACAGGAGAGACAATTAAGATTAAGAAGTCTGTTGCACCTAAGTTCAAGGCTGGTAAAGCACTTAAGGACGCTGTTAACGCAGGCAAAGGTAAAAAGAAGAAATAGGGATAAGCCCTCTTTATATTATGGGAACTGTTTAAGTTGAGCAGTTCCCTTTTTCTTACATTATTATTTCAATTTCATATAAATGATTGATCAGAGTGGCAGGGATTATAAGATGTCCTGATTTGGTCAGTTTTCTGATTTTTAAGATGATTATGGATTATAAAAGATGAGAGGCTCTATAACTAGGCATTTCAATTAGGTCGAGATTGTTTTCGCTTTCAGTTATGAAATAAAAAGATAAAATTCTTTTTCAACAATATTATTATTGTTGTGAATTAAATAACATACTTAAAAAGAAGTCAAGAATGTACCGACCCCCAAAAGTTAGACCTAAAATCTAACGATTGGAGGTCGGTATTTTTATGGCTAGGTACAGCTACGAGTTTAAGAAAAAAATTGTTGATGCCTATTTAAGAGGTGAAGGAGGCTACAAGTATCTTTCATCCGTCTATGGTCCACATAAAAAAGATATACAAAAATGGGTCAATAACTACCAGTCCTTTGGCGATGAAGGTTTAATGAGGTCTCGTCAACAGAAAAAGTATTCTTTTGAAAAGAAACTTTCTGTGGTAGAGTTATATCTAACAAACGAGATTTCATATCAAGAGCTGGCTATTCAAGAAGGCATAACTAATCCAAGCTTGATTGCTGCATGGGTTAGTCGTTTTCGTGTTGCTGGTCCAGAGGCTTTGAAATCTCGTAAGAAAGGTCGGACGAGAACATTGGATAAATCTAAGATATCCCCAAAACCTCAGAAAATTGAAGAAAGAGTTGTTGATACCAGTGCTGAACATGTAAAGGAATTAGAGGATGAACTCCTTAAGTTAAGAATAGAGAACGCTTTTTTAAAAGAACTGAGGAGGCTGCGTTTAGAGGACGAGGCAAAAATGAGAGAACGGCACTCGTCATCAACAGCCTCCGGGGAGAGTTTAGACTAAAAGACCTTCTCTCTTATATTGGTATGCCCAAAGCAACGTATATGTATTGGCAAAAGAGATTTGATAGAGAAAATCCTGACAGAGAAATCGAAAAAAAAAATTCAAGAAATTCGTACTGATAATAAGGATTATGGATATCGTAGAATACTTGGAGAACTTCGAAATCAAGGATATACCATCAACAAAAAGAAAGTTCAGAGAATAGTTCAAAAACTTGGATTACAGGTGACATCCTATACCCGAAAAAGCAGGAAATACAGTTCTTATAAGGGTAAAGTTGGTACGGTAGCGCCTAATCGTATAAAAAGACGCTTTAATACGCATATCCCTCATCAAAAGATTACTACTGATACTACAGAGTTTAAGTACTATGAGATTGATGCTAAAGGTCACATGACAATGCACAAGCTTTACCTGGATCCTTTTATGGATATGTGTAATGGAGAAATACTCAGTTATGGGATAGATACTAAACCTTCTGCCAAGAATGTAATGGATGCTTTGGAAAAAGCTATTGAAATCACTTCAGACTGTCCATACAGAAGAACGTTTCATTCTGATCAAGGCTGGGCTTACCAGATGAAAGCATACTCACACAGGTTAAAAGAAGAACGAATATTTCAAAGTATGTCTAGAAAAGGGAACTGTCTTGATAACTCAATCATGGAAAACTTCTTTGGATTACTTAAACAGGAAATCTATTATGGTGTTGTTTATTACAGTTATGAGGAATTAAAATCAGAAATAGAGCGATATATAAAGTATTATAATGAACAAAGAATTAAAGAGAAACTGAGATGGCTAAGTCCTGTCCAATACAGACTTCGTCTCTTGGCTGCATAAAAAATGCGTAACAGATATCAAAATCTGTTACGCAATAAAAGTCTAACTTTTTGGGGTCACCTCAGAAGTCAGTGGATTGGTTTTCTGCTGGCTTCTTTTTTTTATTTTTTCAAAAAATTTTTTTTCACATCAAAAAATGAAAGTGAAACCGAATAATCTTAGTAATCAAAGGAGAAAAAATGAAACGAGAAGTGCCTAAGAAAACAAGAAACATAAGGGATAAAGGTGTTATAGGTCGTAGAGTTGAAATGATGTATTGGCTTTCAATAGTAAGGATAACGAATTATAAAGAGATTCAAAATGAATTCGGAATAACTCCTCAATCTGTAAAGGTTGACTTGGATTCTCTTGAAAACGATTTTGAAGTGCCTTTGATAAGGAATCGTAAGGGTATAAGGGTTGCAGATGGTTGGTATGCACAACGTCCACACTTCAAAAGCGATGAGAATAAACTTTTATACGAATTACTTGATGTCGTTCCGGAAGAATATATTAAGCCTGTTGAGAAGCTCATAAGAGCTTACGGAAACCCGTCAGGGTTAAGAAAATAGCTATAAGTATGTATGTTGATAAGAGCTTGCTTATCTTTTGTGATTAGTATTTTATCCTTTCCTCGCTTCATCAATACTAATTCACGCTCCGAAGGTAAGCAGGCTGTTATGGGCAAATATGCCTATGTGTGTCAAAGGTGCATTTATATAACAACAGAGAGATTTATAATGCGTCCGTAAGCACAATGCAATAAAATATGGACTTTGATAATTGAATATCATAAATTCTGTAAGACGTGAAGGGCAGTTGAGCTTTCCGGCAAATACGCCACAATATACCTGTTCCTATTTGGAATGAAAAGCGAAGGAGTGCTGATTCGGGCATTGAAGCAAAGGTATGAGCGATTAATATTTGTTCCGGAGACAGATATATGGGTGTGTCTGTGCGATAATGCTGTCCTGTAATAATGATACTTACCCATAGGGTGCTATATGAGAAAGCTGGTGAAAGTCCAATGCGAACCGTTTCCCAACGGTTGCTTGCAGAATGTTTTATTATGCTGAAATACTTGCTTAAAAATAAGTTTTTCAGCATAGAATCATGTTTTGGAACAATGCCAAGTTGTGATTCTGTGCTGAAAAGATTTTGCGGGTTAGCTGAATTGCTTTGTAATAAATTGTGTTATAAAAAATCATTTTAAGGAGGCAAGTAAATGAACAATCCAATGTATACGAAAAAAATTAGCGAGGACGATAAGTTCGCAACGGTGGCACAAGCTATGGATTATTTTAAAATTTCAAGAAACTCACTATTGAAAATTGCGGAGGAAAATCACTGCGTTATACGTATTGGACGTTGCGTGAGGATTAATATTTCAAAGTTGACTGATACAGTTGAAAAATTATGTTGACTTTTAGAAGTAAATGAAAATATAATTAGGTATTCCTTAATTAGGCATGCCTTTAAAAGATCCTTTTTATATATGGAAGATGATTAGAAATAAGCATTTTTCATTAGTAAAGAATGGAAGGATGGTGTAATCTAATGCCGAGGAAAAGAAAAGACGGATACTTAAAAAAGTCTTTTACTATCGACGGGAAAAGGTATTATGTTTATGGCAAGAATGCCAATGAATTATTTTTAAAAGAAAAAGCCAAACGTGAAGAAATACAAAAAGGTTTTAATGTAAGAAAAAAACCTACCGTCGAAGAATATTATGAAAGGTGGACAGAAGGCAGACGAGACAGTGTTAAAGAATCTACGCTCAGAGGTCAAATAAAGATGTTTGAAGCTATTTCAAGTGTATATATAGCATCTGCTAGTAAGTCTTTTGGTGAATTGAAAATAAAGGATGTCAGCGTAGATGATTTGCGAGTAGTTCAAAAAGAATTAGCAAAAACACGTAGAACTCAAACAGTTAATGATTATATGGCTCATTTTAAACATTGTATGAATGATGCCTTGAACGAACGAGTTATTGAATATAATCCTTGTCTTACAATAAAGAATTTGAAAAGGACCGAGGAGAAAGCAAGAGATACATACCATAGGGCATTGACCATTGAAGAACAAAAAATTTTCTTTGCTTGTGAGCGATGTCAAAATAGTATATACTATAACGTGTATAGATTTGCGATATTGACAGGTGCTAGGGTTGGAGAAATTGGAGCGTTAAGAAATAGCGATATAAAAGGTGGCAAGATACATATTGAGCGAACAATCACAAGAACGGAAACAGGTGCATACAAGATTGGAGATTCTGCAAAAACACAAGCAGGAAGAAGAACAATTCCAATAAATCAGGAAATCCAAGCTGTACTTGATTCACAGATAGAGTTAAATAAGATTCTTGATGGTGATGAGTTTCGGATTGATGATTGCTTATTTAAGGCTCCGGAACGTGGTTTGTTGATGGCAACTCCGATTGACAGGGAAATCAAACGTATATGTAAACTAATAAATATAGAGCCTTTTACGATGCATGCTTTTCGAGCAACTTTTGCTACAAGATGTATTGAAAATGGAATGAATCCCAGAACAGTGCAAGAGCTATTGGGGCATAGTAATTTTAATATTACGATGTCACTTTACGGTCATGTGTTAGATGATACAATGTCAGATGCTATGAGTCAATTACATATAGTAATTTAGTATGAATGAAGTGTGTGTGGTATGAAGTGGGGTAGAAATACTTCAAACGCTGATATTATAAGCGCTCGTGGTTCAAGTCCCATCTTCCGCATAACGTAAAGAAAAAGGACATGTGCAAAAGCACATGTCTTTTTTCTTTATGGCACGCCGATGCGTGCCATGAACCCAAGGGTTCAAGGTCTCGCGGCATGGGGATGCCGCTCGGTCGGTGCGCAAGCATGAGGTCCACTGGACCTCGCGCACCCCATCTTCCGCTCGTTTTGACTATACATAATCTTATTGATTTTGTTAATGATTATGTTAGAATAAGAGCATATTATATTTCAGTAGAATCGACTAAAGGGATTACCATGTGGCATAGAACTGAGAAGGATTACATTATTAGCAAAGGTCTGTTATTTCAAAAGAAGAAAAACGATAAACCTAAAATAAGAAAGGGCTTTTTGACAGTCCTTATCTTTTTTATTGTCTGGACTTTGTGGTTAACATCTTATTGACTTTTGAACTTAATTCTGATAGTATACAATCTGTATTAAAAATCTTGAAGAAAGCGAGGTAATCATAATAATGAGTGCAATGAAAACGCAAATTGTAACTGAATATTGTATGAAGACCTCGGTTTATGCACTTTAATATAATTGATTTCTGACCGTGGCTTTTGTTAGTCACGGTTTTTTTATTCTTTATGCCACGTGTCGGCATAATTCCAACACTAATTAAAAAGGTCTCCATACATAATTAAAATATACACGAAAAAGAATGGAGAATAAAAATTGAATAATATTATTATCAGACAGGAAAATAAAGAAGATTACTATGACACCGAACTTATGACAATGCGCGCCTTTTGGAACCTTCATGGACCGGGCTGTAATGAACACTATTTGGTTCACCGGCTTAGAGGGGTAAAAGAATATCTGCCGGAGCTTAGTAGAGTGGCTGAGCTTGACGGCAAGATTGTAGGAGCAATTTTTTATTCGAAGGCTAAGGTTGTTGATGGAAACACAGAGCATGAGATACTTACTTTTGGACCTCTTTGTGTAGAACCCACTTGCTCTAGCATGGGCATAGGTACAATACTTCTGGAGGAAACGATACAGCTTGCTACAAATGCTGGTTACAAGGGAATAGTCATATGCGGAGAACCCGACTATTACCCAAAACATGGATTCAAAACCTGTGACAATTTCGGAATTGTGCATCCTGAGTTAGGAAACTTTGATGCTTTCATGGCTTACCCTTTAAATGAAGGTTTTGATGATATTCACGGCTCTTTTTACGAAGCTGAGATATTTGAACAGTGTGAAGATGAAGAGAAAGTTAAGGAATTCACTGAAAAGTTCCCGTACTACAAACCTCTTAAGCTTTCCTGTCAGTGGCTTCACAAGGAGAGACTGGGAAGAATCTCAGAGGTTCAGAAGAACAGTTATAAGGTGAGATTTTGGGATAAAGACCTTCCGGCTAAGCTAAAAGGAAGCTTTTATGAAATGGATGCAGAAAACTTGCCGGTTGTGGGCGACTATGTGACATTTCGGCATAATCCGATAGGAGAATCGATAATTCTGTCCGTGTGTGAACGACAGAGCTTTCTTCAGAGACCTGATCAGGCCAAGACCGGAGTAATGCAATACATGGTGGCGAATGTAGATTACACATTTATTGTCACTTCGTTAAATGAGGATTACAGCTATAACCGAATTGCCAGATATGTAAGTGCTGTTATTCAGGGAGGATCGATTCCTGTGGTGATACTAACAAAATCTGATCTTTGCAACAATGTGGGACGCTATATAAGTGAAGTGGAAACTGTCTCAGATAAGATAAGAGTTCATGCTATATCTGCCCTTTATGACATAGGAATTGAGGATCTCAAAGAGTATTTTGTTCCCGGGAAAACTATCTGCCTTATTGGTTCATCTGGCGTTGGAAAATCCACTCTGATAAATGCTTTTGTTGGTGAGAAGCTCATGAAAACTAAAGAGATAAGGGCATATGATTCTACCGGAAGACATACCACCACTCACAGGCAGCTTATTGAACTTGAAAATGGTGTAAGTATCATCGATACTCCCGGTATGCGAGAAATCGGAATGGCCAATATGGAGGACGGGATTGATACTACTTTTTCCGATATCATCCAGTTGGAAAAATGCTGCAGGTTCAACGACTGTATGCATGAGACTGAGCCGGGATGTGCAATAAAGGCTGCGATTGAATCGGGCGAATTGGTTATGGAGAGGTATATACTTTATAAAAATCTTGGTGCTGAGAACACTCGCAACTATGCGAAGAAAAAGATGATATCAAAGTGGAAAAATGAAAAAAGGAGGAAGAAATAAATCGACTTATTGCTTTCATCAAGAATTATGTTAGAATGAATGCATAGTATGAATTGAATTGTCGCTTGCTTGAAGCATGTCAAATCGGGGAATTTGATTTGAAAACGTCAAGTTGGATCACTACGCCGGATGATATTCGCGACAAGGGCGGTGCATTGTTCTGCGAACGACGTTACGGAACGGTTTTCACATTTCATAACGGGGCGGATTCATACTATTCCGTGCGCGGGTTCAGAGGTTATACTCTTATATAAATTCCGATTTGTCGGAATAGTAGGTTATATTGGAATACAATTCTTTTATAACAGGAAGGAGGAGCCATGATAAAAGGAATTCATCATGTTTCTATGAAGTGCAATACGGATGAGGAAATTAATAAAGTAAAAGATTTTTACATCTCTGTGTTGGGACTGAAGATAGTTCGCGAATGGCCAGATGGATTTATGATTGATACTGGTAACGGATATATTGAGATTTTTACAAATGATGATGGAGAGCATCGTTTAGGCTCGATTCGTCATTTTGCATTGCTTACTGATGATGTAGATTCATTAGCTGAAAAGGTGAAAGACGCCGGATACGAATTGATTGTAGAACCAAATGATAAGGTGATAAAGTCTGTTCCGGAATATCCTATTAGAATGGCATTTTGCTTTGGCCCTCTAGGGGAACAGATAGAGTTTTTTTCTGAGAGATAAATCGGGATTTGTTGAGCGGTGACTGCTGGAACATAAAATTGGAATATATTACAGGATAATTTGCTACTAGGTGTTGAGGAGATTTAAGACATGTTTTGGGATAAGATTTCACCTTTATATGACATATTTGAAAATATTTATAACGGCAAGGTATATACCGGTACCGGGAAAAAGGTTGCAGAACTTATAGATTCGTCGGATGAAGTATTGGAATGCGCATGTGGAACAGGTGCTATCAGTATATATATTGCGCAGAAGTGTAAAAAGTTGATCGCAACAGACTTTGCAACCGGGATGCTTCGGAGAGCAGCAAAGAAATGCCGGAATTACCCGAATGCTGTTTTCAAGCAAGCTGATATTACAAATATCAAATGCAAAGATGCTCGCTTTGATAAGGTGGTTGCAGGTAACGTGCTCCATTTGTTGCCTGACCCGGAGAAGGCACTTCATGAATTGGAAAGGGTAGTTAAGCCGGGAGGTGAGATCATCATTCCCACTTATATCAATAAGTCAAAGGGAACGGGAACAGCAGCGGTTAAGTTCATTACTCTTCTCGGAGCAGATTTCAAAAGGCAGTTTGATCTGGATTCATATAAGGCATTTTTTGAAGACAAGGGATATACCGGAGTAGAGTATCATGTGGTCGACGGGCGCATGCCATGTGCTATTGCTGTAATAACCAAAGCTTAGCGTTTTATATTGGAAGATAATGTTTGAATCTTAACATATGTCAATGCGAATAATATAAAGAAATGGTATTGTTTCTTTCAGGAGGTGACATCATGAAAGAAAATGATATCAAGAATGCCGGAAAGGCATTAACAATTACCACTGTGTTGACACTTTTTATTGCCACTTTTGAAATGGTAAATGCACTTAGGTTCTATAAGCCGGGAATGAATCTGCTGGATATAGCTAGTTATGTACAGGCTAATAGATGGATATTTGCTTTTGTATTTATATTTGCAAATCTTGTTCTTTTTCCCAGTGCGCTGCTTCTTTATAAGGCGAATGGAATCAGTCTTAAAAAGGAAGTATACGAAAGAGAGACTCTTGGCGGTGATATTCTTTGGGGGGTGATACTCGCAATTGCAGCCAGCCTGTTAAGTATTCTTTCTTTGCCTATATATAAAGGCTGCACAGAACTTGCTTTTGTAGAAGATGAAAAGATGGGAGTAGGAATAACTATTCTTTATGTAATCGCACTAGTCTTTGTGAGTGGAATTTGCAAGGAAATATATTTCAGAGGCTTTGCAAGAAAATTTTGTGGGCAGGTATTTGGAGAGATTACGGCACTTTTACTATTCAATATGCTCTTTGGGTTACTTGACTGGTATAATTTTGGATATTCCTTCGTGCTTGGACTTGTATTTATCTTTGGTTATCAGAAAAGAAAACACATGATAGTTCCTATGATTATACACGGTGGAGTGAATTTAATTAGTATCATATACATCATTGTTATGGGTAGTCATTAAGGAGGCGCTCCTATGAATAAAGATTATTTTGTAAAACAGCTGATGACATTTGCAGAAGAATACAAAATTGAAGTAAGTGAAGAACTGGTCGGTGATATCGTGAGTCTTGCCAGTTTTAGAGTGGTAAAGAAAGGGGAGATACTTGCTTCTATTGGAGATGACACAACCTATGCAGGGCTTATCCTATCAGGAGTGGCACGTGCATATTACATAGATAAAGACGGAAATGACATTACAAGAGGTTTTGCTCAGGAAGGTGTCATGTTTATGGATGAGGGCTTTTTTGGATATACAGATAGAAACTGTATGTGGGAAACGCTCGAAGAAACAACAATCATGATATGCGAGACAGCGGCTATAAAAAAGATGATAAAAGAAAATGATTCGTTTAAAGATATTTGGATTTATCTTTTAGAAAGCGCTATGAGATATAAGATATACAGGGAGAATGGCTTCCTTGTAGAAAATGCAACCGAAAGATACATACATTTTAAAAAGCTATATCCTAATCTTAGTGAGAGGGTATCTCAAAGACATATAGCAACATATCTTGGTATCACACCGGAGTCTCTTAGCAGGATCAGAGGCGCAATGAAGGAAGATTAAATCGGAATATATTCCAGGTTAAGGAGGTAAGGATTATCAGCTGATGATACGAGAAGCAAAAAAAGAAGATTTGGAAGCACTTTTGGAACTGTATCTTTACTTACATGAAGACAGTATTCCCAAGCATGATGAACATCTTGAAAAAATATGGAATCAGATCATTGAAGATCCGAATCACCATCTGATCGTAAATGAGATTGATGGTCAGATTATATCTTCTTGTGTTTGTGTGATCATCCCGAATTTAACAAGAAATATAAGACCATATGCTTTTGTTGAGAATGTGGTAACACATGCGGATTTCAGAGGAAACGGATATGCAGGTGAATGTCTGGATTATGCAAAGAAGATTGCGGAGAAGGAAAACTGTTACAAAATGATGCTGCTGACAGGAACAAAGAAGCCGGAGACTATGCATTTCTATGAGAAGGCTGGGTATAACAGCAGTGATAAGACAGCTTTCATACAGTGGATAGGGATGGATAAGTAGCCATAGGTAAAGGAGTATGAAATGAAGGTATTCATTGTATATTGTCATCCAAGTAAAAATAGTTTTACATATGAAGTGAAAGAAGCTTTTATCAAAGGACTAGAGAGTGCAGGACATTCATATGAGATTTCTGATCTGTATGCAGATGGATTCAATCCCGTGATGTCGGAAAAAGAGTATATAAGAGAAGGATTTTATAATTTGGATTGTCCTGTATCGGAGGACGTTCTTTTTGAGCAGAAAAAGATAAATGAAGCAGATGCGATAGCTTTTATTTACCCTGATTTTTGGACTTCGTCTCCTGCTATGTTAGAGGGATGGTTTCAACGGGTATGGACTTACGGATTTGCATATGGGGACAAAACATCTATGAAATGTCTTGAGAAAGCTTTATTTTTGATTACCATGGGTGGGTCATTAAAAGATAAGGTAAGAAGAGATCAGTTGGAAGCAATGAAGACAGTTATGGTTGGTGACCGGATCAGAAATAGAGCAAAAACCTGCGAAGTATATGCTTTTGATGAGATGACCAGAGGCTATGGTAATGATGCTAACCGGGATAAAAACGCTGGTAAGTATCTAAGAAAAGTATTTGAAATTGCAAAAAACTTATAAAAAGGAAAAATTCTGTTAAAGATACAAAACAACTAATAAGAGGTGAAAAATCAGGGCCTGGCTATTAGCCAGACTCTGATTTTTTTATTGACAAAAGAATAAGATTGTTACATAATATATCAAAATGATATATATCAAAACGATATATTAAAGAGAGAAGGAGCGTGGAGTTTATGAGGCAAAAAATGAGAAAGTGTTTACTGCTGATTTCGTTTCTGGCTTTCCCTATTACTATATGGTATTTCTCTCCATACCTTATAATCAATGCGGCTATGGAGCATATAATTAACGGAAGTTTTATTGTATTCTGTTTGATGCTTATACTATCGATGTTTTTGGGGAGAGCGTGGTGCGGTTATCTTTGCCCAGCTGGCGGTCTTCAGGAATGTGCCATGAGGGTTAAGGATGATCCGGCAAAACAGGGGAAGAGAGATAAAATCAAATATGTTATCTGGACTTTGTGGATAGTAGCTGTGATAGTAACATTCATATGCGGGAAAAATGATGTGACAATTAATCCTTTTTATATGACTGACCATGGCATTTCAGTTTCGAACATTTATAATTATGTGATATACTACGGAGTAGTTATGCTGTTGGTTTTTCCAGCGTTAATACACGGCCGAAGAGCAGCTTGTCATTATATCTGCTGGATGGCACCATTCATGGTGATCGGAAGTTCGATTGGAAGACTTCTTCATCTGCCTCAGCTTCATATCGAGGTTGAAAAGGATAAATGTGTCGGCTGCGGAATGTGTAATAAGGCTTGTTCAATGGGGCTGGATGTAAGGAAGATGGTAGCTGATAGCAGTATTTTAAAATGTACTGAATGTATACAGTGTGGAGCCTGTGTGGATGGCTGCCCTAAGAATGCTCTATCATATAAATGGACTTGGAGAAGGTAAAAAAATGGCTAAAGACAGAAAGATAGATGTTGTGATACTTGGACTTCTCGCACATGAGGATCTTACGGGATATGATATCAAGAAACAGATAGATGGTGCGATCAGTTTTTTCTGGAAAGGAAGTTTTGGAAGTATTTATCCTGCACTAAGTGATATGGAAAAGCAGGGACTTGTAAAACGTAAGAAAGCGGATGTTACCAGCGGCCGTGAGAAGATATTTTACCAGATAACCAAGAAGGGTAAGGATACTCTTAAGGTATGGTTAAATGATGAGAAGGCAACAAATGACCTCAAGTATGAGACGCTTCTTAAAATGTACTTTGGTGGTTCAGAAGATAGAAGTGTGACAATACGAAATATTGAAATCTTTGAGGAACAGGTTAAGGGTAATCTTGAGGTACTTAAGATCTATAAGGAGAATTTGGAAAAGATTCTGGATCAGGAGGACCACCTCCATTTTTATTTAACTGTTACTTTTGGGATTGAGACTTATGAAGCTTATACGAGATGGTGCAATATGGCTAAGAAGATTTTGAAGGAGAAATAATACAGCTGAAAAACTTTTTGCAAAACATTCATCTAAACCGTTTAATCCCAAACTTGCTAATGTGTTCTTTAAGAGTGGTATGATTGAGGCGTGGGGAAGAGGTTTTGAAACAAGTTGCCAATAATGACAAAATATATTTGGAAGAAAAAACTTGAAAGCCGGTTATTGTAGTTATGGCTGGATATCTCAATGAAGCGTTTTGAATACATTCATCCGGCGGGTGGTAATGAGTTTGTCTCTGTTAAACTAACGCCGAAAGAATTGGAAATTGCATCCGGGGCAGTAGGCTGGTGCGATGTTTGTAAAGGCTGGGAAGAATAGTGGATGTAAATGAAAAGTTATAGTATACATGAATACCGGTATAGGAGACGGAGGTTTTCTATGTCGGTATTTTTGCATTACCCCTTGTTAATCTGTGTATTGTGTGTTAACATATGTTCGAACATAATGTCTATATTTTATCTATTTACAAATAAGACTTCTATTTTCTAATCGGATTTTGTTTATCTCCATATTATGAAGACAATTATTATATTTGTTGCGTATTTAGGTGCTTTTGGTTGAGTGTATTTTTGTTGCCATATTGAAATAAAGTATAGGCTATGTTAACATTTATATAAATGCATAGCCGTATACTTCGTTTACCATGAGAGGAGATTTTTAATGGGTAAGATAGACGTAGAGGCTAAGAAATATCTCTCCAATAATGAGATATTTGCTGATGCATTCAATTTTCTTCTTTATAACGGAGAAGAGATAATCAAAGCTGATAAGTTAGAAGAATTAGATACAACGGAGTTTTCAATTCCATTTGGCAATAAGGAGAGGAAGCCTGTCCAGAAATATCGTGATATCATGAAAATATGGAATGCCATGATGGATGATAATGCAATATATGTAATTCTTGGTGCAGAGATACAGGATAAAGTTCATTATGGAATGCCTGTAAAAGATGGTCTGTATGATATGCTGGGATATTCTAAGCAGATTGAGGAGAAGAGACGGGTATATCGTAAGAAAGATAATGAATTAAGGGATGAAGGCGGCGCACTTGTTTCTGATGACGGAGTATTGAAGATTAAGCTTACAAGTGAAGAGTTTCTGTCAGGGCTTCGTAAGGGTGACAAACTTCGACCGATAATTACGGCAGTAATATATCTGGGTGAAGAAGCATGGGATGGACCAAGATGCTTGTTTGACATGTTAGATGTTAAAGATAAGAGATTGTATAATTACCTTAGTGATTATAAGCTTAATATCATATCACCGGCAGATATAGAAGATGAGGATTTTGACAAGTTTCATTCAGAATTGGGTTTTGTTATGAGGTTGATCAAACACCAGTCGGATGATGTTAAAGCAATCATAGAAGATACGGATAATCGACTATTCAGTACGGATACAGCATATTTTTTAAAGAGTACAATTAATTTAGATTTGGAATATGATGAAGATGAAGGAGGCGTTGATATGTGTAAAGGATTGGAGAAAAGCTTTAAGGAAGAACGAGTTAAAGGTGCGATTGAAGGGATGAGAATTGCAAACATGTCAGAAAAAGATGTCATTAACAATATTATTCAAAACTTTGATGTGACCGAGGAATATGTACTTGGAATAATTGAGCAGGAAATGGAGAGTTGATCGGTATCTGTTCTTTTTGTGATGTTTGTAAAGGCTGGGAAGAATAGTGGATATAGAATTATATTATCAGGAAAAAGGCAATGGAGAGCCGTTTATTATGCTTCATGGAAATGGAGAAAATAGCGACTATTTCTGTAATCAAATTGAATATTTCAGTAAGAATTATCATGTTATCGCAATAGACACTAGAGGACATGGGAAATCACCAAGAGGAGAGGCACCATTTACAATTGCACAGTTCGCTGATGATTTATATGATTTTATTATGCAAAAAGAGTTGAAGAAGGCTATCATTTTAGGTTTTTCTGATGGTGCTAATATTGCTAATTCTGAATTGATGATTATTAAGGGGAATCATTTTGTAGCCAATAAGAATCCGGAAGAATTTAATAAGGTAGTGGATGGTTTTTTGACAAACCGGGGAAATACAATATGAAGATAACTAAAACGCAAAGTAAGACAATTCCAATAGATAGTACTGTGGTGAAATACCTTGTTGCCATGGATTCATTTAAGGGGAGTTTGAGTTCTATCGAGGCAGCAAATGCAGTCAAAGAGGGGATGTTAAGAGCAAATCCTGATGCAATTGTAGATGTATGTCCATTGGCTGATGGAGGCGAAGGAACGGTTGAGGCTCTGATACACGGGATGAATGGGAGTTTTCAGTCTGTCAAGGTATCGGACCCTTTGGGCAAAACTATAGATTGTAAATATGGTATTATACATTCATTTTCATCGGATACAGGTAACGATGAATGTGATTCTGAATTGTGTGCGGTCATTGAGGCTGCCGAAGCATGCGGACTATATCTTGTTCCAACTGATAAGAGAAATCCTTTATATACCACGTCTTATGGATTGGGAGAAGTGATACTTGATGCGTTTGCTAAAGGATGCAGAAAGTTTATTATCGGAATAGGAGGCAGTTCAACGAATGATGGCGGTATCGGAATGATTGAAGCGTTGGGGGCTCATTTTCTTGACAAGGATGGAAATGAGATATCTCGTGGTGCGATAGGACTTAAAAATTTGCATTCTATAGATGTATCAGGCATGAATAAGGAGCTGTGTCGGTGCTCTTTTATGATAGCATGTGATGTAGATAATCCGTTATGTGGAGAAAATGGTTGTAGTCAAATATTTGCAAGGCAAAAAGGCGCAGATGATGATTCAATAGAAAAGATGGACAGATGGATGGAACATTATGCGGATTTGACATGCGATACATTAAAAGAAAATAAGGAATATATTGATAAGGATTATCCGGGTACAGGTGCTGCCGGTGGATTGGGATTCGCATTTAAGTATTATCTGGGTGGTGAGCTTAAGCCGGGAATTGATATTGTGATTAAAGAGACAGGTTTGCTTGAATATATTAAAAATGCAGATGTTATTATTACAGGCGAGGGCTGCATGGATTCTCAAACTTCAATGGGGAAAGCTCCGGTAGGATTAGCGAGAGCGGTTAAGGCGTGTGATACGTCTAAGAAAGTTGTTGCACTGGCCGGTAAGTTGGGTGAAGGTGCAGAAGAATGCAAAGATTATGGCATAGATGAATGCTATGGGATAACAGATTATATACATTATGATGATTTTGCAGAGTATATGGATAGTAAAAATGCATATGCAAATCTGTCAAAGTTGGCTGAAGACATTTTTAAAACTTGATTAAAACAAACCATTATGAGTACATAGAAGGCGATGTGCTAATAATTATAGGAATCAATTTTTTTATCGAAGATTTAAAATAACTACTGCTGACACAATCAAAAGTATCCCCAAACCGGACATGATTGTTAATGGCTCTGAAAACACCACTATACCAATTAATGTCGCTACCATGGGTTCGATGGTGGCAATAATCCCAGCTTTACTTGCTTCCACTCTTTCAAGTCCAAGTGTATATGCAAGGAATGGAATCACAGCAGTAATCAAAGCCGTCAGACAACAAAACATTATTAGGAATATCAAATCTGTCGTGCTTGAAAACGTATTGATCATTTTGATTGGATGACATATAACCCATGAACCAATTGCTGCAAATATAAATGTATAAGTCGTAACTGTGTATGGCGAATATTTACGTAATGCGATTGTACCTAAAATGCTGTATAATCCATATCCAATTCCTGATCCGAGTCCCACTAACAATCCTATCGGTGTTATTCCACCACCGGAGATGCCGGAAACCAGTACGCACCCCGCAAATGCAAGAGCAAGAGCAATTAGTTTTCTGCTATTCATTTTTTCATGAAAAAATAGTATCGACATAAGCATTATCCATACGGGCGATGTATATAGTAGGATTGCAGCTGTTGAGAGCGGCATCATCGTGATAGCAGTAAAGTAGCAGACGGTAAAAAATAGAATACTTCCAAATCCAAGTCCAAGAAAAAGTGGCAAATCACGAAGAGAGATTTTAAATCCTGCGTGGTCCTTTACAAGCAAAATCAAGGCAAATATCAGTGCCGCCAAAGTTACACGTATCGAAACTATCTGTATGGTATCAAATCCATATGTACCAAGCTTTCTTACGAAAATTCCCATACTTCCCCAAAAGCATCCTGCCAGTATAATTAGTATGGAGCCTATCATCTCTTTATTATTCTTTATCATTTATTACCTCGTTATTCGATTATTCTACAATTTATTGTTTTGATCATAACAATAGTCAACTAGGCTAATATAGCATATCTCTAAACATAATGTCTATATTTTATCTATGTACCAATAAGGCTTTTGTTTATCTTTATATTATGAGGACAGTTTTTTAGTGTTGACAAAAGATATGTAACATGTTACATTATTTGCATAGGTAATATATTACATAATATGAAAAGGGGACTTAAATGAATTACGATGAAGTTATGAACATAGACAAAGTGGAATTCGGTGATATGCCACCGCAACCTTTTTTGCTTGGATTACTCAGTGCATTTGACAATAGGTATCAGGCATCGGCTGATGCATATTTTAAGGAGATAACGTGGAAACAGTTTTTTGCCATAATCTGCATCAATTTATGCAAGGAACCGCCGACACTTAATGAACTGTCGGATATAATGGGCAGTTCGCATCAGAACGTGAAACAGATTCTACTTAAACTTGAAAAAAAGGGCTTCGTTTCAACGATTCCTGACGAAAGAGACAAGCGAAAACAAAGGATATATGTTACGGATAAATGCAGGAAGTTTATGGAAGAGAACGATAATAATGGGCAGCAGAGCCAGTTCATTATTGAACGTATTTTCAACGGAATCGATGAAAAGAGCCTGCAGACTACGATACAAACAATTATGAAAATGGAAAGGAATCTTAGCGAATTATGAAAGCATTAATTATTTACACGTCACAGACCGGATTTACAAAAAAATATGCAGAATGGTTGGCAGAAAGAATGGACGGAGACTTGCTGGAGTTGAAAGAGGCCCAGAAGAAAGAAACGGAATATTTTGATGACTATGATGCAATCTGTTATGGCGGATGGGCTATGGCAGGGAATCTTGTGAAAGCTAAATGGTTTCTTGGTAAAGCTGTTAACTGGAAGGATAAGCGTCTTGCTATGTTTTGCGTAGGCGGCAGTCCTAATGACAACCCGGATGTAGATACATTTCTTCAAAATGCACTTTCAGAAGAACAGAAAGAATACATTAAAATGTTCTACTGTCAGGGTGGATTTAACTATGATAAGATGAAGGCACCGTCGAGGATTGCAATGAAGATGTTTGTGTCAGCTTTAAGGAATAAGAAAGATGCGACCGAAAAAGAAAAGATAATGGCTGAGAAGATGGCTTCATCTTATGATATTTCTGATATTAAGTACATCGAACCAATTGTTTCTTATCTTTCGGTGGACAAAGCAGATAGGTTTTAGTTATTATATGTTTTATGAAGATAATAAAATCAAAACGAAAAACAATATCAATAGAGATAACTACAGATGCCGAAGTCATTGTCAGAGCACCAAAGCGTATGTCTGACAAAGCAATTAGGAACTTTGTGGAAGAAAAAAGATCATTTATAGAAAAGAATGTAGCCAAAATGCAGGAAAGAAAGGATAGTCTTTCTGATATTCGCACTATTACGGATATAGAGCTCGACGAATTGGTTATTCAGGCCAAGCGCGTTATTCCTGAAAGAGTCAAATATTATGCCCCAATTGTTGGTGTTGAATATGGTAGAGTGACAATTAGAAAACAACGTACAAGATGGGGGAGTTGCAGCACGAAAGGCAATTTGAACTTTAATGTGGCGTTAATGAGGGCACCGCTTGAGGTTCTTGATTACGTTGTGGTGCATGAACTTTGTCACAGACTTGAAATGAATCATTCAAGTAAGTTTTGGGATAATGTTGCCAGGGTTTTGCCGGAATATAAGACGTATAGGAAATGGCTTAAAGACAACGGGGAAAAAGTAATGGCAGAAGTAATAGGTTCATTTTAACCACAGTTAAAAACAACTTATTTAGATAATTAGAGAGGAGCAATAAAGGTGCATATATTTGAGATTGTTATTGGAGTATTGTTCTTATCAGCATGGCTTACATTGTGTGTAGCAAAATACAACAAATGGAAAAGAAGAAGGCGGAATTGCACAAGTGAATTGACTGTTAAGGTTACAGAAGTATTAGAGAAAAAGACGTCACGCGGAGGCATGGTTTATAAACCAATTTTTGAATCCGTTGATGATGCAAGGCAATTGATTATTAATTCAGCTTATTATTCCAGTCTTGTCTCATTTGAAATTGGTGACATAGTTGAACTGTTGATTAATCCCGATAATCCCCAGCAGTTTCTGTACAAAAATGATTCCTTGAATAAAGGAAAGATTGCTGATATAGCATGTTGTTGTATTCCGATAATAATCGTGATAGGAATGATTTTGGTAGAAGTATATTAATGTATTGGGTTATAATAGGAAACGTATGATATGAAAGGAAACGTGATGTATTCGGATATGATTACATCATACGAAAAAAATGTCTGATTCGTCCAAGACAGAAAGCAACTTTTCATGCTAACAAAGACACAAAAACAGGTCCCACTTCAAAGACGAACGTTACTAAAAAGAAAAAGACAATACGTAATGTACACGGTAAGAAAAATAAAAAGTAATTATAGGTGAATAATAATGGGTATAGGTAAGATTTTTACAAATAAAAAATATATTGGACTCATATGGCACTTAATATTTGCAGGGGTCTTTATTGGTTTGTCACTATTGTTTATGGAGTTTGTTTGGTTGGATTCATTGAATGGAATCAAATAGAAATTACTGTGTAAAAACAGACCCTAACCGTTGTGTGCTGACAGATGTTGGGAAATATGGTATATTATTAAATATAAAAGAGTGATAAATCGGAGTTTGTTAATATGAGCTTAGTTACAAAAACAATCGACAGCCGAATCCTCGGTAAGAAAATGAATCTGGCGATTTATCGTCCAGCTGTTGATGATACAAGTGCCCTGCCGGTTCTGTATTTCTTTCATGGAAGAACAGGAAATGAAAGCCTTCTTCAGTGGCTTGGAATGGAGAAGATAGCAGATGCCATGGTTGAGGCAGGAGAAATACAGCCCCTGATTGTGGTATGCCCGAATTTGGACAACAGCAGGGGGATTAACTCTTCCGTGCTTTATCGAGAGGTTAAAGGCAAATATGGCGTCGTCCACAAAGGGCGGTATGAAGATTATCTGCTTGACGAACTCATACCGTTTGTCGACAATACATTTCATACCATCAGAGATCGCTCGGCAAGATATATCGGCGGCATTTCCTCCGGAGGATACACTGCCTTAAGTATAGGGTTGAGGCACCAGGGATTGTTTTCCAAAATCGGCGGGCATATGCCGGCCATTGACTTGTCCTACGCAGACGAAGACGAGTGCTATTTCGCGGATGAAACGATGTGGCTAAAAAACGACCCAATTTCTATTGCGAAGCAGACGGTTTTTGATGATTTGCAAGTATTCCTGGACGATGGAAAAGAAGATGAGGGGCAGTTCTATCGCGCATGTGAAAAGCTGTTTCAATTGCTGCGACAGAACGGAGCCGATGTGCAAAATCATGTGTTTGAGGGGCATCACAGTGGTGACTACATAAGATTTAACATGGAAACTTATCTCCGGTTTTATAGCCCGCGCACAAATTCCAATTTGAGAGGGAAATATGGACAAGATATTAATTGATTTTTTAATAAAAGCGAAGCAGGCAACTTATGCCGGTAAAGGAGCTGAGACAACATCAACCAGAGAAAAGTCATATGATTTGATTTATAGCGATGGTGACTATATGTATTACGATACATATTTGGGAACAGGAAAGTTTGCGGGTGAAGAAGCTTTATGGGTTAAGGGGATTCCGTTTTGGAGTATGAATTACATTGGTAGGGTTACAGGTGCTAATTTTAGCGGAGATTTTTTGAAAGAAGCCCTACTAAGAGTACCGGAGGATAAGCCGTTTCGAGGTCCGGAACATTATACGGATGGTGATTATACCTACCACTGTGAGGTAGATGGAAGTTTTGAGTGGTTTCAGGGAAGGGAAACAATTTATTATAAAGGAACTGAAATTTATGAATGTATATTCCATGGAGGATTAGTGGAATAAGAGAAAATTATGATAATATCGCTCGTTCGAGAGAGGGCAGATTTATCTGTCTAACCTGCTTGACTCTTTTTTCTAATGCGTAGGCTATGTGGAGTTATCAAGAGGTTGCGGGCGATACTACATTAGATTCTTGTAAAAATCAGAGATTAAAGAAGACTGTAGTAGATAAATCAGGGTGCTTGTACATATTCAGTGGTTTTGAGGGAAAAGTATGGGTTTATTTATTGATGATGCTAATGAGAAACTTTTAAGCGAATGGAATAAAGAAAAAAACACAGATATAGATATTAATCTTGTTAAGTCAGGCTCAGGAAAAAAGGTATGGTGGAAGTGTGAAAAAGGTCATGAATGGCTGGCGTCCATTGATCATAGAATGAATGGTAGAAACTGTCCTGTATGTTGTGGTAAAAAGATACTTATTGGCTTCAATGATTTATCATCGCAAAGACCTGAAATAGCTGAAGAATGGGATTACAAAAAGAATGGTGATTTAAAACCTACGGATGTAACGTGTCATAGTGCTAAAAAGGTTTGGTGGATTGGAAAATGCGGTCATAGTTGGGAAGCTCGAATCAATCATAGAACTGATAAACATAGCAATTGTCCGTATTGTTCTGGTTTACAAGTATTGGCAGGATTTAATGATCTTCAGACCCAATATCCTGATTTAGCGAAGGAATGGCATCCTACTAAAAATGATAACCTGAAACCAACTGATGTTACAAGTGGTAGCGGAAAAAAGGTATGGTGGTTGGGAAAATGTGGGCATGAATGGGATGCTAGTATTGGTAATCGTTCTGGGAAGAATAAAAGTGGTTGTCCATATTGTTCAAACTCTCGAGTATTATTAGGATTTAATGATTTACAATCGAAATATCCTGATATTGCAAAAGAATGGCATCCTACGAAAAATGCCAACCTGAAACCAACTGATGTTACAAGTGGTAGCGGAAAAAAAGTATGGTGGTTGGGAAAATGCGGGCATGAATGGTCAGCAACAGTAAGTGATCGAATAAATGGGAAAGGCTGTGGGGTATGTGCGAATAGAATAGTTTTATCAGGATTCAATGACTTACAGACAAAATATCCTGATATTGCAAAAGAATGGCATCCTACGAAAAATGGTGACTTAAAGCCTACTGCTATTATTTTTGGAAGTAATAAAAAAGTATGGTGGGTGTGTCAGTTTGGCCATGAATGGGAAACTAGGATTTCTGAACGTATTCATCATAATACTGGCTGTCCATTTTGTTCTGGAAGAAGAGCTATAGTTGGGATAAATGATTTGCAAACAAAGTTTCCAGATATTGCAAAAGAATGGAATTATGAAAAGAATGGTAGTCTGACACCTGCTGATGTAGCTGTTAGTAGTAATAAAAGTGTTTGGTGGAAATGCATAAAAGGACATGAGTGGGAAACTGATATTTGTAACAGAACAGGCAAAAGTAAAACGGGATGTCCATATTGTTCAAATAGAAAGATTATACCGGGTTTTAATGATTTGGCTTCTTTTAGTCCTCATTTAGTTAAAGAATGGGATTTTGAAAAAAATAAAAATCTTGTAGATGGTAATGGATATGATATATCAACACCTGATAAAGTATCTCCGGTTTCTGGGAATAGTGTTTGGTGGAAGTGTGATAAGGGACACGAATGGAAAGCAAAAATTAGCAATAGAACTAACGGAGATGGCTGTCCGTATTGTTCAAATGCAGGTACATCTTTACCAGAACAAAGCGTTGCGTTTTATTTAGAACAGGTTTGTGTAGTAGAACAGCGTATAAAGATTGCAGGTAAGGAAATAGATGTATATCTGCCTGATTTTAAGATTGGTATTGAGTATGATGGTATGTTTTATCATAAATTAAAGCATTTGCATAAAGAAGTAGAAAAAGACATGTGTTTAAGTGAGCAAGGCATACAAATAATTAGAATAAAAGAGTCAAATACAAATCGATTGGAAGATAATTATATCTATTATAGTTTTGACCATTATCGTGCAAATTTTATATGGGCACTTAAACACCTATGTGATTTACTTGTATCATTTACCGGTGATGAACGATTTTATACAATTGATATAGATGTTCAAAGGGATATGTTGAAAATAAGGGAGCGATATAATTTATATGCGAAAAAGAATAGTTTATCGAAAATGTATCCTGAAATAGCAAAAGAGTGGAATTATGAGAAAAATGGTATATTAACACCGGATATGTTTATGAGTGGTGCAAATCTAAAAGCTTGGTGGAAGTGTTCAAAGGGACATGAATGGCAAACCAATATATATCATAGAACATCCCGAGGTGATGGATGCCCATATTGCTCGGGAAAGAGAATGCTAAAAGGATATAATGACTTTGCGACATATTGTATTGCGAATGGGCGCAAGAACATTCTTGATGAATGGGATTATGATAAAAATGATAAAGATCCGTCTTCATATTCTTCAAGAAGTCCGAAGAAAGTATGGTGGAAATGTAGTAAGGGACATGAGTGGTTTGCAGTTATAGGTTCAAGAGCTCTTGGTCACGGATGTCCAATTTGCAATCGTAGAGGGAAGCAGCAAGTTTGAATTATAGATAAATAATACTCTTTATTTCGTATAAAACAGATAGGCTATCAATTTTTGCCTGTGTACTGACTTAAAGCAAATATGAGCCATATAAGCACATTTTGAGGGATACAGACCTCTGGGAAGAGTTTAGGAAGTTGATTAAGGTATAATGTATTAGAGAAGATTTATGGGGGTGTTGTAATGAGGGGATTTGGAAAAAGACAAATAATAACATTAATATTTATATTTATTATAACGTTAACTTTTAATGATACCGCTAATGCTAAGATTATTAAAAAAACTTCAAGAGAAAGAACCGCTGACATCTTAGATATAATTGCTGACAGTGAACAATCTATCGCAGATTATAATGGAGAAATGTCGGAATTCTTCCATGATTATGATGGTGAAGGTGATGAATTAGTTTCAGAACATGATGAATTAGTTAAAGCACATAAGGCGCTTAATAAGAAACTTAAAAAGTCAATAAAGAAACTGAATAATATTACTAAAAAGGGTGTTACAAAGAAGCAAAATAAAGCGATAGTTCAGTGTGAAAAAACAATTAATCACTATCTTAAGAATAGAGAATACTTTTTATGTCAACCGTTAAAAGCACAGTTGAGTGATGAATTTCAAATAAAAACAACACAGGAACTTATTAATTTTACACAATTGTCAATTGATGTGGACCGTTTTTATCTTGAATCATTGGTACAGTATGATTCCGCACCCAAAAAAATAAAAAGTACGAAAAAAGAGATTAAAAAGTCAAAAAAATTGCTTAATTCTTATAAAAAGCAACTGAAAAAACTGCAAAAGATTTAATAGTATTATTTTGATAGTTCTCCTTTTGATTTACAAAAATATAAGGATTATAACAATCGTAAAAAATAAAATGATATAGGATAATAGATATGAGTGATGAAATAAAAATGAGTGTTTCTTCGATGACGAGAACAAAGGATAAGAAGGCACTGTATGTTCAATTTCAGGATAATACAAGAATGGCAGAGTTCGAATTGCCGGAATTAAAGCTTGTATATAATAAAGGCTTTATGGATGAAGAAATAAATCAACTTATGGATTACATTAAGAATGAGACGGATTATATATATTCTTTGAGCAAAGGGGTTAATCCTATAAAGGCTATTATGAAGGATAATTAGTGTTTAACGTTGGGGGAACTTATGCAAAACAATAATAATGATGAAAAGATAGGCAAAACAATAGTTAGAGTCAGATGGTATATTTTTATGCTTAAAATTATTGTTGTAGTGTCGATAATTTCGCTTATATTTCTTTGTTTTCTAGGTAAGCCTTTATGGATTGCACCGATTATCGGTGTTGGTGCTTGTGTGGTATATCGGCTTATATGGGTTGTTATAGGCTTGATTTTGGGGAAGTTTTTGGGGTAGTAATATGCATTCAAACAAAGAATTATGGAAATATGCAAAAGATGAACTTGTCTTAGTGACAACTTCACTTGGCTTTCCTGCAGAGCTTGGCTATGAGATGGCAAAACAGCTTGGCAGTCCTAAGGCAATAAAAAGAATGACGGCCTATCTTGCTAATGAAAAGCCTAAAAAGGTTGAAATAGTTGTTGACGAAATGATTGCTATTTGTGAGGAAATACAGACATGGAAAGAAAAGAAGTTAAGTGAAGAAGCAAATGCAAGTTATAATGAACTGCTAAGAAATCAATGATATTAATGAAAAACGTTTCATGTGAGACTTTTTAATATATAATTTTTTAGTTATTATAATGGAGGGTATGGGTATGAAGAGTGTTAAAGTGGTAAAAGGTTTATTGCTAGGTATGATGATGTTTCTTGTTCTTGCTTTTTCAAATGTGAGTTATGCAGAAACAACGGTGTATTATACAGCTACAGGTACAAAATATCATTATAGTAAAAGTTGTAAGGGATTAAGTAATGCTAAACATGTTTATTCTGGAGCACTATCAGAAGCTCAAGGAAACGGTTTAACTGCATGTGCTATTTGTAGTGGTGGTACACCGGGAACAGGTGGAGATAATGGCGGAACATCGTTATCTAAACCGTCATTTTCAAAATGGGATGGCTCTATAGCATATTGGCAAAATGTTGACAAGGCTGATTATTACAAAGTAACAATATATATATACTATGATTCGTCATCAAATGTTTTATCAGTAACAGATAATACAACAAATGTCTATTATGATATTTTTCCAAAAGTCAAGGAATGTTTAACTAATAATGGCTTGTTTGGAAAAGTAGAAAATATTACAGCTTCTATTGGTGTGATCGCAAAAACTAATAATGCTGATTTTGCAGAAAGCACTGAAGCGGTTTCATCAACAACGTGGGCTCATGTACATAATTTTCCTATTGAAAATGCTGTTGTTATAAAAGAAGCAACCTGTTTGGAGCAGGGAAAGAAAACATACACATGTCCTATTTGTGGAAAAGTAAAAGATGAAATAATTCCAGCATTGGGTCATGAATATGTTGTGACGTCTAACAAGAAAGCAACGATTTTCAAAGAAGGTATTTTGAAAAAACAATGCTCAAGATGTCGTAATGTTGAAAACTTAACGTATCCAAAATTAAAGAGCAAGGTTGAACTTACAAAGAAGAAAATAATAATAAAAGTAGGAAATAGTAGTAAAATTAAGATTAAGAAGAAGACAAGTGGCGATAAGGTTGCTAAATGGATTACATCTAATAAACGCATTGTTACAGTTAATAATAAAGGTCTTGTAAAAGGAAAAAGCAAGGGAAAAACAACAATTAAGGTAGTTATGAAAAGTGGTTGCTCAAAAAAATGCAATGTAATTGTTGAATAAATATGAAGCAGTTTATAATTGCTATACAATAATTCCGATTTGTAATGTATTTTTTAAAGGGGGATTGAAATGAGATTAGTTGATTTGACATGTCCTAATTGCGGAGCACAACTAAAGGTAGATGAGGACAATAAGCAATCAGTGTGTGAGCATTGTGGAACCAAGTTGTTATTAGATGATGAGGTTCAGCATATTCAATATGATAATGCGGAGGAGGCTGGATACCAATTTGAAAAAGGGAGACAACGTGCACAAGCAGAAAACAAAATTAGTTCAAATAATACATCAATAAAGCAAAATAAGAAAAGTAATACGTGGCTTTGGGTATTAGGATGGATATTCTGCTTTCCAATTCCGGTTATGATATTAATATGGCGTAAAAAGAATACATGGCCTGTTAAGACAAAAACGATAGTTACTATTGTTTTTTGGATTGTTTTTCTAATTATTGGAGCATTTGGTAATTCAGATGATGGAACAGTTGAAAATAATGTGCCTGAACAGAAAAAGACTGAGGATGTCGCACAAGATGATACCATTGATGGATATGATGTCATTGACACTTTTATAGAAAAATACAATGAAATCGCTGACAATAAGATAACTAATCCTGTAGAGATAGATATAAAAGATTCGGAACACTACAGAACAGAATATAGGTTGACTGCTTTTAATAATGCAGTTGCTAAGCAATGTAGTGTGGGTGGTACATATATAGATATTGTAAATTATGGTTCAATGCACAATGACGAAATAAGAATGTATTTAAATACGGATGATGAAGAACTGGCAATTTCAGTTTTTACTTCGGTCACAAAGGTTCTTGATAATACAATAACAGATGAAGAATTATCGGATGCGGTTGAGAATTTAAAATCAGATAAAAGTAATAATGTCGTGAACGATATAAACTATTATTTCATCAAATCACAAAGTCAATTATTTATTGATTCCCAAATAGATTTTTATGAGAAATAATAAAACAGTAAAGTGCGCTTGAGGTTTATACTATGCGAAAACGTATTTATGAAATAGTTGAAAAGGCAGAAGATAATGATATTGTCAGTCATATTTATGATGTATTTATGATAGTGGTAATAGCATTAAGCTTGATTCCTTTGGTTTTTAAAAATGAATATGTAATATTAAATGTTATTGATAAGGTTACGGTTGTTATATTTATAATTGATTATCTATTAAGATGGATTACAGCAGATTACAGATATGAAAAGAAAAACGTTGTTTCATTTATTAAATATCCGTTTTCTGCTATGGCTATTATTGACCTTTTATCAATCCTTCCATCTCTATCACTCCTTAATAAAGGATTTAAGATCTTAAGGGTATTAAGAATGATTCGTGCTTTGAGAGTTGTTAGGGTTTTTAAGGCCATGAGATATTCAAAAAGCCTTATATTAATAGCAAATGTATTAAAGGCATCAAGGGATTCACTTATTGCTGTATGTGCACTTGCTGGAGGCTATATATTAGTTTCAGCACTTATCATTTTTAATGTCGAACCGGATTCGTTTAATACGTTCTTTGATGCGGTATATTGGGCTACGGTATCATTAACAACTGTTGGATATGGAGATATATACCCGATTACAACGATAGGAAGAATAATAACAATGGTATCATCCGTTTTTGGAATTGCTATTGTTGCTCTTCCTGCAGGTATAATTACTGCCGGATATATGAATGAATTGCAAAAGGATAAAGATAACAATAAGTAGTATGTTATTTGTAGGTTTTGAGATGTTTATTATTAGGAGGGGGGTGTAATGAACAGGAAAAACAAGTATAATGCTAGTTGTAAACATCAAACATTAACTGATTAGGTATCTGGTTATTATTCTCAATTACCTTCTCGGTTACCATATTATCAAGAGCATACTTAAGCATAGTGGTTGGATTGGTCTCCGGGCTAATCCAATCATTTATTTTATCTTGAGGAAGTATCAAAGGCATCCTTTCATGAATAAAACGAACACTTTCGCTTGGTTCTTTAGTAAGGATAACAAATACAGGAAATCCGTTCTCAATTCGATAAAGGCCACAAAGCCATGTAATAGTTGCTCCTTCCGGTTGAATAGCATACTTAGAACCTGTTTTTTCTTTTCCATTATCGCCCTTAAAATGCTCCCACTCGAAGTAGTAAGATGCAGGAATAATACATCGGTGCGAATTCCAAGCGTCCTTGAAGGTAGGCTTGGAATTTGCAGTTTCAACACGAGCATTAAAAATTGTCGAGTTGTGATTAGGATTGCTAAAACCCCACTTCATAGGATATGCAGTTTGAATGCCTGCCTTGTTTGGAGCAATAACAGGTGCTATATCAGTTGGACGCACTTCGCCTTTTGTAATAATTGGTCTTCCATACTTTCTAACGAATTTATCAGCCAAAGACGAATGCAAAACTACGTCTAACATTTCAGCTAGTTCCTTTGGTACATCGTCCATAAAGTATCTAGTACACATTGTTTTTCCTTCCTTTAACAAATGTCATTCTCGTCAAATGGCGAGCGTTCTATGTCAATTATATCATCAACATTTTTTTCTTCAATCGCCTCGTTAAACCCCTTAAGAGCATCAAAAGGAGCAAATATTTTAGCTCTTCTTGATAAGTCCATAGGCGGGTGTTTAAGATAAAAGGCATCATACTTTATATGTTTATTTTTTCCTCGTATTATATAGTAGTAGTTTTTAGAGACCCTCTCCAAGGTCTTCGTTACTAATAAGTCATAGTCCTTC
>SVEQ01000024.1 GCA_015057325.1 Lachnospiraceae bacterium | reverse complement strand
ATTCTGACACAGGATATGCATACATCTGATAATCTATACGCGTCCGTCATATATAAAAGTGCATTAAACAGCAAAATTTGTAAATAAGAGGAAATAAGATGAATAAGAAGATAACGGCTCCTATAAGAAAAGAAGACGTAGCCGGCCTACATGCCGGCGATTATGTGTATATAAGCGGAACCATTTATTCTGCAAGAGATGCTGCACATAAGAGAATGTTTGAAGCAATGGAAAAAGGTGAAGAACTTCCGATTGACTTAACAGACAATGTGATATATTATCTTGGACCAACACCTGCAAAGCCCGGTCAGGTAATCGGTTCGGCAGGACCGACAACAGCAAGTCGTATGGATAAATATACGCCAAAGATTCTGGACAGAGGCCTTAACGGAATGATTGGCAAAGGAAAGCGTTCAAAAGAAGTTATAGATTCTATTGTTAAAAATAAAGCTGTTTATTTTGCGGCTGTTGGTGGTGCGGGAGCATTACTTTCAAAATGTATTAAGAAGTCAGAAGTTATTGCTTATGACGATCTTGGTACAGAGGCAATTCGTAAAATGGAAGTAGAAGATTTTCCAGTAATTGTCGTTATAGACAGCGAGGGAAACAATCTTTATGAGACAGCGGTTGATGCTTTCAAAGCAACTTGTTGATAATGACAAGAAATGAATTCATTAAAAAAAACAAATTTAGAATAAAATACTAGTTGAATTTGTTTGTGAAATATGTTTTACTAATCACTATAATCATTTTAAAAGGAGAGTATGATATGAAAGCAACAAAAAGATTGATTATGACATTTGTAGCAGTATTTGCTATGGCACTTGCACTTAGTGTAACAAGCATTTCAGCACAGGCTGCAACAAAGAAAAAGAAAGTAACTATGCTTACAGGAGAGAAAGCCAGCATTTATGTTATCGGTGGTAAAATTAAGAGTGTAAGCTCAAGTAAGAAAAAAGTATGTGCGGCTAAAAAGAAAGGTAAAGATTGTATCATTACTGCCAAGAAGGCCGGAAAAGCAAAGGTAACAATTAAGACAACTAACGGATCATTAGTATACACAGTAACCGTTAAATCAAACCCATTTAAGGTATCATGTACACCTTTATCAGCAGATACACTTCTCGTTGAGGTAAAGAATAGTTCAAACGTTTACTTTGAAAGTGCTACAATCAGTAATACATTATGTGATGCAGCAGGAATACCTGTTACAACTAAAAACTGTTATATATATAATTTGGGTGCAAATGATACAGCATATGCTACAATAAAGGTATATGAAACAGGTATTGATTTAACAAAAACAATGAGTACTGTTCCGGAGTATAGCAGATCTATAGATTATAAATATTCTAAGTATAACGGTGTTCAAATTTCAGAGCCTTACCTTGAAGGAAGATACGTAAAAGAAAGAGTAAGTACTAACTATAGTAACAAAAGAGGATATGTTAAGGTTGCTGTAGATATTGCTTTCTATAATGCAGCTGGTCAGATTATCAAAGTAGATACTGACACATTTTCTTTAGATAACATCAATAAGGTAAAAACATCTTACGGTAATCTTATGCCATCAGATGCAGTAAGTTACGCTATTATTTCAAAAAGAGTATTCAAGAAAGAATATTAATCATTAAAGGAGTACTAAATGAAAAAACAAAAAATCAGTTTTTTAATAATTGCATTATTGTTTTCATTTATAATGATACCATCGCTTAAGGTATCAGCAGCAGTTGCGCCTCAGGTACCAACAGGATTACAATTTGCCGAACAGTCAAAAAACAAGTTCTGGTTTGGTTGGGATGTTGATACAAACATTATATACTATGGAGCATACGGCTATTATGGATATGAAGTTGTTGTTTCTACAACAAAAGGTAAAGTAATAAAAACAGTCGCTAAAGATTCATTAAATAATCAAAATGATACAAATGTTATACCGGACAGTGCTAATAACAGATTGTATGTCGCAGTAGAGAATGGAAAACTTTCTAAGCAGGCTTTCAAGGTTAAAGTACGTGCATATGTTTTTGATGAGTCAGGTAATAAATTATACAGCGGATATACAGCCGAGAAAGTTATCGTTCCAAGAGCAAATGTCAAGAGTCTTAAGGCTACATCAAGATCAACAGGTCTTATTAAGTGGCAGAAAGTAAAAGGCGCTAAAAGTTATTCCGTATATGTTTCTTCTAACGGAGGCACAAAGTTCAAAAGGCAGGCAACAGTTTCAGGAACATCATATACTGTTAAAGGAATGAAACTTAGTAAACAGTATTATGTATATGTAGTTGCTAATGGAGTTAAAGTTAAGAAAAAGAAATTTAATTCAACAAAGCCAATGTTTAAGAAATCTAATGCTTCAACAATCGAGATTTATTTAAGATACTAGTATTTAGAAGTACATAACAAAAAAGATATTATTAAGAAAAGTTGCTGTAATTTAATTATGGCAACTTTTCCTTATGAAAGCAGGAGTAAGTATGAAGAAGAAAATATTATTGCTATTTATGGTGTTATTGTTAATACCCACAGTGAGGACTTACGCAGCAGATTTCAATATGGAGAACGGAAAGAAGATATCAGGTTCTTATGCAGGAGCTGAAGAATATAATTATTATTGTATCAAGCCATCTTCATCCGGTTTTATTGCAATTAATGTTAAGACTTCAGATAAGCAACCTCTTTTTATGGACATATGTGATGCCGATAAGAACGTTGTTGCGTCCGATATATCTGTACCCAATAAGAAAACAGTTCTTCATACAGCAGAAAAAGGAAAAGTTTGCTACATAAGAATCAAAGGTACAGAAGGTGCTAGTTACACAATTTCGTACAAGATACAAAAATTAAGTCAGTTAAAGTATGCCAAGAAGACAAGTTATTTGTTTACCAATGCATCATTTAACAATGAGACATGTGCACTATACTTCAAAATGAAAAGTAATCAGTCGGGTATCCTTCATTTCATGTTTGATACCGACAGTGAGTTAAATGTCAAGTTTGTTGAGGGTAAAAAGACTGCTCTTTCGGATACGTTTACAGTAAGTGGACATTCATTATCAGGAATTGGTATAAATGCTAAGAAAACCGTATATGCAAAGGTCTGGAAAAGTGAGGCAACCAATGCAGGAGTTACTAGTCTTAATGGAGTAAAATATCAGGTGGATTTCGTCAATACTGTTAATGCGTCAAACAGAGGTAAAGCCAGAAAGCTTAGAAAGGGAGCATTTACAGAGACATTAGTTCCCGCAGGCAAGAAGACGGTTTCATGGTTTAAGATTAATAATAACAAGGCCGGCAAGCTTTCAATAACAGTCGAATCAAGAATGCTCCAGAATAAGGGTAAGAATCTTCGTTTGTATATATGTAATGCATCCGGAAAGAAGCTTAATTCTGATCCTATTATAATCAGTGGCGAGACGTCGGTAATATACAAAAAGAAGTATGTTATGAAGTATCCTGAGACGACATTTGGTACGACAGCCAAGTTCCCAAAAGGCACTTACTACATTCTTGTTGAAAGTAAAACCAAGAAGTCATCGGGTTCTTACCGTATTAAGTGGCAATAAACTATTGACAAAGTATAGTCAATTTGATAAGATAATCAAGCGTTGCAGATTTGAATAGTTTGCAAGCTGACAACTTAAGTTGTTATAATTGAATATTTGCTAATATTCAGGCAAGGAGAAATACTCAAGTGGCTGAAGAGGCGCCCCTGCTAAGGGTGTAGGTCGTTCACGCGGCGCGAGGGTTCAAATCCCTCTTTCTCCGTTCAAAAATAGCAATCGCAATTAAGCGGTTGCTATTTTTGCGTTTTCTAGCATATTTATTTGCTTTTCAAGTATAGTAAAGTATGGTAAAATAAATGTGTATTGGGTTTTTACAATAGAATAGAGATGGAGGAGGACAATGTATGAGATTTAAGAAAATTAGTACAAGAATGCTGGCGATAATTGTGCCGGTATTAGTTATTGGAATGTCAGTGCTTAATGTGATAAGTTTATCTAACAGTCGTAATATTATCAACGAGCAGATAGGCTATCATATGGAATCCGAACTTAAGGCTGCCGATTGGGAAATTATGGGGTATCTTAATGATATCGTTACAATGGCAGAGACCATTTCAAGTACAGTGGGGGATACGTACAAGGATACATCACTGGAAGAATATGAAAAAATGCTTGCGGATATTATTCAGAACAATGATATGGTTCTTGGTAGCGGATTATGGTTCGAACCATATGTGTATGATGAGAAGCAGGAATATGTTGGTCCATATGTATATAAGGACGGTAGTTCAACTGTTGTAACTTATGATTATAGTAATGCAGAGTATGATTATTTCAATCAGGAGTATTATACAGCGGTTAAGGACAAAACCGTTGCTAATATAACAGATCCTTATTATGATGAGACATCCGGATTGGTAATGAGTTCTTGTTCAATGCCAATCACGGTAGATGGAAAGTATATCGGATGTGTAACAGTTGATATGGAATTATCTACAGTTACAGGAGTTATAGATTCGATCAAGGTTGGTAAGAATGGTGATGCAATGCTTTTGGACAGTGCAGGCTTATATCTTGCGGGAGTAAGCGACGATGTCATCATGAATGCAACCAACATTACATCTGACAGTAATGCATCAATGGCAGAAGCAGGTAAGAAAATACTTGCAGAGGAATCGGGTATTACAACTTGTAAAACTTCCGAATTGGGAGAGGTTAATTTATATTATGACACTCTTGATGCTACCGGTTGGAAGTTGATAATTCGTATGCCACAATCAGAAATAAATGAACCTGTAATGAAACTTTTTGTACTACTTGTAATAGTTACAATTATGGCAATTCTATGCGAAATAGTTATAGTTGTTTTACAGGTTAGAAGCATTTCTAACGGTATAAATCATGTTAAGACTTTTGCAGGTTCACTTGCAGATGGTGATTTTTCAATTAATCCGATTGACGTGAATAGAGAAGATGAATTGGGAGTAATGAGTTCGTCGCTTAATAATATGTACGAGAGCAACAGAGAGGTTCTTTCGGGAATTGCACGTTATGCAGTAGAGATTGATGATTCAAGTAAGCGTCTTAACAAGGCATCAGAGGAATTAACCAGTCAGTTTGAGAATATTCAACGATTAATGGTTAATGTAAATGAAGATATGATGACGACAAGCGCTGCAACCGAGCAGGTTAATGCTTCTTCTGAGGAAGTATTGGCTAATGTTAGTTTACTTACCGGTGAAACGGACGAAAGTATGGAAATGAGCCGTGATATTAAGGCAAGAGCTTCAGAGGTTGAGAATAAAAGTCGTGAATCCTTTGATTCGGCAACAAAACTTACAAAGGAATATGGCGAGCGACTTAATAAGAGTATTGAGAACGCCAAGGTTGTGGAAAGCATCAACGAATTAACTGCTGTTATAAGCGATATAGCAGAGCAGATTAATCTCTTATCTCTCAATGCTTCCATAGAGGCGGCAAGGGCAGGTGAAGCAGGTCGCGGATTTGCGGTAGTTGCTACAGAGATTGGATCTTTGGCAGGCAATACAAGTGAGGCAGTAGGACAGATTCAAGATACTATTGCTGATGTACAGGAAGCTTTTGCAGATCTTACAGGCGCAGCTAACGGATTGCTTGATTTCTTGCAAAATACGGTTGCTCCGGATTACAGCAATTTTGTAGAAGTTGCGGAACAGTATGGACAAGATGCGGAGAACTTTGAGAACAAAGCAAGTAACATTTCTGTTATGTCCACAAATATCAAACAGATTATGGCTGAGGTTTCTAATGCAATTCAGAGCGTAGCCGAGGCTACACAGGAAACATCAGATATAAGTGGTCGTATCAGGGATTCGATTGATGAAGCTTCAGAACATGTTGAGAGTGTTTTCAACATGTCAACATCACAGCAGGAGATTGCAGATACTCTTACAGATACAGTTGGCAAGTTTAAATTAGATTAATTAAAGAGATTTAAGAGGGCAGTAGATAATTCTACTGCCTTTTTTGTTTGTAAAACTCATAAAACAGAATACGAAAAACCATAAATTAGTGTATTATAGAAAATGGTAGAATGTATGAGAAAACTTTTTTTGAAAAAATTATAAAAAAATGTTTGACATGGGCATACAGTTGTGGTAGTATATTATCTGCTACGACGTTGGAGAGAGTACCTACGAAGTAGACGCAAACGCTTATAAAACAAAGGTTTTACATAATTCACAATACATCGTTTATAAGCAAATGAACCTTACAAAATTGAATGATAATTAAACAACAAAACAACCCTGAAATTCTTTTAAGATTTTC
>SVEQ01000003.1:292709-306660 GCA_015057325.1 Lachnospiraceae bacterium | reverse complement strand
TAGGTCGAAGGCTTATCTTTTTCCAAAGTAATATGAACAATGTCAACATCATCTGTATGAAGTTTTGAAGGTACATTAATTAAATAATTTGTATCTTGAAAGATTACCGCGTTTGTGGTAATCTTATATAGTACATAGGGGATTGGTCAAATGGTATGATAGGGGTCTCCAAAACCTTTGGCGGGAGTTCGATTCTCTCATCCCCTGCTCTTAGAAAATCAAGTCTTTATTTTAAAGGCTTGATTTTTTTTATTTAAAACTCAGATAGCTAAAAGGTTGCTAAAGGCAATGGCATGACTTATAATTACCCTGCATGGATTATTATTGGAAGGGGTTGTTATGGTGTTAATTAAAAAAGATATTACATTAAGATTATTTGTTTGTTTTTTGATAGGTTTGTTTACGTTATGCATTGGAACCATAAGTTCATCAAAAGTAGTTTTTGCCAATTCTTCTGTAGTAATTAATGAGACTAATTTTCCGGATCCTATTTTTCGTAAGGTAATATCCGGAAGGGATTATGATCGTGACGGAAACGGAACATTGGATTCAAAGGAAATTGGTTTAACAATAAATATTTACTGTGAAGGTATGGGAATCAAGTCCTTAAAAGGAGTTGAGTACTTTACAGATTTGCAGGGCTTGTGGTGTATGGATAATGAGATAGAAAGTTTGGATATAAGCAACAATAAGGATCTTAGAGGTTTATGGTGTTCAGGAAATAAGCTTACATCCTTAGATCTCACTCCGAACCCGGAACTTTTGTGGGTGTATTGTTATGATTGTAAGTTGACATCGTTAAATGTTTCAAATAATCCTAAGATGGCATTTATTGAATGCAATACTAACCCTTTAAAGACACTTGATGTTTCACATAATCCTGAATTGGAGCATTTGACATGCGGCACATGTGAACTATCATCACTAGATGTTAGCAATAATCCTAAGCTTGCGCATTTGGATGCATTTAGAAATGAATTAAAGACGTTGGATGTTACACATAATCCAAAACTTAAGAGATTGGATATATGGGATAATCCGGGACTTGGAAGTATTGATATCAGCAAGAATCAGGGATTGCAGTTTTACAATTGTGCTAATAATGGTGCAACTTCGATAAATGTAAAGAGTAATCCTGAATTGCAGAAACTGATATGTAGTTATAATCAGATAAAAGAGTTGGATGTAACTTCTAATCCAAAACTGGTTTATTTGGATTGTGCAGTTAATAAAATTGCAAAGCTTGATATTTCTAAAAATATTAAGTTATATTTTTTACAGGCATTTACCAATAGGTTTACTTCTTTGGATATTGGATATAATCCTTTTTTGGTTAAAACATATAAAGAGGGTGTTAAAAAGAGTGAGGCTGCAGTATGTAAAGGTCACTCGTGGACTATCGAATTTGGAGGAGAGACATCGACCGGTGAAGATAACATTTACTTCCTTTGTTTTGATGATGCGGTAAAACTTAGCTCAAAATTAAAAGCAAAGACACCCGTAAGAGCAAAAGCAGTTATTCCTAAAGGGGTGTCACAAAGTGATTTGATAACCAGAGAACTTGCAATTTATACTTTGTATAAGTTAGAGGGTTGCCCAAGTGTCGGTAAAGAAAAGTCGAAATTTAAGGATGTTATTAAAGGCGAATGGTATGAGAATGCGATTATATGGGGAGAGAAGAATAAGATTTGTATAGGATATCCGGATATTTCCTCTGATACATTTGGCGTAGGAGAAATGATTGAAAGACAAGATCTTGCACTTATGCTTATGAGATATTCGGAGTTTAAGAATTATAAGAGATCTATTGATTTCGGACGAGCTGATGATTTTATTGATTATTATGATATAGACTATTATGCATGGGAAGCTGTTACGTGGGCGGCAACTTGGCAAATTATGATTGGCAAGGGAAAAGTCGATGCACCTAAAGAAGAACGTAAAATTGAGCCTCATGTTGCTGCAACACGAAAAGATTTTGAGGAGATGCTAACCCGTCTTTTCGAGGTTAATAATGTAAATGCAAAAGTATCAATTCCTCAAGTAAGTGGGACTGAGAAGTATATATCAATCAAAAAGGTAAAACAAAGTCAGTTAACCGCGGGTCTTAATATTAGTGATAAGAAAACGTTCGGCAAATATAAAATCACAAAGTTTACAAAGAAAGCAGGTAAAAAAACGGGTGGAACTGTTACATATATGGGACCTTATAACAAGAAGTGTACTAAAGTAACGATTCCTAAAACAGTTAAAATCTGCGGTGTAAAATACAAGGTTACGGTCATAAATGAAAAAGCATTTGTGGGTTGTAAGAAGCTTGCAAAGGTTATTATAGGGGAGAATGTTACGCGAATTGGAAAGGAGGCATTTAGCGGTTGTGGCAAGCTTAAAAAGATTGTCGTAAAAACCAAGAAACTTAAAGGTGTTGGTAAAAACGCATTTAAGGGTATTAATCCGAAGGCGAAGTTTGCATTTCCGAAAAAGAAAAGAAAGGTATATAAAAAATACAAATGGAGAAACTAATACACGTATGTGTAGAGTGTGTATATTAAAAAGGAGTTGGTTAAATGAATAGAGCAAAAAAATATGCAGTTATAACAGGTGCAAGTGCCGGACTTGGAGTTGAGTTTGCTAAAAGATTTGCCGCAGAAGGATATTCAATAATTCTAATTGCCAGGCGAAAGGATAGACTTGAAAGTGTAAAAGAACAGATTAAAGACTATATGGATAAAGGAACGGAATGCATTGTTATGCCTGCAGATCTTACCAATATGGATGACTGTAAGATGCTTGCAGACAGTATTAAAGAAAAGCCTGTTGCATTCTTTATAAACAATGCCGGTTTTGGAGATTGTGGAGAGTTTGTTGAAACGGATCTTTCAAAGGATTTGGATATGATAGATTTGAATGTAAAAGCACTTCACTATTTGACGAAAAGAGTGCTTCGACAGTTTAAGCGTCAGGGTGGAGGTTATTTGTTAAATGTTGCTAGCTCAGCAGGTATTATTCCTGCAGGACCGTACATGGCAACTTATTATGCTACAAAAGCATATGTTGTAAGTCTTACAAGAGCAATTGCAAGGGAACTAAAAGAATCAAGAAGTAATATTTATATTGGTTGTCTTTGTCCGGGACCTGTAGATACGGAGTTTAATGAGAACGCAAATGTAGAGTTTTCAATGAAGGGAATTTCTGCAAGTTATTGTGTTAATTATGCGGTTGATATGATGAAAAAGAGAAAAGTAGTTATAATACCGACATTACTTATGAGAACATTAATGTTTTCGGGTCGATTCATACCGCAAAACTTATATATTGCCAATATATCAAAAAGACAGAGACGAAAGGTGTGGTAATTTCATGTGGCGTTTGTACGTGCAGTTTGCAATTTTGATATTTTGTGGTAAACTTAATAGTGGGGAGTTACTTTACTGATAAAGAATAATGTATTGAGGGATTATTATGGGGAAATCACTGTCAGATAAATCTTATAGTGAAAAATATAAGAAAATAATTATAACAATTCTTTGTTTTATTGTCTGTGTATTGTTCTATGCATTGCATAGTAATATTGCGTATGCGGTTTCTAACAAGAATACATCTTCAAATTCTTCAACACAAATCAACAAAACAACACTAGATGATAAGTCTGAGTCTTCGCTTCAGGATCTTAAGCGTGAGTATGAGCAGATTAAGGAGGAGGCGGATTCCAATTCGGGAACTGCCAAGAAGCTCGCGTCAGAGATTCGTGAGATGAGCCTTAGGATGGCAGATGAAGCCAAACTTATAGAAAAGTCTCACGCAGAACTTGATGCTCTTGATACTAAGATTGAATATGCCCAGAGAAGCCTTATTGAATATGAAGAGGATATGGCTGTAGAAAAGGAATATTTATATAATTCCATACGAATGGAATACGAGGATGGTAACAGAAGATTGTTATCCATATTTCTTAATGTAGATAAATATTCTGATATTGCCGATCGCCTGGAATATTCCAATAAAATCAGTTCTTATATAAATGAAAAAATGAGTTCATATCAGTTTATGATGGATATGGTCGATGAAACAAGAGACAGCCTTGATGAGTTAAAAAAACAGCGGGAAGAAGAACTGGTGGAATATGACAGGAAGAGAGCTAAGTTCAAGCAGGCTATAGATGAAATGTCGGCACTTATGAAGGACGCTCGAAAAAAGGCTGATAATGCTAATGCTTTGGCCGGTGAGTTAGAGACTGAGATCGCCCGTATGGAGGCTGAGGAGAGGATGCTCCTAATGAAAAATGGATATACCGATGATGCATCCTCAAGTGAAGTTACATATTCGGGTGACGGCACTCAGTATTACTATAAGACTCCTTATCCCCATACGGATTCTGAACTTTTGCTGCTTGCGGGCATTATTGAGGCTGAAGCGGGAAAAGATCATTATCCCGGTATGTTGGCGGTTGGAAGCGTTGTAATGAACAGGGTGGAGAGTGCAAGATTTGACAATACTATTGAGGGGGTTATATATGCTGACATGCAGTTTGAACCTGTTAGAACAGGAAGACTTGCATATATTCTTGCAAAGGGTCCGGATAATAGTTGTTTGTCTGTAGCACAGGAAGTGTTGGACGGAAAGAGAAATGTTCCAAATCTGTATTTTAAATCTGAAAAATATGCAAAAGAACATAATATTGAAGGTGTGAATATTGGGGGAAATGTATTCCATTAACCCAATAATGAAAAGATATGTTATCTGAGAGAAAAAACAGATTATGAGTAATTAAGGAGAATATATGTCAGAGGAACTTGATTATATGTCAATGAGAATATTGCCGATTTCAATGTTGTTATTATTGCTGATAATGCCATTATTCAACATAAGTATTATGACGGCCTCGATGGTTGTTTCCGAAATCAGAATGGAACGAATAACAGATCTTGGCTGTATGGATACTGTCTATTTTGCTTGTGAATTCCTTAATCTGTTAGCAACCATTGTTTCACTTGTATGTCTTTACAGGATGAATGGCATATCAAAAGCTTATAATTATGCATGGATTATATTTGTGTTTGAATTGATAAGTGAGATGGTAAGACAGATTTCGGGATTGTTTATAAGAGAAGATAGGAAAGGCTTTTTTTCTCATATTATGCACAGCGGTCTTAATTTGTTTCCAAAGCTACTTATTATAGCAGGAGTTGCTGTTCTGCTCAATGGTTTAACGGAGATGCTAAATGAATTAAGAACTGATTCAAATACGGAAAGCTTAGGCGTAAGTCGTATTAAGAATCTGAATAAATTTTGGGTTGTGGTGGAGTTGATTCGTAACTTAATATGGTTTGTGTTATATGCAAGTGCTCATATTTTGATGTCAGAAGGAACGATATCATTGGGTAAGATGCCGCGCGTTGTAAGTATTTCTGTTGGGGTTTCGGTAATACTTATGTTTGTTCACGTTGTCATCTCAATAATCATATTTTTTAATATATGGAAGGTGTTTAAGAGTTATTACCTGTATAGATATAACAGAGGTGTTTAAATCAGGGGAGAAAGGCAGATGTTTAGATGGGGGGAGTCTGAATGTATGAATTAAATCTTGGCATATCTGAGGTGCGTGAAGCGGTACATACAATAACGGTTTTCACCTCAGTGCTTCTTTTGCTTACGATTCTAATAGTGATAATGCTTATGAAGAATTACAGTAAGCGCATGGGCTGGTTCATAGCGGCTGTCCTTACAGTTATGTGCGGAATAACCTTCGAATTCATGTCGGGAGGCTTTATTGTGCATGATATGTTTGGATCGTCAGATAAATGCATACTGTGGGCACATGTATTCTATGCCATTGTTGCTCCTATATTTACTTTGTATTTCATAGAGACAGAGAGGGATGAAGGACAGAGCTGGGATGGACAGTTTTGGATTTCTCTTCAGGGACTTGTGGCATTTCTTACAATAGTATTCATGTTATTTATAGATGACAGTTACGTCAAATGGATGCCATTTTTGATGGAGTATGTGATCATTATAATCATGCTACTCATATCGTCAAAGGACATAAGAGCTAGTATTGGTTTTATTATAGGATGTATGTTCCCTATTGCGGTGTCGTTTGCGGGGATGATGGAGACAGGGGTTAATGTTACCGGAATCGGAATGACCATGCTGCTTTTGGTGGTAATGTTCCTATACCAGATTGATGTGGAACGAGAACTTTTTGTCAGGGAAGCGTTACTATCGGAGAATAAGGTGGCGCTTATGATGGAGCAGATACACCCGCATTTTATATATAATTCATTACAGCAGATAGTTCTTTTATGCGATGAAAAACCGGAGGAGGTAAAGCTTGCAATTCTTAATTTTTCGGGCTACTTAAGGAAGAATCTCGAAAATCTTACAAGTGTAGAAATGATACCATTTCTTGAAGAGATGAAGCATGTAGATTTGTTTGTGGAACTGTCGCTGATTACACAGTCAAGAGATTTTGAACTAGTGAAACAATTTGAGATTACAGATTTTTCTCTTCCAGCACTTACCCTCCAGCCTCTTGTGGAGAATGCCATCAAATACGGCATTGGAATGAGCACTAAGGGGGACAGTGTGGTTATAGGTACTAAGATAGATAAGGGTTATTATGTTATAACTGTTTCTGATGACGGACATGGCGAAAGAACTGAACTGCCCACACAGAAGAATCATAAAAGTGTGGGAATTAATAATGTCAGGACAAGGCTTAAGCTTATGTGTGGCGGAGATTTATCTATTAGCCAGACGGAACAGGGGACTACGCAGATTGTAAGGATACCTATATTGGGAAGGTAAATACGAGGGGGCTTTATCATGAAAACAATATCAGTTGACGACAATATCAATACCGCAGAGCAAATAGTGAAAATAATGACGGAAATCGATCCTACGGGAGAGCATGTTGCCTTTTCGGACGTGGAAAATGCGCTTGTCGACATTAAGGATAAACTACCGGATGTGGCTTGGTTAGATATCGAGATGCCCGGCATTTCAGGTCTTGAACTGGCGGCTAAGATTAAAAATATATCACCTAAGACCAATATAATATTTGTGACAGGACATGAGAAGTTTGCTTATCAATCCTTCAAACTTCATGCCAGCGGATTTATATTAAAGCCTTTTAAGAAAGAGGATGTTATAAGAGAACTTGATAATCTCAGAAATCCAATAGAACGAAGAAAAGAAGGGGGTAAATTAAGAATACAGTGTTTCGGTAATTTTGAAGTGTTTGATATTGAGGGAAATCCGGTTGTTTTCAAAAGGGCAAGGTGTAAGGAATTGTTAGCTTATCTTGTCGATAGACGTGGAGCACTGTGTACCAATAACGAACTGTGTGCAGTCCTTTTTGAAGATAGAACTGAAGATAATACATCAAAGAGTATGTTAAGAACGTATTTTTCTAAATTAAAAAAAGATCTTAATAATGTGGGAGCGGATGACGTCATTGTGAAGGCGTGGAATTCGTATGGAATAGATGCCTCGAAGATAGAATGTGATTACTATAATTATATTGAGGGCGATACATATGCCATTAACTCATTTCAGGCTGAATATATGTCTCAATATTCATGGGCTGAAATGACACTCGGAGAACTAATTATGAAATCCGACAATGATTAGTAAATGTGAGTTGCACTTTTGTTGCGCTTTGTGTGTTAATCTTTAAAAGAAGGTTGTAATGGGGACGGAATTCGTGCATTGCAACATCAAAAAAGTTTAGGGGGATGGTTTACCCTCAGATCAAAATCTATTCATATTAAGGAGGAAAAAGTTATGAAGAAAATGATCAAAAAGTTAAGTAGTCCTAAGGGAATCAAGATGATGAAGGTTTGCACACTTACACTTGTAGCAGCTTTTGCTGTGCTTGCATACAGTGGAGTGGCATTTGCAGCACAACAGGGTGCTGATCTTAATACGGTAGTTAATCCTGTTATCGGTCTTATTAATTCATTTATCAATCCATTGCTTCTTCTCGTAGGAGCAGGTGGAGCTGTATATGCGATTCTTCTTGGCTTCAAGTATGCTACAGCAGAGGAGCCTCAGGAGAGAGAAAAACGTAAACAGTCTATCAAGTCATTCCTTATTGGTTATATTCTTATCTTTGTACTTATGGTTGTACTTAAACTTGGTATTCCTGTACTTGAGACTTGGATGACCAACTCTACAAGCGGCGCAGCTACACAGACAACAACACAGGCTCAATAATATATTGGTCGGCACATAATTCATTGGTCAGAGATTGCTCTCTGACCAATGAGTTGTATTTTTGTACCTATGTTATCTGCTCTTAGTTGTCAGATAAAAAGAGTGTTTGACGCTTAAGAGGAAATAACATAACGTAATTATTCGGAGGTACTCCTATATGAAGACGTGGGTGAAGGTTATAGTGTACATTTTAATATTTTTATTTGTGGCCGGAACGGTGGGATTCCTTATTCGTTCAATCCCGGATATGATATCTGCATCTATGCAGGGTCAACCAAGTGAGATAGATTTGTCACTGCTGTTATCGGCAAAGACGTGGCTCTATGGTGCGGCTGCCGGTGCTGTCTTGGTTGTTTTATATCTTCTTTCCGGTAACAATCTTGACCGTATGATAACAGCATCAGGCGGAAGTCTTCTTGGTAAGAAGGGTGCCGCCGATAGAGTAGAGGGTTCTCTTGAGAACAGCCGCTTCCTTACTGAAAAGGAGAGGGATAAGTATTTCCCGGGCAATCCTTACAGCAATCTTATTAATGTGAAAAAGGATGGTATACCGGTAAGAGCTGTTCTTAACAAGAAGAAGATGTTGGATGTCAATTTTCTTCCCGGAGCCCACTCGCTTATAATCGGTGCTACCGGTTCAGGTAAGACTACAACATTTATCAATCCTATGATACAGCTTTTGGGTGCTACGTCAGCAGGAAGTTCTATGATTATGACAGACCCTAAGGGTGAGCTTTTTGATTTGCATTCAGGCTTTCTTAAGGAACGTGGCTATAATGTGCTTTTGCTTGATTTGCGTGATACATATTCATCTTCAAGATGGAATCCACTCGATGGAATATGGGATATGTATCAGCAATACGTGAATGCCGGCAAGGGTATCAAGATGCACAAGGACAATATGGCTGACTACCCTGATCTTAAAAGGATGGATGGAGAAGCAGAGGAAGGAAGCATGTGGGTCGAGTGGGACGGTAAGGCTTATGCGGATATGTCCCATTGTCAGGATGATGTGTCGGTAACGAGACAGCGTTACTATGATGAAATGTACGAGGATCTTAATGATCTTATATCTGTTATATGTCCTATTGAGAATGAGAAGGATCCTGTATGGGAGAAGGGTGCACGTTCAATTATTATGAGTACATGCCTTGCTATGTTAGAGGATTCTGAAGATGAGAGACTTGGAATGACAAGAGACAAGTTCAATTTCTTCAATCTCAACAAGGCGCTTACCAATTCGGAGAATGAATTTGCTGCACTGAAGGATTATTTTGAAGGCAGAAGCAAACTGTCACAGGCATACACTCTTTCAAGACAGGTGCTTTCTGCGGCAGATACAACACTTTCTTCGTATATGTCAATAACATTTGACAAGCTTAATATGTTCAATGACCGAGGTCTTTGCGGTCTTACTTCAGCGACAGATGTTCAGGCTGAGAAATTTGCATATGAGCCTACGGCACTTTTTATGAAAATTCCTGATGAGAAGGATACAAGACATGGATTGGCGGCAGTATTTATACTATGTATGTATAAAGCACTTATCAAGGTTGCTTCGGCTAGGGAGGACCTCTCACTTCCAAGAAATGTATATTTCATACTTGATGAGTTCGGTAATATGCCTAAGATAGAGAAATTTGATAAGATGATCACTGTTGGTCGTTCGAGAAAAATATGGTTCAATATGGTGGTACAGTCCTACTCACAGCTTAACAATGTATATGGTGAGAAGGTGGCTGATATCGTTAAGTCTAACTGTGGTATGAAGATGTTCATCGGTTCCAATGATATAGGAACTTGTGAGGAGTTCTCTAAGCTATGCGGTAACATGACAGTGCGTACTACATCTACGTCATCATCCATTGGAGCTAAGGCAGGCGAGATGAATCTGTCATCACAGACTCAGGTAAGACCACTTATCTACCCATCCGAATTACAGATGCTTAACAACAAGGAGAGTACCGGTAATGCCATTATAGTTACATTCGGTAACTATCCGTTAAAGACCAAATATACACCAAGTTACCTTTGCCCATTCTATAAGATGGGACGTATGGATATGGAAGAACTCAGGAGCCATATGTTTAGGGCTGACGAGGTATTCTATGACCTGGATGAGAGAAATAATATAGTACTTGGCAGAGAAGAAGAGGATGAAGAAGGCGAGAATGAGGCTTCGTGAGGGAGTTAACAATGAGAAGAAACATAATGACAGATTTTGAATTATATATTGGATTAATGTCTGTGACAGCATTGCTTGTAGTGCCGGCTGTAATGGGAGTACTTAGTGCAAAGACATCTTTAAGCATTGTGTCAGCAACCGTACTTGAAGAAACGGATACAAGCGGTGTGGATGATACAGCAACCGACAGTACGGAAGCTTCGTCTGATAATTTTGATTATGATGGTCCGATAGATATGTTTACTAAGAACCCTGTTGCAGAAAATGCAGCACAGGATACTACCCAGAGAGTCAATATATCTGACGGATCGATTTATGACAGAGCCACAGGATTTTACATTTATTCCATTGATAACGGTTCCGTAAGCGTAAGTGTGGCTGATGGCATGATAGTAACAGGAGATGTAAATGTTGCATTAAGCGAGAATGCCAATGTGAAGTTATATAAGGATGGGGAACCTTTAGATGAATTTCCACAAGTGATAAATGCACCGGGCTCCTACGCTATCGTAAGCGGTGATGTTGGAAGTGACGGTCAGGTTATGGGATTTCGTATTCTTAATCAGATTACAGGAGCTGTTAATCAGTATAATATGCCAAAAGGGTTCAGTGTCAGAAATGTGACTGTTGATGGCAATGCCGTAGCCTATGATTATGGTGTTGTGGATATGACGACAGAAGGTGCTTATAACATCAATTATATATGTTCGGATAACGGCATTACGTATACTTTGATTGTTACCATAGATCACACTCCGCCTCAGGTTATATTTGAAGGTCTTGATGAGAATAACAGAGCCAAAGGCCCGGTTACCATAACAGGTCTTCAAAAGGGAGATACGGTATCTGTAATATCCGGTAGCGAGGTTAAGAAACTCAATATGAAATCGCAGATTACAGAAAATGGTGATTATCGAGTTGTTGTCAGTGATGAGGCCGGTAATACTGTTGAAAAGCAGTTCAAGATATTGGTATATCTTAATATTCAATCATGGATGTTTTTTGGATTTGTACTTTTATTGATAGTGGGATTGGCAATTACTTTGACACTCACGAAAAAGAATCTTAAGGTTAGATAACAAGTATTTACAGGAAACCAAGAAGTATAAGTTAAGTGTTTTGATAGAGAGTATATTAATTAACACAAGAACGGGAGAAAACGTATGAACACATTTGTACCGATTATCAATTCAACAATGTTCTTAATAGATATAGGTGGAGCAATCAAGGATTTCTTCTCTGACCTGATTGAGAATTATGTGTTTGCAATTTTCTATTACATAGAGATTGCTCTACTTTACTGTATGAAGCTTCTTGAGTATATGATGATGATCTTTACCGGAGAATCTCCGGTGGTGTATAACGGCAAACCCAATTCACTTATTAATGTTTTTTTTAACCATGACTCTGTAAAGGGCGTATATATGGGTATTGGAATGGTGGGAATTGTGTTTGCATTTGCATTTGCCATCGTTAGCGTTATAAGAAAGATGTTTGATGCTAGAGGAAAGTACCAAGGTATGACTATGGGCGTCATTATTGGTAATCTAATAAAGAGTATACTTCTTATATTTGGAATGAACGCTATATTGATTGCGTCTATTTGGACGACTAATGTATTATTACAGGCTGTATCGGATTCATTTATATTATCTAAAGATTTGACAAAGGGTTCAACGACCATAACATTTACCGAGGAACAGTATGGAGCTATGGGAAGAATACTTAATACTATCGGTAATTATTCACTTAATCCATCCTACAGGTCAAGATATAATCTTAATGCCTGTTATAATGATATCAGAACAGACTTAAAATATCTTGGTGATCAGGGCGTATTTAACTATCATTATGAAGATTATGATGAGAATGATAATGAGGTGGTAACATGGCAGAGTATTATGGAGGAACTGGGGACTGCCTACGATTACAATCAGGAGACGACATTAGATTCCTATGATGATGGTATTACCAATGCGATTTTAGATGCCATGGAGATTATCAAAGCCAATCCCAATATCAAGGTTCTTAAATCGGCGGAGAGAAAGACGGAGGAATATAAGGGAAGAGTTACCCTTGACAGAATCCTGTTTCTTTCGGGTACTATGGGCACCATTGGTACGGCTGCTGCAAGAAATGATGTATATAATAAGAATCCTGATTTTTTTGATAATATCAGAGCACCATTTTATTACGGTTCTAAGGACATGTATAGCAAGAGTGATGTAAGAGAAGTGTTCTCATTCAGTCCTCTTAAGATGAATTATATTGTAGTGTACGTTTCAGGTTATTATATTGCGATGGAGATGATGCTTGTAATTCTTACATGTGGTGTAAGAATATTCAATCTTCTTGCATTGTATCTCATTGCACCTCTTGCCATTGCATCTATGCCTATGGATGATGGCGGTAAGTTCAAACAATGGACTACTGCGTTTGTGGTACAGTTGCTTGGAGTGGTAGGAATGGTTGTAGCTATAAGACTGTTTTTGCTTCTTATCCCTATAATATGGAACCCGTCCCTTGCGGTGGATACCACTATGGATTGGGAATCTACTAAAAGTACTGCGGATATTGTAGCCAAACTTCTCAATCTCCTTCTTACAGTGATACTTAAGGTTGTGCTTACATACACAGCAGTACAGGCAATAAGTAAGGTTAACGGAATATTCACCGGTATACTCGCAGACAATGCAGGAATGCAGGCTATCTCAGCAGGTGATATGAGACAGGCATTCGGTGAATCGGCAATCGGTAAAGCTATGAATAGAAATACGCCATTTGCTTCGGCTGAGAGTAATCAGAAGAAAGCGGAGAAGGAGGCTGAACGTAAAGCGGCGAAGGCCAGCAAAGGCGGTGGCGGAGCTGCAGGCGCAGGCAGTGGCGGAAGCGGCGGAAGTGGCGGAAAAGGTGGCGGAGCGAAGAATGCAAAGAAGGCAGAAAAAGCTGCGGCCAAGCATAATAAGAATATGAAGATGCTTGATAATGCCATTAAGCATGGACAAGAGACCGGTCGAAGAATGGACGGCAAGAAGCTTAGTGCCAAGGATCTTGCTGTTATGAAGGGTACTTTAGGTCATATGAAGAAAGGCATGAATATGAAGAATGCTAAGGCAGCAGCTCTTAATGATTACAAGCAGCAGAAGAATAAGCAAGATGCTGCCGCTGCATTCCATAAGAAAGAATTGAAGGCAGGACCTCCGAATAAGGCGAAAGCTCAGAAAAAGGCTGCTAAGATGCAGGATCACGATTATAAGGCTATGAAGAGAGATCTTGCGTTTATGGCAGAGAATGGTTTTCATGCTAATGGTGACGATATTAAGCCGGGTGAGCGTGGACAGATGGAAGAAACGCTTAAAGCATACGAGGACATGCATTCCGGTGACGGAGGTGGAGATAGCACTCCTGGAAATCAGAGCGAACAGGTAAGCGGTTCAAGCGGCAACGCAGGTGACAATTCCGGATCGTCAGATAGCACTCCTGGAAATCAGAGCGAACAGGTAAGCGGTTCAAGCGGCAACGCAGGTGACAATTCCGGATCGTCAG
>SVEQ01000003.1:292618-292699 GCA_015057325.1 Lachnospiraceae bacterium | reverse complement strand
AGATAGCACTCCTGGAAATCAGAGCGAACAGGTAAGCGGTTCAAGCGGCAACGCAGGTGACAATTCCGGATCGTCAGACAG
>SVEQ01000003.1:292476-292608 GCA_015057325.1 Lachnospiraceae bacterium | reverse complement strand
AGCACTCCTGGAAATCAGAGCGAACAGGTAAGCGGTTCAAGCGGCAACGCAGGTGACAATTCCGGATCGTCAGACAGCACTCCTGGAAATCAGAGCGAACAGGTAAGCGGTTCAAGCGGCAACGCAGGTAAC
>SVEQ01000003.1:288323-292466 GCA_015057325.1 Lachnospiraceae bacterium | reverse complement strand
ACAATTCCGGATCGTCAGACAGCACTCCTGGAAATCAGAGCGAACAGGTAAGCGGTTCAAGCGGCAACGCAGGTAACAATTCCGGATCGTCAGACAGCACTCCTGGAAATCAGAGCGAACAGGTAAGCGGTTCAAGCGGCAACGCAGGTAACAATTCCGGATCGTCAGACAGCACTCCTGGAAATCAGAGCGAACAGGTAAGCGGTTCAAGCGGCAACGCAGGTGACAATTCCGGATCGTCAGACAGCACTCCTGGAAATCAGAGCGAACAGGTAAGCGGTTCAAGCGGCAACGCAGGTAACAATTCCGGATCGTCAGACAGCACTCCTGGAAATCAGAGCGAACAGGTAAGCGGTTCAAGCGGCAACGCAGGTGACAATTCCGGATCGTCAGACAGCGCTCCTGAAAAACAGGTCGAACAGGTAAGTGGTTCAGATAGTGGCAGTGCACCAAGTTCAGGTGGAACTTCTGAAAGTAGTGACTCAAATAAAGCTTCCGGACCGACCAATAAACCATTCACTCCGATGCAACCACCTAATTTTGAGACACCTCCTGAGGTGAAAGCTCAACTTGAGGCGGATAGGGAGAAAATTCTTCATCCGGGAACTGAAAACAAGCCTAACACCTCAGATAAGAAATAATAATCTTCCAAATTTATTGCTATGCGCAATTAGACTCAAATATATAACAGATAGGTAGCGAATATGAGATTAATACCAGGGAAAACCAAAGTTAAAATTGAATTATTCAAAGGTGTCACATTAGGAGATGTGGTTATAGGACTGATTGGTCTTATAGCAGTTACTTTGTGTGCTGTATCTTCTCTTCCCGGCAGATGGATTATTGCATTAATAATTGCAATGTTATTTGGCGTGCTTATCGTAAGGTTTGATGATGAACCCATGTATGTATTCATATGGCATATGATAAGATACAGGGCATATCCAAGAAGATATTCCAGAATATATGATGACAGAACGCTTGTGCAGATGTCTAACAAGAATCTGCCGGAGGAATTCTTCAAAAGTCTTGAAGAGATAGCCGCAGAAGAGGGCAAAGAGGAAGAAGAACAGATAAGTCCTGCAGAAAAGAAGAAAAGGCTCAAGGAGCTTATCAAGGAAGAAGACAAGATATTAAAAAGCAAGACTGCTACCAAGGAAGAGAAGGATGCAGTGTGGCTTGCAAGGGCTGAACGCTCGGCTGAGAGAAAGAAGGATAAGAAGGAGCAAGCCAATGAGAACGGTGATTTTGAGGATATGGCAGATATTATGCCTTTTACCAATATCAAAGACGGTTTCATTGAATATGCTGATAAATATTACGGAACGGTTATAGAGATAGATCCCGTTGAGTTCAGGTTCTTTTCAAAACATCGAAGAAATAATTCAATTGAAGATTGTTTTGGTAAGGTATTAAGGAGTCTGCAGGGAGAATATGGTGCCAACATAATCAAACTGCAGCGTCCCATTGTGTATGATGAATACTTAGATGCAGAGTATGAAAAATTAGAAGCGTTGAAACGTTCCTACGAGAGTGGCATGCTCTCTGAGGAAGAGCTTCAATCAAGGGTTGAGATACAGTATGACCGGATCAATGAGGTGCGGTCTCTTTGTAATGATGAGAGAGTTATTGAATCCTTCTACTATTTTGCACTTTTTGAGAGTGACAAAGGAAGACTTGAGACACTGACCAATCAGGCAATAATGAGTTTGGAGCAGGGAGAACTTAAGGTAAGGCGACTTTATGACAGGGAGTTGGCTATATTCCTTAAGTATTCTAACAGCCTTGATTTTGACGAGAAAGAGATCGACAGGATTGCTCCGGAGAACTGGGCATCGTGGGCAATGCCGCAGGATCTCAAGATTACTATGCGCAAGATAGAGGTCAACAATATAATTACCCACAACTTAAGAGTAATAAGTTACCCTTCAGAGGTTGGAGATGCATGGATGGCAGGAGTTATGTCATTTCCTGCAACCAAAGTCGTTGTTAAACTTTCACCTCTTGACAATACCAAATCAATAAAGGCAATTGACCGTTCCCTTGCAGAACTTAGGGGACAGTATATGAATACAAGCATTGACTCAAAGATGTTAGAGTTACAGGAGCATATTGATACTCTTTCATCCTTGCTTTTTACGCTTAAGCAGGATAATGAGTCACTTATATCTGCCAATATTTATGTTACGGCTTATGATGTTAATAAGACTGCGGAGGATCCGTATCTTTCAGAAAAACTTAATTCAGAGATTCCACCGGTGGCAGATTTGAAGAAGACACTTAAGAGAAGTTATTCCGAAGCAGGAATGCGTATGTCGGGAATGGACTTCATGCAGATACAGGCATTTATCGGATCGCAGGTATCTAATTACGATCCACTTATTAAAGATGCAAGAGGAATTCCAACCAATACTGTTGCGGGAATGTATCCGTGGATATTTGCCCATATATCAGATAAGGGCGGTATCAAGTTAGGATCTGCAGACGGTGTTCCGGTATTTATAGATTTCTTCAGAAGAGATTCTGAGAGAGTCAATTCCAATATGGTAATTGTTGGTAAGTCCGGATCAGGTAAGTCATATGCTACCAAGTCCCTTCTTTCTAATCTTGCGTCTGAGGATTCAAAGATATTTATTCTCGATCCTGAGAACGAGTATTCAGAACTTGCGCATAATCTGCATGGTAAGGTAATTAACGTGGGTAATGCCAAGTACGGAAGGCTTAACCCATTTCATATTATCACAGCACTTGATGATGATGAGGCAGGTGCAGAAGGCGGAGGACCGGGAGGAAGCTTTGCTACACACCTTCAGTTCCTTGAAGAGTTCTTCAGACAGATACTTCCTGATATAGATAAGGATGCTCTTGAGTATCTTAACTCACTTATAGAGAGAGTTTATCTTAATTTCGGTATAACTCCCGAGACGGATTTGTCAAAATTCACCGCAGAGGATTATCCTATATTTGATGATCTTTATGATGTGGTATTGGCAGAATTTGAGAGAACTAACAACGAGTACTTAAGACAGATGCTAAGATCGCTCGTTAATTACATTGCCAAGTTCTCTACGGGAGGAAGAAATGCTAATATTTGGAACGGACCGTCCACTATAACAACGGACGAAAACTTCTCGGTATTTAACTTCCAGTCTATGCTTGCAAATCGTAATACCACTATTGCCAATGCGCAGATGTTATTGGTACTTAAGTACATAGACAATGAGATAATTAAAAACAGGGATTACAACACACGCTACGGTCTGAAACGTAAGATTGTGGTTGTTATAGATGAGGCACATGTATTTATTGATACAAAGTTCCCGATAGCCCTTGATTTTATGTTCCAGTTAGCAAAACGTATCCGTAAATATAATGGTATGCAGATTGTTATTACTCAGAACATCAAGGACTTTGTCGGAAGCGAGGAGATAGCAAGAAAGTCTTCCGCTATTATTAACGCGTGTCAGTATAGTTTTGTGTTCGGTCTTGCTCCTAATGATATGGAAGATCTTTGCAAGCTTTATGAAAAAGCGGGTGGGATAAATGAGAGAGAGCAGGAAGATATACTTAGTGCAAAGCGAGGCCAGGCATTTACCATTATGAGTCCTATGTCCCGTTCATCCTTCCAGGTTGAAGTGCCGTCTTCAATGGTGGATATGTTTGAGAATATGGACTTCGAGAGCAATTATTTTTCAGGTGAAGATGGTAAAGAGGTATGGGAGGAATTTGTTGAAGAAAGCAGAGGTATCCATGACGCTAATATTCTTGAACGTGCTCAGTACGAGAATGTTGTTTCTGAGAACGTAGAGCAGGTAAGTTCACTTACATTCTCTGAAATTAGTGAAGAAGATGCTATGCAACTTATGTCAGAGAATGAGGCTTCCGGAAAAGGTCAGAGAAGATCCGCAATGGAGATGCTTATGGAAGCAGAAGAAGCAGTCGACCGTAAGGAATATGAGATGGCGATGGGCAGATTCGGTGGAATAAGCTTTAGCGAGACTACAGGTGAAGAATATGATGATAGCGAAATGACATCAGACTTCGGCGGAATAAGCTTTAGCGAGATTACAGGTGAAGAATATGATGATGGTAAGATGACATCAGACTTCGGCGGAATAAGCTTTAGCGAGACTACAGGTGAAG
>SVEQ01000003.1:0-288313 GCA_015057325.1 Lachnospiraceae bacterium | reverse complement strand
TACAGGTGAAGAATATGATGATGGTAAGATGACATCAGACTTCGGCGGAATAAGCTTTAGCGAGACTACAGGTGAAGAATATGATGATGGTAAGATGACATCAGACTTCGGCGGAATAAGCTTTAGCGAGACTACAGGTGAAGAATATGATGATGGTAAGATGACATCAGACTTCGGTGGAATAAGCTTTAGCGAGACTACAGGTGAAGAATATGATGATAGTAAGATGTTATCAGACTTTGGTGGAATAAGCCTTGAAGAGACTGCAGTTGCCGAGCATGTTGACAATACACCTGTATCAGGAAAGAAAAATGATGCTCCGGTTATGGATGGGCAAATGTATTCTAAGGCTTATTTTGACGAGGAGATTTCCAAATTTAAAGCTTCTGTCCGTGAAGAGATGGAGAGAGAGCTTGAAGATAAATTGAAATGGATTTCTCTTGGCGCCGGAATCGGTGCTGCAGGTACAGCAGGTGTGGCAGGAGCTGTTGCAGGCTCAGATATGCCGATGGCAAGCGAAGATCTTGGTAGAACCCAGGAAGGCTATAACACAGAGGAAGATTACGAGACAGGCGAAGGCTTTGAGTCAGAAGAGTCATTTGGTGATGACGGTTACTTCGGATTCGATGATGATTATGAGACCGGAGACGAAGATGGTTTTGAAGAAGAGTCTGATATTGAATTTGAGGATGACGGAAGTGAAGATAGTCAGCTCGAGCTTCCTGATGATGAATTCTTCTTTGATGATGATAACGATGAAGAATACACGCCTGCACCATTTATATTTGCAGAAATGTTAGATTCCATGGCTGAGGAGTATGCCGATATGGATCTTGAGAAGAGAATGGAAGACATTGGCGAGTTTGTTATGGAGATTACTCTTGAAGAACTTGCAGGTTATCTCAAGGGAAAACGCAAGAAAGCAAATTAAAAGGATTATTAAATATAGCATTATAAAGTAGATTTGATTATATAAGGAGGAGATATTATGGACGTAAAATTAGTGAATAGAGGAGATGACGGAGAACTTCTTCTGGCGGGCGATTTGGATACTAAGACAGCAAAGGATGCAGAGGCATTATTTCTGCAGATGGCTGACAGATTCACAAATCTTACCCTTAATATGAAGGATCTGCAGTATGTATCATCGGCAGGACTTAGAAGTATACGTAATCTCTATATGAAACTTGTAAAAAAAGGCGGTAAGCTGATGGTGACAAATGTTAATGAGAATGTTATGGAAGTATTTGAAATGACAGGACTTGCAGGAATTCTCAATATAAGATGATATAGCAATGATATTATTTTCTGATGGATTATTTCTGATAAGACCATAGTTTTACGGTTGCACTTTTGTTGCACTTGATATGCTATATTCTAGAAAATAGTGATTCAGATACATTGCTTATACTTTGCTTTTTGAGTAACCATGAAAGGAGCTACCCACAATGTACAATAAGATAATACATTTCAATAAATACAGGAGAATTCGTGCATATCTGCTTAGCGGAATTATGACTTTTTCTATGCTCTTTGGAATGCCTTCAACAGTCTTTGCTACGTCAGATGGCGGAACAAGCAACGAGACGACCGAGGAAGTAGAGGAGGATGTCAATTCGGCAGCGAAGGTGCTTAAAGACACACATGGTCGAATAGTACTTTGGAAGTGGGAGAAGGTTACCCAAAGTAATGCAGGTGATTTGTTAAATGATGACAGATTTCATCCTTCAATGCTTGTGCGTATGGATACGAGTGGCAATTATAAAGGATTTATCTCAACATATGCAGATAAGAAGCATATATATCGTGGTTATGACCAAACATGGTATGACAGCCGTTTTGAAAAGCTTGTGAAAGCAAGCAAGGAGTCGCATGGTTCCAAGGTTAGCAGCGAGATTGGCAATGATAACTGCTATAATCAGTATGATTCTTTTTTTATCAAGTTGGATGAACAGGGCACATCATTAAATAATGCTAATGTGTTCGGCAGGGATGTATTCTACACCAATGGAAGCAATATGGGTGTTCCTTATATTAGGGCCAAGAAGATAGGTAATAATTTAAGGACGAAGCTTAAGAATCGCAATACATTCAGAGTGGATGCCAGCATGGTGCTTTCCAGAGCATCAGCCGCAGAGGATCCTAATGATGTTTCTTTCTACGAGGTTATGGACGGCACTCTTGGAAAGGATGATTTTTATATTCAGAAATGGTGGAAAGGAAGCGGTGGTGAGAAGAATGAGCCGTTTATTACAGTAACACAGCCAGGGGATGGCATATATAGTGATAAGTATGAGTTCTGCCTTCAGCCCTATGCTGCAGAGGCTGGCGGCAGAGGTGATACATGGGTTATCAAGGCGGATCTTAATGAGGAGGATGATTCCGATCTTGATGGACTTGACTATGCTATCGCTCCATCATGGCAGAACGACAGTTCTCAAGATGTTAATGGTTTTTCTACCACACTTGTGACCAAAGGCGGTTACCTTCTTGCTATGGATGTAAGAAGAGCAGGAGGTAATGGATCTGAGTTGAGTGCAAGCAGTTATGGAATAGGAGCAAGAGCTTTTACAACAGGTCGCAATATATATGCCCCAGGTTTTAGCAATGCGGAATGCCGTTTTACATGGTATGTGGGTACACCTTATACTTTTGCTTCTCTTGTGGGACAAGGCGGTGATCCTGAGACAGGTGAGGGTGGAACTACCATTATTGGCAAGGGAGAGCTTCTTGAAATCAGCAATGCAGAGTATATGGATGTGAATAACCATATTCAGCGTTCAGACGGTCTGATACTACCTGAGAGAGCCAAGATTATTATTAATGAAGGTGGTGTGCTTTCAGTTACTACCAACCTAATCAACAACGGTAAGATTATTAACAACGGCGGTACTATAATAGTCAAGGATGGAGGTTGCATTAGTCCCTTCCTGGATACTAGTGAAAGCAAAATTGACTGTAGGAATGGCGGTAATATTGTTGTCATGCCTAAGGGAAGGCTGTTCTGTCTGTCGGATATATATATGGGAGATGCGGATATTACCAATTTGTCATCACAGACTGAACCAAGCTTAATGCTTTCCGGAGGTTCATCACTTATCAATTACGGTCTGTTTGCTAATAGTTACTGCCAGATAGATAAGTCGAGTATAATCGAGAACCGTGGTGAAGGAGTAATCATGGCGGCATGTAAGAGGGCGAGCAACAGTAAATTGCTATACGACGCCAATATAATAGTAGATGGGGACTATACAGTCATTGACGGAATAGTGCCTATTGACGGTAAGAAGCTTTCGGCTACTGTAGGTGATAATTATATTATGATGTTTGGAATAACTTGCCCACAGACATATAATGGATCATTTGGCTCACTTGGTACCTATGATATGGATAGTGGCGGAACTATAAGATGTGACAAAACGGCTACCCTTGCAAGGTATGCATATTCGGCGGAGGAAAGTCAATCAAATACTGATGTCGATTATAGTAATGTAACTGTATATCACAGTTTATTTGATATTCCCGATCGTGGTTGGTTATATATTTATGATAAGTATGACTGGAATGTTGAGCTTGACGGATGGGTGCTGAAACCTCAATTTTGGGACAATAACACAACAATAACTAGCAACAGTGTAGGAAAGTATTATGATGCCATAAGGCTTGTGGATGTGGTAGAGCCGGATTATTGATAAAAATAAGTGTAACTATGACAGAATATAGATACACGTATATGAAATGGGGAATGAGAGCATGAAAAAATTACATATCATTCACAAAAGAATATGGAAAAGAGGATTTGCGGGGATTCTTGCACTTTCCCTGTTGTTATCGTGTGTTCCGGGACTTGATGCAAAGGCGTTTGAAATTGCTGATCCTAACAATAGTATTAGTAACGATGGACCGCTTACAACTGTAACTACAGAATCCGATGACTTCGAAAATCAAACAACAGAAGCGGTAACCGATTCATCAACTGAGCCGGTAACTGATGCGTCGATGGGGGCATCAAACGATCAGGCAACGGAAGCAGCAACCGAACAGACAGCCGATTCTGAAATGGCTACAGATGCCGATTCACTTCTGCCTAATTATTCCGTGACCCCGAACACAGATGTTCCTGCATATGAAGCCTACAAGGGTTTGAGCGAATGGAATAACGGCATAGTAACAAATGCCATGTCTAATACATATTGCATTACTATTGCCACAGGGGAGAGTGCAGGAGATGCAGTGCTCTATTTTGTGGTACGTTATAAGGATACATCGGGAGCCACAAAGTCGCAGTTCGTATTCCCTAATGTAGATGGTGGCGCCAGAAGTGATTCCATATTGAGATACAAGGCGGGGGATAATCTTGACAAAGCTTATGGTTCAACCAACATAGGTAACTACCAATATGAGGAGAATAGTAAGAAGGAGAGTCCTCTTGATTCTTGGACGGTACAGGACTATATATTCAAGACAGAGTCGACTATTGCGTCCATTGTGAAGGTAGAGGTATATCTTTCCAATGGAAGTAAGACTACAAATAGCAGTGTAGATAATGATAATGAAGATTTTAGCAGTAATTATGATATAGATAATGATGACGTAGTGGCGGATGATGATTCCAACACGCAGTTTGTCATGAATAACAAGCAGATTGCAGATGGTTGTGGAAATGTTGTCAGAAAAATAGAGGTAAGTGATACTAATGGCGTCATTAAGACTGATGAGGGTACAGAGGGTGCCGTCAAGGTTATACCTAAGGATACTACACTTAGATTTTCGGCAAATACAAGTGATGTGAACGGAACAGAAAAGGTGAATACCAAGAATCCGGATGTAAAGTACAAATATGATGATTTCAATCAGGACTTTATTGAAGATAACAATGGCTTATTCAAATATGATTCCGAGTTAGAGACGTATTATGAGTATAATTCGCCAAACCTATACTTTTATCCGGAGAAATATGAGTTTATTACAAAGAAGCAATATTCTGAATGGAAGAATGACGGTGTAGAGCCTAATACTACACCAGAGAACTATGAAGAGTATTCTTTTGATGAAAATACTGTAACATTTTATGGTGATTCCGGTGATTATACCTATTCAGAATACGAGCAAACATTTTGGGAAAGAGAATGGCATGGTTGGAGAATAACATATAAATACTTTGATTTCAATACAAAAGCCTTTGTGGATGAGGATAATTTTATTCATTATTCTCAGAAAAGATATAGTGATTATAAACCACAATTTAAGAAAAATACTAATTATTATTATGATGTGTATAATCGTATATTCAAAGAAGATGCTAATGGTAAATTTGTATATGATCCCGAAGAAGAAACGGTATATCACACAGAAAAAAATGTATATTATGATATAAAATCCCGCAAATTTATTGATGGCGAGGATTATAAGAAGATTGTTCAGGATGAATTACAAAAAAATTATCGCTATGATGATTTCAATCAGGATTTCATTAATGACAGGAATGGTAAATTTCAATATGATTCCGAGTTAGAGACCTATTATATTGATACATGTGACCAAGAAAAGGGTGGCAGTACACTATTATATTTTTATCCGGAGAAATATGAATTTATAACAAAAAAACAATATACTGCATGGAAGAATAATGGTACAACTCTGGACACAAATCCTGTAGAAGATGTTATTTATAACTATAATATGGATACAAAAACCTTTTATCGACCAGATAAAAGTATTTTTACGGGAGAAGGTTGTTATTATTCAAAAACAGATTATACATTCAAAAAATCATTTCAAAATCGATACTTTGATTTTAATTCCAAAGAATTTGTAAATAAGAGTGTATTAACAGAGCAGGTAAGATACAGAAAGAAACCCAAACCTGAATATAAGGAAGGTGTCAACTATTACTTTGATGTATATACGCGTACTTTTAAGGAGGATGCTAACGGCAAGTTTGTATATGATCCGGATTTTGGAACAGTATATCACACTGTGAAGAACGTGTATTACGATATCAATACAGATTGCTTTGTTTCAAAGGATAAGTTGACAGATCAGGACAGTTACTCAGATGTAGAGAAGGACGAGAGTTTCTATGCCGGCAATTTGGTATCGGAGTCTGTTCTCTCTCACAAGAAGGATGTCAAGGTTAATGACAAAGGCATAATAGGAACAAGTACAAAGACATCTTATAAGGGCAGTTGGACGATACAGGGACTTTCCATTTATAAGGTCAATAAGTATAAGAGTTATGAGGAGTACGGTCTTGTTTCAGGGCAGAAATTCCTTGATTTTGAGGGTTATATGATCGCAGATGTGAAGAAGAGAGGAGGAGGAACTCTTACATTTTCCACGTCAGGAGTTGATACCATCATAACCATTGGCGGAGCTGATGACAGTAACTATTGTGATATCGTAAACTATGCCAAGAACGAGGTCAAGAGGAGTTTTGCTGCTGATTCTTCACTCTATTCCATAAGAATGGACATGGCAGATCAGTTAAATGCAGGTATTGAAGCATTTACTAATTCAGATGGAACAAAGCTTTCAGGCGATAACGGCATCGTTGAGGATATCGCTATAGAAATGCAGTATAAGGATACACATGGTTGGACCAGAAAAGTCACGATGCCATTTATACTTAGCAGTTATATGGCTGCATCGAAGACATGTGCAGATGACACAATACTTGGCTTTGCGGGTCGTGGCGATACAGTGGCGATGCAGGGCATATTCCCGGAATTTGCAAGCCTTGCTGCTTCGCCAAAGATATATTTGGGTAATACTGCAAGGAGCAAGATAAGTGAAAAAGGAATTAATATAAAAGGTGCAACAAATAAGATGAATACGGCAGTTACTGCCACGGCATCAGATGATATAAGCCTTGCCGGAGTATCGATGTATAAGGGCGGATGCATGCCATATGTTTCAGGTGGTACGGATTCAAGAGGACAGGCACTTACAGGTGCGACGTTACAATATGTGTTCGAGAGTGCAGAGCCTTTCCAGTACTACACAACTACCGATACCAAGGGAAGACTTGTGAAGGCAAATGGTAATGATACCATTAAGTTAGTTGCCTATAAGAGTGGTTCGCCTCTTGTTGCTTCAGTATTTGGTAGGGACAGATATATGGTTACGCTTAAGACAAGTGAATTGTCAAGGGCAGGAACCAAGGACGATATTTCTCTCATGTTCCATTATGAGAAGCAGGATGGCGCTCAGGCGACCACAATATCCTACAGGGTTAAGCAGGGAGCCAATGACTTCCTCGGCTCATGGCCTACCAAGACGGGAGCCAATTACATAGAGGCCGCAGGTCTTGGAGACGGTGGTGATATATCATTTCTTATAGAAGCACCGGATTTGAAAACATTTAACGGTGTGGACATATCCCTGCTTGGAGATGACGAATGGGTGATGGATAACCTGATTATTTCGTTAGTCGACAATGTGCAGTTAAGAAGGGCGTATATAAGAGATGAAAATGATACTAATTACTGGGTAGAACGCCAGATGACAATAGCGCCAATCTTCAGCCTTAAGGGCCTGGATGCCTATGTTGAGGATGGCGACGGCAATGAAATAGCTGATGACGGCAGTCAGGTGGAGAAGGACAAAGAACAGAAGTATGATGATGACGGTAATCCTGTCTATGATGATGATGGTAATCCTGTATATGTGGAAGTTGAGCGTGACAAATCTTCAAAGAAGTCCAGAACTATGTCTAATCAAATGTTTACAGGTGGTCAGACAATCAACTTCTCATTCAATACACGTACTGTCAATGATGTGAGAGATACGGACTATGCTTCGGTTCGCTATCGTATGACATATGATCAGACAGGAGTAGACTGGGGCTTTGCAAAGAAGAAGGTTACTTATGATGTATCGGTCAAGGTGGCAGAGGATCCTGATTTTGATATGGGTAACGGTGATTCGGGTTCTAAGAACTATTTCTACTTCCAGCTAATATTTAAGAACGGTAACAGTGCTTATGTACTTGCTAACCAGCAGATAAGTTCTGACGGATTCCGTTCGGGAGCAACGGAGGTATTCACCATAGCGGTCAATCGTGATTACGGTGATGTTACCGGAGTACGCATCATACCTGAAGATATATCTTCGGATGCGGAGCCTTTCGACAAATTGAATATTGACACGATTACAGTTACACAGCAGACTAACGGCGGAGCGGCTATGATGTATGTTATCGGACAGGTGGGATGGATAGATATTGATTACCGTGACGAGAGTGAAAGTGCCAGTCTTCGTGGACAGAAGGCAAGAACAGCCGGCGAGATATCTAAGCTCTGCAAGGTAACTGACAAGAAGAGAGTATATAACCTTTTGTGTGAGTTTACCAACCTTCCATGGAACAACGATTATTACCAGTTAGAGGGTTCGGTGATGGCAACGGTATATTATATGAGTGCTGCCACAAACAAGGTAGAGAAACAGGAATTTGATGTGGTGTCAAGACTTGCGTCGTATATGAACAAAACGGCGAAGTCGTATGATGCACCGACTGATCCGGATGATGTTAAGGTGGCGTCTTCGCAGATGAAGACAATATCCGATCCGGAGTGGATGTTCAGACCAAATACCACAGACCGTTTCATTATGCCACCGCTTGCTGATGTAAGCTCAATCCAGAGCATAGTTTTTACAGCTCAGTCAAGGAACGGATATCCTGCTACATGGAACATAGGAAGGGTATGTATTTCAGAGATAGAAGAAGACGGCGGCTTGCAGCTTAACGGCAACGAGGAATATGTAAGGACAATGAAGACTAAGAGCTTATGCGCCAGTGACGGTGAGACGGTAACAGTCAATGTGAACATAGGAACACCGTCTGCTTCTAAGGAAATTAAGTTCAATGAGAATAAAATAACATGGACTGCAGAGGGCTGGGCAACGCCTGTAAGCCGTATGCCGGATTCTGCTGATGACAAAATCAATGTATACGTTTATCCGGCACAATCAACGAAGAATATTGCAAGCAGCTCGGTCAATATGTTCTTCCAGTATGGGGTACCATTTTCACAGTACATGCAAAAGACTGATGTATTACAGCCTGCAAACAGCGGAACGAATGATGCGGTATTCTATAGTCTTGGACTTAGTGTAAAGGATTTCGTAAGTGCATCTACCCTTGGAATACAATGCTCTAATTCAAGGATATTGTTCGACCATGCGATTGTACAGCATGTGAGGGATGATGTGGTCATTAATACATTTACTTATTTATTTACTGCACAACCTTCAGCGGTAATAACCTTAAGAGTCGACCCGGCAGTAAGCAATCCTTATATAGACAAGACCGAGGAGACAATTGCACTATCCTTTGGAGCTAATACAGAGGAGCAGCTTTTGATTAGTGAGGATTCCGATGTTGCGGTGGCATTCCACTACAAGTCAACCATAGACGGTGGAAGAATGGAATACCGGTCACCTTATGTATATCTTACGGATCTTGGTTACAGTTCAATATCGGAGGGACTGTTCGCGGAGATTAACTTCGACGTGCCTTATGTATCGGAGATAACAGGATATTCAATAGCTGGCTATGGTAACATCAAGGGTAATGTGGATGCTGCGGCAGGAATTGTATATCACGTGGATAAAGAGGAACTTAATAACGAGACTGCCATGTATGAGACGGTTGAACGTTCTAAGAGAAGCTATTCTTCTTTTGATAAGTCTTATGCACTTACAGATAAAATTACTAAGTATAAGACGACCAATGACAAGTGTTATGGTGATGACAGTGTTGCACCTGTGGCGGTAACATTTAGTACGGCTGAAGCTTCCAATGTGCTTGACAGCGGAACAGAGTCGAAGGTTCAGATGTCATTTAATTATACTGATTACAAGGGTGTGAAGATGACAAGAACCTTTGTGGATGCAACACCGTATATCCAGGGTGATGATAAGAAGTTTGAGGCTAATAAGGATGCTACAGTGAAATTCTTCATACACGAGCTTGATAAGGATCTGTCACTAATGTCGGTTGACATAATACCGTATAACGGTAAGAAGGTGACCACTCGGGATATCAATGTGATATCTGACGAAGCGGTGAAGAGTCAGGATACAACCGATACTACAGATAGTACTGATGCAAGTACCACAACAAATACCGCTGATACAACTACTACAACAGATGCTGCAAATACGGATAATTTGCAGACTACCGACAATACTAATACAGCGGTCAGCAATATGACGGAGACGGATGAGGTTGATCTTCTCAATAAGACGCTTGAGAGCATGAACGCAAGCTGGACTATATCGGGTGTTGTATGTGATATCGCATGGGGCGAAAAGATCAAGTCAAGACCGATAACGCAGCAGTTTTTAGGACTTGAGAAGGGCGGAACATTAAGATTTAACGATAATACCATGACGGTTGATATTATGAGGTCTAACGGTTCGACGACCCAAGTGAAGGATGGAGTGGCATTAGTTACTTGTAAACCGGGTGAGAGTCTGTCGACTGTTATCAAGATTGCAGGCTCGACAGGTGGGTATACTGCTCACGCATATAAGATGTTTGGTGAGGCGGGAGATGAAGATCCTACAACACTTTCAAACATAACAACCATAGGCTTTACATTTAAGGCACCTTCAAACATAAGCGGTGAAGCAGAAGAGTATAAGATAGAACTTTCACCTGTTGATGCGCCTGATATGGTATATATTATCAGGGTATGGGTACAGAGCGATGTAGTTACAACAGAGGCTACGACCACAGAGGCTACAACAGAGAAGAAAACAGAGGCTACAACGGAGAAGGCAACAGAGGTGCCGACTACGGAAGCGACAACAGAGGCGACACCGTAAAAGCATTACATATAATTCAGGAGAAATAAGACATGAATAAAAAGAAAATACTGATTGCAGTTATAGCAGGGCTAGTGCTTGTTGCGTTATTAGCAGTCATAATAATCAATTTTAATAAAGGTAAGGTGAAGCTTTTTACTGCTTCAAATTATCCTTGTATGTATAAGCAGAAGGATAATAGTGTTGTATTTCAACTGAAGGATAAGAATAATCCGGACATTCCATGGCAGATAGAGGAAGAGGGAAATGTTATTGATATTTTTGTCAAGAATGAAGGAAAAGGCAAGAAAGCAACATATACTTTGTCTGCCAAGGCTCCGGGAATGACGGAACTTAGATTATATAAGACAAAGCAACTGTCAGGGTTTGAGGCCGAGATGGTTTCCGTAAGTATTCCTGTCAATATAACAGAGGATGAGACGGGAATGGTATTGAATATATTTGGATCGCCTGTTCTTACCGATAATGGAGGAGATGTTGGTGGCAAAAAGACCGACAATCCTTATATCATGCTTAACAATAGTGATGGCACCGCAAAGGTGGTTTTCGTTAACGGGCAGAATGACTGGACTATATCAGACAGCAATAATATGACGAATATTGAATGGAATGTGGAAGATGATAATTATGATTCATGCCAGATATCGGTAAACCCTGATTATGATCCTGATGCAGAGGTAACTACAGAAGGGGTTACGGAATATGTAGAGACGGATAATCAGGGAGATGATACGGATAACGGTCCGGAGTCGGACAGCGCGGATAAGTCTGAAAAAAAGAAGGCATCTTCAGACTCGAGTGAAAAACCATCAAAGACGGTCAAGGATATCGAAAATATGACTATCTCTGATGAGGATTATAAGAGTGGAAATATTGATCTGTCTGAATATATGGTAGATGGCGAGATACCGGAGGATGTGCTTGCAGCTCTTGATAAGAAATTCGAAGAAAAGGCTAAGGAGATGGGCGACGATGCAAGTGCTGATTCTGCTAATGAAACAGACGGCGAGTCGTCAGAAGTTGATGATAGTGAGCAAACTAAAGATGAAAATACAACAGAAGATTTTTATACTATAGACCCTGAGACAAGTGAGATTACCATTGACGAGGAGGCTTTAAAGAATAGAAAATCAGAAGAGCTGACCGTCTTAAGAGAAACTATTCTTACTGTTTCTTCTAAGCAGTATAATACTACAGAATATATCAGGGTATCATTTATGTCTGATGGAAGTATTAGACTTTCCGTCAGCAAAAAAGGCCCTAAGAAATAATTTGGAAGGTGATGTTTGTGTTATCAAAAAAAGATAAGGCCAATCCGCTTCTTATGGAGTCAAGAAAATTGTTGCTTAATCAGGTGGATGTGGGAAACGATGGCAGGCTTATCGCAGTGGATGAGATAAGGACATTCAAATATGGTGCTGCGGAGGGTGAGCACAAAGTCAGAATTTCGGGTATAACTACAAGAGATTTCTATTATAGAACGAAATATAACGGCAACAAGGCTGTATTTCAGGCATCCGAGTCTATGAAGGATATTGGAAGACGTGCCAATTTGCAGTGCATGGACAACGCTGCTGCATGTGTGGTTAAATCGTTGATATTCTATCCTGTGGTGCTTGTATTATATGAGAACAGCGATGGGCGTATACAACTTTCTGCATTTACAGCAAAAGCTTTTCTTGCACTTTTTGCAATTAATTCTGCGCTAAAGAAGTTCGACAGAGAACTTCCGGATGCAATGGTGAGAAAGGTATCGGTACACAGTGTACATGACGTGAATATGGCAATTATTCATGGCCTTAGGAGTCTTGTAAAAAAGGATGCCGAGGATGACGGGCAAGAATATGTTGATATAAAAAAACTGTTCAAGTCAGGAAGAAAAAAACAAAAAGATACGGACAATTATTCTGATATCCAGAAGGAGAGCCACCAGGAACGGAAGGAAAGAAGAAAAGCAGAGAGATTGGAAAAGAAGAGAGAGGCGGCTCGGAGAAAGTATGAGAAACTGATGGGAATAGATGTTGATGAGACATCGAATGAAGAAGGATATACTGAAGAAGGATATGCTGAGGAAGGATATGCTTATGAAGAATATTCAGATGAAGAAAGTGATGATATTTTACTGGAATTCACGGGGCTGACTGTGGACGAATTGGACAATTTGATGGAAACAGATTCCGGTAATTATGAAGGATAGTATTGTTCTTTTAATAAGTACAAGGAGGAGAAGCATGAACGAGGACGTAGAGTTAAACGAAACATTTCATCTTGGGGAAGATAAGGAAGAGACAGAGTGCTTCCACTTAGGCGGAGAAGAAGAGACAGAGAGCTTCCACTTAGGCGGAGAAGAAGAGACAGAGAACTTTCACTTAGGCGGAGAAGAGGAGACAGAAAGTTTTCAACTAGGCGGAGAAGATTCATTGGATGGAGGACTGCATATAGACGGCGAGGTGTTTGGTGTGGCCGGCAAGAGTGAGGATTCTTCGGAACTTGATTACACTATAAGTGATGACGGTAATTCTATTATTATAGATGCCTGTGATGAGGCCATGGATGTGGTACAGAATTTTATCAGTGATAAACTTGCTACATATGGCTGTGACAAGAAAATTATGATTAAGATAAGGCTTGCGGTGGAGGAGATATTCGTAAATATCATTTCCTATGCATACAGACCCGAGATTGGTAAGGCAGAGATATTCTGTGAAGTTACCGAAGTTCCTCTCTCTGTATGTATTCAGTTCTTGGACTCAGGCAAGCCGTTTGATCCTCTTGCAAAGAATGATGTAGATGATTCAGAGGCACTTTTCGTTGCGCAGGAGGGAGGATTTGGTATTCATCTTGTGAAAAAGATTATGGATGCGGTTGATTATACTTATAAGGATGGCAAGAATGTGCTGACTATTCATAAGAAGCTGACTGCCGAGTAGGACAAAGAAAACCAAAGGATGAGACAATGTATAATTAATCATAAGGCGCAATAGATTATGGATTAATTAGAATAGGAGATATATATGCCTGCAAAAAGTGTACGTGAAATGAATAAATACGAGCGAAAACGCAACTCTTTAGAGGCAAAAGCATTTCGTATGGTGACTCAAATATTATCAATATTTGTATTAATATCCCTTTTTTTGAGTTTGGGATTATACATTACAGAGATGATTTCGCAGCTCGCAACAGATAGTGTGCTTTTGACAAAGAGTGCATATACAACACTTGACCAGACTTTTGACCTTGAAAAGATGGCAACTGATGTGCTCGAAGTTTATAAAAGCATACCCGAGGAGGTGCGAAAGGATCAGAAATCAGACGAATACAGAGCTTATTTTAAGGATCTGGAGAGAGATTCGAAATATCAAATGCTTGAATTGGTTCTTGGTCAGTTCAGGGATTCGTCTAATGTGTCGGATGTGTACATGGAAGTATTTGATCCTGAGACGGAAACAACTGTTTATTTTGCCGAGCCTGACAGATCAGAGTATAGAGTCTGGATTGGTCAATATGAAGAGGTTGATCAGAAATATGTTAAAAAGTTAATGGATTCATCTATGGAGACTCCTTTTCATGCGTTTTTCCCTGAGGGTGACAGTATCGTGATGACATCAGGTATAATGCTGGATACAAATAAGGATATCCAAATAGCATTGCTGGCAGATACAGACATTAAGCATATTGTTAAGAAGTCCGGACAATTTGCTTTGTTTTATATTATTTTCATTTCTGCTATCGGTTTTGTAATAGGATTATTTGCTACTAAGATGGTTAAGAAGGGAATAGTATTACCTATCAACATGCTGGCAGAGGCCGCAAAGGTATATGTCAGCGACAAAAAAGAGGGTAGCGATAATAAGAATCATTTTGAAAATCTTAATATAGATACGGGTGATGAGCTTGAGATACTGTATTACATGATGACAGATATGGAAAAGGATCTCAATGATTATGAGAAGAATCTTAAGTCCATTACGGCTGAGAGAGAGCGTATAGGTGCGGAGATTGAGATAGCAACTGCCATACAACAAGGTATGCTTGAGAATGTGGCGCCGAATTTTGTTGGCAAGAAAGAGTATGATCTGTATGCGGCAATGACCCCTGCAAGAGAGGTCGGTGGAGATTTCTATGATTTCTTCATGGTGGACGATGATCATCTTGCCATACTTATTGCAGACGTGTCTGATAAGGGCGTTGGCTCGGCATTTTTCATGGCAATATCTAAGACCTTAGTTAAGACATACGCCAAGATGGTAATGAGTCCTACAGATGTCATTTCCAAGGTTGACAAACAGATATCAGAGAAGAATGATGCAGGACTTTTTGTTACACTGTGGATGGCTGTAATAGACCTCAATACAGGACATGTGACGGCATGTAATGCGGGACATGATTATCCTGCAATTATGAAGAAAGGCGAGGATTTCGTAATAGAGAAAACACCTCACGGACCACCGGTAGCATTTATTCCCGGAATGGAATTTGAGGGCACTGAGTTCGATATGAAGCCGGGTGACCGTATATTCCTATACACCGATGGCTTGAATGAGGCTAAGCGCAGTGATGATGAGAGATTCGGAACAGGAAGAATGCTTGAAGTGTTGAATGCCCATAAGGATGTGGACAATGAGACTATGATACAGCTTATGCGTGAGGCAGTTGAGGAATTTGCCGGGGATGAGCCTCAGTTCGATGATATGACTATGCTTGGATTCACTTTCAAGGGCAGATGATGATTAAGTAAAGGGGAGTGGATTATATGGATGATTATATTATTTCATGCTGCTCGGCAGCTGATTTGTCAAAGGTGCATTTTGAAGAGCGTAATATTCGTTATATGGCTTTTAAGTTTAAGCTTGATAAGGACATTTATTCGGATGATCTTGGAGAGTCCATTGATATTGATGAGTTTTATAAGAGGATGATAGCGGGAGCTACGACACAGACAATTCATCCTAAGGAGGAGGATTATTACGACTATTTTCGTACCTTTCTTGCAGAGGGCAAGGATGTTCTGCATCTGACACTGTCATCAGGTATTTCTGAGGCTTATGGTGCGGCTGTTGCTGCACAGAACAGATTGAAGGAAGAGTTTCCTGAAAGGAAGATATATGTTGTTGATTCACTTGCAGCGTCCTCCGGAATGGGTCTTTTGGTTGATGCAGCCGCTGATAAGAGAGATGAAGGTCTCGGAATTGACGAGGTAAGAGATTGGGTTGTTAATAACCGCCTGTCGGTAAATCACTGGTTCTTCTCTACCACACTTACCTATTACATAAGAGGAGGACGTATATCCAAAACTGCAGGAACTATGGGTAATATATTCAAGATTTGTCCTCTTATGATGGTAAATGATGAGGGAAAACTTATGATCTGGGAAGTTGTCCGAATAAAGCGCAAGGTGATGAAAGAAACACTCAAAAAGATGGAGAAGCTTGTAAGAAACGGACTTGATTATAACGGTAAATGCTATATCAGTAATGCGGGATGCTATGAGGATGCACGTGCCCTTGCAGATATGATTGAGAAGAGTTTTCCAAAACTTAATGGCAAGGTAGAGATATTCAATATCGGAACAACAATAGGCAGTCACTCAGGTCCGGGGACAGTTGCGGTGTTCTTCTGGGGTGAGGACAGAGGAAAGCTGCTGCTTAACAGTGATATTTAAAGGAGGTAAGACAATGTGAAAAGAACTTCTTAAGGGAAGTTCTTTTTTTGCGAGTTGCACATTTGTTGCGCTTAGAATGTTATATTAATGTCAGATTAACATAGGGGTGGTATTATGTTAAAAGGGAACATAATTAAGTACATTTAAAGACCATTATTATAATCAGAGGAGGTAAGATATTATGCCAAAGGATGAACAAAACATAGCAAATGAAGACGTTAAGAAAGAGTTAGATTACCAGGAGGCCATGAAGGTAACTATACAGTTTGATGTAACCGGAGGATTACAATTATTAGCCGGTGTATTAGGTGATAAAACTGATAAAGAATACTTAGATACGGTGGCTTCGTATGAATTTGAAGTTATCAATGGTCGTGAAGATGAGGATGAGCCACTCTTTGAACAAGCTTTAAAATATAATCCTGAAGGATACAAAAAGTATCGGGATCAAACGGGAACGGAGAGAAATATTTACAAAGTTATAGACAAGAAAGCCTTTGACAAATATAGAAGTTATGTTATTAAAGGCGCGGATAAGCTTGATGAGTTCATTGATAAAAATGTGGTAGTTAATGATGAATATGGGAAGAAAGCCAAGGAATTCATGACTACAATCAGTACAAACAGAATGAGAAGGAGCGCCAAAGACGGAGCTGATGCATATCTGCAGTACAAACATCTTCTTGCGGGCGGTAATGCGTCGATGTATGCCGGTCTTAATTCTTCTTTGGCGGATAACAAGCTTCAGAAAAATATTGAAAAGTGGCAGCATAAGCTTCCGGTGCATCAGCTTGTAATAGATGGCGGCAAGCAGCTCCAAACCATGAGTGATTACTGGATGGAGAAGGAGAAGAACAATGGAGTATTATCTCCGGAACGGGAACTGGAATACAGGCAGAAATTGTATGACCAGACTGTTTCTATGTCTGCATTATATGATAAGATGGTGGACACACTTGAGGATAAGCAGGCTAATGATGAGATTGATGCAGATAAGTTATTTGGTAATCAGGCGTTTCATTTTCACCCACGCTCAAAACGTGGAACTGCATCATACAAATGCGGGCTTAAGGCAATGAAGATTGGTCTTGAGAACGGATGGGATATTGAGGATACGGCCAGACTGGCGGCTTTTTATCAGCTTGTGTATAAGGAAGAGAGCAAGCTGATCTGTAATGGTGCTTTGGAATATGATAATTTCGAAATGTACGATAAGCCTAAGTATACCAGCCCGGAGCACGAGAGATACATGGACAGACTTAAGAGTGCATGGGAGATTGTGGAGGAGACTAAGCTTGAAGGTCCGGCTGACAGGAATGGACTTCTTAGAAATATTGACAATCTTGTAAAAGAGGGATTAGAGAAAGGTTATCTCGATAAAACATCCGGAGCGGTTTCTTACTATCAACAGACGGTAAAACAAGCAGTGGTAAGAGATAATCTTGTGCTAAGCGGTGCTGCACCTGCGTTTTGTGAAAAGAACAATATCAAGACAGGCGAGGGAAGACGGATGGAAATAGTATTCGCCAATATGAACGCCGCAAGGAAAGGTTCAGAGAGCATTGAACACAAGAATATGCGTGTTGCCTTAGAGGAACTTCAGACATTTCTTAAAGAGAATCCGAAGATGGATCCGAAAACTGTCTCAAAGGAGGAACTCTTAGAATACAATACAAAGTATATGGAAAAACTTGCTGCCGTTAAGAAAACTGCAGAAAAGTATAAGGATATCCATCCTCACCCCAAGACAGAAGCCGGCAAGACAAGACTTCAGGGTGCTGATGAAGCTTCCATGCTGGTAGGCATTGAGATAGACAATGCTATGAATCAACTTAAGAAGCAAGGGTTATGCGCCAAGGAAGATAACATGGAAATCTTTCAGATCAAGAATACGGGTTTGAATAAGGGGTATAAGGAGGTTATCAAGGAGCAGGCTAATACGATTAATGAATTTGTAAGTAATCTCAAAGCTGTTGACGGATGGACAAGTTCTACTAATTTTAAGAATTTGAAGAATGGACTTAATGAACTCAAAGCATTTACGGACAAGCTTAATAATAGCAACAAACATGTTGCCAAAGGTGATATGGACAAATTCAATGAGCTTGTCACCAAAGTTGGAAAACTTGCAAATACATATCTTGATAACAAGAAGGATATCAACTCGGATTACGCAAGGAGCAGAGTTAAGGCTGTCAAAAAGATCAAGGAAGGTTTAGATTTCATTGGTAAAGCTACACCTCAAATTGAGAATCTGATAGATAAGAAACTTTTTGGCGATAAATACAAGCTCTATGATTCGCTTGACATTACATCTGCAAAAGACGGTGCGCATGCATTCTGGGGAGAAAAGTACAAGGATCCTGCGATGCGCAGTAAGGGCCAAGGCGATTATTCTATGCCAAGAACTGCGGGAATATCGGTATCGGTATTTGCACTTGCCAATACAGGAAAGTATAGCTTTGAAGATATTATGGATCCAACAAAGCTTGTCAAAGAGAAGCAGGAAATGTTTGATAAAGTAGCCACAGCTATGCAAAATCCGACTCCCGAAAGCCAGAAATGGATTGCTGAGACTATATATAATGGGCAGAAAACTACAGAGAATATGATCGATGAACAGGCAAAATTGGTTGATTTTTCAAAGGTAGATATCAGTACTGATAGAAGATTCTGTCAGATGCTTAAGATGTCACATGTCCAGTTTGATGCATGGCAGGAGATGGCACATTGTAAAGATGAGATAATGGAACTTGTAAAAAAAGACCATCCTGAGCTTAAAAATTATGGTGATTATAGAGAATGGTGGTCAGGTAGACACGGTTTTTTGGGACAAATAAATGAGGGTATTGTTAAAAAAAGGCAGCATCTTGTTGATGCTGTTGCAACTAATGATTTCGGCTATGCAGCTACCATTTTGCAAGAGGATATTACTGAAAAACTGCTTATGAATGATCTGACAGTTATCCAGAAGGAGAAAAAGGATGCTCCGTTTTCTGAGTGGGTGTCTCATGATGTTTCCCAGGAAAGCTATTTAAAAACCAATCTTGCAGGAACACAGGTCGCAGAACAGGCAACATTTTTGAATAACAATCCGGAAGTTGCACGGCAGTTGGCTGCTAAAATTGCAGACGGCAGTTTATCGAAAAACGTGACTGCCAGTGTCGATATGGAGAAATTTACAGTAACTGTTTCCGGTTTTCCAAGTGTTGATGATTTGAAGAAGACTGCACAGGCAGAACAATTCCTTAAAAAGACAGATAAGGCTCTTGGCAGACTTAAAAATGGACAGTACAAAAATAAAGAGAGTTTTATTGAGGACTGTGCCTGTGCCATGATAGGTCAAATGTACAGGAGCAATGGCGGGAAGTTGCCACGAGGCAAGGATGGCAACAGTATGAGTCTTGAGGATTACAAGGATATGCAGGTCAATTCAAAGCAATTTGTTGATTCATTAAGATCACCTGAGAATCCCAAGAATTTTATCTCACCTAAGAAGGTTGTTGACATGGCTAATAATCAGAAAAAAATTCAAGGTATGGCAAAGGATTTGGCCGCACAGAAGAATAAAACCGTAAACATGAACAATCCTCAAAAGAATGTTAATAAAGAAGTGGAGAAGCAGGTGGGTGCAATTGGAAAATAACAGGAGGTGTCAATATGCCCGGATCACCAGACAATAAAGAAAAAGAAGCTGATAAGAAAGAAACTGAAGCAAAAGAACCTGATAAGAAGGGCCCCGAAAAGGAAGAAGCCAAGAAGCAAGAACCGGAAAAGAAAGAGGAACAGAAGGTTGAAGCAACACCTCCAAAATGGGAACCGAGCAAGACGCCAAGCGCTAAGGAAGTAGAGATAGAAGCACGTATGCGTGTGATTGAAGCTGAGATGGAGCGTTTAAAGAAGGAGAGGATTGCTTTTGAAGAGGAGCGTAAGCGTTTTGAGGCAGAACGTGAGAGTTTCGAGAAGGAGAAAAAGGCATATCAAAAGGGAGTCGAGATGGCTCAGGAAGCAACTAAAATGCCTGAGATAAAGACGCCTGAGGCTCTCGAAGCGGATAAGAAGAATAATGCAGAACCGGAAAAAGCAAAGCCTAAGAAGGATGCTGTTGTCAACAGTAAGGGTAATTATACCGAAATGAATCTTGGCGATTCGGCTCTTACCGAAAAGCAGTCGAGTCAGACGGCCAAACTTAAGATTACAGCCGATATGACCGTGCTTGCCAAGAAGTCATCTAAGGAATTCAAGATGATGCAGAAAGCAGTTGAGCGGTTTGACAAGTTCATGAAGGGAATGGAAGGAAGGACTGCATTTACTCCCGAAGAGTTAGAAAAGTATGACAAACTGTCCCATGATGTGTATAAAGCTTCTGATGAGTATCTTAAGAAAAAAGAAAATGATATGGAGAAGCGCGCTCCGGGCAAAGATGGCAAGAAGAAGCAGTCCAATTATGAGTATTCGAGAGTTAAGGCTGCTGAGGAGATAAGGGAGACAGTTGAGAAGATGCGCCAGGAGATGCTTGATAAGGCATTTAAGGCCAAAGTCGAGGAGATGGATAAGAGGTGCAAGGATCAGGTACAAAATCTTGAAAACAGCAGGAACAAGATGGCCAATGACAAAAAAATCGAGCCCGACAAGATGAAGGAGAGGCTTGCGGATAATACTGCGCGCACAATATTTTATCAAAATCGCATGCAACAGCTTTCTAAGAATAACGATTTGTGCATGAAGCCGGGCGAAAGCATGAATGCGGCTATCAACAGATTGAATAGTTCAATTATTCCTACAAAAGACGAGATAGATGGAATTAAGAAGCATCCCGTTGCTGGTAAGATTGTAGAGAACGGCGTCAAATCGCTTGCTGACGGTAAGACATTCAGTAACAATGATATAAATAAGACTGTTAAGGCGGAGGCTTCTAAGAAAGCACCTGAAGTTAAGAAAGCAAAAGAAATGAAGAAGGAGCAGGTAAAACAAAAAGAAAAACAGGCACAAAAACAGGCTCAGAAACAAACACAGAAAACAGTACACCAAAAAGGTATTGTAAAGTAGTCAATAGAACTAATTGTAGAAAGTGGGTGAAAACCATGGCATTAGTCGAGAGTATGTCCAAAGTGTTGGACAGGATATATGAAGAATATAGAAATGAGCGTGAGATTGGATCACTTAGTTATGACAGAGTTGATAAATATCGTGAGATTTGCGGTGATATTCTGACAGGAAGAATGAATGCCCTTTCCGATTTGGGAGAAATGGAAGGGGCAGAGTATGCACAGTGCTCATTTATGAAAAAAATTCTCGATAATGGATGGCCACCCGGAGATCTGGCTTTCTTTACAAAGTTTTATGAGGGATTACAGACTCTGCCACAAGGGCAGGATAGGGATAAGGGATTTGAACTATTATCCAGGTTTGAAGAAAGCAAGGCCGATTCTTTCGACAAGCGTGGAACTTTGATTGCTGATATGGCAGGCTACATTGTCCCGGTTATGCATAATCATCAGGAAATATCAAATAATATGCTAAATGATATGAATTCCCTTATGAATGCAAAGGTGTCGTATACGGAATATCCGGATGACAATATGCTTGAGGAAGCTTTTGCAAAAGATGGAACTTTTAATCCCCAGATGCTTGTATGGAATATGGTTGACTTAGATATCAGAAAGGCACTTTTGGTTAGCAGAGATAATCATTTGAAACGTTCAGAGGATGAAAGGCAGAAGATACGTGATAAGAATGATTATACAATGGCTGAACTTACTGATGATGCTCTGGAAAATATTCAGTTCAATTTTGGACAGAAGAAGATGGGGATTGTGAAAACCAATAGGCAGGCAATCAAGGAAGTGTTCGGTGAAGAGATATATGATGATATCGATGAGGCTCACAAAGGAACGAAGGAAGAGCGTACGATTACCATTCACCACGCTAAGGGTAATAGGCAGTTTAGAGCGGGTGCGGATGTGCTAGAGTTTGATTTGGCAGGTTCAGGATTTGACGAAGCAAGGAAGGAATACCGTGGACAGCATGGCAACAGAAATGTGTTTAATGTTTCCAAGGAAGAACTTGATCGATCAATACAAGTTCAATATGGAGACCGGGCGAAGGATATTAATGGTAATACCTTTGAAAAAATCCGCGTTAAAGACAAGAAAGTTAAGGTGGGGGATAAGACCTTTACCAAGAAAAGATACACAATATCCGGTCCCGGAGGCTTAAATGTCGGAAAGCACAGCATAGAGAACAACAGAGTTTATGTCAGGGATTTTGCAAAGAGTCATATTGAGCCTCTTCTTCAAAAGTGGGCAAGGGGCGAAGAGGAGCCCCATGATATTCAAATCAATATTACGGGACACAGTAGAGGCTCCGTTGCATCAGCTGAAAGCATTATATATATCAATAACTGGATGAAGGACTATGCTAAAAAACATCCGGAATGCCAGCAGTTTATGTCTCGTGTTAAGTTTGATATGCTTGTAAGAGATCCGGTTCCCGGTTTTGGAACGAGCATAAGATTTGGCTCAAGGGATCTTAGGGATATTCCGAATTTGAATGCAACAGTGTTTTGTACAATGGGACAGGAGTGGCCGGATTTTGCATTTCCGTTAGAAAAAATAAGAGGGGCAAAGCGTATTGTTATAGGTACCACGGAGCATGGAATGGATTTGAGTCGTATCGATCTTTCGCAGATGAATAAGAAGGATGACGGCCTTTCCCACCAGGCAGGCTTTTATGATGCGGAAAATGGCGAATATTATAGAGGTAGCGGTATAGCGGAGATGCCTGAGGGAATATATATAGCTGATGACCGTAATAACCTAGTAAGAATAACTAATTATAGCCAGATCGGGAAAATTGTAAGTGCTGTGCATGAGGGAGCCTCAAAGGGTATTCAGACAGGACGTGTGGGTGTTATTCATGAGATGGTAAGAGACTGGTTCGTGGATAATACATTAAGTATCAGCTATCAGTCAGAAACAGAACGATATACGGCGCAGGATAAGGGCAAGGATGCCATGGATAAGATTATGAAGTCCGACGTATCAAGACTTAAGCCTGTTAAAAAGGAGATAGAAAAGCTTGACAAACTTATGTCTTCAGGTGCTTCCAAAGAAGAGATAATGGAGGCTAACTCAAATCTTATCAAGGTATGTAAGGCGTATGTAGGAAAGACTAAGGTGCCATGTACAGGAGATAGTGAGTACAGAATGAATCTTGTCAGTGATGTGCTCACATTTACAGAAAGGGAGAATAATTACTTAGAAAGAGGTCTTGACAAGAAGAAGGATATGACAAGGGAGGGTTCTCTTGACAGACAGATTGCAAGGGAGAACAAGCGCCTTGCAAATGATAAGGATATTAAGGCTATGATGAATGATGCGGCCGATGCTTGTAAGAAGTCGATTGAGGCTTTAAGTCAGACGAGAAAAGGAAATAGCAACAGTGTTGAGTATGAGCAGTTTATCAATGCTCTTAAAGTCGGTTCAACGCTTTCCCAAAACAGCAGTATAGAAGACTATACAAGAATAATGAACAATATTAAAAATGTTTCGGATAACTATGTTAAGACTCATGAGGGACTGCTTATAGGACCGGTAAGCGATGACGGTAAAACACGGCTTAAGTATGCTCAGCTTTTGTCTACATATTCTTATAAGAATATTAAGGTTATGTCCGAAAAGGCAAGAACTGTAGGAGATAAGTCAGCTTCAATAGACAGAGTCATTGAAAAGAGAAATAACAAATTAGAATCCCTTAATAACCGTAAGAAGAACGGCAACACAAAGCTTACGGAGAGTGAGATTGTTAAGGAGCAGTTAGAGGAAAAGATAAGAATCGAGGCTGACCGCTATGACAGGATGAGACGCTTAAGGTCTAAGCCTGCACTTGCCATGAACAATGTTGAGATGATTGCCGCAAGACTTGTATATCTTAAGACTGTTGAGGAAGCGGCAAAACAAAGCGGTTATGCCAATCCATCAGAGATAAAGAGAAATCTTGATGATAGGATGCTTGACATGGCAGCAAGACCTATCATGCAATCAAAGGAGTTCTCGAAGATTGCCGGAAAGACCGGTGTAGGAAAACTTAAGGAAGCTTTTGAGGCGGCACAGAAGAAACCTGTAGCGAAGGCTAAGCCTAAGAGTCTTTAATAGTGACGGTTTCCCGATAAGATAATGGATGGTAAAGTCATACATATACAGGAGGTTAACGGTGAATAGCAGAAATATTGAAATATTAAAATTATTGCGAAAAGAAGCAGGTATGTCTAAAATACAATTTGTTGAGTATTTCGGTATCCCTATGCGTACATTTGAGGACTGGGAACGTGGATCGATGCACCTGCCGGATTTTGTTTTAAAGCTTTTTATATATAAGCTGGAACAGGAAAAACTCATTGAGCCTCACCCGGATTGGACAGGCTTTGAAAAGTCCAAAGATCAAATCAAGCCCAGCCGGAAGATGTGACAGAAAGCATTTAATAATTTGCTGTAACATTTAGATATACGACAAAATACTAAAAAGGAATAAGGGAATAAATGAGGTTATTACATTTAGGTGATTTGCATTTGGGAAAAACTTTGGGCGATTTTGATTTGAATAAGGATCAAGAGTTTATTTTAAATCAAATCCTTGAAATAATAGATGAAAAATCCGTAGATGCGGTTTTGATAGCAGGCGACGTATACGATAAATCCATACCAAGTGAAGCAGCGACAAGACTGTTGGATAATTTCCTAAGCAAGCTTGCATCAAAGCAAGTGAAAACATTTATTATTAGCGGAAATCATGATTCAGATGATAGATTAAACTTTGGTCGAACATTGTTTGCGAGCAATAATATTTTTATTTCAGCAATCTATAATGGTTGTTTGGATAAACGCATTATAAGTGACGGAAACACAGAGGTTAATATTTATCTGCTTCCATTTGTGAAGGCATCCGTAGTGAAGCATCATTTCCCAAATGAAGATATCGTTACCTATGAAGATGCAATTAGAGTTATCCTTGATAATGCTAATATTGATTATAGTAAATGCAATATATTGGTTGCGCATCAGTTCGTCGCAGGAAAAGGAGAAGATCCTGTCTTGGGAGGCTCCGAAAGTGCGGGAACATTAAGTGTTGGTATGATTGAAAAGATAGGATACAGCGTATTCGAACAATTTGATTATGTTGCGTTAGGACACATTCATTCACCTCAACAAGTGGGTAAAGAAACAATTCGTTATTCAGGCTCTCCGCTTAAATATTCATTAAGTGAAGTCAATAATGAAAAGTCAGTTCCTATTATTACTATTGATGATTCAAAAAAAGATGTAAACATTGAACTTGTTCCGTTAAAACCTATGCGTAATATGAGACATATCAGAGGTAAAATGCAGGATATTTTGAATATTACCAATATAGATTCTCCGGATGACTTTATTTATGCGACATTAACAGATGAAGACATAATAAATGATGCAATGGGTATTTTTCAACAGGTATATCCCAATACGGTAAAGATAGATTATGATAATTCCCACACAAGACAAAACGAGCAAATTGACATTTCAAAAATAGCACAGAACAAATCATTTTCTGAACTGATAACGGATTTTTATAGTCTTATGTATAACTGCGATATCAGCGAAGAAGAGATGGATGTTATGAGAATGGTTGCCAGAGAGGCAGGTGTTATTGATGAAACCAATTAAGCTTATTATTAGTGCGTTTGGACCGTATTCAAAGGAAATGCCGGAGATTAACTTCGAGCAGTTTGAAGAGAAAGGTTTATTTCTTATTTCCGGTGATACGGGAGCAGGGAAAACAACAATATTTGATGCCATTTGTTTTGCATTATATGGCACAACAAGTGGAGTGTATCGTGACACAAAGAATTTAAGAAGTGAATATGCTGATGCTAATGTAGAAAGTTTTGTTGATTTTTATTTCTCACATCAGGGATGCAACTATCATGTATTAAGACAACCTGCATATGAACGCAGCAAACAACGTGGAAAAGGAACGATAACAGAGAAGGAGAAGGCCGTATTATATATTGAGGGCAAAGCTCCGGTAGAAGGTCTTACGCAGGTTAATAATGCTATAAAAGAATTGCTTCATATTGATGAAAAACAATTTAAGCAAATTGCTATGATTGCACAGGGCGAGTTTTGGGATTTGCTTAATGCAAAGACCGAACAGAGAACGGAGATTTTGAGAACTATTTTTATGACCGGAGGTTATAAAAATATTGAATACAAACTCAAAGATCGTATGGACAATAGCAATGGCAAAAGATTGAGAACCGAGCAAAGTATAATTTTGTATTTTAACGATGTGAAGGCTGACGAAGGGGATGAGCTTTTTAACGAATTAGAGGACTTAAAAGAGAAAGCTAATCGTTCAAACAGTGCTTGGAATATTGATGAATTATTAAGTACTTTGGACTCACTAATTAATGCTGATAACGAAAAAAGTGTTTATGTCAAAGAAGATTTGGTAAAAGCGGATGAAGAACTTAATCGTTACAAAGAAGCACTCGCTCTTGCCAAGACAAATAACAGCATATTAATGAGATTATCTGCACTGGAAGAAGAGCATCTTAAGTTGGAAGAACAAAGTGGTGAAATTGCCAACCTGGAAGAATTACTCAAAAGACAGAAGATTGCAACATATGAGGTTAATCCGTCATATGTTTCGCGGGATGCTAAGGCGAAAGAAGTATCGGATACAGAAAGCAAAATTGATGAAAAAAAGAACAGGATAACTATTGCAAAGAAAGAAGCAAAAGAAGCGGATGATAATTTGATATCCGCTAACAAACGTAAGCCTGAACTGGATATTTTAAAGTCACAGATAAATAAAATTACGGAAGAAGAATCTAAATATCAACAAAGAGATGAGTTGTCTAAGAAACGTATATCTTTGCAAAACGATAGTAAAAAACTGGCAGATCAGGAAGTAGATATAAATCGAAAAGAAGAAGAATTAAAGAATAAGATAAAGTCGTTAAAAATGACTATAGAAGAATTGAAAGAAAAACCTGATAATCTTTCAAATGTGCTGTCTGAGACAAAAGAGTTGACTCGACTTTACGAGGCTGCAAATGATATTATTAGTAATCGAATAAAAGAACGCAACAAACGTATTGATGATTTGACAAACAAACAGGAAGCATTTAAAGTGGCGTTTGAAGCGTATGAAAATGCCGTTAATGAACGCGTAGAGGCGGAAAAGATAATTGAATGCTCAAGAGCGGGGATTCTTGCAAAAGGATTAAAAGAGGGGGATAAATGTCCGGTATGCGGTTCAACACATCACCCTGAATTGGCATGCATTTCTACTAGTTCGATTACGGAAGAAGACTTTGAAAAAATAAAGAATAAGGAAGAACTTCTTCAGAAGGATAAATCTAAGGCAAATACCGAAGCGGAAGTTGCTAAAAATGCTGTTTTAGAATACGAAGACCAATTAAGAATCACAATCATTGATTGTATGGAAGATAGTATTCTTGATGTACAAACAGACGGCAAAAATCTTGAGGAGCTTATTGGGCTTATTAAAGATGCAGAGGTTATTCTTAAAGATAGAATTAAGAGTAATACTGAATCTGAAACCAAATTAAAAAAAGAATGTGAGCTGTTAGAAAAAGCCAGGTTGGATTACGATACTGCAATCGAAAAAGAGACAATTGAGATAGAAAAAGAGAAAGAAGTTTTAGCCCAAAAGAAAAATGATAATAAAACATCTCTTACAGAGTGCGAAACAAGACTAAAAACTCTTGAGGATTTAAGCTATTTGGATTGGAACACTGCAATATCAGAAAAGAAAAATGCAGAAAAAAAGCTTCAAGAAATTACTGAGTTAATTGATGACGCTACTGATAGAAAAACACAAGCCGACAAAGAATTGACAGCTACAGAAGCCGAATTGAATACGTTGCGTTCCGGTTTGGATATACAAAAGAAAGATGAAGTTAACTTAAAAGAGTTGCTTAATAAGAAGCTTTTGGATTATAATTTTGATTCGGTTGATGAAATGCTATCATATGTTTCCTCTGATGAAGAACTTGAGAAAACAGAAAAGACTATAAATGAGTTCAAACAAGCCAAAGCATTAAACAAGTCGCAGCTTAGTCAGGCCAAAGAGGATGCAAAAGGGAAGAAAATTGTTGATATTGAAAAACAGAAAAACGATTGTCAAAAACAGGCCATGATTGTTGATTCTATCCGAAAAAAGGAAAATGATATCCTAAATAGAATTAAGAATAATAAAGATAAGCAGGAAAAAATATTTGCTTTAAAAGAGGACTTTCTGTTATCTCAAAAAGAATACAGTGTTTATAAAAGATTGTATGATTTAGTAAGAGGAACAACCGGAAACGGCAAAATAACGTTGGAACAGTATATACAAGCAGCGGGATTTGACGGAATAATTGCTGCTGCCAACAGACGATTGAAACCAATGAGTGATAATCAGTATGAGTTATATCGTCAGGAGGATTCCTTGGGAAAGAAGAGTAATAATTTCCTGGATCTTGAGGTGCTTGATAATTATACAGGTCATAGGAGACCGGTAGGGAATCTTTCCGGAGGAGAAAGCTTTAAAGCTTCATTAAGCCTTGCGTTGGGACTTTCAGATACGGTATCTTCAAATCTTGGCGGCGTGCAGATGGATGCCTTGTTTATTGATGAAGGTTTTGGTACACTTGACAGAAAGTCAATAGACAGTGCGATGGATATACTTATTAATCTTTCCGGTAGCAATAAACTTGTTGGAGTTATTAGTCACAGAGAAGAATTAATCGAGAATATTCCACAACAAATTAGAGTTTCCAAGACCAAAGACGGAAGCCATATTGAAATAGATACAGGCATTTAAATACACAAAAAGGGACAGCATATAGTAATGAAAAATGAAAAGAAAAGTGATAATAAAATACATGCATGGCTTCTGATTGCGCTTTTTATATGTACGACGTGTTTGTTTACCGTCTTAATGGTATTATCTGCTTTTGTTCCACAAGAAAAACTTGTTGATAATTATAAGGAATCTGCTGATTTCCTTTGCAAAAAAATTGTCTTTTTTGATGAAATAGAGGATGTTACTGCAAGCAAAATTGACAGATATGCAGATTCTATTTTGCTTAACATAGGTTGGCATTTTGATAAGTCAAATCCTCTTACATCGACGATGAAGGCGGAGTATTATTATACGGATTATCAGAATGAGAATAATAATCTATTTGATGCGGTAAATGAAAATAAAGCTGCAAACCTGCAATACATCAGATATTGGCATGGGTCTGCGGCGGTTGTAAGGGTTCTTCATCTGATTTTTAATGTTAAACAAATATACATTTTTCATTCAATCCTTCTTGTAATACTGCTTATAATAACGGTTACATTACTTTGTAAACGAAAGATGTTTGAAGAGATTGCTGCCTTTATTATAGGCTTGATTGTAGTAAGTGCATGGTTTGTTCCGCTATCATTGGAATACACATGGACTTTTATTTGCATGTTTGTTGTAAGTATTTTTGTGTTGATTTTTAAAAAAAATGACGAAATGATATGCATATTGTTTTTATTATCAGGGATGATAACAAACTATATGGATTTCTTAACAACGGAAACATTGACTTTACTTGTACCGCTTATATTATTGTTTAGAATGAACTTTGCAAAATTTTCAGATAAGAAGTCTGATTTGCTTGCATTAATCAGAAATGGTGTGCTTTGGGCTATAGGTTATGTGGGTGCGTGGGTTAGTAAATGGCTTATTGCTTCATTTGTGCTTCATGAAAATGTTATGCCTTATGTAACGGGCCATATTGAGGAGCGATTGGGTGGAGGCAATGAAGAATTATCACTTCCGATGTATTGCATAAAGGCTGTCGGTAATAACTTAAAATGCCTGTTTCCGTTTGGATATGGCAGCGTTGGTGTATTTATATCTTTATTGATAATATTTGTTGTTATTTATATTACATATGTATATCATCAAAAAAATATTAATCGGAAAAATATTGTAGTATATGCAGTATTTGGAGTTATACCAATTGTAAGATATATGGTTCTTCATAATCATTCGTTTTATCATCATTTTTTTACATACAGAGCACAACTTGTAGGAGTTATGGCATGCTGTTTTATCGTTTTTGATATAATTGACAGGAGGTACTTCAAAAATGTTATTTCATTCAGAAGAAAAATGTGACCTGTCAATTATTATGCCGTGTTTAAATGAAGATAAAACGGTAGGTGCATGTGTTGACGAGGCATTTAAGTATATTTCAAAACATAAACTTAATGGAGAGATTATAGTTGTTGATAACGGTTCAACTGACGATTCTTTTTTTGTTGCAAAAAAGCATGGAGCCAAGGTTGTTAGAGAATCGGTTAAGGGTTATGGAAGGGCAATCAGAACCGGCATAAGCAACTGTTCGGGTAAAGTAATAATTATTGGTGATTGTGATACTACATACGATTTTTTGGATTTGGATAGTTTTTATTATCCGCTTATAAATGATGAGTATGATTTCATGATCGGTAATAGGTTTAATATGAAAATGGAAAAAGGAGCGATGCCCATTTCTCATAAATTAGGTGTTCCCTTTTTGTCATCATGTGGTAGAATGAAGTATAAAGTTTCGGTTAATGACTTTCATAGCGGGCTGCGCGCGGTAACAAGGCAAGCGGCAAGTCAGATGGAATTTAATACTGATGGTATGGAGTTTGCCACTGAAATGGTGGCTGTAGCGGCCGCGTTAGGATGTAGAATAGGACAGGTAGATATCACATTAAGAAAATGCGAATATGATAGGAAATCGAAGCTTAGAACTATAAGGGACGGGTTCAGACATTTGAAATATATTTTGAAAGGTAACTAGAAGATGATTGCTATTATAATTTCATCAATTTTTTTTATTTTATTATGGCTTTTTATAGTAAAAAAAAGCTTATTAACAAAGTCAAAAAAGAAGCATATTATACGTGTTCTTGCATTTATAATTACTCTTGTCTATGTTATTTTTATATTGCTGGTTATAAAAAGTGGAAAAGGGTATCAGGCACAAGAAAGTGCATTTGATTCGATAAAGAGTGATGATATTGTATCTGTAGAAAATATAGATGAAGGATATTTTTTTGATGGACCGGGAACTAATGATGCATTAGTTTTTTATCCCGGCGCAAAGATTCAGCCTGAAGCATATGCACCATTGTTACATAGATTGGCTCAAGAAGGGGTAGATTGTTTTCTGGTAGTCATGCCACAAGATATGGCTATGTTTGGTATTAATTCGGCAAATGATATTATAAATGATTATAATTACAGTAAATGGTATGTCGGAGGACACTCACTTGGTGGTGCAATGGCAGGAATATATGCATCCAATAACAAAGAAAAAATAACAGGTATAGTTTTCTTGGCATCATTTTCGGTGAAAAAAATCGATAATGACGACAAACTACTTTCGATAATTGGTGAGAATGATGGAGTAGTAAAAAAAGAAAAATACGATGGTAATAAAAGTAATTGGCCCAAGAATGCTACTGAAGTAATTATTAAAGGTGGCAATCATGCAGGCTTTGGTTGCTATGGCAATCAGAAGGGAGATGGAGAGGCTTCTATATCTCCAAAAGAACAGCAGGAACAGACTGTTGATGCAATAATTCAATTCATGAAATAAGAAAAACCCTGTCTATCAAGACAGGGTTTTGATATATTAACGTATTATTCTAGTAATCTAATACTGTATCATCGTAGTAGGTGATGTGTGTTCCAGGCTGTTTCTTACTTACATATCCCGATTTGTCAGCCTGTTTGTATAATGTCTCAAAGGAATATGTATCAGAAGGCTGATAGAAGGCAGCACCAACACTTATATCAATCATTCTTCCGGTACGTCTAAGCTCAGGAACATTAATGTCATCTATACATCCCAGAAGTCGGTTCATAATATGTCCGGCAACTTCTTTTGTATAAACCTCAGGAGTATATATTGCAAATTCGTCTCCACTAAGTCTTACCGGTCATTTCGTCAGTTTCTGAAAGTTGAAGAAGGTTATCGCGATTCTTTTTCTCCTCATCGATAGACTCAACCACGAACATAAGACTTCTGAGTTTTCCGCTGCTTTCCCTCTTGGCTTCTATGAATCTTCCACGACACCATGTACCTTGAGCGGTTAAGAACTCGGTTGTTATGCTTGTTACATATCTCATACGTCCATCAATTGTGTCAAGATCTACAAAGTTAAGGAGATCTTCAGTTGATTTCGAATCTGAGAGCTCTTCAGCAGCTTTCTTGAGTGTAAAGCTTGCGCCTGCCTTAACATTCTCGATAACGGCGTTAAGGTCTTCTGACTTACAACTGATTTCTTCGAAACTGTCCTTGTTAAGATTGATCTTGTAGATTGCAAGATATACTTCTGAAAGAGATTTAAGATTGGTTGTGAAATCTTCCAAATCAATTCTACTTAAAGCAGATCTTGTAATAACAACAAGGATACTGATTATACCAAGTGCGGCAATTGCTATTGAAATGGCTATTTATCTGCAATTTCTTGCTCTTTGGCTTTTTTCTCAGCCTTCTTTTTCTTTGATTTTTTGATACATCTTCTGATGATTAAAACAATAATTAAAATGATAACTGCTTCCGGAAGAATGAGTATAATGAAGAACAGGAGTCCCTCGCAGATATCAAGGAAGCTGTGAGCAGAACGTTTGATAACGTTTAAGAAACGACCGCCAAATGATTCCTCGGTTTCTTCTTTGTAGACAGATTCTGTGAGGGTTAAGTAAACATAGCTGTATGCAACATCTGTCTCAATCTGTGAACGACGACTCTTTAATTGAGCAATGGTTACCTGAAGATCTGTTATTTTGCTTTCTAACTGAAGAAGAGTAGACTCGTCCTTAATTGTCTTAATTCTTTCGATATATCTTGCAAGTTCAGCTTCGTATATTTCGAGTGCCTTTTCTGTATCGCTGTATTCCTGGGATACATTTTCTGCATTGGAAGACTTGCTTGAAACAGTACCGATATCTCCAAAGGAGTCAATAAATGTATTATAGTTCTTGGAAGGAACTCTAACGGTCAAGTTGGTTGTTTTGCTTGAGTTATAAGAGGTGTCACTTTCTGAATAGTTTTCGCTCTCAATAAAACCGTCCATGTTGTTGATGAGTTCTTTTAATTTTGAATATGAATCGTCAAATTTATCGGTTCTGATGGAAACGTTGCAGGTATAAACAAGCATTTCTTTGTTGATTACATTTTTGTCAGCTGCTGAATTCTTTTTGTTTTCTGCATCACTTAATGCTTCGTTTGAATTATCGGTTACACCGGTTGATTCTTTTGCCTCGTCATAACTTTCGCTTTCAACGTCCATATCTGCGTAAGCTTCTTCTGATTCATAAGCGGCACTGTTTTTAAATCCTGCACTTTTTGTTTCAACGGCGCCTGCTTCGTAGGAACTATCCGAAGTTGCGGCTTTGTCTTGGCTTTGTCCACATCCGGTAAGAATCATACATGTTACAAGAATAATAGGTAGTAATTTTTTCATAGGTAATTCCTCCTTTAGAATAACTTTTTTAATGATAACATAATATAAAATGTTTGTATAATTATATAGTGCAAGTTATTCGTCAAAGTGTTGCAAGAAATTTATAATTTTTTTCGAGTGTTCAAATGAAAAGATATGTGTTATAATATTCAAATATAGTTATGGGGGTATTTTTAATTATTTTGGGGGGATTCTATGACGGAGAAGGACCTGTATTTTAGAAAAATATCTGAAGCTCTGCTTAGAGATTATACAAGTGTGTATTATGTGGATGCCGTGACAAACGAATATTATTGGTATTCGTTTGACTCGAAGTATCACTCTCTTAAGCTTGAGCCTAGCGGTGATGATTTCTTTAAGAATGTCAAGAGGGATGTTCTGTCCGTTGTCTATGAAGAAGACCAGCACATGTTTTTGAAGGATTTTTCAAAGGAGAAGTTGATTAAATCCATGGGAGATGGTTCGGATCAGACGATGCTGTACAGGCTTATTTTGGACGGCAAACCGGTGTATCACAGACTTAAGGTTATTCGTAGTGTAAGTGAAGAGGAAGATTACTTCATTCTTGGTGTCATTAATGTCGATAAGGAGATTCGAAGTAAAAAGAAAGTCGACAAAGAACATGAACGTTCACTTAAGTTAGCCAATGACAAGGCGCGACGAGATGAACTTACCGGTATCAAGAATGCCAATGCTTATCAGGAAGTCAAGGAAAGCATACAGAACAGGATAAATGATGGCGATGAAGAGCTTAAGTTTGCGCTTGTTGTATGCGATTTGAATGACTTAAAGCATATAAATGATACCAAAGGTCATGGCGTGGGAGATGAGTATATACAGAAAACAAGTCATCTTATATGTGATATGTTTGATCACAGTCCGGTATTTCGCATAGGTGGAGACGAGTTTGTTGCCATTCTTAATGGTAGAGACTATTCGGATAGAGATATTCTTTTAAGAAAATTTCGTGAACAGGTAATCGAGAATAGCAGAACAAAAATAGGACCTATAGTTGCAAGTGGTATTGCTGTTTTTGATCCGGCAAAAGACAAAGATTATTCGGAAGTATTTAATAGGGCTGACAGTATGATGTATCACGATAAGAAGGCGTTGAAATCAAGTCAGATTGTTAATACTTTTGTCAGTGACAAGATAGGTGAGGAACTTCCATCCGAGAAAAAGAAGAGGCTTGATGAGCTTTTTGAGGCGATTTATACATTGTCTGACAGCGATTATGTTTATCTATGTGATATGAAATATGACTATTCAAGATGGTCGTTGAAATTAGTAGATGATTTTAATATGCCTTCGGAATATATGTATAAGGTTGGCGAGTTGTGGCAGGAATATATTCATCCTGATGATGTTTCTTTATACAAGAAAGCAATTGACCGGGCGTTTTCTTCGCAAGCGAAGATGACCAGTATGAAATATCGTGTCAGAAACAAAGATGGGAAGTTTTTAACTTGCTATACAAAGGGCTTTGTGCTTGTAGATGACAATGGAGAACCGGATTATTTCGGTGGAGCTATTTATACAGATGATTGATTGTTTCAAAAAAATAGGATATGCACATTATGTGCATATCCTTTTCTTGTTATATTTTATTTGTCAGTTATTTTTGAGTGAAGCTCCTGTAATGAAGCAATCTGTCCAACTTTGTTTTCGTTGACATATTTGATTCCCTCAGCAGTTGCTCTTGCAGCAGCAATTGTAGTGATGTAAGGAATCTTTGCTTTTACAGCTGCTTTACGAAGATAACTGTCATCATGAACGCTATCCTTGCCAACAGGTGAATTGATAATGATATCAATCTCGCCGTTAGTTATTGCATCAAGAATATTAGGACGTCCTTCGTAAAGTTTCTTAATCTTATTACACTCAATTCCTGCTTCGCTTATTAATTCATAAGTGTTACCGGTTGCAAGTATATTGAATCCGTCATCTTTGAAGCTCTTCGCAACATCAACAACAAACTCTTTATCTTTGCGGTTAACCGAAATAAGTACTGTTCCTTTAAGTGGAAGCTTAGAACCAACACCTTCCTGTGCTTTGTAGAAGGCCTCACCGTAAGAAGCTTGTGAAAGTCCAAGCACCTCACCGGTTGAACGCATCTCAGGTCCGAGTATTGGGTCAACCTCCTGGAACATGTTAAACGGAAATGCTGCTTCTTTGACACCAAAGTATGGAATGTTCTGCTCTTTGAGTTCTGCAACAGGAGAAGGTCTTCCTGTAAGTTCACTTGTAATAATATCAGTTGCAAGAGGAACCATTCTGATGTTACATACTTTTGAAACAAGAGGTACTGTACGTGAAGCACGTGGGTTAGCCTCGAGCACGTAAACTTTGCCGTTTTCGATAGCATACTGCATGTTCATAAGACCGCGTACATGCATTTCCTCTGCAATCTTTCTTGTGTATTCTTTGATTGTCTTAACGTTCTCTTCTGAAATGTGAATAGAAGGAATGATACATGCTGAATCACCTGAATGAACACCTGCAAGCTCAATATGTTCCATAACAGCAGGAACAAATGCATGTGTTCCGTCAGCAATCGCATCTGACTCACACTCGATTGCGTTATTAAGGAAACGATCGATAAGAATAGGTCTGTCCGGTGTGACACCAACAGCAGCCTTCATATAATCTGTCATGCTTTCATCATCATATACGACTTCCATTCCGCGTCCACCAAGAACGTATGAAGGACGAACCATAACAGGATAACCAATCTTGTGAGCAATTTCAATTGCTTCGTCAACATTGACAGCCATTCCTGATTCAGGCATAGGAATGTCAAGTTTCTCCATCATTTCACGGAAGAGGTCTCTATCCTCTGCAAGGTCGATTACAGAAGGAGAAGTTCCTAATATCTTAACACCGTTTCTCTCAAGGTCAGCAGCAAGATTAAGTGGAGTCTGTCCACCGAACTGTGCAATAACACCAAGAGGTTTTTCCTTATTATAAATACTTAAAACATCTTCAAGTGTAAGAGGCTCAAAGTAAAGTTTGTCTGATGTATCATAGTCAGTTGAAACTGTCTCTGGGTTACAGTTAACGATGATTGTCTCAAAGCCTAACTTCTTAAGAGCGAGTGAAGCGTGAACACAACAATAGTCGAACTCGATACCCTGACCGATACGGTTAGGTCCACCACCAAGAATCATAATCTTCTTATTGTTTGAAGTAGGATTCTTATCGGTAGCATTGTAAGTAGAATAGTAGTAAGCACTGTTTTCTGTACCACTTACATGTACACCTTCCCAAGCTTCCTCTACACCAAGAGAGATACGTTTGTTACGAACATCATCTTCCGGAATCTCAAGCAACTGACTAATGTATTTGTCTGAGAAACCGTCCTTTTTAGATTGGATAAGAAGGTCGTCAGCAGGAAGACTTCCTTTTGAAGCGAGAAGTTTCTCCTCCTCATCAACGAGTTCTTTCATCTGCTCGATGAAGTAGTGCTTAACCTTTGTAATCTCAAATATCTCATCAGCAGTAGCACCCTTTCTTAAAGCTTCATACATAATGAAGTATCTTTCAGATGAAGGTGTTACAAGCTTTTGAAGTAATTCGTCCTTTGTAAGTGAATCAAAATTCTTGGCATGTCCAAGACCATAACGTCCTGTCTCTAGACTTCTGATTGCCTTCTGGAAAGCTTCCTTGAAGTTCTTACCAATACTCATAACCTCACCAACGGCACGCATCTGAGTTCCTAACTTGTCTTCAACACCTTTGAATTTCTCAAATGCCCAACGAGCAAACTTAATAACAACATAGTCGCCGTCCGGTACGTATTTATCAAGTGTTCCATATTTACCGCAAGGGATATCCTTAAGAGTAAGTCCTGTTGCAAGCATTGCAGATACAAGAGCAATAGGGAATCCTGTTGCTTTTGATGCAAGTGCAGAAGAACGTGAAGTACGTGGGTTAATCTCGATAACGATAATACGATCAGATACAGGGTCATGTGCGAACTGTACGTTTGTACCACCGATAACCTGAACCTTATCTACAATCTTATAAGCCTGTTCCTGAAGTTTCTTCTGACATTCTTCAGATATTGTAAGCATAGGTGCTGAACAGAAAGAATCTCCTGTGTGAACACCGAGAGGATCGATGTTTTCGATGAAACAAACGGTAATCATGTTACCCTCGCTATCACGAACAACCTCTAACTCTAATTCTTCCCAACCAAGAATAGATTCCTCAACAAGTACCTGACCAACAAGACTTGCCTGAAGACCTCTTGCGCAAACAGTCTTTAATTCGTCTTTGTTGTACACAAGACCACCACCGGCTCCACCCATAGTATATGCCGGACGAAGAACAACAGGGTAACCAAGCTCATCAGCTATAGAAAGAGCTTCTTCAACTGTGTAGGCAACCTCACTTCGAGCCATTTCAATACCAAGTTCGTTCATGGTCTTCTTAAACTCTATACGGTCCTCGCCACGTTCAATGGCGTCAACCTGTACACCGATAACCTGAACATTGTACTTGTCAAGAATACCGGCTTTGTATAACTCTGAACATAAATTAAGACCGGACTGTCCACCCAAATTTGGAAGGAGAGCATCTGGTCGCTCCTTGGCGATGATCTGCTCGAGTCGGTCAACATTTAACGGTTCAATATAAGTTACATCTGCTGTCTCAGGGTCTGTCATGATAGTTGCAGGATTGGAATTAACCAATACAATTTCATAACCAAGCTTGCGAAGAGCCTTGCACGCCTGAGTTCCTGAATAATCAAATTCGCAGGCCTGACCGATTACAATCGGACCCGAACCAATGATTAATACTTTGTGTATGTCTGTTCTTTTTGACATTATCTTTTGCCTCCTAACTTCATACTGTTCTACATTATCCATGAAAATGAGAAAAAGTACAAGTAAAAAATGCATTTTTTTTGATGAAATTTTTTGTATATATTGTTGCAAAATGGCGAAAGTTCTGCTATATATGGTGTTGTTGCATAATATGTGTTGATTACGCAATACTATTGTGTATTAATAAAACTATATGGGAAGAATTGTCAGATTATTTAGAAGGAGAGATAGAAAATGAATCCTATGGCATTAATGCAGTTTAAAGGTCTTTATGACAGATTTAAGGCCAACCATCCTAAAGTACCGATGTTTTTCAAGGCGGCCGGAACTAGTATAGGCGAGGGTAGCATAATAGAGATTAGTGTTACCGATCCAGCCGGCAAGAAAATGACAACCAACATGAGAGTGTCAGCAGAGGATTTGGAAATGTTTAATCAATTAAAGTCGATGCTTGGATAAAAGAAACTCCGCAGGTTTATGACCTGCGGAGTTTTGCTGTTAACAATTATTTATCTTCCATGGAATTGAATTCCTCTTCGTCAAGAAGCTCTTCGAACTTATCTTCAGCAGCTTCTAATTCTTCTTCAGATTCAATATCGCTAAGTTCTACGTTCTCTCCATCAGAAGCGTAGCGGTAGAGGAAATACTCGTCCTCTTCGAAACCTTCAATAGGAGTCTGCGGCATGATTGCAATGTAGAATTGCTCTCTAACCGGGAAGATGGCAAGTATATCACATTCGACTTCTTTGTCGTTCTCTAACACGATAGTGATTGTGTCTTCTGTGTAAGTAATATTGTCTTTTTCCGTACTCATTGTCTGTTACTCCTTTCATTTCTCATTGAGCATTGCAAAAAACTCTTCTTCATTAAGTGCTTTTGAGAAGAAATATCCTTGGAGTATATCACAAGTTTCTTCTTTTAACAAATTGAGTTGTTCAATATTCTCAACACCTTCAGCAATAACCGTAATACCAAGCTTGTGAGCAAGGTTGATAATGGTATCTGCAATATAGGCATCTTTCTCATTGTTGTTAATCTTGGCTACAAAACTTCTGTCGATCTTAAGTGTATCGATAGGAATTTTTGTAAGATAGTTAAATGATGAATATCCGGTTCCAAAATCATCAAGTGCAATACGAACACCGAATCCCTTGAGCTTGTTAATAATCTCGAGATTGTGCTCAAAGTTCTTAAGAAGAACATTCTCTGTAAGCTCAATTTCAAGATATTCAAGAGGCATCGCTGTACGCTGTGGTATTGATTTGACAATGTTAAGCAACTTGTCGCCACGAAGCTGTGCAGTTGAAATGTTAACCGATATGTTAAGCGGTTTGAAGCCGGCTTCGATTATTCTGTGATTGAAACTGCATGCTTCGATAAGTGCCCATTCACCAAGTTCATCAATAAGTCCTGATTCTTCCGCGACAGGTATAAACTCATCGGGTGTTACCGTTCCAAGTTCTATGGAATCAAGTCGCATAAGCGCTTCTGCACCGATTATTTCATGATTCTTTGAGTCAAACTGTGGCTGATATACGAGATGTACATCATGCATTTCAACGGACTCTCTTAATATCTCTATAAGATCATTTCTCCTTCGTACTTCATTCTCCATATCGAGATTGAAGAATGTGTAGCTGTTCTTACCACTGTTCTTTGAAGAATACATGGCAATATCCGCTTTCTTCATAAGGTCTGTAAGAGTTGTTCCGTTCTGTGGATAGACGGCAACGCCGGCACTGATTGTAACTCTAACTGTCTCGTCACCAAGTACAAAAGGATGACTTGCAATGTTGACAAGTGATGCCATGAAGTTCTGCAAATCTTTGTCGGTTCCGGTTGAGTTTCTAAGTATTACGAACTCGTCACCACCGTTTCTGGCAAGTATATCATCTGCGGCAACACGTTCAGACAAATCTGCCGTAACAGCCTGAAGCAACAAATCACCGTAGTCATGTCCAAGTGTATCGTTGATTGATTTGAATCCGTCAAGGTCGATAAAGATTACCGCATGACGTTGCTTTGACGATTCCGGTGATGTCAGTATATCGTCTGCAAACTTGAAGAATGCCATACGGTTATACAAACCGGTAAGTGCATCAGTATAAGCGATTCTTTCGATGTTAAGGTAGTTATCCTTAAGTTCTATCTGGTTCTCTTCAAGCTTCTTGTGAGAAGCGCTGATTTCTTTGTAGTTGGCGGAAATGATATCCATCATCTGGTTGAAGTTGTTGGCAAGGTCGCCAAACTCATCGTCCGTATCAACATCACAATGAACATCGAGCTTACCGGCAGCAGCTTCGCGGATATCTTCCTGCAATTCGAAAATTGGTTTCGTATAACTGTGTGCAAGTCCGTTACTTATTACACTTGAGAAAATGATAACTATTACAAGAAGTACAATAAGTATAAGCGGAAGACTTGAAACGATGTTAGTGTATCCGGATGTGTCCTGCTTAACAACATATATCCAATCATAAAGCGGGATAGTTGCATAACCGTACAGGTACTCGGTATCCTCTGAATAGGCATCGTTGACATCGTCCATAACTGCCTTATCGGAAAATGATGCTATAACTTCTTTGATGTAATCATAGAATGGTCCGTCACCTTCATCTAAAGGATATCCAAACATTGGATTGCCTTCGTTATCCAGAAGAAATGTTCCTCGTTCTTCGGAAAGGAATATTCCAAAATATTGTCTTGAAATATTAGTTCTCAAAAGTCCGACAACCTGATCCTTAACGGTAACCGGAACTATTATATCAAGAGTTTCCTGGTTGAAGTTGGATTTGGGGAGGATGGTAGTGTTTGTATACTCAGAAATTGGTTTATCCATGACCTCGGCCCAATCCGATTCGGAATCATTGTCGGTGGTTATTGTAAGATAACCATCTATGTCGTAGAAGTAATAGTTGACGCTATGGTCTGCATTGTTTGACAACTGTGTTATTGATTCTTTGATACTTTGATATTCTACTGAGCTTCTGTCCACTAATGTATCAGGAGAATTAACCTTCTCTAATAAGTAACTTTTGATGTTGTTTGTGGAAGCAAGTGCTTCGGTTTCTATTATTTGCGATTCTAATTGTGATACAAGTCCGTAACTGTAATCGGAGGCAATCTTTGTTGTGTTAACTTCGTTAATGCTTGCATATTTTGAAAGTGATACAAAATAAGCAAGTAGTGCCATTAAAATGACGGGTATGACTGCCAAAAACAATATCGAACTTTGAAGTGATTTCTTGATTGACATATGTGTAAGACCCTTTCCGGAAAATTGGTAGTTTCATATTAAAATGACTATCGATTACATTATATAAAATCAAAAAATATATTTCAATGTGAAATTTGTAAAAAACGATGTTGTTAAAGTTATATTTTTTATGGCAAAATTTGGACTTAAAATATCAAAAATTTACCGTAATTTATTTGCTTTACAACGACGTATGTGATATAATAATTGCGTGAATTTATGTAAATAATTGGGGTTATTTTTTATATGGAGAATGGAGACTACTTATGTTTGAAGCTTATTTTGGTAAATACCTTGAGAATCAAGGCATAATTACAAAGGAACAGTACAATGAGGTTGTTATAGCCAGCCAGAGTTCAAGAGTTAAGCTTGGTCTTTTAGCTGTAGCTGAAGGATTCATGACAGAAGAAGAGGCGGAAGAGGTTAACGATGCACAGCATAGATTGGATAAGCGTTTCGGTGATATAGCCGTAAGCCGTGGATATCTTAGCGAATCTCAGGTTGAGATGCTTCTTGCCAAACAGGGAGACAGTTATCTTCTTTTCGTTCAGGCTATGGTTGAGCGTAACATACTTACACTAGAAGAGATACAAGAGCATGTTAAGGCTTACAAGACGGCACAGAACTTATCGGATCTCGATGTAGATGCCATTAAGAGTGGTGACGTTGATAAGATTATTCCTGTACTTCTTAGGGATTGCAACATTTCGCCTGTGGTTAAGGATTATATAGCTCTTACAGCAAGAAATATAGCACGATTCATTGACCGACAGTTCAGAATTGAGAAGGTCAAGGTTGTAGATGAGATATCAGCACCTTTTGCTGCAGTACAGGTGCTTGATGGTGATTATAAGATTTTTACAGGATTTTTCGGAGAGGGTGAAGCGCTTAAGCTGATTGCAGAGGCCTATGCGAAAGAAGAGTTTGAGGTTATTGATATCGATGTTGTCGATGCAACCTGTGAATTCCTTAATTGTAACAACGGTCTTTTTGCAACAAAACTTAGCAATGAGTATGTCGATATAGATATGCTTCCACCTATACTTAAGGACACCCCTGCCAAAGTGACAGATGTTAATAATGTGGTTCTTGTTCCCATTTATATAAGAGATCAGCATGTTGACCTTGTAATATGCAGAGAATCAAAATGGCATTTAGAGTGATGCGTTTGTCACGGGTGTTTTATAGTTGACAGGAAAAGGGGATATATGATTATGACAACAGTTTTGATTGTTGATGATTCAAGAACTTCACGGAAGATATTAAGAGGAATACTTGAATCGGAAGGGTATGAAATCATTGGTGAGGCCACCAATGGATTAGAGGGATATGAGAAATACGGCGAGCTTAAGCCGGATGTTGTGACTATGGATATTACTATGCCGGTGTTAGATGGCATAGAATCTCTTAAGAAGATTAAGACGGATTATCCTGAAGCCAAGGTGATTATGATTACGGCAGCGGGACAGAAAACCAAGATGGTTGAGGCTATAAGAAGCGGTGCAAGCGAGTTCATCGCCAAACCCTTTGAGCCGGAGCACCTTAAAACTATTATAGATAAAGTTACCAAATAGTCTATGTATAGGAGTAAGAATCGTAAGATTTTTGCTCCTTTTTATGTATATTTTCTGCATGTTATACAATCATTTATTTTATCTGTAATACATGTTGCAATAACAGAAAAGTTTGATTATAATTACATGGTATCATTTTGGATAAAAAATAATCAATGATTATTCAAATACAAGGAGGACATTATGAGCAAGGTAAAGAGAGTTTACGTTGAGAAGAAACCTGATTATGCAGTTAAGGCAAAGGAGCTTTATGAGGAGCTTACCGACTACCTTGACCTTAATATAGAAAGTGTCAGAGTGCTCGTTCGCTATGATGTTGAGAACGTGTCTGACAAGACATATGAGAAAGCATTAAAAACTGTTTTTTCAGAGCCACCTGTAGATTTTGTCTATGAGAACACATTCCCAAAAGATGAGAAAGATAAAGTGTTTTCGGTTGAAGCACTTCCGGGACAGTTCGACCAGAGAGCGGATTCTGCTGAGCAGTGCGTCAAGTTGTTAAATGAGAAAGAAGAGCCGATTATTCGTTGCGCTACTACATATATTATTAAGGGTGATATAAATGATGAGCAGTTTGAGAAAGTTAAATCATACTGTATCAACCCTGTAGATTCAAGAGAAACAGATGATGCGTCTATCCCTGAGACATTAGTTCAGGTATTTGATGAGCCTGATGATGTTGCTCTTTTTGATGGATTTAAGGATATGGCAGAAGACAAGTTAAAAGAGCTTTATGACAGCTTGGGACTTGCTATGACATTTAAGGATTTCCTTCATATTCAGAATTACTTCAAGAATGACGAGAACAGAGATCCTTCTGTTACAGAGATAAGAGTTTTGGATACATACTGGTCAGACCATTGCCGTCATACAACATTTGCAACAGAGCTTACCAATGTTACATTTGAAGACGGTTACTACAAGAAACCAATTGAGGATTCTTACAACTCATACCTTGCAGATAAGGAAGAACTTTACAAAGGACGCGACGACAAGTTCACTTGTCTTATGGATATTGCGCTTATGGCTATGAAGAAGCTTCGCTCTGAAGGAAAGTTACAGGAGATGGAAGTTTCTGATGAGATAAATGCATGCTCTATTGAAGTTCCTGTTGTAATTGATGGAGAGGAAGTTCCTTATCTTATTCAGTTTAAGAACGAGACACATAACCATCCTACAGAGATTGAACCTTTCGGTGGTGCTGCAACATGTCTTGGCGGATGTATCAGAGATCCGCTTTCAGGACGTTCATATGTATATCAGGCAATGCGTGTAACAGGTGCTGCAGATCCTACAAAGTCACTTTCAGAGACATTGGAAGGTAAGCTTCCACAGAGAAAACTTGTTACTGTTGCTGCACATGGTTACAGCTCATACGGTAACCAGATTGGACTTGCAACAGGTCTTGTTAATGAGGTATATCATCCTAACTATGTTGCAAAGAGAATGGAGATTGGTGCGGTTGTAGCTGCTGCCCCTAAGGAGAACGTTAAGCGTCTTACATCTGATCCGGGTAATGTAATTATCTTAATCGGTGGAAGAACAGGACGTGACGGAATCGGAGGAGCTACAGGAAGTTCTAAGAAGCACACAACCCAGTCAATTGACACTTGCGGTTCTGAGGTTCAGAAGGGTAATCCTCCTACAGAAAGAAAGATTCAGAGATTGTTTAGAAGAAGCGAAGTTGCTTCTATTATAAGAAAGTGTAATGACTTTGGTGCAGGTGGTGTTTCCGTTGCAATCGGTGAGCTTGCTGACGGACTTACAATCGATCTTGATAAAGTACCTAAGAAATATGCAGGTCTTGACGGAACAGAAATTGCTATTTCTGAGTCTCAGGAAAGAATGGCAGTTGTTGTAGATAAATCAGATGTAGATAAGATGTTAGGCTTCTGTGAGGAAGAGAACCTTGAGGCAGTAGTTGTTGCAGAGGTTACAGCAGATCCTCGTCTTGTTATGACATGGAGAGGCAAAGAGATAGTTAATCTTAAGCGTTCATTTATTGATACAAACGGAGCTCATCAGGAGAGCGACGTCACAGTAACAATGCCTGAGAAGAAAGATTACTTTGATGATAATAATAAGGTTACAGACGTTAAGAAGACATGGCTTGAGACACTTTCAGACCTTAATGTATGTTCTCAGAAGGGTCTTGTTGAGATGTTTGATAGTTCAATCGGAGCTGCAACAGTTGTAATGCCTTATGGTGGTAAGTATCAGCTTTCACCAACTCAGACAATGATCGCAAAGCTTCCGCTTGATAAGGGTAAATGCGATACTGTAACAATGATGTCTTACGGTCTTGACCCTTATATGATGAGCTGGTCACCATATCATGGTGCAATATATTCAGTAGTTCATTCTGTTGCAAAGATTGTTGCCTCAGGTGGTGACTGGAAGAAGATTTACTTCACATTCCAGGAGTACTTCAAGCGTCTTGGTAATGATTCAAAGCGTTGGGGAGAGCCAATGTCAGCTCTTCTTGGTGCATATGATGCACAGCTTGGATTTGGACTTGCATCAATTGGTGGTAAGGATTCAATGTCAGGATCATTTAACGATATTGATGTTCCGCCTACACTTTGCTCGTTTGCTATTGATGTGGCAAGAACCGGTGATGTAATTACACCTGAACTTAAGAGTGCAGGAAATACATTGATTAAGATTGATATCAAGAGAGATGAGTACGGTCTTCCGGATTATGAGTGCATTAAGGATACATACTCAGCACTTTATAAAGATATGCAGGAAGGCAAGATTCTTTCAGCGTTTGCAGTTTCTTATGGTGGTATTATCGAAGCAGTTTCTAAGATGGCATTTGGTAACGGAATCGGTGTAAGTCTTGATAAGACAGTATCAAGACAGGATCTTGTTAAGAAAGATTACGGTGCTATCATTTGCGAAATCAAGAATGACGATCTTACATCACTTAATGTTGGTGCAACAAGAATCGGTGAGACAATCGAGGAAGAGAAGTTTATATACGATAATGTCAAGATTGCCATGAAGGATGCTGTAAGTGCATGGACAGGCAAACTTGAGAAAGTATTCCCTACTTCTTCAGGCGTTAAGAACGAGAAAGTAAGAAATGATGTCTTTAAGGCAGATAGTATATATGTATGTAAGAATAAAGTTGCAAAACCTAAGGTATTTATTCCGGTATTCCCGGGAACTAACTGCGAGTACGATTCAAGAAAAGCCTTTGAGAGAGCAGGCGCAGAAGTTGAGACTATCGTATTTAAGAACATGACAGAGCAGAATATTCTTGATTCGGTTGAGGCTTTCGAGAGAGCAATCAGTCAGTCGCAGATTGTAATGATGCCGGGTGGTTTCTCGGCAGGTGATGAGCCTGAAGGTTCTGCTAAGTTCTTTGCAACAGCTTTCCGTAATGAAAAGCTTAAAGATGAACTTATGAAACTCTTAAATGAGAGAGACGGTCTTGTACTTGGAATCTGTAACGGTTTCCAGGCTCTTATCAAACTTGGTCTTGTTCCTTATGGTAAGATTACATCTCAGAAAGAGGATTCTCCGACACTTACAATGAACAGTATCGGACGTCATCAATCTAAGATGGTTTATACAAAGATAGTAAGCAATAAGAGTCCTTGGCTTAGAAAAGCAACTCTTGGCGAGGTTTATACAGTACCTATCTCTCATGGTGAGGGAAGATTTGTTGCAGACAAAGAGTGGCTTGACAAGTTGTTTGCAAACGGTCAGGTTGCAACCCAGTATGTAGATATTAACGGCGTTCCTACAATGAATGAGGATTACAATGTAAATGGTTCCTATGAGGCTATTGAAGGTATTACAAGCCCTGACGGAAGAGTGCTCGGTAAGATGGCACATTCAGAAAGACGTGATACAGATGTTGCAATCAACATTTACGGTGATCAGAATCAGTTGATCTTTGAGTCGGGTGTTGAGTACTTCAAGTAATAAAAAGCAAAGGAAGTAGTCTATGGAGTATATCGTTACTAAGAATGAGATGCAGTCGATTGACGCATATACAATTGAAAAGATCGGAATACCTCAAGCGGTTTTAATGGAGAGAGCGGCACTTGCTGTTGTAGAAGTCGTTGAGAAAATTAATCCTAATAAGGGAAGAGTTCTTGTAGCCGTTGAGGGTGGCAATAACGGTGGCGACGGACTTGCGGTTGCCAGAATCCTTAGTGAAAAGGGTTATCCCGTAGATGTTTATTATGTAGGTGGAATTAATAAAACTACGGAGATGTTCGAGTGTCAGAAAACGATAGCAACTCAACTTGGTATTAGACTTCGTAAGAATGTTCCAAACAAAGATTTTGCGGTTGTAGTAGATGGCATTTTTGGCGTTGGACTTTCAAGAGAAGTTGAAGGTGAACAGAAAAAGGCTATAGTTAAACTTAACCAAATAGATGCAATTAAGGTTGCAATTGATATTCCATCAGGTCTTGATGCTACAACAGGTAATATATTAGGAACAGCATTTCGTGCTGATTACACGGTTACATTCGGACTTAAGAAACTTGGAATGTTTTTCTCTGACGGTATTGATTACTGTGGGAAAATCATTTGCAGGAATATAGGTTTTCCGGATAATGCGATAAGGCAGGCAAAGCCTAAAATATACGCTTATGAAGAGAAGGATCTTAGCAGACTTCCGAAGAGATTCAATAATTCCAACAAGGGTAGCTACGGAAGAGTGGCGGTTATTGCGGGAAGTAAGAACATGTCAGGTGCGGCTTATCTTTGTTCAAAGGCGGCTTATTCGACAGGAGTAGGACTTGTTAAGATATATACACATGAAAGTAACAGAACGATAATACAGTCTCAGCTTCCTGAGGCTATTATGATGACATACAACGATTACGAGGGAGCACTTTCCAGCGTGGAGGATGCTATAAAATGGGCATCTGTTATTGTTGTGGGTCCCGGACTTGGCGTTGACTCGACATCAGAGCGTATGCTTTATGAACTTCTTCTTAATTCGGAAGTTCCTATGGTACTTGATGCTGATGCGCTTAACATTCTGTCCAATAATTTAGAGATGATAAGAACGACATCTGTTCCGATAGTTATGACACCACATATGATGGAAATGAGCAGACTTATCGGTAAGAAAGTCTCTGTGCTTGCCAAGGACAGATTCAAGATTGCCACAAAGTTTTCGAGAGAGTACGATGTTACGTTGGTACTTAAGGATGCCAAATCTATAGTTACAGATGGCAGAGAACAGATATACATGAATCTTGCAGGTAATAACGGTATGTCAACCGGAGGCTCGGGAGATGTGCTTGCCGGAATTATTGCCGGAATGCTTGCGGGAGGACTTCCGTTATTTGAGGCGGCGCAGATAGGTACTTATGTACATTGTCTTGCCGGCGACAAAGCTGCAGAAAAGAAAGGCAAATACGCAATGCTTGCTTCTGATATTATTGCTGGTATCAGTGAGGTAATGAAAGACGAGTGTTGTTAATTAAGATGTTTTGCATCTTGGGAGGTTGTAAACGATGGGTGAATACTATCGGGTTGAGGCAGATATTGATTTATCTGCCATTAGAAGAAACATTGAAACTATGAAAGGTTGTATTCCCGAAGGGAAAAAGTTACTTGCTGTAATCAAGGCTAATGCATATGGACATGGTTCTGTGCAGGTTGCAAGGGCATTGGATGATTTGTCCGATTATTACGGTGTCGCTTGTATTGAAGAGGCTATAGAACTTAGAAAAGCCGGCATTACAAAGCCTATACTTATATTAGGTTATACACATGACAGTCAGTTTGAACAGCTTGTTAATTACGATATAACTCAAACCATATACACGTATGTGCAGGCAGCAGCCCTTTCAAAGGTGGCAAAACGTATAGGAAAGACCGCCAAGATTCATATTAAACTCGATACCGGTATGAACAGAATCGGTTTTAAATGTAACGCAGACAGCGTTTTTGAAATCGTTAAGATAAGCAAATTACCGGGCCTTAATATGGAGGGTGTTTTCACTCACTATTTCAAGGCTGACAGTGTTGATAAAACAAGTGCGATGGAACAGTTGGCACGATATACGAAGATGGTTGACTGGTTAGAAGAGGCAGGAATCCATTTTTCTATAAGACATATTTCAAACAGTGCAGGAATAATGGAGATGCCTAATGATACATATGACATGGTACGTTCGGGAATCTCAACATACGGACTTTATCCGTCAGAAGAGATGGATAAGGAAGCTTGCGTGCTTTATCCTGCGATGTCTTTTAAGAGTCATGTGTCTCACGTTAAAGTTGTTGAGGCAGGTGAAACTGTCGGATACGGCGGAACTTATGAACTTCCTTGTGAGAAACGTATAGCAACTGTCGGTGTCGGTTATGCCGACGGATATCCTAGAGCACTTTCTAACAAGGGAAGAGTTCTTGTTCGCGGAGAGTTCGCACCAATTGTCGGAAGAGTTTGCATGGATCAGATTATGATAGATGTAAGTGACATTACAGGTGTTACTGTCGGTGATGAGGTTGTGCTTTTTGGTAAGCAGGGAGGCAAAATGATTCCTGTAGAAGAACCTGCCGATATGTCATCAAGTTTTAATTATGAGTTTGTATGCGATATCAACAGACGTGTACCGAGAGTATTTTTCAAAGACGGACAGCAGGTAGAAGTTGTTAATTACCTTGAAAACTAATTCATTATTTTTGAATAATACAACAAAACAATGGTAATACTTTCATTAAAGAATCGATGATTGAATGGAGGTTGATACCATTGCCTGTTACAAGAGGAGATATTTTTTATGCGGATTTAAGACCTGTTGTAGGTTCTGAACAGGGCGGAGTACGTCCGGTACTTATTATACAGAATGAGATGGGCAATAAGCACAGTTCAACGGTTATATGCGCAGCTATTACAAGCCGTCAGAACAAAGCAAAGATTCCGACACATGTGGAACTTGCAGCCCGTAAGTGTAACATTTCCAAGGATTCGGTAGTGTTACTTGAACAGGTTAGAACGATTGATAAGAAAAGACTTCTTGAAAAAGTCAGTCATTTAGATGATGAAGTGATGGGGAATGTCAATCGCGCATTGATGGTAAGTTTGGCGTTGTAAATGCACGTGCGTGCAGTATTCATAGAATATACATGAGATATTCATAGGAAAAGAAAGGAAACAATAAGTATGGGGTCGGTTGGTTTCATGGGTCTGTTTGGCAAGAAAACAAGCGAAGAACAGGCTGATGCAGTTGAAGAGGAAATTCGTTCCATAATAGAAGAGGGACACGAACAGGGTGCAATACAAACTGATGAAGCGGAAATGATAACCAATGTTTTTGAGTTTGGTGATAAGATTGTGCGGGATGTATGTTGTCCAAGACAGAAGATAGTCGGAATAGAAGCGGACACAGAAATAATGGACGCACTTAACATCATGCTTGAGAACAGCTATTCAAGATATCCGATATATGAAGAAAACATCGATAATATTATCGGTGTTTTACATATTAAAGAAGCGGTACTTGCTTATCTTGATGATGCCAATCAAACAGTTCGTGAACTTGGAAGTGAGCCATATTACGTGCATCCGACGCAGAAGATTAGAAAGTTGTTTAACGAGATGCAAAACAGCAAGAATCATTTAGCGATTGTTGTTGATGAGTATGGTCAGACAGAAGGTCTCATTGCACTTGAAGATATTTTAGAGGTTATTGTTGGAGATATTCTTGATGAGCATGATGAGAAGGAGATAGACATCATGAAGCTTGCTACCGGGGACGGATACATTGTTAACGGTAGTACTGAACTTGCAGAATTAGAGGATTTGTTTGGAATAAAGTTTCCGGATGAGGATATCAACACGGTTAATGGATTTATGCTTTATCAGATAGGAAGCCTTCCTGATGAAAAAGAGCATATACAGGTTGAGTATCAGGGATTTTTGTTTGTTGCTACAAAGTGGGAGGAGCATTCGATAACGAAAGTAAGAATCAGAAAACTGTAGATTAACTCTGATTGAATAGGGAGGGTGATTATATGCAGTATAGAAAAGATAAGTATGGAAATGATATTTCGTTGCTGGGTTTTGGTTGTATGAGATTTACCAGAAAGGGTAATTCGATTGACATTGATAAAGCTGAGAAGGAAATAATGGCTGCATATAATGCCGGTGTCAATTATTATGATACAGCTTACATATATCCGGGAAGCGAAGTTACAATCGGAGAGATATTCGAGAGAAACGGTATTCGTGAGAAGATTAAGATTGCCACAAAGCTTCCGCAGTACATGATTAACAACAGAGCAGCGATAGATAAGTATTTTGACGAGGAGCTCTCAAGACTTCGAACCGATTATATTGATTATTATCTTATGCATCAGCTTACAGATATCTTCATGTGGGAGAAGCTTAAAGAGGTAGGAATAATTGAGTGGATAGCTGACAAGAAGGCTAAGAAGCAGATAAGAAACATCGGTTTTTCATATCATGGAAACACAGAAGGATTTCTTAAGATATTAGAAGACTATGATTGGGATTTCTGCCAGATACAGTATAACTATTTGGATGAGAATACTCAGGCAGGAGTTGAAGGCCTTAAGGCTGCAGCAGCAAAGGGAATTCCTGTCATTATCATGGAGCCGCTTAGAGGCGGCAAGCTTGTTGACATGCTTCCGGATACTGCGAAGAAGACAATAGCAAATAATGAGCATGGCTGGTCAGCTGCAGAGTGGGCATTTCGTTGGTTATACAATCAGCCGGAGGTTACGTGCGTATTGTCCGGCATGAATTCCATTGAAATGGTAGAAGAGAATTGCAAGATTGCAGATGAGTCGGTTGCCGGTCATTTAACAGAGGAGGATTTTGCTGTTATCGATAAGATAACCAAGCAGATTCGAGAGAAAGAAAAGGTTGGATGTACAGGTTGCAAGTATTGTATGCCTTGTCCGAAAAATGTTGATATTCCGGGAACTTTCCGCTGTTACAATTCTATGTATACGGAAAAGAAGAGCAGTGCAAGATTTGAGTATGCACAGACGGTGGGACTTACAAAGGAGCCATCTTTTGCGTCACAGTGTATAGAGTGTGGCAAGTGTGAGAAACATTGTCCTCAGAACATTCCTATTCGTGAGAAGCTTAAGGAAGCTGACAAGGCGCTTCGTCCATTACCGTATAAGATTGGTATTAACATTGCAAGAAAGTACATGCTTAGAAAAATGAAAAAATAAGAGAGTAATCTGCTCATTGCAAATATATTGAACAACTCTAGGAGGAGTAATAATGGGTACCATTTATATTACAGGACATAGGAATCCTGATCTTGACAGTATATGCAGCGCGTATGGTTATGCTGCACTTATGAATCTGCAGGATCCGGATAATACATATGTGCCTGTCAGATGTGGTCATTTGACGGATAGTGCAAGGAAAATATTAGAAGAGCTGGACATAGAGATTCCAGATTATAAGAGGGATGTTTTCCCGAAAGTAAGAGATATTATGTTAACTCCTGATTACAGGATAGATGCTGATGATCCGCTTACAAGCGTTGCGGCTATTTATGAGAAGAATCATTCGAGTGCTATTCCGGTGTTTGATGACGGAGTTTTCTACGGACTTCTTACAGTGGATGATATAACCGATTGGACTATGCGTGAGCTTTCAAGAGACAATAAGATAACGGCTATTCCGAAGGTCAGAGATATCATGACCAAGCAGGAGCCGGGACTTGATGCGGATGATTTGTTTGATGAGGCAAAGTCGATGCTTCAGAGCTCGGAAAAAAGAGGACTTGCGGTATACGACGAAGATAAGTATGTCGGCTATGTTACAAGACGATGCTTCTTGAAAGTGCCGAGATGTAACGTTGTTTTGGTCGATCACAACGAATCAAGACAGAGTATTCACGGAATAGAGACTGCGAATATAATCGGAATCATTGATCATCACAGATTAGATGCAATCAAGACTGACCAACCGATATTCATATATGCAGAGCCGTTGGGAAGCACTTGTACGCTCATTTATCAGCAGTACATAAGGAACAATCGTACACCGGACGCTGTTACGGCGAAGGTTTTGCTTACAGGACTTATATCCGATACGTTGATACTTAAGAGCCCGACAACAACGGGAGATGATGTCGTTGCTGCTCACGTTCTTGCGTCTATATGTCGAGTTGACCTTGAAGAGTACGGACTTTCAATGTTCTCGAAACTTGAAGGACTCAAAGACAGAGAACCTAAGGATGCGATTACATCAGATTTCAAGACTTATACCGAGAATGGTATTCGAATCGGAATCGGTCAGTGCGAGGTTACTACGTTAAATGATCTTTCGGATTATGCGGATGATTACATGACGGCACTTGAGGAAGTTCGTGCTGCGCAGGGACTTGGATGGGCTGTGCTTATGGTGACGGACGTTGTGCATGAACACAGTGCACTTATTTGTACAGAGCACAGAGGCAACAGGAAACTTCCGTATAAAGCGGTTAGGAAGAATCTTTTTGATATGCCACAGGTAATGAGCCGTAAGAAACAGCTTCTTCCTGAAATAATTCATGCTGTTGAGGAATAGAATATGACTGAACTATCTGCTAAATATGAACAATTAAAAGATTATCTTAAGGGATTTGGTAGTGTGGCGATAGCATTTTCAAGCGGTGTAGATTCCACATTTTTGCTGTATGCGGCAAAGGAGGCGCTTGGGGATAAGGTGATTGCAGTTACAGCATCATCGTGTTCATTTCCAAAAAGAGAGTTAAATGAAGCAAAGGAATATTGCGATAAATTAGGTGTAAGACATTTTGTAATCGAATCAGAAGAACTTAAGATAGAAGGGTTCTCAAGTAATCCAAAGAATCGCTGTTATCTGTGCAAACGCGAATTGTTTGAAAAGATATGTGCGCTGGCAAAAGAGCAGGGCATTAATGAAGTTGCGGAAGGTTCTAATCTTGATGATAACGGTGATTACAGACCGGGACTTATTGCTGTAGATGAGCTTGGCGTCAAGAGTCCACTTCGTTATGTTGGATTAACCAAACAGGAAATCAGGGATTTGTCAAAACAACTTGATATTCCTACGTGGGACAAACAATCATTTGCCTGTCTTGCAAGCAGATTTCCGTATGGTGAGGAGATTAACGAGAAGAAGCTTGGAATGGTTGATAAGGCAGAGCAGTTGTTGCTTGATAAGGGATTTCATCAGTTGCGCGTAAGGATTCACGGCGATTTGGCAAGAATTGAGTTGATGCCTGAGGAGTTTCCTAAGTTCATGGAGGAAGATACAAGAAAAGAGGTATATGACAAGTTCAAGGAATATGGCTTTTCATACGTTGCGCTTGACGTTATAGGATATAGAACGGGAAGTATGAACGAAACATTGTAGAAAAAAACCTGCTGTAGAAAAATACAGCAGGTTTTTTACATTTCAATTCCGAGTCTTTCCCGTACGCCTTTTTGATATGGATGTTTGTGCATGCATACTTCCGAATAGTAATCGGCACAGTCTTTCATGTAATCAAGAGGGTCACGGCCTGTCATAACAAGCTCAATGTTATCCGGAAGGTTATTAAGAATATCCTGTAACAGACTGTCGTCAATCAAGTGCCAGTTGCAGGGATAGGTTATTTCGTCAAGGACGATGAGTAGTTGGGGAAGGTCTTCGTCACAACTGTAATTATTGATTCTTTCAGCAATTTCCTTAAGAATATCATTGTGACACTTTGTGATATCAACTTTATCTTTGACGGTCATATTGCCGTAGAAAGGAAAGTCTCGTTCTGCCTTGATGACTTCTACATTATCAAGAGAGCGAAGAATATTAAGTTCGGAACTTTCGTTACCTTTCATGAACTGGGCAAAGATTACATGACCGCCGGCGCCTGCCATTCTGATTGACATTCCTACGGCAATGCTTGTCTTTCCTTTTCCATCCCCTGAATATAAATGAATCATAATAATACCAGCCTTTTTATTAGTCAGAATGTTTGCCAAATATCTGTGCGATACCGTACGAATATGCGGCATTTTTCTCGTTGATGCTGTAATCGTTTTGCTTGCGTTCCTTGCGCTGTACAATATTGCGGAAGCTACATGTTAGGTTACTGCATTGTTCACAGTTGTGACAGCCGCTTTCGGAACGTTTTTTGCTATAATCGGCAGTGAAGATAACGCTTTTTAGCGGATTGATCATTCCGTTCTTCCATGTGATATTGAAGCTGTCATCGTCACTATCTTTGGATGTCTTGTCACCTGAAAAAGCAGAAGAGAATTCCTTCAAGTAGGTTTCTATATCTTCTAATTCATCATCACCAAGGAAGTGATATTCACCCATCCATTTGCCGGTTTCTTCATATACTGTTTCGTTCATTTTCTCATAGGTTCGAGATAAGAATTCCATCGCAAAACATTCCATGCTGTAAGCAAGTAACAGATGCTTGGAGTCGGCAACCACGTCAAAAAGTCTGTCATAACGCTCGCCAAGCGTAGCAACACACACAACCTTGTCGTCACAGTAGGCAATTCCGGCCTCAACCTGATTAAGTTCGGCAAGGAACTTACCTGTAGCTGACAAAAGATCTCTATCTTCGGTGTTGAAATGATACCTTTTGATGAATTGTTCAATAGTTATCATATTCTGTTCAATTGAATAAGTGTACTTTTTGCATTTCATGGTGTGACTCCGATTCTTAAAGTTATTTTAATATATCATCTACATAACGGACTGTAAAGAGTGGGTGTTGATAACATAATACTTGTATAATTACATAAAATATGTTATTGTAAAATAAAAATGTTATTGAGGTGGTTGGATGCTTGAAAAAACATTAAAATCAACATTTGGATTGAACTGTAATATTGAAATGACAAAAATAAAAGGATTGCCATTATACATGATGTCCGGAAGGAAGTTTTACAAGGTTACCATGGGGGAGATTTCGTTCGTTGTTGTTGAAATCTCAAACAAAGAGAAGTTCGGAGTGGTTGCTCTTAAGAAGCAACTTGTCCAATATTGCGAACAATCTAACCTTAATGTGGCATATAATTTTGATGGACTGACAAGGATACAACGTGATTCATTGATTTCGAAGGGAATACCTTTTTTATCGATGCCTGATCAGATATATCTTCCTTTTCTTGGTGTTATGTTGAACAATAATTTTAAGAAAATAATGCAATACTCAGCTGAACGTATGATGCCTGCAACACAATGTCTTTTTCTGTATTTGTTATATCATTACGATTGCGATTTTGTTATAAAAAAACAGGCGGCAGACGAACTCGGTTTAACAAGAACATCAATAACGAGAGCTTCAAAGCAGCTTAATCAGATGAAATTGATAAATGAAAAAACATACGGTAAGGAAACAAGAATGTATCCAATTGCAAAAGGATTGGAGTTCTACAGAATGGCTAAGGAATATCTTATCAATCCTGTTCAAAAAGTGATTCATGCGGAAGTTAATGATAACAAAGGTTTGTATATTGCCGGAGAAAGTTCGCTTTCAAAACACAGTATGCTCGCAAGCCCACAGGTGGATACCTTGGCTGTTTTCAAGGGAGACAAAACAGCGAGCAGTTTTATTGATATTGATTCAAGATGGAATGAAGATTTAAAACTTTGTCGCATAGAACTATGGAAATACAATCCTTCACTTTTTTCGAAAAATGGCGAGGTTGACCCGATATCTCTGGCATTAAGTCTTTCTGAAAATGATGATGAACGTGTACAAGGTGAATTACAGACGTATTTGGAGGAGTACAAATGGTAGAAGGATTTGATACATTTATGGAGAAATTCAAGGAATATGAAGACTGTTATACAGTAATAGGTGGAGCGGCATGCGATATATTAATGAGTGAAGCTGACCTTGATTTTAGAAACACTAAAGATATTGACATTATATTGATTATGGAGGACAGAAAGAGCGAGTTTACAGGAACTTTCTGGGAATATATTAGAGAAGGTGGTTATAAGTGTGGCTGGAAAAATGATGAAAAGATGCATTTTTATAGATTTACAGAGCCAAAACACGGGTATCCGGTAATGATTGAATTGTTTTCAAGAAAACCGGGATATAATCTAGAGGTTTATGAGGGGATTATACCGATTCATATTGATGACGATACTTCAAGTTTGTCTGCAATTCTTCTGAATGATGACTTCTATTATTTCATGTTGGAAGGTCGCAGAAGTGTAAATGGAATTAGTGTGTTGGGTGCAGAATATCTTATTCCATTTAAAATGTATGCATGGATTGATTTGAAGAGAAGAAAAAATAATAATGAACATGTAAATGAGCGTGATTACAAGAAACATAAAAATGATGTGTTCAGACTTCTTCAGATTATTGATCCTGATGAAAAGATAGAGACCCAAGGTCTTGTCAAAGAAAGTATAGTAGCTTTTTTTGAGGCGATTATAAATGAACCTGTAAGAACAGAACAACTTGGATTAAGTTTTTCAATGGATGAAGCAGTAAGTATTCTCAAGTCTATATATAATATAGTGTAAAGGTAGCGTTTGTTATGAAAAGAAAACTATTAATAATATATTTAGGTATATTGGTTTTGCTTACAGGTTGCATACCGCAAGAGTCCGAGTCATATGACAGAAGCATGCCGATTGATGATCCGACCACAGAGGATATTGTAGTAAGCAGCGAAGTTATTATATCGGAAGAACCTACAACGGAATCTGTTACGACAGAATTATCTACGGAGCCTGTAAGTGAGGATGAAGCTGACAAGGAAATCAAAAACGAAGAGCTTCCGAATGATGATTCACAGAAAATAGATGTGGCGGATATCCCACCATATTCCCGAAAACCTTACATCGAACTGAACAATAACGTTCCGATGTTCACAGAAGAGGAAAAGAAATCCACGGAAGCCTTCGAACACTACAGCAATCTTGACAAACTTGGAAGATGCGGTGTGGCATACGCTAATGTGTGCAAAGAGTTGATGCCGACAGAAGAGCGCGGAAGCATTGGAAACATCAGACCATCGGGATGGCACACGGTGAAATATCCGGATGTGATTGAGGACAATTATCTGTACAATCGCTCGCACCTCATTGCATACAGCCTTGCGGGCGAGAATGCTAACGAGAAGAATCTGATAACGGGGACAAGATATCTCAATCACATAACAATGCAGATATTTGAAATGCAGGTATTGGATTACGTCAGAGCCAAAGATAATCATGTCCTGTACAGAGTGACACCAGTGTTTGAAAATGACAACCTGCTTGCAACCGGTGTTATCATGGAGGCGTGGTCGGTTGAGGATGATGGTCGTGGTATATGTTTTAATGTGTTCTGCTACAACGTACAGCCGGGAATCGAGATAGATTATACCACGGGCGAAAGTAAGAGAGATGAAAGTGTTGCCGGCACAACCACGGAACAAACAACCGAAACCACAACGGAACAAGCAACAACGTCTGACAATGCTGCAACATCAGATAGTGATTGGTATAATACAAAGATGACGTTTATATTAAATACTCACACTAAGAAGATACATATGCCTGATTGTCGTGGTGTCAAACAGATGGCTGATCGGAATAAGTTGGAGTGTGAGAGTACGATAAATGAGCTTATAAAGCAGGGATATGAACCGTGCAAGATGTGTTTGAAATAATTGGACTGATTAAATGTTTTAAAAGGAGGCTAACCATGGACGAAATGAAGGATATAGACAATATCATCGCGCTGCTTGACGGCAAATGCGAAGCAGGCGTATCAAGAATCAAAGTCAATGTATCAGAGGAGCAGGAACCAGAAAGCGTAACCGAGCAGTATCATCGAGGAAGATGCGATGTTGGTAGTCCTTGGGCTACAGGCAAGGTAAGAAACTTTGACCAGATTGATGGGGAATGTAATTGAAAGGATCACAGATTGATGATATATTGGACGAGCATGGCTTGAAGCCTCTGTCACAACAGGATGAGTAATGAAATATCTCAAAAATACGCAACAAAATACCTCAAAAATGCACAATGAAATACCTCAAAAATGCACAATGAAATGCCTCAAAAACGCACAACTAAACACTCTGGGAAATGCGTAATGTTTTCTATTATTGACATTAAATTAGATAATGTATATAATAGAAAACATAAAGAGATAAAAGGGGTGCATAAAAATGAAAAAAGCAGCATATAATATACTACCTGCAACGGAAGATATATTAAAAATAATGGGCGAACAGATCAAGTTGGCAAGATTAAGACGTGATCTTTCGGCTGAATTAGTGGCAGAACGTGCCGGAATTAGTAGATCTTCATTGTGGAAGGTTGAGTCTGGAAATCCAGCCGTGGCAATTGGAATATATGCAGCTGTTTTGCATGCACTTGGAGAGATGGACAAAGACCTGATTCTCGTAGCGAAGGATGATGATATGGGAAGACAGATGCAGGATCTTAACCTTTTAACCAGAAAACGAGCTTCAAGGAGGAATAGTTAATGGCCGGAGACGAGAAGATTATATATGTTTATGATAATTTTTCCGAAGATGTTCCCGTTCTGCTTGGAAGACTATACGTTGGTGTTATTAAAGGTGGAGAAACATATTCGTTCGAATACGATGCAAATTGGTTGAAAAATAAAGGAATGTCATTTGATCTTGATCCGGAATTACGTTCATTTATTGGACGTCAGTTTCCTGTTGGTAAAGGTATTTTTGGTATGTTTGCAGATGCATCTCCTGACAGGTGGGGACGTATTCTTATGAATAAAAGAGAACGAATCCTTGCAGAGAAAGAAGGTAGAAAACCAAGGAAGCTACATGATAGTGATTACCTTTTGGGAGTTTATGATGAGACACGAATGGGTGGGATACGTTTTAAATTAGAGCCGGATGGGGTATTCCTTTCGGATGATAAAGAAACAGCGACGCCACCGTGGACATCATTAAGAACTTTAGAAGAAGCATCGAGAAGATTTGAAAATGACGAAGTTGGATTGTCAGAAAAATGGCTTAATCAATTAATTAAACCGGGATCTTCTTTGGGAGGAGCAAGACCTAAAGCGACAGTTGTAGATACAAAAGGACAATTGTGGATAGCCAAGTTTCCGTCAAAAAATGATGAAGGTGATACGGGAGCATGGGAGAAAGTGGTTCATGATCTGGCAAAGATGAGTGGGTTAAATGTACCTGAATCAAAACTTGAAAAGTTCTCAAAGATTGGAAGCACATTTCTTGTAAGACGTTTTGACAGAGAGGGTAAAAACAGGGTACATTTTGCTTCTGCAATGACACTTCTTGGAAAGAAAGATGGGGCATCCGCAGCTGATGGGATCAGTTATCTTGATATAGCCGGTTTTATTAAGGCGTACGGAGCTAATCCGAAGTCGGATTTATTGGAGTTATGGAAAAGAATAGTGTTTAATATGGCCGTGACTAATACAGATGATCATCTTCGAAATCATGCATTTATACTTTCAAAACAGGGCTGGGTTTTATCTCCTTTGTTTGACGTGAATCCTGTTCCTTACGGAGATGAATTATCTCTTTTGGTGGATGATGAGGATAACAGTATTTCAATAGATTTGGCAATTAGAACTGCACCAAGATTTGGGATATCAGAAGTTAAGGCAGATGAGATTGCAAGAGAAATGCTATCGATTGTCAGAGGCAACTGGGAACGCTTGGCAAAAGAATATGGGTTGTCACGTGGTCAGATAGAATATATGAGACCTGCTTTTAGTGAATGTTATTAAAGGAGCTTGTCAATGAGTTGTTGGACTTACAGCAAGAGGGAAGGACGCAGACAAGTTTTGGTTTAGTTTGTTCCACGAAATTGCTCACATTGCACTTGGTCATGTAATGCAGCTTAATGGTACATCAGAAGATGATGAAAAGGAGGCTGATATATGGGCTGGTAATACACTAATTCCTTCTGGGGATTTTGAGTCCTTTAAAAAAGAAGGAGATTATTCAGAAAAAAGAGTGATACAATTTGCAAAAAGCCAAGGCATTTCGCCCGGAATAGTGGTTGGTAGACTGCAGAGAGAAGGAATGATTAAATATAATATGCTTAATAATCTAAAAGAAAAATATGAAATGCAGCTTTATCATGTATAAATGATTATGTAGAAATCCTCACCGTTTTGGTGGGGGTTTTTCTTTATATAAAATGTTATCATCAAGAAAAAACGAAAGGGTGATTGACATGATACAAAAATGTTTTAGGAAAATGAGTGTTTGTTTTCTTGTCGGATTATCAATTGTCGTGCTTACAGCCTGTGGTGGTAATGGCAATTCACAATCTTCAAATAAGTCGTCAAAAGACAAAGGTTACGAAGAATCGGCCGAGAAAATGGAGCTTAAGATTGAAGATATAGATTGGCAAGTAGAGGAAAGCATACTTGACGGAGAGAAGTTCCTATCACTTAATTATACTAATAACAGTGATTATACGATAATGGACGTTGAGATAAAATTTAAGCAAAAAGAAGGAATCACTAAGGAACAGCTTAGTGTGTTTGATGAATACAAAGAAACGTACGATTATTCGGATGAAGAGGTAGCAGAAATCTATATTTTAGGATACAACAGAAAATGCACAAGACCGGGTGAAACAGCCAAAGATTCGCCGTTGGTGTTAAATGGTACATACTATATGGCGGAAAGCATGGCACAATATGAACTTATGGAACCGGAAACAATAACTGTCGCATTTATAGGTACTAACGATAAGGGCTATATAATGTACTATGATTATAATTCTCAAGTTTATGGAAGCTCATCCCATGATGCAGCTGATATCCATGAGTGGTCCGATAAAGAGCTTGCAAAGTTGATTGATGCTCCTGATTGTGTGGCTATTTCTGTTGATATAGATGATGACGACATCTTCCGGTTCACAGGGTACGGAGTTAAGAAAGAAATGTATAAAAGTTACGTTGAAGAAATAAAAAGCAAAGGATTTACAGAGGATGCAGATGAGTATGATGATTGGTATGAGGCTAAGAACTCAGACGGCATAAGTTTTGATATAAGTTTTTCTGCAATTGAGGAGTCCATTGATGTGAATGTTTCAAAAGATTGATGGTAAGATAGATCAATATCATTATTATTATCGCATCGGAGCAAAATTCGGTGCGATTTTTGTGTGAATGAGTAATAGCAACTATTGTTGACGCAAGTATATATAATATCTATAATTATAATCATAAAAACGAATGGGGTAGCTAGAATGATTGATGGAGTAGAATTCTGTCCGCGTTGTCAGGCGAATCTGACACTACAAAAAGGATTTGATAATATCTTGCCGTATTGGATATGTCGAGGATGTGGAGAAATGCTGGTTAACCCCGACGTGGACTTTGAATCGGGTATTGCATGGATATGTGATGAATGTAGTGCTATGCTTAACATTCAAACGGGATTTAGTGAGGATTGTGGTAAGTGGACATGTACAGAATGTGGCTATGTCAATAAGATAAATGCCAAAGAAGTATATGCTTATGAGGATGAATATCAGTCGGATAAATATAACCCATACAGGGGATTGTCGGATGAGGATTTGCTGGAATTATCTACGTATGTAGAGGTAGATCATGTCGAAAACATGGGAAATGTTATACCGGTTAAGAGCCTTGAAACGGGAAAGATATTCATCAAAAAGATTCTTTATTTTTACGATAAGAATATTTATCAGGCTTTGATTGATGCTCCGGTTGCCCATATGCCACGAATAATAGGAATGTATGAAGGCGAGAATACCTTAGTCGTAATTGAGGAGTATATTGACGGGAATACAGTCGAAGATATGATTGAAGAGAATCTGATAGACCAAAGACAGGCTGTTGAAATTACTAAGAAGGTATGCAACATTTTAAAAGAACTGCATAATAGACCGACGCCAATCATTCATAGAGATATCAAACCTTCTAATGTCATGGTCGATTCAGATGGCGAGGTCTGGCTGATTGATATTAATGTTTCAAAACTCTATCATCCTGGAGAGCAAGAAGGCATGCGATATACAGGTACTTTGAATTATGCTGCACCTGAACAGATTGGATTCGGTATTGCAGCATCTACTCCAGGGACTGATATCTATGCGGTCGGAGTGTTATTAAATGTTATGCTGACCGGACATTTACCCCAAGAGAGAAAGGCAAAACAGCCGATGTGGGATATAATTAAGAAGTGTATAAGCCTTGAAGTCGATGACAGATATACTGCGTCAGAACTGATTGATGAACTTGAAAGGATAGGAGACGTTTGATTATGCAGAAAATACCTACCGGTGAACTGAATAAAATGCTTGAAAATACGTCTCCGAATAAACTTGACGAGTATTTCAAGAAAAACAATAAATATATGGCAGAAGACGGTAAGGCATACTATTATTATATGAAGGATGTGCTTAACGAGAAGAATATCCGTTTGAAAGACGTATACATATCTGCCGGTGTTAGCGAGTCGTACGGCAGCAAGATTATTAGCATGGAGAAGCACACTAAGAACCGTGACCTTATTATCAGATTCTGCATTGCCGGTCATTTTAACTGGGACGAGACGAACAGGGCACTCAAATTATATGGGTTAAATGAATTATATGCGAAGGATGCGCGTGATGCCTGCATAATAGTTGCAATCAATAACAGAATATTTGATATATCGCAGATTGATGATATATTGGACGAGCATGGATTAAAGCCTCTGTCACAACAGGATGAATGATTGTTTCAAAAACGCGCAATAGAGGATTGAATGTTTAAAAAGAAGATTAACCATGGACGAAATGAAGAATATAGACAACATCATCGCACCGGAGATAATCCGGTGCGATTTTTTTATAAATGAGTACAGATTTTTGTACAGGTTCATATGGTAAGGTTTGATTATCAAAACATGTGAAATTATTGGCGTGTTTTAAATGTTATGATGATGATAAGAATAATTTCTAGGTTTATAAAACTTTTTGGAATAGTTGAATATATGTAAAAAGAATATGTGATAGAATCGGCTAAAAAAATAGTTGTAATTTTCATCGGAATACTGTATTTATTGTCGAAATTATGATAAAATATAGGAATCGTAAAAATTTGATGGTATATGTGTAAAATAGTAATAAAAAATCGATAAAAAAGATACAAAGGAATGTAAATTATGGATTGTACCAATGAGCAAAAAAATGAAGATGAAAGTGAGAAATGGTTAATCTTACTTTCATATTTAATTGCAGAACAAGAAACGGAAACTAGAAACCAATTACTTGCATTACAAGAAGAATTACAATATAAAAATCGTTTTTTTCCCGATAATAAAATATTAAAACAAATTGACGCATTTGTAGAAGGACCATATACAATCCTTCCAGTTGGTACTACTTTATATAGATCAAGAGTTATAAGTAAGGTTGATGAACCCATTTTTTTAAATACATTACGTGATGATATTAATAATTTATTTAAAACTCCTGATTTTGATATTTTAAATGGTAAAACAGAATTATTAAAATTAATAACATATTTATATTTTAATCAACATGATGAGATTGTTTCTGATGATGATTATCAAAAACTATTAGATAAATACAGTTCAAATGCATGGTGGGGTTATTCAGAAAAGGAATCTGATGCACCGCCGAAAGGGATTACTAAAGCTGGAAGAATTAATCCGGAAGGAATTAGTTATTTGTATGCTAGTGGTGATATACGTACATCGGCGTTAGAAGTTAGACCTGTTATATCGCAGTTTGTTAGTGTGGCAGAAATAAAAGTTGAAAAGGATATAAAATTGTTCGATTTTACTGCAAATTATGGACAGGATGAATTAAAAAATCATAGTATTGACTCAATAAACTTGAGTGTTTTGTCAGAATATTTTTCACAACCTAATTATGGTGAAAATGATTTATATTTAGCAACTCAATATATAAGTGAATACATAAAAAATATTCATGATGATAATGGAACTAAATGTTTTGATGGCCTTTGTTTTAGAAGTTCTTTAAATAATGATGGATTGAATTATGTATTGTTCGATACATCTGATAATAGAAAATATAGGGTGTGTAATTCCAAATTGTATAAAATGATTGATTTAAATGGTACATTGGAGCAGTGGTTACCGATAGATGAAGATAATAATATTATTGAAAGAAAATTAATGCAATTAATGATAAATAAAGATGATGAGTCCGATGCAAATGATTTATTAAAGTTATAATATGTAATGTTTTTTATTAAATGAATAATACATATGAAAAAGGAGAATTAACATGACTAATCAATTCGATACTATGTGGGATGATAATCCGGTTGACGTTACAACTGAAGTTAATTTTATATGGAGTATTGCTAATAAACTTAGAGGTACATATCAATCAGATAAGTATAAGAATGTCATAATCCCAATGGTTATAATACGTCGTTTTGAATGTGCGTTGGCAGATACAAAAGATGCTGCTGTAAAAATGTATAAGAAGAATCCACAGTATCCGCCCAAAGCTATGTTCAAGGTGTCGGGATATTCTTTCTACAATACGAGTGAATATACATTGGAAGAATTATTAAATGATTCCGATAATATCGCAGCAAACTTTCGTAATTATTTAATGGGTTTTTCGGCAAATATTCAGGATATTATTAAGTCTTTGGATTTTGATAAAGAGATTACAAAGATGGATGACAACAATAGATTATTTTCAGTAGTTAAAGCGTTTTCGGAAATAGACCTTAATCCCAAAACCATTGATAATATTAAAATGGGATATATATTTGAAGACCTTATACGCAGATTTTCAGAAAATGCTGAGGCTGGTGATCATTATACAGGCAGGGATATAATCAAGTTAATGGTTAATATTCTTCTGGCAGAGGGTTGTGATGATATTTTTGATGAAGGTAAGGTAGTGACAGTTCTTGATCAGGCCTGTGGCACAGGAGGAATGCTTTCGACAAGTTATAATACCATACACAGATTTAATCCTACAGCAGATATAAGGTTATTTGGACAGGAAATCAATCCGGAATCTTATGCCATATGTTTGGCTGAAATGTTAATAAAAGGTCAGAACGCAGATAATATTCGTTATCAGGACACTATGAAAGCAGATTGTTTTAAAGGAACAAAAATGCGTTTTGTTATCGAAAATCCGCCATTTGGAACACCTTGGGGTGGCAAAGATGCAGCAGAGGGTGTAGAAAATGCAGTAAAGACGGAGTTTACTAAGAGTAACAGCAGATGGGGAGCAGGACTTCCGGGCAGTGGTGATATGCAGTTACTATTTGTTCAGTCTGCGATAGATAAGATGGATGATAAATTGGGTAGGTGTGCAATTATAGAGAATGGGTCACCTTTATTCACAGGAGGAACTTCATCAGGTGAGTCGCAGATTAGAAGATACCTGCTGGAGAATGACTTAATAGAAGCGATAATAGCGCTTCCTACAGACCTGTTTTATAACACAGGCATAGCAACATACATATGGGTATTATCTAAAAATAAACGTGCAGATCGTAAGGGAAAGATACAACTTATAGATGCTTCAAACATATATCATAAGTTAAGAAAATCATTGGGTAATAAGAGAAATGAGATAGACCCCGAAGATAGAAAAGAGATAACAAAGTTATATGCTAACTTTGAGAACAATGAATTGTGTAAGATATACAACAATGAAGAGTTTATATACAGAGAGTATTCTGTAATGCAGCCACTTCAGAGAAGCTATGCAATAACAGAGGAACGCATAGATAACATGCTTTCTAAAGGGAGTCTGTCTTCTCTTTATGATGAGGCAAAGGTATATGAACTTGAAAATTCTGAATCGGAGCTTACTGGCAAGGAAGTAAAGAAGTTGGAAGAGTATATGAACAACAAGCCAGTATATGATGCAATCATAGAGTCTCTAAAAAATAATATTTCTGATAAGAAGTATAATAACCCTGAAAGTTTCATGCCGGTCATTATAGATGTACTCTCATCAGCTACGACAGATAAGAAGATTATAACAAAGATAGTCGATGGTCTTTCTGAAATGGATAAGTCGGCAGACATTCAGAAGGATAAGAAGGGCAATATTATATACGATAAGGAAACAAAGGATACAGAGATAGTTAAGTTTGAGGAAAATATAACTGATTATATGGAAAGAGAAGTACTTCCTCATATTCCTGACGCACAATGGTTCTTTGAGGAAGACCTTGCAAAGAAGAATCCAGTGATAAAAACAGGTGCAGAAATTCCATTCACAAGATACTTTTATAAGTACCAGAAACCCATAGCAAGTGAAGAATTAGAGAAAAAGTTTACAGAGTTAGAAGCTTCAGTATCTGAGAGAATAGCTAAGTTGTTCAGTTAGGAGGGTACTATGAGAGAGATGAAGGATTCGGGTATTGAGTGGATTGGTGAGATACCTATTGATTGGGAGACAACACCTTTTAGAGCATATGTAGTTGAGCATAAAGAACGTAATATAAACAATAAGACTAATGAGTTATTAGCTCTTTCTTTTGCTTTAGGAGTCACTTTATATAAAGATAAAGTTTTTAATAAAGATAGAGTAAAGGAAAACTTTGAAGAATATAATATAGTTCATAAAGGAGATTTGGTGTTAAGTCCCAATGATATTATTAAAGGTTCTATATTCGTTTCACAGTATTATGGATGTATCAGCCCCATGTATTACATTTTTGCGCCAAGATATGTTGAAACTCATGATTTGCATTACTTAAGTTATTTGTTACGTACAAAAGAAGCAGGATTTCGGTTTTTCCATATTGCCAGAGGGTTAATAGGTTCTATATTAGATAACGGAAAATATGTAACAAGAAGAATGACTGTTTCACGCCAAGACCTATTATCATTTAAAGTTCTTTTGCCGCCATATAAAGAACAACTAAAAATTGTAGCTTTTCTTGATACCAAATGCCACGAAATAGATGCTCTTACATCAGATATTCAGACTCAGATAGAGACTTTGGAACAATACAAGAAATCTGTAATAACAGAGGCAGTAACTAAAGGCTTGAATCCTGATGTCGAGATGAAAGATTCGGGTATTGAGTGGATAGGTAGTATTCCGAAGGATTGGGATACAAATAAAGTAAAATACTTATTTACTAATGGTAAAGGGTTATCTATCACAAAGAGTGATTTAATTGATGATGGATTACCTGTTGTTAGTTATGGACAGATTCATTCTAATATAAATACTGGAACGGATATAAATGATGAATTGATAAGATATGTAGATAATTCCTATGAGTGTATGTATCCGCAATGTAAAGTCAATAGGTATGATTTTATTTTTGCAGATACTTCAGAAGATTACGACGGATGTGGGAACTGTGTATATAAGAGAGATGGTTCAACACTTTATGCGGGGTATCATTCAATCATATTACATTCAAAAGAACATAAAGATAATAGATATTTAGCTTATTTGTTTAAAACTGATGAGTGGAGAAAGCAATTAAGAGAAGTTGCTTCAGGTGTAAAGGTATTTAGTATTTCTCAAAAATCACTTATTAACTCAACGGTTATTGTTCCGCCATTTGTTGAACAACAAAAGATTGCAGATTATCTTGATGATAAGTGTTCAAATATTGATGCAACTATAAAAGATAAGCTACAACAACTTGAGATACTGGCTGATTACAAAAAATCACTTATTTATGAATATGTAACAGGTAAAAAGGAAGTATTATAATGACGGAATATACACATGATGAGCATTACGTCCCAAAGATGTATTTGAAATGCTTTGCAGAGAATGACCTATGCTATGTACTAAATAATTACGGTGGTATTAAACAAAGACATATAACAAGCATATGTTATGAAAAAGATTTATATGAATTTACGTCTGAAAAAGGAGATATAATACATCAAAATTTATATGAGAAAGAATTATTTCAAAAGTTAGAGACAGAATATACTGGGTATTTTGAAGAACTTCTAAAGGTGTTAGATAATAAGAGGATGCTTGATAGTTTTATGGATGAGGAAAACACCAAATTACTTATCATATGGATGGCATCTATGTTGTTTCGAAATAAAGTAGTAATAGATATGACAAAAGATGTAGGCGGAGAAATTGGTATTAATTGGACAGACGCTGAAGGCAAGAATAATGCGATACTTCATAATACGTCTATGATTGAACATACTACCGAGAAAAAGTTTAAGACTCATAAGATTGTGTTTTTTGAAAATAATTCGGATATTAGTTTTGTGACATCCTGTTTTCCGGTATTGATAATGCCTTTTGAAAATGAATTGCATAGATGGGCAATGCCGATAAACGATAAATACTATGTTTTACTAATTGATAGGCGTAATGATTTCATGAAAGCAAATAGTATTATACCGATGAAATTACCTATAGTTGATTCGTACAATCAATTGATGGTTTGTAATGAATACAGTAAGTACGCTATTTCCAAGGATAAAAAATCGTTTGAACGATATAAAAAACATGTAAGGGGTAAGGTGAAATGAACAATATACTATCGGAGAAGGAATATCAAAAGTATATACTAGAAAGATTGGAACAGGATAATGGATATATAATCAGAGATGCAAATAACTTTGACAGATTGTTTGCTGTCGATAGAGAACTATTATTTCAGTTCCTTAATGATACTCAACCGGAGGCTATGGATACTCTGTCAAAGATATATAAAAGCGATTTAGAAGATACAATTATTGGTGCTATAAATACTGAGGTTACAAAAACTAATGGAAGTTTGTTGTATGTACTTAAGCACGGTGTTGAAATTTGCAAACAGAAACTTATATTGATGTACACTAAACCGGCTACCGATTATAACAAAGAGCTTAATGAGTTGTATGATAAAAACATATTCTCGGTAATGGAAGAGGTATGGGCATCTGATAAGGAGCGTGTTGATTTAGTAATCTTTATTAATGGCTTTGCTATTATGTCGTTTGAATTGAAATGCAACATGGCAGGTCAAAGTTATCACAATGCAATAAGTCAGTACAGAACCCAAAGAGATCCGAAGACAAGACTATTCTTGTTTAAGGCTGGTTGTTTGGTTAATTTTGCCATGGACTTGAATGAGTGTTATATGACCACGAAGTTGTTAGGTAATGACACATATTTTTTGCCGTTTAATCAGGGTAAAGGAGAAGGTATTAATACTGGTGCAGGTAATCCTGTATATGAAGATAAATATAGTGTGTCTTATATGTGGGAAGATATATTAAAAAAAGATGCTTTGATTGAAATAATATCAAAGTTTATGTTTATTAAAACAGAAGAAAAGAAAGATGAACTGACCGGAAAAATAAAGATAACGGAAAACGTTATCTTTCCTCGTTATCATCAGTTGGATGTTATAAGAAAAACTCTTGAAGATGTTAAGGTTAATAAAACCACACAGAATTATTTAATTCAGCATTCTGCTGGTTCGGGTAAAACAAATAGCATTGCATGGTTATCTCATCGTTTGTGTAGCTTGCACGATTCGGAGAATAAGATCATCTTCGATAATATTATTATAGTTACGGACAGGCTTGTTGTTGATAGACAATTACAACGTGCAGTGATGGGCTTGGAACACAAGTCGGGGTTGATTAGAGTTATGGATAAAGATTGTAATTCGGAAGATCTTGCAATAGCTCTTAATAGTAATACTAAGATAATAGCAACGACAATACAAAAGTTTCCTTATATTGTTGATTCTGTAAGCGGACTTAAGAATAAAAAGTTTGCGGTGATAATAGATGAGGCACATTCTTCAACATCAGGTAGAGATATGATTGCCGTAACTCAGGTTCTTGGCTCGACAGATATAGATGTTGAGGAATCAGATGTTGAAGATTTGATAATCGATGAAATTGGAAAACATGGCAAGCAAGACAATGTATCAATCTTTGCATTTACAGCTACACCAAAGCCAACAACCTTACAATTATTTGGTAGGGTTAATAAAAAAGGTCTTAGGGAAGCATTTCATATTTATAGTATGAAACAAGCAATTGAAGAGGGCTTTATACTTGATGTATTACAGAATTATACAACGTATGATACTTTCTATAAGCTCAATAAAGAAATTGAAGAAGATCCAATGATGAAAACCAATGCTGCAAAGAGACAGATTGCTCGTTTTGTTGAATTGCACGATACGAATATTTCACAACGAATTGAAGTGATAGTAGAACATTTTCGAACAACTGTAATGCAAGAACTTGGTGGTCAGGCTAAAGCTATGGTTATCACTGCAAGTCGTCAAGGTGCTGTTAAATATAGACAGGCATTTCAAGATTATATAGAACGCAAAGGTTATGATGATGTTAGTGCACTTGTTGCGTTTTCCGGTAAGGTAAAATTACCAGATGATGAGACAGAGTACACGGAGATGGGAATGAATGGCTTTGCTGAAGATAAACTTCCGGAAAACTTTGCGACGAGTGATTACAATGTTTTGCTTGTTGCCAATAAATATCAGACTGGATTTGATGAACCTAAATTATGTGCGATGTATATCCTTAAGAAACTTAAAGGAGTTAATGCAGTCCAAACACTTTCAAGACTTAATCGTATATGTCCACCGTATGAGAAACGTACTTTTATATTAGATTTTGTTAATTCGTATAAGGATATGCAAGATGCATTTTCAAAATATTATACAACAACACTCTTATCCAATTCTGTTTCACCTAGTTCGATATATGAACTCGAAGCAAAAGTTGATGGATATGCTGTAATTGATCCTGCGGATATTGACAGTACAGTAGAAATTATATATTCGTCGGAGAAAGTTGATGCAAGGCAGAAGCAGAGACTAATATTCTATTTCAACAAAACAAAGAATAATATTGAGACTTATGAATACACAAGACAACGCGAAATTGTTATGAGTATGAGAAGTTTCGTTAGGTATTATGAGTTTTTGACGCAAGTAAGTAGCTTTGAAGATATAGAATTACATAAAAAATATAGGTATCTAATATATTTGCTGGCGTTTATAAACCTTAACAATCCAGGTATTGGATTTAATCTTGATGGAAAACTTAAGGCAACAAATTTTGTTCAAAAGAAAGATAAGGAACATAAAGGCGAAAAACTTGCATCACAACCGATAGTCAAGTTGCCAAATGCTGAAACTTTTGGCTTGACGGAAGATAAAGAAAAGAGACTTAGTGAAATAATAGATGAGATAAATAGCAAAACCGGAAAATCATATGATAATGATGTTGCTGTAAAGGCTATGATGCAGATAAGAGACATTCTTATGAAGAGTGATAAGTTAAAGGCGTCAGCAAAGAACAATACAGTTCAAGATTTTGAGTTTTCTTATTTTGATGACATTGACGATGCTCTGATAGAAGGACTAGAACAAAATCAAGATTTCTTTGGACTTCTATTATCCAATGATGAGATTAAGAAAGAGGTATTGGGAATCTTTACAGAAGAGATATATTCAAGTTTGAGGAATGGGTGAGAGGGATTTGATTAAATGTAGTTGATGTGTATTTGTTAATTGAAATAATGATATATAAAAGCAAAGGAGTGTGGAATAAATGGCAATATCTTTTTCGGATTATTATAATGTTAGTAAGAAAAAGTTTAAATCAACATTAGCGCTTGATGTGATTTTGGATGTCGACACAAATTATTTTATAGATCCTGCTCTTTTGAAGGACTGCACAATAGAAGAATTTATTGGTGCAGAGCAAATAGTATGTGACTATTTTAATAAAATAATTTCACTTATTAAAGTTTCTAAAAGTAAGTATGATATGTTTTGGAAAAAAGCGGATAGCCTTTTGTCCTTTAAAGAGATACAAGGTACCTGCTTGGGTTATTCAAATTCAGGAACGTCAGGAAATGCAATTGGCTCTATATTACGAAAGCAAATATTAGTATGTATTTCTGAATTATTGGAAGCTGGTAGTGTGGATCCGGTTATATTTGAATTGCTTGGTGTGTTTCAAGAAAAGATGGGGTGCGATAGGATAAGTGATTTGATTACATATATATTGAAAGATGTGATTATATCATATAATAAACGAATACAGAAAGAATTAAATATTATTGACGGTGATAATGGATTAGCAATAAATCCGTATAACAATAAGGAAATTCTGTTGCTGCCCCAACAAATATTATCACCTTTACCAGTTGCAGAAGAATTTGGTGATATAGAATTTGCATGTTCGGAAAATAAAAGAGTTAGGGATGAAATCAATGAAATTTTAGACTTAGGAAATAGAAGTAGGTTATCAAAAGAAGAAGTTTATTATTTATTAAAAACAAAATTGGAGTTTAGGGATGAAGTCATAAAGAAATATAAAAATATGGTTTTGCCAAAATATGATTTTGAAACAGATCCTAAAGGGGAATATATTTGGTATATAAAATCGAGAGAGCAGGTGAATAATTATCCGCTTGAATTATCACAACCGAAAAATATAAAACAAGTATTAGGTGTTGTCGAAAAAATATGTGAACAATTTAAAATATTAGTGGAAGCAAATGGATTGTGGCGTCTTCTTTATGATGATAAATACAAGCCCAAACATGAGTCTGCGGCACAACTGTTGTTTTTTGGAATTGCAGATTCATATTGTAAAGCTAATAATATTGATATATCTCGAGAACCTAATAACGGACATGGTCCTGTTGATTTCAAATTATCTAAAGGGTATAAGGAAAAAGTAGTGGTTGAAATAAAACTAACCTCTAATTCGCAGTTGTTACATGGTATACAAACTCAGTTACCTATGTACATGGAGCAAGAAAACACTAATAAAGCTATTTATTTAATAATAGATAATGGTAATAGAAGTAGGCTTGATAAGTTTCAGGATTATTATAACACCATGAGAAATAATAAAATTATATGCTATCTGATAGATGGAAATATACAGGAATCTGCTAGTAAAGCATAGGTAAGATCAGAGTATGGCATGGTGACTGGAGAACATAAATGTATATTTAGAAAAATAAAATAACAATTTGTTTTGATTTTTAAGATGTTATGAGGAATACATATGCCTAAAGGACCAAAGTTAAATAACATATCAAAAAACTTTACAACGAGAGATAGCCTTGGGATTGAGGGGGTTGCTACTACTATACAGGCTGAAATATGTCCTGTTGTAAATACCGTTACCCCTAGAGCGTTTTATTGGCCGTTTATGGCATGGATTTATTACGATTTCTATAGGTATTCTGGAATAGAGGAACACAACCTTACAGCATTTGATAAGTATCTGAAACGACAAGACTATTTCTTTGTTTTGGCAACTTTGCTTACAGAGGGATCTGATCAAAGCAACCTCGTTGGAAAGCAACAGTCACAGATTGATATTGATGAAAATCCGTCTGGTCCATATCTGTTTAATCCGAATTACTTTAAAACTACTTATGGTGGAATGCAGTATTATAATGCGGGATGCCTATCAATGTATTTTATAACCGATTATGATCCGGAGAATGATAAGTCATATAGTTTCCCTGTGTTGAGACTGGAAGGGGAGGAAATGGCAAAAGCTTTTGAAGCTGTAATTAAAAATACTAGATACTATAAAGAATATAGAAGAAATGAAAAAGCGGTTCCACGAGATGTTCTGGAAGAATATGGTAAGGTTATAAATTTGGGGTTAGATGGATTCGATGAATGTAAGGGATTACTACGTCATTATCTGTTTGAAGATGACAGAGCTGTTCAACTGATTAATCGGAGCCGTTTGCTAACGGATTGTGGTAATTATTTAAAAACTATTGTAACCGATAATGGCGTTACAGAAATGAATAGGACGGTTTGTCGTCAGATGTTTTATGACCATCAGCTACCAAACGGAAAAGATCTTGTTGTGGATGATGCGCTGGTTGCTGTTGTGAACAAATGGGAAATAGTTGTTGGTAGAATGTATTTTGCTAGCGGAATAGGAATGATTTGGAAGTATATGCTAGAACAACTAAATGGTACATTGATGCTCAAGGAATGGATTTCTCAATCCATTAATAATGCAGATTATAAGTGGGATTTGGAATCTAAGATTTCTGATGTTATAGAAGAATGTGAATATGACTTTAATACTAGAGAGAAGATGATTTCTGCAACTGCTCAAAGAAATACTTCATCATACAGTATAGAAAATGGGTTGAAGATAATTCTTTCTGTATATAATCGTTTTGTTGACAGAACTGATTTTGGGGATGAAAAGATATTCTTTGAATATGGAGAAGATAGTCAGTCTATTTCCATAAATGAATTGTTTTTGCAAGTAAAAAATCATATGGATAAAACGATTAAGGACTTTATCGTTTATATAATGAAGCATTGGCTTGTTGAACAACATTATTATACGGCATTTAATAAGTTGCTACAGGGTAGAGACGGTTTTTATTATGAAATAATTGATGGAAGGTATATACGAAAACATGAGTATGATGTTTTCTTTCAGGAAAATAGAATGGTTCAGCTTACACAAGTTATGAGAGATCTTGATATGCTATAGGAGGTAGGGAATATGGCTGCTGAAGAAAAGAAATATAGCATATTAGATGAACTTTCAAGGTGTTCAGGTTATGATATGGCATTAATGACTACCTTTAACTTTGAAATAGGATTTTTTGAACGGGCAGTGTTGAATCGTTTATATGCTAAGGATGTGAAGAAAATCTCAGTATTTGTTGATTCAAAAGAATTGACAAATGCTCTTAATGATTTTGACATGGAACATAGTGGATGTCATATAGGCAGAAAGTATATGGTAAATCCTGTTCAAATGAATGGTTCATTTCATCCCAAGGTTATACTTCTGCTGGGTGAGAAAAAAGCAAGACTATTTGTCGGAAGTGCCAACATTAAAACTTCAGGTTATGCTATCAATAATGAGATATTTAATTTTATAGATTATAGTCCAGAACATCCGGAATATCTGGATGTTATAGTTGATGCTATCGATTTTTTTCAGAATATTAATGAAAAATCATATAAGCTTGATAATGAGATGTTGAAAGCAGCAAAGGAATATATCTATTATCATAAAGTGGCTAATAATGGTGAAACGTATCTGGTTCATAATCTAGATAAGCCAATTCTGAATCAAGTTACTTCTTTAATTACAGATAATGTAACAGGCATAAATATAGCTGTGCCATATTATGACAAAGAGCTTCTGGCATTAAGAGAAATTATTGAGGCTTTTCCTAGTGCTGACATTAAGCTCTATATTCAAAATGAGTTTAGTACATTTCCTGTGCAATACAATGATGATAACCATATTATTCATCATATTTCTAAATTTACTAAGTTTAAAGACAATACATCAAGTAGTAGTGGAAACTTTTATCATGGAAAAGTTTTTCAGTTTAAGACTAATGATAAAGACTATATTCTTTACGGAAGTGCAAATTGTACGTTGTCTGCATTAATAAGCACTTATGATAATGGCGGAAATGTGGAGTGTGATCTTTTCGAAGTCGGTGAAAATGATGAATTTGATTACTTCTTTGAGAATATGGTTATAGATGATTCTAAAAAATTGTTAAGTCAACCCATGATTTTTGAACACAGTGAGGTGTTAAATTTCTATTACAAATATGGTGAGGTCAAGGGATTACTTGAGTTGTATTTAGGATACGGAAAGAGAATTGATGGAATTGCAATAATGCTTGGCGATACTGAACTTGAATATGATTATGTTGGTGATGAGCTTATTGTAACTATTCCTGAGGAAATACGTGAAAATATATCGGAAATATTTGAGATTAATATTGTTTTCGATAATAATATGGAAAACATTCGTTGTTGGACATATAGCACGGTTATTCTATCGAATAATAGGGTTGTACAGGGAAAACGAGATGATCTGGCTGATTTTGATGCGGATTCGTCTGGAGATAAATATCTTGAGGATAGAATAAAAGTACTTAATGCTGATGCTACATGTTTTGCTGATTGGCAAGAATATATGAATAATCAAAAGTATATCAATCAGATTAAGCTTGAGCGGGAAGGAAATGAAGGAGAGGCAGAAGATTACATAGTCGATTTTCAGATTCCTGATGAATATAGGTATGCGTATAAAAGATACAGACAAATGGAAAAAATAAGACGCATATTTATTAATAGATTCATGGGACGAACCTGGAGTGATGAAAATGAAAAAGCAGGTGGTAAAACAAAAAAATATGATGAAGAAATAGATACTGCTGCTGATCGAAAATCAAGAAAAGCGACCACTGCCGAGAAAAGTTTTGAAAGATTTATTAAGACTAAAGTAAAAGGTATGCTTAATGATGTATATGTAGATGTTGTTGAACTTGAGCATTATATTGGCCTTGTTGGCGTAATCATTGATATTTTTGACAAGTATACTAAAGAAGAAAATGTTGAGGACATTTTTAAGTGGGATTATGTTATTAATACTGAGGTTGCCTTGCTAAGTATAATAATTCAAAAATGGCCGGATAAGGGTGTTGAAATATCAGAATTCCCTGAAAAGCTTATATGTAAATGCTTTGGTGTAATCTTTGATAACTATCTATACTATCGAGGAATACAGGATCATGAAGAACGGTGGAAGTATGAATCTTTAAATAAAAGCTTTCTAGCTCAAATTGAAAAACAGTTTTGTTTACGAACAAATTATACAGAGTATATTAAGTTGATGCTTTCAAAAAATCTTAAAAGTGTGTTGTTGATTGGTTATAACGATGCTTGTAAGTATATTGAAAAGCTGTATGGATATAAAGATTATAATCAACTCTGCGATTTTATTCAGAATCGCTACAGGGGGGCAGAAATACTTATAAAAGGGTCAACCTTTCGTATTGCATTTGAAACAGATATGATTAAGGAATACTATAAACCAGATTCAGATGTGTTACGAGAGATTAGTAATTACTCAAGGTATGTTTCGAAAATAAATACTGTTGTTATTGCTATAAAAAATATAGATGCGAATGCAAGTGTAAATGCAATAGAAACATTGAAACATTCTATTTTATTGGAATACCGTCAGTGGAACTGCGTTGAAAGAAGATTTAATGGAATAACCTATAAATCAACAGGTCAGTATTATAGTTTTTAATGATGGAGATATCAATCGATAATTTTATATGTGAAATTTGCGAACATCGAAATGAATGTATCGGATTTTATGAGGAGAATTGATTTATGCAAGAAGCAGAAGTAAGCTTACTAGTAGCAATATACCATATTAAGAATGGTCTGACTGATAATGATGTAAATGTATCAATAGACGGAGCTCATATTAAGACCGGTGATGAGGTTCATTTTGATATACAGTCATTCTTAAATGAGAACGGGTTGATTAAGATCGATGAAAAGAAAGAAAAGTGGCAAGGTACTTACAAGCTTGATGGCTATGAACCGCAAATTATCATAAGTTCAATCCCAGGTGAAGGTGATGTTGTTATTACTCTTGATGATGGGAGAAAACTTCTCGTAGAAAGTAAAAAGGGTAAGGATAATAAAAGCGGTCAAGAGTATCCTTTGATGCGAGAAGCAATCGGACAACTTATGACCGGCGGAGAACTGACAGATGATATTATACCTGCAGTAGCTGTTCCGTATTCGAAAAAAACACTTGAACTTGCAGAAAAATGGAGTGAATATCATCAGATTAAGCAGATAGGGATTAGATTTATTCTTGTGAAAGTTGATGGGGATATAGAGACAATATAGTTTGTTGTGTTTATTGAAAATTAGTTTATGGAATTATGGTGCAAAGAAGTAATTGTATTCAAGTTAAGGGGTAGATACAATTTAATAAATATGCTAGAATGATGCTGTAAGTTATAGACGTGTGTAACTGTAGTTTTTTTTAACTAACAATATTTACGAAGGTGAAAATGTATGGGTACGATAAAGATATTTATAGAAAATTTCGGGGTACTTGATTGTGTTATACTAGTTGTTTTTTTGGTTAATTTATTTATATATTTGTCTCTGAGAAAACAGACGAACAGATTATATAAGTTTTATAATTCTACTGACAAGATTTCTAATTTATCTGAAGAAGCTCGCCAACAATTAAAGAAAAACACTAAAAAAGAAGAAAAACTAACAGTAACTGAGTTGTTGGATATGAGAGAAAAAATGAACCAAACATATTCAATGTTTGCTAACGTTACAACTATGTTTCCGTTGTTAGGAATGTTTGGAACTGTGTGGGCTTTGATTCCGATGGTAGATTCTATCGGGACAACCGATACATCGAGTTTTTTTGCAGCATTAACATCAACAGCATTGGGGATTGTGTTTGCTTTAATTTTTAAATTTTTGGATGCTACAATTTCTTATAAGATTGATGATAATGAAAAACATACCGAACATTTAATGTTTCCAAAGGAACAATAGTATTAAAAGGGGTTAAAGTATGAGAAGAAGAGAATTGGTTCTTGATTTTACATCATTGTTAGATGTAATTATGATAATTCTTTTCGTTGTAATAAGTAATATGGGGCAATCGGCAATTGATACGCAAAAAAAAGCTCAGGATGCTATTGATAAAAATGCAACGATAAAACAAAAATTAATAGAAGAGAATAAAGAAAAAAATGAATTGGCTGATGAAAATAAAGAACTTAAGGATAAAGAAAGTGAACTCAAAAGTGAGAACAATAAATTAAAAGCAGAAGCTGGGAGAGCGGGAGTAGATGAAGCAGAACTATTGGATAGACTATTAAATAAAGCTACAAAAATTACGTTGATCTGCTCGCCATATGTTAATGCAAATAAATCAAATGAACAAGCTGTAGAGATATCTATTTATTGTGGAAGTGGCGATGACGAACAGGAGACTGCGGATATAGTTACGTTTACTCATGATTTTAATATGAATATAGAAGAACGTAAAAAAAAGAATGCTGAGATGCAATCTGTGATGTATGAATCATTAAAGAAAATTATTAGTACTACTGATACAGAATTGGTATTGGTCACTATTCAGTATACATATAATGACAAGAATTTTTCTCAGATGGATTTAGAAGTAATCAATTCTTCAATAGAGGATATTGAAAGAAATCTGTCAAAGACATGCTATATTGATAAAGTTAAACAATAGGAGGAACGAAATATGGGTAAAGTTTTGGGCGGAGTTTTTGCAACACTTTTAATTGTAGTTATTGTGTTTTTGGTGTTATTCAAAATGGGTATAATAGGTATTGGTGGAAAGGGATTTGGTAAAGGTGGTTCTGAGAATGATTCTGCTATTTCCTCTGAGATGAAATCAGAAGAAATCGAAAAAAAGGAATCCGTTACGATAGTGGTAAAGCAGGATGAATACTATATTGATAATCAACAGGTCACTTTAACTCAACTTAAAGAGAAGGTCACAGATAAAAGTGTATCCGAAGTTATTATTGAGAATAACTATGCTTCTTCGAAAACTTGGGATGAACTGAAAAATAGTCTTGATGACTGGGGAATTACGCCTGTTGAGCAATGATACAGAATAATTGGTTACTGTAACCGCTCAGTCTGGCAGGACAATGGGCGGTTATTTTTGTGTCTTGGAATTGTTATGAGGGAAGTACATAAGAAAGGTAAGTACGTTGTTAGAAACGATTAACATCGTGGTGACTGTAATCAGTATTTTGGTTACAGTTGTTGGAATAATCGTAACGATTATATCCATGCACCACGATGTCAAAGATACATAAAACAAAAGAAGCAACCGCCATCCCAAGCGCTAGTTGATTCTTTTTGTAACTAAAAACTAGGCGAACCGCTATTCGGGTAGCACCTACGTAGAATGTAACACATTTATTTATACATTTCAAGTGAGAAGGAATCATCTTTCTGAATCATTTAACCAAAAAAAGGACTGGGATTATAAATGAACGTATACGTTGATGCCGATGCCTGTCCGGTAGTTTCTATCGTGGAGCAGGTTGCAAAACAATATAATATTCCTGTAACGCTTTTGTGTGACACCAATCATATGATAAGTTCTGATTACAGTGAGGTAAAGGTTATCGGAGCGGGAGCTGATGCAGTTGATTTTGCTCTGATTGGTATGCTTAAGAAGGATGCGAATGATATCGTTGTTACTCAGGATTATGGTGTTGCTGCCATGGCTCTTGGTAAGAATGCATTTGTAATTCATCAATCCGGAAAGTGGTATACTGATGATAACATTGATCAGATGTTGATGGAACGGCATTTAAACAAGAAAGCAAGAAGAGTCAAGTCGAAGAATCATTTAAAAGGCCCGAAGAAACGTACCGAACTGGATGACTTGCACTTTAGGGAGAGTTTTGAGAGAATGGTGCAGAAGGCTATCAGCAATTGTCATAATGACATTGACAAACGTATGTTCGATTGATATAATGATTATGGGAGTAGAGATTACCCATATACGAATATTTAACAAGAGAGTAGAGAGCGTTTTTGAGTCGTTTATAAGCAGTGTGATAAATAGAGAGAAGAGAATTAGTTATGACATATGCGGTAGTAAAAAACATTATTTTTACTAATAAACAAAACATTCCATGGAATGACGTAGAAGATTATTTAAAGGATTTTATCGGAAAAGAAGTTACTGTGAAGGAAATGACAAAAAAGCAAACGGTGGTTGGTATAGATACGATGTGTGGTTTATTATTCCTGTAGAGCATAATGGTAATATGACACAGAATAAGTATTCTGCTACGGCAGTGGTAAGGATTAAAGATGAAAAACTGTATTTGTATGATGTAATAAACATAAAAAAAGAAGCGAGTACGCCGCTTTAGCCCGAAGACCGTACGGTAGAAAACCGCTTCTCTTTAAATGTATATTAGTACATCATATTATTGTTGTCAAGGGGAAAAATATAACACATTTATTTATACATTGCAAGGACGAGGAAATATTTTTAGTAGATAGAATTGGTTGAGGTATGGCGAGTATGATGACAGATAAAATACAACTATATGAAGAACAGCCCATAAGAACTGCGTGGGTTGAAGATGAAGAAGAATGGTATTTTTCCGTGACTGATGTCGTGCAAGTGTTGACTGAGAGTGCCGATGGTAGGAAGTATTGGAATAAGCTGAAACAGCGATTGATAGAGGAAGGAAATCAGTTGGTGACAAATTGTCACCAACTGAAAATGAAATCTCCTAAAGATGGGAAAAGATATAAAACTGATGTTGCAAATACAGAACAATTGCTGCGTATTATTCAATCGATTCCATCTAAAAAAGCGGAACCATTTAAGATGTGGTTAGCACAAGTTGGACGAGAAAGGATAGAAGAAACTATAGATCCGGAACTGTCAATAGATAGAGCGTTAGAGACCTATGCAAAACTAGGATATGATGCAGATTGGATCAATCAAAGATTACAAACAATCCGTGCACGAAAAGAATTGACAGACCAGTGGAAATCCCATGGAGTAGAACAAGGAAAAGAGTTTGCAATCTTGACAGATGAAGTCACGAAAGCATGGTCTGGAATGTCGACAAGACAATATAAGAATCTAAAAGGGCTTAAGAAAGAAAATCTTCGAGATAATATGAGTACCTTGGAACTTGCATTGAACATGTTAGCTGAAGCGACAACTACTGAACTTACAAAGGTAGAAAATCCTATTGGGGTCGATGAGAATCGCAAAGTTGCAAGGGAAGGTGGTGCTATCGCTGGGAATGCTCGAAAAGAAATAGAAGATAGAACCGGGCAACCCGTAATCACATTTCAAAATGCGAAACAGTTACAAAATCTTGTGACGGGATTGATTGAAAGTGTAGTTGATGATGAAGGAATATGAGGGTATTGGTCATTGTGCACTTGGTTATGCTAAAGAATCGACTAATGCTCCGGCACCTAGAAAAGAAGATTATGTGTATTACATTTAATATGCATCAACTTTGTGTGTGGAATGAAAGGACATATAAATAAATCAGCGTGGGCAAAAATTGCCTACACTACAAATACAAAACAGCCAAGGAGGACACTATGATTACAAGAGAGGAAGCATTTGATTTATTAAAGAAGTATAATAAGGATCCATTTCATATTCAGCATGCATTAACGGTGGAAGCCGTTATGAAATGGTATGCAAATGAACTTGGATATGGCGATGAGGCTGATTATTGGGGAATAGTCGGACTTTTGCATGATATTGATTTTGAACTCTACCCGGAAGAGCATTGTCTAAAGGCACCGGAGCTTCTCAAAGATGGTGGTGTGAGTGATGATATTATTCACTCTGTATGTTCGCATGGTTATGGTATAACTGTAGGTTGTGGTGTGACAATTGATGTTGAACCGGTTCATGAGATGGAAAAGGTTCTTTTTGCTGCCGATGAACTTACAGGTCTTATATGGGCTGCGGCTCTTATGAGACCATCCAAGAGCACGAAAGACATGGAACTGAAATCTCTTAAAAAGAAATACAAGAGCAAAGGCTTTGCGGCAGGTTGTTCAAGAGAGGTAATAGAACGCGGAGCAACTCAGCTTGGTTGGGAACTTGAAAAACTTCTTACAATGACATTACAGGCTATGGCAGAGAATGAAGATTTGATAAATGATGAGATGAATGAAGCATGATTGTATATGAATATGGCAATAAGAATTCAAAGAATATACTGATTCAGACAATCGGTAATCATGAGTTGAATATAATTGAATCTGAAGTACAGGCGATTAATGATTTTTCGGTTGATTATCATTTACTTGCTGTAAAAGTTGAAGACTGGAACGAGGAACTTTCGCCTTGGGAGGCGGATGCTGTATTCGGGGATAAAGGTTTCGGAGCAGGGGCTTCAGATACACTTGCGGAGATTATCGGATTGTGCACAGATAAGTCTAGGGATTATTATATAGGCGGATATTCGCTGGCTGGCTTGTTTGCTTTGTGGTCAGCATATCAGACAGATGTTTTCCAAGGTGTTGCGGCTGTGTCGCCATCTATATGGTTTCCGGGATTTCTCGATTATATGAAAGCTAATACGATTAAGACCGGTAACGTGTATTTAAGTCTTGGTGACAAGGAAGCAAAAACAAGAAATCAGATAATGTCTAAAGTGTCTGACAGGATTGAAGAAGCTTATGAGTTGTTGAGAAATCGGCAAGTTAAAACAGTACTTGAATGGAATAAAGGGAATCATTTTGCACAACCTGAGTTGAGAATGGCGAAGGGATTTGCGTGGGTTCTTAAGTGAGGAAAGGAAGGTTAAGTTATGTTTGAACGAATCGAATATACAGTCGAAAGAATAGATGGAGATTATGCGTATCTCAAGAATGATGCAGAGCCGGACACAGAACTTAAATGTGTGGCAAGAGCTTTGCTTCCGGACACTATTGCAGAGGGGAGCAGAGTGGCTTATGAGATGTTGGAGTACACTGTGATATAATTATTTTCAATATGAACAAATGGAGAATCAAAGAATGAGCATTTTGATCAAAGACACAACAAAAGAAGAACGTGCACGCATAGTTGCAGAATCCATTGGAAATATCAGTGGTTCGTGTGATGGTTGCATGGCAGGACTTGCTGATATGTATCAGGATTACATTGATGGAAAGAAAGAGATTCGTGATATTAATATGGAGTTTAATGCTCGATATATATCGGGTGTTGATGGACCGGAGAAGTTAGACTGCGGGTATAAATATTGATATGAATAGATGATACTGATTAATCCGGTACTTGTCAGTAAGTCGGGAGTTTATGAGACCGAAGAAGGATGTCTGTCCCTTGATGGAGTGAGAAAAACGACCAGATACAGAGACATTGAAGTTAAGTTTCTTGATAGGAACTTTAAGGAGCAGAGACAGAAGTTTACAGGGTTTTTAGCACAGAATATACAGCATCAGTTGGATCATTTAGAGGGGAAGATAATCTAAAGGTTAATATGTATTTAATAACAGCGTATTTTGATGACAAGACTAATAAGAATATAGCATATATTTAAGGAGGACTATAGACATGGTAAAACACGTTATTCTTTGGCAGTTAAAAGATGAACTTTCAGCAGAGGAGAAAGAGAAAGTCAAAGCAGGTATCAAGGAAGGATTAGAAGGTCTTGCAGGTAAGATACCGGGACTTATCGATATCAAGGTGCAGACTGATAGTCTTGCTTCATCTAATGCAGATGTTATGCTTGATTCATCATTTACCGACGAAGAATCTTTGAAAGGCTATGCTGTTCATCCGGAACATGTGGCTGTTGCTGACGGAGCAGTAAGACCTTATACCAAGACCAGAGTATGCATCGATTACGAGGCATGATGGATATAAGACAGTAGATTTGTCATATTGTATAACAAACGGAAACTATTTTTGTGCAATCAGTTTCTTGTAACATTTTATGTTCTGTGTTACAATTTAGGAAACTGAAAAAGCAAAGACGGTTTCCGTTTTTCTTTTCATTAATTTGTACGGATTTTACCAATTGAATAAAGAAGAAATGAGGTGATATGTTGGAGCTTCAGGAACAGATTTTGGATGCAACCATGAAAATCTTCAATGAAAAAGGCTTGAAGTTCACCATGGATGACATTGCACATTCACTATCTATTAGTAAGAAGACCATTTACACTGTTTTCAAGACAAAAGAGCAGTTGTTTTTGACAATGGTTGATTACATTTTTGACGGGATTAAGGAAAGTGAAAAGCAGGTCATGGACAATGATGAATTGGACGTCGTTGGGAAGCTTAGAAGTATTTTCAAGGTTATGCCGGAAAGATACACTGAACTTGATTTCAAACTGCTTTATGAACTTAAGGACAAGTATCCGAAGATCTACGACAAGGTTCAGGAAAGACTGGAAACAGGCTGGGAGAACACGATAAGTCTTTTGGAACTTGGAATGGAGAGCGGAGTAATAAGGAAAGTCCATATTCCTATTGTGAAAGTGATGTTGGAATCTACTTTGGAGCAGTTCTTCCAAAGAGATGTGTTGGTGAAAAATGGTTTGTCGTATATCGAAGCGTTAGATGAAGTGGTTGATATACTGATGGACGGAATAGTAATTGAATAGAAAAGGAGAATATGCATGAGAGTATTTTTTAATGATGATTGGAAGTTTTCAGAAGTTTTTGAGCAGGATATGTTGCTTGCCGATTACAATACAAAAGATATGTTGGATGTTAGACTTCCACATACTGTTAAGGAATTACCATTCCATTATTTTGATGAGAGCATGTATCAAATGGTAAGCGGATATCGCAAGGTTTTTACGGCTGATAAGGCTTGGAAAGACAAGGCAGTGTTGCTTACTATCGATGGTGCGGCACATGACAGCGAGGTATATCTTAATGGCGAAAAACTTGGTGAACACCATTGCGGTTATACTGCATTTACAGTTGATATAAGTGATTATGTGTCATATGACAAGGATAACGTATTGGTTGTCAAAGTTGACAGTCGTGAGGAGTTAAATGTTCCCCCGTTTGGTTTTGTTGTTGACTACATGACCTACGGTGGAATATATCGTGACGTATATATTGATGTCAAAGAGAAGAGTTACATTGATGATGTATTTGTAACGACTAAGCTTGCCGGACAGGTTATTGAGTTTGGCGAGGACAGCAGCAAAATGTTCTGCGAAAAATCAGCAATTATTGCTGAGGTTACCGTTAAGAATAGAAAAGAAGGAATGTTTTTTCGTCAGTTCTTCAGAAAGAAGGGAGAGGAAGCATTTACGCAGATAGATAATCAGGGTGATTTGAGCGATCACTTAAGTGATGCAGGCAAAAATGAAGATGTGGAAACACTTGTCTGCCATACCGGCAAAGTTGAACTTTGGGATGTTGAGCAGCCTTCTTTGTATGAACTTAAGACAGAGCTTATGGAGAATGGCAAAGTTGTTGATGAGAGCATTGTGACCTTCGGATACAGAAAAGCGATATTTAAGAAGGACGGCTTCTACTTAAACGGAAGAAAGTTAAAGATTCGTGGACTTAACCGTCATCAGAGTTACCCGTATGTCGGCTATGCAATGCCTAAGTCAATGCAGCAGTTAGATGCAGACATTTTGAAAAATGAGCTTGGTGTAAATGCAGTTCGTACATCTCATTATCCACAGTCTCATTATTTTATAGACAGATGTGACGAGATAGGACTTCTTGTATTTACAGAGTTCCCGGGCTGGCAGCATATCGGTGATGAGAATTGGAAAGCGCAGGCAGTTGATAACGTTGCGGATATGATTAAGCAGTATCGTAACCATACATCTATCATTTTGTGGGGTGTAAGAATTAACGAGTCTGTTGATGACCATGATTTTTATATAAGAACCAATACCGTGGCGCATGCATTTGACCATACGAGACAAACAGGCGGTGTAAGATGCTACAAGAAGGGTGATTTCCTTGAGGACGTATTCACCTATAATGATTTCCTTCATGACGGCAAGAGGAAGGGGTGCGATAAGAAGTCGGATGTAACTTCGGACGTGGAGAGACCTTACCTTATCAGCGAGTACAACGGACATATGTATCCGACGAAGAGTTTCGACTGGGAAGAGCACCGCGCACAGCATGCAATACGTCACGCCAACGTTCTTGATGAAGTGGCAAAACAGACGGATATTTCCGGTTCATTTGGTTGGTGCATGTTTGATTACAATACACACAAGGATTTTGGAAGCGGTGACAGAATATGCTATCACGGAGTTATGGATATGTTCCGTAATCCGAAAATGGCAGCTTCCGTATATGCAAGTCAGCAGGATGCCACACCGGTAATTGAGCTTTCGTCATCTATGGATATCGGCGAGCATCCCGGATGTAATCGTGGTGATACATGGATATTTACCAACGCAGATAGCGTGAAAATGTACAAAAATGGCGAGTTCATCAAGGAATATACCAAGGAGAATTCACCTTACAAGAATCTTTCTCATCCACCGATCTTAATCGATGATTTCATTGGTGACACTCTTGAAAAGGGTGAGAACATGGGACACCGTCAGGCAGAAGATGTCAAAGCATTGTTAAATGAAGTTGCCAAGGTTGGACTTTACGGCTTGTCAAAACTCATGTATGCGAAGGCTGGCAAACTCATGGTTATGTATCACATGAAAATGGAGGATGCCGTTGCACTCTACAACAAATATGTTGGTGACTGGGGCGGTGAATCAACCGAGTACAAGTTTGAGGCAATAAAAGACGGAGAAGTCGTTAAAACTCTTGTTAAGAAACCTATGACTAAGGTTTGTATAGAAGCATTGATAGATCATGACAAGCTTGTTGAAGAGAACTCTTATGATGTTGCGGCTGTCAGAATTAATGCAAGAGACGAGTTTGGAAACATTTTACCATTCTTCAATGACCCGATTTCATTAAGCATCGAAGGTCCTTGTGAAATAATCGGACCTAAGGTTTTGGCATTACAAGGCGGTATGGGCGGAACATATATTAAGACCACAGGTAAGAAGGGTGCCGGAAAACTTACGATTTCGTGCGGACAGGCCGAAGATGTTGAAATTAAATATAATGTTGAAATGTAAAAAACGTGAATATAAAAAGAGAAAGTGAGGAGATTGTTTATGAATCTTACAGCAAAAGAAAAGTTATCTTACGGTCTTGGAGCCGTAGGAAAAGATATGGTGTACATGTTATCTGCAAGTTATGTACTTTATTATTTCCAGGATGTACTCGGAGTGAGTGCGGTTGCAATGGGTATTATCCTTTTGGCAGCGAGAGTATTTGATGCGTTTAACGATCCTATTATGGGTTTTATCGTTGCAAAGACACAGACGAAGTTCGGAAAGTTCCGTCCGTGGCTTATGATTGGAACTATCACTAATGCAATTATATTGTTTGTTATGTTTGCAGCACCACCGACAATGGATGCAAAAGGACTTACGGCTTATGCAGCAGTATTCTACATACTCTGGGGCGTGACTTATACAATGATGGATATTCCATATTGGTCAATGATTCCTGCATTTACCAAAGGCGGCAAAGAGCGTGAAGGTCTTACAACACTTGCCCGTTCATGTGCAGGTGTAGGTTCAGCATTGGTTACTATATTTACAATGATTCTTGTAAATAAGATTGGTAACTTGGTAGCGGGAGCAGACGCAACTGCTAAGCAGATTGAGATTGCCGGTTTTAAATGGTTTGCGTTAATTATCGCAGTTCTTTTCATATTATTCATAGCAATTACATGTATCAACATCAAAGAGAAATCTACAGTTGATATGAAATCACCCGGAGTTGGTGAGATGTTTAAAGCGTTGATTTCAAATGATCAGGCAATGACAGTTGTTATCGCAATCGTGCTTATCAACACATCAATATATATCACTTCAAACCTTGTAATCTATTTCTTCAAATACGATTTTGGTGGTACAGGTTGGTTTAATAGTTACACATTGTTTAATACATTTGGCGGTGGAATACAGATTCTTTCTATGATGTTATTCTATCCGTTACTTAGAAAGAAACTTTCCAACAATAAGATATTCTACGTATGTTTAACAAGTGCGATTATCGGATACGCAGTACTTCTTGGAATAGCATTTACAAGTATGGGTTCAGTTTATATTCTCTTTATTCCGGGCTTCTTCATCTTCGCGGCCAACGGAGTTTTGCAGGTACTTACAACGGTATTTTTAGCAAACACTGTTGACTACGGACAGTTAAAGAACGGAAGACGAGATGAGTCGGTAATCTTCTCAATGCAGACATTTGTAGTTAAGCTTGCTTCAGGTGTTGCAGCATTTATCGCCGCATTATGTCTCCAGCTTAACAACCTTTCAAATGCCAACACAACCGAGGCGGACAAGACAGTGGACTTTGCGAAAAATGTTGCTGCAAGTGCCAAAGCAGGACTTCGTATGACAATGACTATCGTGCCTATCGTTGGTTTGATTGTTGCTATATTAGTATTCAAGAATAAGTTCATTCTTTCTGATGAGAAGATGAAAGAAATTACTGATAAGATTAAGGAGACAAACACACAGGCATAAAATTGTATTGACACTAAGGTGGGGAAATGAAAACAACAAAGAAGATTATAATCGGTTTTGTTATTGCAGTTATTTATGTGCTTCTGGTTATGGGAATTGTATACGGTGTCTTTGGTGTATATAAGGATTACAAACAAAATGTTGAGCAATCAAAGACAAAAGAAGTAACTACAACAAAAGAGATTACGACAGAAAAAACCACAACAAAAAATGTGCAGGCCAAAGAGGAAAAAACTACGGAAGAAACAGAAGATGAGGGCTTGATTGTCATAGACAAAAAAGCAAAAAACAACGAATATGTTAGTCTTTCCTTTGCAGGGGATGTGTCTTTTGCAAATGATTATCTTCCGGCTCAGCATTATACAAATGGTGGTATAGATGCTGCATTTAGCAAGGAAGTGCAAAAGACAATGAGAGACGGTGACATATTCCTTGTAAATAATGAGTTTTGTTACAGTGAGCGCGGCACGGCACAAACTGCAAAAGGTTATTGTTTCAGAGCAAAACCGGAAACGGTTAAGAGACTGTCGGAAATGGGCGTTGATATCGTATCGATTGCCAATAATCATGCATATGATTACGGTGAGGAGGGTTTTCTTGATACAATCAAAACGCTTGATGATGCGGGCATGCCGTATGTGGGCGGAGGCAAAGATATTGATGATGCAACAAGTCATATTGTTTACTTTAAGATAAATGATATGAAGATTGCATATATCGCAGGATGTCAGATAGAAAGAGACCCGCCGATATTTACGAAGGAAGCGACCAAGGACAGTGCGGGCGTTGTCAGATGTTTTGAACCTGAAGTGGTTTGTGAAATGATTAAGGAGGCAAAAAAACACAGTGACTTTGTTGTTGTCTACCCTCATTGGGGTACGGAAAAGGATATGTCAATCCAAAAAGATCAGCAGGCTTTAGCTTATGCATTTATTGATGCTGGTGCAGATATTATAGTCGGAGGGCATTCCCACAGATTACAAGGTGTTGAGTATTACAAGAATGTTCCGATTTTTTACTCTATGAGTAACTTTAGTTTTAGTAGTAAAGTCATAGACACTTGCATTCTCAATGTGCAAGTTGATAAAGATGGAATTAGACAAGCAAAATATATTCCCTGTATGGAGAATTCGGGAAAGACAATTCAATGTGAGCAGGTTAGTAATGACTATCAAAGGATAATAAGCACGCTTAATAAAATATCAGCAAATGCGGCAATAGACGAAGAGGGCGTGGTAAGTTTTAAGGAACGGGATAAGTGATTTCGTATTGGAGGTTTTTAAATGATTGAAGTAAATAACAATCTTTATGCGCTACATACCAAAAACACAACATATATGTTTAACGTTACGGATACAGGTCATCTTGAGCATCTGTATTATGGACGTAGAATTAAGCTTGATTTGCAAAGCGACAAGGGCGGGGAATTTCCATTTACGGAAAAGCACGCATTTGCACCGGGAAATACGAATCAGTATGACGGCGAGCATGGTTCATTTACTTTAGAAGATATGTGCCTTGAAATGTCATCTTACGGAAAAGGTGATATAAGAGAGCCGTTTATCGAAGTTATTCATGCAGACGGAAGTTACACTTCGGATTTTCTTTTTGAAAAGGCAGAGGTTATTAAAGGTAAGAAAGACTTAGCAACACTTCCTTCTTCATATGGTACTGAGGATGAAGTTGAGACTTTGGAAGTTACTCTTTTTGATAAGCAGTATGGCCTTAAAATGATATTAAGCTACCACGTTTATGAGGCGTGTAATGTTATAACGCGTTGCACAAAACTTATAAATGAAAGCGCTGAGAGCGTTTCTCTTAGGCGGCTTATGAGTATGTCAATTGATTTTGACACGCCTGAGTATGTATTTACAACCTTTAACGGTGCATGGGCAAGAGAGATGAAGCGTACTGATACTGTCATGAGAGCCGGCAAGCATGTAAATGCTTCTTACACCGGAACGTCTTCTAATCGTGCCAATCCGTTTGTAATGCTCTCAAAGGAATCGACCTCAGAAGACTTTGGTGACTGTTATGGATTTAATCTTGTTTATAGCGGCAATCATTATGAAGCGGTTGAGGTTTCGGGTTACGGAAAGACAAGAATTGTTACCGGAATCAATCCGCAGTCATTTTCATGGTTGCTTGAAAAGGGTGATGAGTTTGAAGCCCCTGAGGCCGTTATGTCATATTCGCACGAAGGCTTTAACGGTATGAGTCAGAATATTCACAAATTTGTAAGAGAACATATCGTGCGCGGATATTGGAAGGACAAGGTAAGACCGGTGCTTCTCAACAGTTGGGAGGCTGCTTACTTTGATATAAATGAACGCAAACTTTTAAGTCTTGCCAAAGCAGGCAAAGAAGTTGGAATAGAATTGTTTGTAATGGACGACGGCTGGTTTGGAGAGAGAAATGATGATTCTCATTCTCTTGGAGACTGGGATGTTAATAAGAAAAAACTCCCGGGTGGCGTTGAGGGTCTGTCTAAAAAGATTAAAGATTTGGGACTTGATTTTGGAATATGGGTTGAGCCGGAAATGGTTAATGTCAACAGCAAACTCTATGAGGAACATCCCGACTGGGTGTTGCAAATCCCTGATAAGCCGCATTCAGAAGGTCGTAACCAGAGAATCCTTGACCTTTCCAAGGAAGAGGTTTGCAACTTCATTATCGATAAAATGACAGAAGTATTTAGCAGTGGTGATATTTCCTACGTTAAATGGGATATGAACAGAACTTTTACAGATTACTATTCACAGGGCTTAAGCTCTGAAAAACAGGGAGAAATCGCACATCGCTATGTTGTTGGTTTATATTACTGTATGAAGACCTTAACGGAGAGATTTCCTAAGATCTTATTTGAGGGTTGTGCAGCGGGAGGTAACCGTTTTGATTTGGGTATTCTTTCGTATTTCCCTCAAATATGGGCAAGTGATGATACAGATGCTTTGTGCAGAACTGAGATACAGACCAATTATAGTTACGGATATCCTATGTCTGCTGTAAGTGCTCACGTATCTTCATGCCCTAATCATCAAACATTAAGAACAACTCCGCTTGAGACACGCTTTAATGTGGCGTCGTTTGGCGTGTGCGGATATGAGTGTAATTTGTGCGATATGAAGAAGGAAGATTTGGCTGCGGTTAAAATTCAGATTGAACTTTACAAGGAATGGCGCGAAGTACTTCAAAAGGGTTCTTTCTATCGTGGCAGAACCTTTGCCGGCGGGCTTGAAGCAAGTGGAAGTATTCTTGCTAAGAATGACGGTAATGTAACCGAATGGACTTGTGTATCTTCTGATAAGAAGAAAGCTGTAGGCTTTGTTATGCAGAAATTGGTTGCACCTAATACGCAATATGAGTATTACAAGGCAAAGGGACTTGATGCTGATATGAAGTATCATTTCTACAACCGTTTCCTTAAGTATAATCTTAAGAACTTCGGAGACCTTGTAAATGTTGTATCTCCTGTTCACATCAAACAGGATTCGCTTGCTCATAATCTGGTTGCTAAGTTTGTTAAGATGGATGGCGAAACAGAGGATTGCATGGTGTACGGCGATGCTCTTATGTACTCAGGTGTTAAGTTAAAACAGGCATTTGGCGGTACGGGCTACAACGAAGAAGTGAGATACTATCAGGACTTTGGTTCAAGATTGTATTTCATGGAAAATCAAAATGATGAATAATAATTCAATTGGAAAAGACTTGGAGGTATGATACAATTAATATCGTGAGGGAATATTAAATTATACATAGTTATGGGTTTGTATAATTTTTAATTGAATAGGGGGGTGTGATATTGAAAGTATCTTATTTCAATCATTATGGTTATGATGATGAAACGTACAAAGATTGTGCGGATCTAATCAGAACCAATAACTGGAACCATGTGCTTTTCAATAATACATGGTTTTCTTTTAATTGTTTCCTTTATCTGATTTTTTCGGTTATGGGACTGTTTAACGTGGATAGAAGCAAGTTTTTGTTTTATCTTACATTTGTAATTCTATCCGTGTTGTTCGATGTTTATCTGCTTGTATTTCGTAAGAGCGCAGAGAAGTTCTCGGCGTATGTTATATATTTTGATATTATTTTATTAATGGCGTACAGTATATTAAGCTCTACTGCGCAGCCGTACATGGCGGCTGTGATATTTCCTGTGCTCTTAGTTTTGGTCGCGCTTTCTTATATCGACAAAATGGTCAGGATGTCAGTAGTTCTTATTGCGTATGCCATTGTCTTTTTGATGTCTTCGTATTCACAAAAAGCAATTTCTATAGCGTACTCGGATACGTATAACGTTATCATTGTTATGACGCTTGCACTCGCACTTCATTATGTTTTCCAAAGAACAAGAATGAATCAGTTTATCTTATTCCAGAATAATCAAAGAATAAGACAGGAATTAGAGGTTAAATCAAGTTTTGATGCCTTAACTTCCCTTCTTAACAGAGGCCGTTTCTTCTCGGCGGCAGACGAATCGATAAGACTTTCCGATAAGAATGAATTTATGGTTGTTTGTCTGCTTGACCTTGATGAGTTTAAGAAGGTAAATGATACCCTTGGACATCAGATGGGTGACAAGGTTATTCAGACGGCTGCTCATACATTGCTAAATACCCTGCAAATCGATTTATCTGAAAAATGGTCTTACATAGAAAGAGCATTAAGTGAAAAAACAAGTCTTTGCGGTCGACTTGGCGGAGATGAGTTTATTGCACTTGTCAGAGGTGTTAAGAATAAGGATGAAGCTACAGTACTTATGCAGAAGATGTTGTCGGATTTGAATAATGTTGAACTTGATGGTCTTAACGGTCTTAACGGAATTCATGCTTCCTTTGGCGCAACGGTTCTTGTCAAAGGCGATGATATAGACAGCGCATACAGACGCGCGGATGAGGCACTTTATGAGTCAAAGAGATCCGGAAAAAATCAGGTGCATTTTAACTAGAAAGATATGTAGAGGGTGATTTATATGATATATGATGGACCAAAACTTATGCTGTTGTTTAGCATTATTCTTATAATGATCAGTGTTGCGTTCTTTATCTATTCTGTCAGCGCAAGAAGCAAGGAAGCAAGCGGGATTAAGATTATGGAGATGATTATAGGAGCGATAGAATCCGATGATCCTAATCTTAACGGACATTCGCTGTACGTTAGAAGAATAGCGCTTTTATTGTATGACAATCTGCCGGTTAACTACAAGTTGGAAATCAAAAGACGTGATCTTGAGTTTGCGGCGTTGCTTATTGATGTTGGACGTTTGGGAGTGCCAAGAGATATTATTGATAACCACGGAAAACTTAACCGGGAGGAGAAGAGTGTAATTAGTCGTCATCCTGAAGTGGCAGTTAAGATTCTTTCTCCGGTGAAGCCATTTGAGAAGATTGCCACATGGATTAAGTATCAGCACGAACGTGTTGACGGTAAAGGAAAGTACAAGCTTGCAGGAGATAACATTCCTATCCAGTCAAGGATACTTGCCGTTGCAGACACATTTTCAGCAATTACAATGAGCAGAACTTACAGAGTTCCATACAACTATGATGAGGCGCTTGCAGAGCTTCGTATGGCTGCAGGTCATCAGTTGGATGAAGAAATTGTTGGATATTTTTGTAATATTCCAATCAAGGATATTGAAAATGCATTAGAAGAAGTAAAAGATCAGATGAAATATTTTTATGATGCTAAGATAACCATAGACAATAGAGGGGAATGATTATTGATGAAGGGTAGAGATATTATATTTACCGTTATTTTAATAATTGCCATTGCAGTGACGCCTATATATTCATGTCCGAATATGATTAACAAGTCGCAGAAAAAGACTGTTAACAGTATAATCGACGGCGTGTCTACCGATGAGATACATTTTGCAATACAACCTTCATGTGCATTCATTCCTTTGTATGTTGCAAAAGAGAAGGGTTGGGTTGATGAAGTTATGGCAGAGTACGGCGTGAAAGTCTATTGGCATAGCTTTGATGCGGGTCCTGCAATCAATGCATCAATGTTAAAATGTGAATCGGATATCGGAGTGCTTGGTGATGTCCCTGCGGTATTTGCAATTGGCTTGGGACAGGAGAATACGGTAATTGCAACTGCAGCCCAAGCGGCTGATTCGTATGCGGTTTTGGTCCCGGCAGATTCCGACATAACGTGTGCGGAAGATTTGAAGGGAAGAAGATTTGCTACGGTTATCGGTACAACGCCTCATAATATGATGAACAAGTTCCTAAAGAGCGGCGGACTTACTATGGATGATGTTACTTTTGTTAACATTAATGCAAAGGATGTTGAGTCAGTGCTTAAGGAGCATAGAGCAGATGCTGTTGCCATATGGGAGCCGAGTGTTACAAGGTTTGTTGACAGTGGAATAGCAAAAATATTGGGCGTGGGTTCGGATTGTGACCTTGCGGGTACCAATGTATTGGTGGCAAGGAGTGAGTTTGTAAAAGAGAATCCTGAACTGGTTGCTGCTGTTTGCGACTTATACAGAAGAGGTGCAGAGGAATTAGCCAATGGAACGGACGATGTAACGATTAATAATATAGCAGAGTATATGAAGCTTGACAGAGAGCAACTTAGATCGTTAATACCGAAGTTTAATTATTCTGTAGATATTGTCAAGGAGGATACAGATTCTCTCAATGATACGATAGATTTCTTATATACCGTTAATCAGCTTCCTAGGAAATACGATATAAATGACCATATTTATGTAGATGGTTTACAACATGAAGATGAGTGAAAAACTTGCAACTAATAAGTGAAAACAATTCATATTTTCACTTTACAAAAGTGCATGACGTGTCTATAATTGCGAATGTGGGTGCGTTAGGCACTTTTTGTTTTGTTTAAAAATATAAAAGAGGAGAGTTGACAGTGAAAGACACAGTAGAAATCAGGTGGCACGGCAGAGGTGGACAGGGCGCTAAGTCGGCAGCACTTATGCTTGCTGATGCTGCATTTATGACAGGAAAACATGTACAGGGATTTCCGGAGTATGGTCCGGAGAGAATGGGAGCACCGATTACGGCGTACAACCGTATAAGTGAGGAGCCTATACGAGTTCATTCCAATATATATGACCCCGACTATGTAGTAGTTGTTGACGAGACATTACTTGAGAGTGTGGATGTTACAGCAGGACTTAATCCGGAGGGTGCAATTGTTATTAACACAACTAAGAGTGTTGATGAGGTTAAGCCGTTCCTTAAGGGATATACCGGAGGCGTATATACATTAGATGCAAGAGCGATTTCAGAGAAGTGTCTTGGAAGATATTTCCCTAATTCGCCAATGCTTGCAGCAATCGCAGCAATAAGTAAGGTAATGACAAAAGAGGACTTCTTCAGAGAGATGGAGGGTTCTTACAGACATAAATTTGCAAAGAAGCCTGAGGTAGTTGAGGGTAACCTCGCGGCACTTAGAATGGCTTATGAGGAGGTGGAGTAAATGACAGATATTTCAAAGATTACAGAAAAGAGCCCATGGCAGGATTTGACAGAGGGTAATCAGGTATATGCTGCAGGTACCTCCAAAGCATTTAAGACAGGTGAATGGAGAACACAGACTCCTATATTTCACTCAGAAAAATGTAAACAGTGTCTTCTCTGCGTTCCGGTTTGCCCGGACAGCTCAATCCCTGTTAAGGATTGTAAGAGAGAGGATTTTGATTACGACCACTGCAAGGGATGCGGTATATGTGCAAAAGTATGTCCCTTTGAAGCTATTTCTATGAAGGAGGGACAGTAATAATGGCAATAAGAGAGAGATTATCGGGAAATGAAGCTATTTCCTATGCAATCAAGCAGGTTAATCCTGATGTAATGCCTGCATTTCCAATCACACCTTCAACAGAGATTCCACAGTATGTGGCTAACTACATTGCAAATGGTGAGATGGACACAGACTTTATTCCTGTTGAGAGTGAGCACAGTTCAATGAGTGCGACAGTTGGTGCGTCAGCTGCCGGTGCAAGAGCACTTACAGCAACCTCTTCATGTGGACTTGCACTTATGTGGGAGGAGCTTTATGTGGCAGCATCTAACCGTTTGCCACTTGCACTTTGTCTTGTTAACCGTGCACTTTCAGGACCTATTAACATCAACTGCGACCATTCTGATTCAATGGGTGCAAGAGATGCGGGATGGATACAGATATATGCAGAAAACAATCAGGAAGCCTATGACAATTTCGTTCAGGCATATAGAATTTCCGAGCACAAGGATGTAAGACTTCCTATAATGATATGTCAGGACGGTTTCATTACATCACATGCGGTTGAGAATATTGAACTTCTTGAGGATGACAAGGTTAAGAACTTTGTTGGTGAGTACAATCCTGAAAACTTCCTTTTAAATGCAAAGCAGCCAATGGCAGTTGGACCATATGCTGTTTCTAACTACTATATGGAAACAAAAATGGCTCAGAATACTGCTATGCAGAATGCAAAGAATGTTATTCTTGAGGTTGGCAAAGAGTTTGGCGAGATGTCAGGAAGAAACTATGGTTTCTTTGAGGAATACAGACTTGATGATGCAGATTATGCATTTGTAATTATTGGTTCTGCTGCAGGTACAAGTAAAGATGCGGTAGATAAGTTAAGAGAGCAGGGTATGAAGGTTGGACTTCTTAAACTTAGAGTATTCAGACCTTTCCCTGATATCGAGATTGCCAAGGCATTATCTAACTGTAAAGCTGTTGCTATTATGGATAGATGTGAGGGCTTCAGAAGCAAAGGTGGTCCACTTGGAGCAGAGGTTAAGGCAGCACTTTATGATTATGCTAAGGATGTTACAGCATTTAACCTTATCTATGGACTTGGTGGAAGAGATTTCACAGTAGAAGAAGCAGAGAGAATCTTTAAAGACCTTGCCGCTTATGCAGAAGAAGGCAAAGAGTTTGAAGAGTACAGATATGTCGGACTCCGTGGTGAGAGCTATAAGGTTGAAAGAACCAATAAGGGTTGCCTGGATGATATCAAGAGTGACAGAGTATAAGTAGGAGGAGACGTAAAAAATGAGTTATAATTTTAAACAGGAAATGAATAAGCCGGAACGTCTTGCTCCGGGACATAGAATGTGTGCAGGTTGTGGTGGTACAATCGCAGTTCGTGCGGTACTTCGTGCGCTTCACGAAGGAGATAAGGCAGTTATCGGTAATGCGACAGGCTGTTTGGAAGTTTCGACATTTATGTATCCATACACAGCGTATGAGGATAGTTACATTCATAATGCATTTGAAAATGCGGGTGCAACAATGAGTGGTGTTGAGACAGCATACAATGTACTTAAGAGAAAAGGTAAAATTGATGACACTTATAAGTTCATCACTTTTGGTGGTGACGGTGGTACTTATGATATCGGTTTGCAGTCGCTTTCAGGTGCAATGGAGAGAAATCATGATTTCGTATATGTGTGCTACGATAACGGTGCTTACATGAACACAGGTATTCAGCGTTCTTCTGCAACACCTATGTATGCTGATACAACAACTACACCTGTAGGAAGTCAGTCCAACGGAAAAATGCAGAATCGTAAGGATCTTGCAACAATACTTGCAGCACACGACATTCCGTATGTTGGACAGTCAACATTACTTGGTAATTTCAAGGACCTTCACACAAAGGCAGAGAAGGCTATTTATACAGAGGGTGCAGCATTCCTTAACGTAATGGCACCATGTCCGAGAGGTTGGAGATATCCTACAGAGGACATCATGGAGATTTGTAAGCTTGGTGTTGAGACTTGTTACTGGCCACTTTTCGAGGTTGACCATGGTAAGTGGATATTAAATTACGAGCCTAAAAAGAAGCTTCCTATCGAGGATTTCTTACGTCCACAGGGAAGATTCAAGCATCTCTTTAAGAAAGGCAATGAGGATTTACTTGTTCAGTTCCAGGAGGAAGTTGACAGACGTTGGGAAGACTTGCTTTACAGATGCGCAAGAGATTGATAGTTATGGACCGTACCGTTTGGTGCGGTCCTTTTTTGTTTAGCAAAATGCTGCTGCAAACTTCTGCTTGGCATCATCAATTTTCTTCTGATCTGCTGCAGGTGTCGGATAGTAGCCTTTGTCATGCATTGTATTAAACACATCCTGCTGCATGTTGTGTTCTTCACCTAGAATATCAAGCATTGTCTGTCTGAGGTCTTCATTTACACATTCATTTGAGAAGGTGTTGTAGTTATCAGTGCAATGCTTCTGGGTGGAGAGAGCGTCTCCTAAAATTTCTTTTTCTTCCATTGGTTCCATGTTATATCCTCCTTAACCTAAAAATGCATATAGTCTGTTGAAGTGCGACTGGTGCTTTGTAGCAATATCTGAAAGTTCACTTTTTACTGCCTCATCAGTTGCCTGCTCTGAAAGATTTTTAAACTTCTTAACAAGAAGTTCTTCGTCCTTAAGTAATGCGTTTAAGGAAGATAATTCCTTTTCTGTTAAATTAGCCATGTGTCATACTCCTTTCAAAATGTTCGCAAGCGTATATCACTTACGGTTATTTCAAGTATTAACATCATGGCACAAACTTATACATAAAATTGCTGTTTAGTTACATTTTACGAGCGAAACTTCTAATTATTTAAAGCGTCTCTTATGATTGCAGTTCCAACGCAGGCACGCTTTCGCTACTCTGCGCTCGCAGCGGTACTAAACTCACACTTCGTGTTCGTTAAGTGCCGGCGGCTTAGAAGTACCTGCTCATGGATACTGCAACATAATTCGACGCATGATATACGCTATGAAGTTTCGCATGAAAATGTCCCTAAACGGACGCCAGACGCGACTCGCCGCAAGCGGCTCGCATCAACGCGCACAGTACGTGTTGGCTGGTTTGATGCACTTTCCTACATCATGGAACAGCGTAAGATTATCTGCGTGTGCAATATCCTGTGTCGCAAAGATTGTTATATACATTACTAAACGAACGGCAGCATAAAGAATTGTTGTGTATTACATTCTGGGTGACATTCAGGAGGATATTAGAGTTTCTTGGTATTACGTTGAATATACAGCGGTTGCCGAACATGGATGTTCGGCATGTTCCATTGAGACAGGATGTCGAATTGGAACAGTGCCGCGTAATATAAGAAAACTGTTCCGTAATACCTAGAAACTCTTATGTCCGTATGTCTCGTCACGCAGAATGTAATATATCGACAATTTGTTATGCGTCCGTTTTGAAAATGTATATAACAGTTAATTTGACACAGGATATGCATACATCTGATAATCCATACGCGTCCGTTAAGAATAAAAGTGCATTAAACAGCAATTAGTATAGATACTTCCGTATGGTTTCAAAGTCTGCCGGTCCGATATCAAGAAGTGCCTTATGAAAATCTTTGTCCGTATAGTTTCCCATTTTGTAGTTTTTGTATTCCTGCTTAAGTTCCTCTATTTCAAGATACCCGACAAAATAACTTAAATATTTAGCCGGCGCTTCTACGACATACGAGTATATATCAAAAGCATAGTAGCTGTTAAATCCAAGATCTTCAAAGAAGCGTTTTGTATCATTTATTGTCCAGCCCTCGTAGTTGACACCGATATCAATTCGAGAGGATAGAGCAAGGTTAATTATAGCGTCATATCGGTATAGTTTTGAAAGACTGTCTGCGTATTGTGGATAGTCTATGTAGTCAAAAGCATCAAGCTCGACATAGGTTGCCCAGCCTTCTACATAGCCGGGATAATCAAGTATCTGACGAATGGGTAGAGGTTTTGTGCTGTTATAATACACGGTCTGATAGAGGTGCCCGGGAAAGCCCTCATGCGCAAGCGTTGTGAACAGATTTCCATTTTGCTCATTTGTATATAGTGGGTTGATGTATATTGTGTTGTTGGTGTAATTGTCGATTTGCGGAATCATGTAGTAGGCAGGGCTTGTAAGTGTGGACAGGCATTTTGGAACGGTTTTGACTTTGTAGGATGCGGGGCTTTCTAGTGTTGGATATTTATCTCTGATCATGAGTGATAAAGCGTCCAATATGCCTTCAGGAGAATGATAGTTACTCTCAACAGGGTGGTCGCAGTAGTACATGTAGGCATCAGGGTCGGTGGTCGCAATCTTTAGAACGCTTGATAGGGCATCATTAAGCGACCTTTCGATGTTTGTTTTAAGATTTTGTATGTCCTTGCCGGAACCGGTTGCGTCCTTTACTATTAATTCATAGTATTCTTTCCCTTTGTTAAATGAAGAAAGCCCGTAAGAGACATCCTCGTCGCAGGTTTCTGATTTACTTAAAGTTTTGTTGATATAGTCAAGAAGCTCTTTGTATGAGGGAATAACATACTGGTTTACATAATACTTGTTCTTGCTGCTATATTCTTTCTTTTTGGAAGGGGTTAGATTTTTGATATGATTTAATCGAAGGTTGAAGGTTTCTATATAACAGTTGTCATTGCTGTTTAATGCCTTGATAAATGATTCCATTTCAGTTGCACTTTTTTCTAATATGAAGTCAGGCGTAGGCTTGTTTTGTTTTAATTTTTCGTTCTCGTATTCAATAACGCTATGAAAATATGATGGTATTTGCGTTAAAAGTTCAAGATAAGTTGTTACGTCCTCGGAATCATTTAACGGGTATTCACAAAGGGTGACGGCAAGAGTTGAGGCTGCACCTGTAGTGCTGCCAAGAAGAGTTTCATAGTAAGAGTAATCAGATGATTTGTTGCTCAAATCCAAATGATTTTTAAGCAGGTCATAAGTTATCTGTTCGTTTTGCGAAAGGTTTTCCAAGTCGAATTCCATTAATTTGTTTTGGAGTTTTTCTGTAGTTTTGCTTGATATCTTTTCCCTGTTATCTCGTTTGTATTCCTTGTTTGAAAAATCAGTAAGTGTTGGTTCGGTGTCAGGGATGTTGTAATTAGATGGATTTGCCAGAGTGTAGGCTTGTGTTACGGAATTGGAGCTTACTTCGTAACAGAAAAGTTCATTGGAAAAATCTAAGAAGGTATTGGTATTATAGACTGCCTTAAGCTCCTTGGTACGGTAAGAAGTGCGGGTTATCGGATTTGATACGTAATAGAACACAAAACATATTGCAAGAACAATAACGGCAGATATAAGAATGAGTGCTTTCTTCTTCATTAAATGAAACCTGCAAGATGTGATTAAAACATTATATGATTTGTCAAAAAATGTTATGCCGGATTAGTTGATTTTTATTGGTAGGTTTACTTGAAAGAATTATTAAGTTGTGATATTCTAACACTTGATGATGTGCGATAGCACAAGTTGTTTTTCACAGGAGGATAAATGATGGAAGATAGATACGGAATTGACCAATATGTAAGGAGTATTCCTGATTTTCCGGAGCCGGGAATCATTTTTAGAGACATAACATCAATTTTGCAGGATCCGGACGGACTTAAGAAGTCTGTTGACGGCATAATTGAGAATCTCAAAGGTGTTGATTTTGATGTTGTTTTGGGACCGGAGTCAAGAGGATTTATATTCGGAATGCCGGTTGCATATGCTTATAATAAGGGATTTGTTCCTGTTCGTAAGAAGGGTAAGCTTCCATGTGAGACAATAGAGAAGGAATATGCACTTGAGTATGGTACTGCCGTAATCGAGATGCACAAGGATGCAATTAAGCCGGGAGATAAGGTTGTTATAGTTGATGACCTTATTGCAACAGGCGGAACAATAGAAGCTATCATTGAGATGGTTGAGTCTCTTGGCGGAGAGGTTGTTAAGATTGAGTTCGTTATGGAGCTTGCAGGACTTAAAGGAAGAGACCGTCTTTCAGAATATGATATAGATTCATTACTTATATATGATGGAAAATAATTAGCTTAAAAGGGGGTAATGATTATGATTATCGGATCAGAGGTTGTTTGCTGGCTTTTGCTTGCGGCGATATTTATTGTAACTGAGATTATAAGTCTTGGTCTTACAACAATATGGTTTGCAGGTGGTGCGTTTGTGGCTGCAATAGCAGCACTTTGCGGGGCTAATCTTGTGGTTCAGATTATTCTTTTTGTAGTAGTAGCGCTTGCATTGTTATTCCTTACAAGACCGCTTGCAATGAAGTATCTTGAGCCTAAGACAGAAAAGACCAATGCAGAAGCACTTGTAGGACAGAACGCAGTGGTTCTTGAGGAGATCAATAATCTCAAAGACACAGGTCGTTGTAAGATTGGCGGAATGGAATGGACTGCAAGAACAAAAGATGACAGCGTTATTATCAAAGAAGGATATATGGCAAAGGTTGTCGAGATATCAGGCGTTAAGCTTATTGTTGACAAGGTTGATGAGGATAAGCTTTCTGAAGAGATTATATCTAACGTGTAAATGACAAGATATGAATAGTGCAATAATGCATTTTCATATAAAATTAACTAATCGAAAGGGGATTTATTTTTATGGGACCAGGAGCAGGTTTAGGTTTTTTAATGTTTTTATTATTTGTGGTAATAATAATCGTATCAAGTTGTATTCGCATTGTTCCACAGGCACACGCTTATGTTATTGAGCGTCTTGGTACTTATGCAGGAACTTGGTCAGTAGGACTTCATCTTAAGACACCGATTATTGATAAGGTGGCTAAGAAAGTTACTCTTAAGGAGCAGGTTGTGGATTTTGCACCTCAGCCGGTTATTACTAAGGATAACGTTACAATGAGAATTGATACGGTTGTATTCTTCCAGATCACAGATCCGAAGCTTTTCTGTTACGGTGTAGAGAATCCTATTATGGCTATTGAGAATCTTACAGCCACAACTCTTCGTAACATTATCGGTGATCTTGAGCTTGACCAGACACTTACATCAAGAGAGACAATCAACACAAAGATGCGTGCAACTCTTGATGAGGCAACAGATCCTTGGGGAATCAAGGTTAACCGTGTAGAGCTTAAGAACATTATTCCTCCGGCAGCTATTCAGGATGCAATGGAGAAACAGATGAAGGCAGAGCGTGAGAGACGTGAGCAGATTCTTATCGCAGAAGGTGAGAAGAAATCAGCAATTCTTCGTGCAGAAGGTCACAAGGAGTCAGTTATTCTTGAGGCAGAGGCAGAGAAGCAGTCAGCAATTCTTCGTGCTGAGGCTAAGAAGGAAGCAACTATTCGTGAGGCTGAAGGTCAGGCTGAGGCTATTATCGCAATTCAGAAAGCTAATGCAGACGGTATCACATTGTTAAATGAGTCTGCGCCAAGTAATGCTGTTATCAAGCTTAAGAGTCTTGAAGCATTTGGCAAGGCTGCTGATGGAAAGGCTACAAAGATTATCATTCCTTCAGAGATTCAGGGACTTGCAGGACTTGCAAAGTCAGTTGTTGAAGTTGGTAAGAACGAGGAAGCATAAAAGAATCATTTATTATATGCAATACAAAGGAGACAATCGGGAAGTGCCCGTCTGTCTCCTTTTTCTTGTTTCTTTTTGTGGACTAATGGTTGAATATGGATTATAATAATTGCTGTTGGAAAATCATACATAAACCATAATGGGAGGCTTATTTTATGAAGAAAAGATTTAATAATAAATATGTCAAACTTGGCATAACACTTCTTGTTGTAGTTGTGTTATCGCTTATGTTTAATTATACTTTAGAACACAAAAAGGAATACGAGGCTATAAAGACCTTGATAAAAGGCACACTCGCGCCGATTATAGCAGGCTTTGTCCTTGCGTATCTTCAAACGCCGGTGCTTAATTTCTTCGAGCATTACCTTTTTACACCTGTTGGAAACAAGGTTTTCAAGGAGAAAAAAGATGTCAAAAAGTTTTCAAGAGGATTGGGTCTGTTATTTACAATTGCATTATTTCTTTTTCTTGTTATCGGAGGACTTTATCTTGTAATTCCGCAGATATATCAATCATTACTTAAAATCGTAACAGAAGCCCCGAACTACTATAATCATTTGTCGGAATGGATTATGTCGCTTGATAAAAAGCATTCTGAGGTGAGTGAATATCTGTTGGTTGCTTCGGAAAAACTGTATTCACAGGCAATAGATTACCTTAATGATGATGTACTTCCCAACATGGACAAGATAGTTGCGGGAATAACAAGTGGTATCATGGGCGGTCTTAAACTTGTGTTAAATGTAGTTCTTGCGGTTATCATTTCTATCTATGTTCTTTTGGAAAAGGAAGTATTGGCAGCTACAGGTAAGAAGTTTTTGTATAGTCTTTTTGATACGACAAATGCAAATCAGATTATCCGTGGTGTTCGTTACATGGACAAGGTATTTGGCGGTTTCATCAGTGGTAAGATTGTAGATTCATTTATCATTGGTTTGATATGCTATATATTCATGACAATTGTTCAGCTTGATTATGCAGTATTGATTAGTATCATTGTTGGCGTTACCAATATCATTCCTTACTTCGGACCTATCATAGGAGCCGTACCAAGTGTCTTGATATTGTTAATGACTGATGTTAAGGCAGGAATTATATTTGCAATATTTGCTGTTGTATTACAGCAGGTGGACGGCAATATTATCGGACCTGTAATATTGGGAGATAAGCTTAACCTCTCAAGTATGTGGATATTGTTTGCAATTCTTGTCGGCGGAGGATTCTTTGGTGTGCCGGGAATGATACTTGGAGCACCGTGTTTTGCATGCATTTATACACTTATAAGTACCATTTGCAGGGGAAGACTTGAAAAGAAAAAACTACCTCTTAATTCGGAAGAGTATTTTGAAATTGATTATATCAGTCCTGACGACGGAAAACCTGTATTGATTAATCATGATCCGATTAGGAAGGGTATCGGAGTTTTTTCATTTGATAAGGCAAAAAAGGAAGAGGCATTAAAGCAAAGAGAAGAAAATGAGAAGAAGATTATAGAAAAAGAGGCAAAGCTTCGAGAGGAAAAACATAAAAAGAAAGAAGAGGATTTGCCGGAAGATAAAGACGAAGAATAACGCGTACAATAATAGGCAGGATTATCCTGCCTACATAAAGCGATTTAGATTTGAATCGTAATGATAATCGATAGTCGAAAGCTTTGAGGTGATTGCTTCTTCATCAAGCTGTAAGTCCTCACACATAGCGTTAAGACTTTCGTATTCATCACGAAGCTTGGTGTTTATATAGCTTAACAGTATCATAGGATCTGTTGGAAGATTAGACATGATGTACGCTCCTTTCAATATATATTTGTTATATACATTTATATATGATATAATGCGTGAAGATTTGACGGATGTCAAGATTAGATACAGATCATAATATAAGAAAACAAGAAAGAGAAAGAAGGCAATGTTTTATGAAACAGTTTGAAGGATATACCTATGTTGATGGCGGTGTATGTGCCGCAAAAGGTTTCAAGGCAAACGGAGTATACTCAGGAATTGATATGGCAATGAAGCAGGCTCATGAAATGGACCTTGTTGCCAACGGTGTTGACGTCAAAGCGACTAAAAATGATCTCGGAATGGTTGTAAGTGATGAACTTTGTAATACAGCTGCGGTTTATACAACCAATAAGGTTAAGGGTGCACCTATTCTTGTGACAAAGGAAAACCTTGCAAAAACAGGTGGTAAGTCAAGAGCTGTTATTGTTAATTCAAAGAATGCCAATACATGTAATACAGATGGTGTCAAGGTAGCCGAGGAAATGTGTGATTTGACTGCAAAGGTACTTGATATCAAGTCAGAGGAAGTAGTTGTTGCTTCAACCGGAGTAATTGGTATTCCGCTTCCTATTAAACCTATTGCAGATCATATAAATGAGCTGGCAGACGGTCTTTCTTATGAAGGTAATGCCAAGGTAGTTAATGCAATAATGACAACAGATACAGTACCTAAGGAGGTTGCTGTAACATTTGAGATTAATGGAACAAAATGTACTCTTGGAGGTATGGCTAAGGGTAGTGGAATGATTCATCCTAACATGGCAACTACACTTAACTTTATAACTTCTGATGTGGCAATAGATGCCACTCTCATGCAGAAGGCACTTTCCGAGGTTACTAAGATTACATACAATTGTCTTTCAATAGACGGCGATACATCAACTAATGATATGGTGTGTGTAATGGCTAACGGTCTTTCAGGTAATGAAGAAATCGTGGCAGAGGATGCAGGTTATGAATCATTTAAGCAGGCGCTTTACATTGTGATGATGAACCTTACAAGAATGCTTGCAAAAGACGGAGAGGGCGCAACCAAGCTTATCGAGTGTACCGTTGATAAGGCTAAAGATTTGGATACAGCTATTACTGTTGCAAAGAGTGTTGTTGCTTCGTCATTGTTTAAATGTGCAATTTTCGGTGAAGATGCTAACTGGGGACGTATCGCATGTGCTATCGGATATGCCGATTGTGATGTTATTATTGAAAAGATAGATGTTGATATGGTATCTGCCAAAGGAACGCTTGAGGTTTGTCGTGGCGGATACGGAGTGGATTTCTCAGAAGACTTTGCAAAAGAAGTGCTTTCCGAGGATGAAATAATGGTTAACATAACATTAAATGACGGTGAGGCAAAGGCTACTGCATGGGGCTGTGACCTCACATACGATTATGTTAAGATTAATGGAGATTACAGATCATAAACAGAATTGTTTACATAATATTGTGCAAGCCAATGCTTGCAGGAGGTTTATATGAGAGTAGGAATGGGATATGATGTCCACAAATTAGTTGAGGGCAGAAAGCTTATACTTGGAGGAGTCAATGTTCCATATGAGAAGGGACTTCTAGGACATTCGGATGCTGATGTTCTAACGCATGCCATAATGGATGCGCTACTTGGAGCAGCTGCACTTGGTGATATAGGACGACATTTTCCGGACACGGATGAAAAGTATAAGGGTGCTGACAGCATAGAACTGCTTAGACATGTTAAAAAGCTTCTCGATGAGAAGATGTTTGTAATAAGCAATATAGATGCGACAGTCATTGCTCAAAGACCAAAACTTAAGGATTTTATTCCTGATATGGTAACAACAATTGCTGAGGCGCTTTCTCTTTCGGAAAACCAGGTTAATATCAAGGCAACCACAGAAGAGGGACTTGGATTTACCGGAAGTGGTGAGGGCATTAGTTCGCAGGCAATATGTTTACTTGAGACTGTTGAGAATTACAATTACGATCCTATGGCACAGGGTGTTAATTGTGCTGGTTGTAAGGGCTGTCCCAAAGCTAACTGATTATACGATTAATTTATAGAAGATATTATTAAGAACAATTTGGAGGATAATAGTAAATGAAAATCTATAACACTTTAACGAGAACAAAACAGGACTTCGTTCCGATAAATGACGGTAAGGTCGGTATATATGTATGCGGACCTACGGTGTATGACTATATTCATATTGGTAATGCACGTCCAATGATTGTTTTTGACACATTAAGACGTTACCTTCTCTATAAGGGTTATGATGTTAACTATGTATCCAACTTTACAGATGTTGATGACAAGATAATTAAGCGTGCCAACGAAGAGGGAGTACCTTCTTCAGAGATTTCCGAGCGTTTTATTGCGGAAGTTAAAAAGGATATGAAAGACCTTAATGTTATGGAGGCTACAACACATCCTAAGGCAACAGAAGAAATTCCTGACATGATTGAAATGATTAAGGTTCTTATCGAGAAAGGTCATGCCTATGAAGTAAATGGTACCGTATATTTCAGAACAAGAAGCTTTAAGGATTACGGTAAGCTTTCTAAGAAGAACATTGATGATCTTGAGGCAGGTCACAGAGACGAGAAACATGCACTTAAGGTGTCAGGTGAAGACGAGAAAGAGGATTTCCTTGATTTCGTTCTTTGGAAGCCTAAGAAGGAAGGCGAGCCTTCATGGCCTTCACCTTGGGGCGAGGGAAGACCGGGCTGGCATCTTGAGTGCTCGGTTATGAGTAAGAAATATATTGGAGATATTATTGATATACATGCTGGTGGAGAGGATCTTATATTCCCACACCATGAGAATGAAATTGCACAGTCAGAGGCTGCTAATGATGTAGAGTTTGCAAGATACTGGATGCATAATGGTTTCCTTCGTATCGACGGGGAGAAGATGTCTAAGTCTCTTGGTAACTTCTTTACAATAAGAGAGATAGGTGAGAAATATCCGTTACAGGTAATACGTTTCTTTATTCTTTCTGCTCATTACAGAAGCCCGCTTAATTTCTCTGACCAGTTAGTTGAGTCAGCTAAGGCTTCTCTTGAGAGAATATTAACCGCAGTTAGCAGACTTGAGGAAGCAGCAAACAATGCAAAAGATTCGGAAATAACAGCAGAGGAACTTAAGATTAAAGAGGGATTATCTGACTTTGAGAAGAAGTTTGATGATGCCATGGAGGATGACCTTAATACTGCGGATGCAATATCTGCAATATTTGAATTGGTTAAGTACACCAACTCTAATGTAAGTGGAGATAACAGCAACGAACTTGTCAAAGCTGCTCTTGATATGGTTAAGAAGCTTTGCGATATATTAGGTATTATAACTGAAGTAAAAAAGGAAAAACTTGATGATGAGATAGAAGCACTTATCAATGAGAGACAGCAGGCAAGAAAAGACAAAAACTTTGCAAGAGCTGATGAAATAAGAGATATGTTAGCTGCTGAAGGAATTGTGTTAGAGGATACAAGAGAAGGCGTAAAATGGAAGAGAGTTTAGACTTTTTTAAGTATTTCAAAGATACATTTAAAATTGAGCAAAACAAACCGGAGAGTTATTCCCCGCTTGCCCTTGCCTATATCGGTGATGCCATTTTTGATTTGATGATTCGTACAAAGGTTGTTTCAAAATCCAACAAGCAGGTTGAAAAGTATCACAAGAAGGTTACGTCAATAGTTAGTGCAACGGCACAGGCTAAAATGATGAAGGGAATAAGAGATAGTCTTACAGAAGAAGAGCATGCAATCTATAAGCGTGGTCGTAATGCTAACTTTAATTCCAAGGCAAAAAATGCTACAAGAAGTGAGTACAGAAATGCAACGGCCTTTGAGGCAGTACTTGGTTATCTGTATTTGCAGGAGGATTACAAAAGACTTGTTGATATTGTTCAAATGGGACTTGAGGTTTTGGAAAACGAAAAGAAATAACATGAGGTGAAAGTTGTGCGATACGAGGAATATACAATAGAGGGAAGAAATGCAGTAACGGAAGCATTTCGTTCCGGCAAAACAATAGACAAATTGTATGTGTTAGACGGATGCCATGACGGTGCTGTTAACACTATCAAGACGCTTGCAAGAAAGCAGGATACAATTGTTAATTATGTAACCAAGGAAAGACTTGATCAGATGTCAGAGACTGGCAAGCATCAGGGCGTTATTGCACAGGCAGCAGCATATGATTATGCAGAGGTGTCTGATATATTGCAGGCTGCCAAGGATAAAGACGAGCCACCGTTTATCTTTGTATTGGATGAGATTGAAGATCCACATAACCTTGGCGCAATAATTCGTACTGCTAATCTTTGTGGAGCACATGGTGTTATTATTCCTAAGCGTCGTGCTGCGGGTCTTACTGCAACGGTTGTTAAGGCATCTGCAGGAGCAATCAATTATACACCGGTTGCTAAAGTTACCAATATAGCCAAGACAATCGAGGAACTTAAGAACGAAGGAATTTGGTTCGTGTGTGCTGATATGGACGGTGAAGTCATGTACAGACACAATCTTACCGGACCAATCGGGCTTGTTATCGGTAATGAAGGAAACGGAGTTAGTCGTCTCGTAAAAGAGAAGTGTGATTATATAGCTTCAATTCCGATGAAGGGTGATATTGATTCGTTAAATGCTTCCGTAGCAGCGGGAGTATTGGCCTATGAGATAGTAAGGCAGAGAATGGAAAAAGCTTGATTTTTTGTCATTAATAATATTGGGGAGGGCAAAATATGAAGAACAGAAGAGTAGGAATTGCTACAAAGGTTTTTGTTATAGTTATGGCATTGCTTGTTGTATCAGATGTAATACTTGGAGTGGGTATATACAGCAATATGAGCAACACAATGGAAACACAGCTTAAAGAAAATGCAATGAATCTTGCCGCATGTGCTGCCAATACTCTTGATGGGGCTGATTTTGAGGCTATAAGAGAGGGTGGTGTAGAGTGCGATGAATACAGCAAGTTATATGATGCACTTACAGTTTTTCTTGAGAACGGAGGAGTTGAGTATGTATATGCTTTAAGACTTCGTGATGATGGTAGTGCAGAGTATGTTATAGATCCTGACCCGGAAGATCCGACCGATTACTGTGAGGATTTTGACGAGGAACCTGCAATGGAGGAAGCATTTACAGGCAAAACAACGGTTGCGGATGAAATAACAGTTGATGAGTGGGGAGAACATCTTACGGCTTATAGCCCAATCCGTTTAGATGGAAAGGTGGTTGGACTTGTAGGAGTTGATATAAGTGCCAATAAGGTGGGTGAGCAGGCGGGGCATATAGCAAAGATTATTGTGCTTATTTGTGGAGTCGTGCTTATTATTGGTCTTGTTATTATGTTTGTTCTTGGAAAAATCATGAGAGAGAACTTCTCAATGCTTAATAACAAGGTTATAGACTTAACACTTGGTAACGGAGATCTTACAAAAGAAATTGATATCAGAACCGGTGATGAGATTGAAACGATAGCTGATAATGTTAATAATCTTCTTGCCTTTATGCGAGATATAATGAAGAGCATTACATCAAATTCCAATGATCTTCAAACGGTTTCAAAGACTATTGTTTCTAATATTGATGAGGTTGAGGCATCTTCACAGGAAATAACAGATACAATTAAATCGATAAGCGATTCCATGGAAGCAACATCTGAAACGATGAAAGAGATAAATGATAAGATGGCGACAATTACAGATTCTGTTGATGGAATGATTAATGAGATTGAAAAGGGAATCAGTAATTCGGATAAAATACGCAAAGATGTTCTTAGAAGTGGAAGAGAAGCTGACAATGAACGAAGCGAAGTTGAAGAAAGAGTTCATGTTATGGAGGAACAGCTTGAAGAGAAGATTCAAAAATCGAAAGCTGTAGAACAAATCAATATGCTTACCGATAACATCATCAGCATTTCTTCTCAAACTAACCTTTTGTCATTGAATGCCAATATAGAAGCAGCAAGAGCCGGAGAAGCGGGGAGAGGCTTTGCTGTAGTTGCACAGGAGATAGGAAAGCTTGCAGAGGATTCCGCCAAAGCTGCAGCTGAGATTAGAAGTATTTCCGAAGAGGTAATTAAGGCGGTTAATGATTTGGCAAATGAGGCATCGGAAATGATAGAGTTTGTCGAAACTACCGCTATGAGTGGTTATGATCATTTAAAGAAAAGTAATGATGCTTTTGTGGAAAATACAACGCGGTTTGGGGAGATAATCCAGAGCTTTTCGGAAGTTGGTAATGAGATATACTCAAATGTTGATCTCATGAAGGCTTCAACGAGACAGATTACTCAGACGATAGAAGACACGGCAGACGGTATTAGCAGTATTGCCGATAAATCGCGTAAGGTTAATGATAGTATGAAAGAGATTGAAACACAGGCAGATACAAGCAGTAAGGTTTCAGATGCTCTTTATCACGAAGTTGATAAGTTTAAATTAGAGTAATTATTAACACCATCGGTAACGGTGGTGTTGATTTTTGATTTGCCAATTAATGCTTTTTGTTGTATTATATGTGGAGTTTGCGATGACTATGAAAGGACTTAATATATATGAAAAAAGAGAATAAGAAGGAAGAAAAGGCAGAGCAGAAAAAAATTGATCTTGAAAACAGCGCTTCAGTTGACAATAGCATTCCTCCAAGAGATATGTTAAAGACAATTCTTATGATATTGTTTGTAATTGCAATAGCATGTCTACTTCTTGGATTTATAACTATAATTGCCAACAGCGTTGGAGAAACGAGTAAAAAGCGTGAGAAAACCGAAGCAACAACAGCGGAAAGTTTTTTTAAGAAAGACGATAGTACAGAGAAGAAGGCTGATGCTACGACACAGACAACAGAGCAACAACAATTTGAAGAAAGTATCGAGGATATTACCAAGAAGGTAAATGAGGATTCCTCGAAAAAGAAGAAAGATAAAAAGAATACAGAGGAACAACAAACAACACAGGCACCGGCAACAGAAGCGCCTGCAACAGAGGCACCAACAGAAGCAACAACGGAAGCACCCGCAACAGAAGCTCCGACAGAAGCACCAACAGAGGAGATACCTATAGACGCAACACCTGTCCAGTAAAGGAAAGCTAATTATGACTTCAAACTATGATATCTTAACAGATGAACAGTTAATTGATGAAATACGAAACGGTAATGAAGAAGCAACAGAATATCTGATTAAGAAGTACTCGCCTTTGGTTGTCAAATCAACAAGAACACTTTTCTTAATAGGTGCTGATTCCGAGGATCTGACACAGGAGGGAATGATAGGCCTGTTTAAGGCTATACAAAGTTTCAAGCAAGACAACAATGCGTCATTTTTTACATTTGCACAGCTTTGTATTAAGAGACAGATATATACCGCAATCAAAGCTTCCAACAGAGAAAAACACAGTCCTCTTAACAGTTACATTTCAATCTATGCTTCTTCCGGCGAAAGTGATATTGAGCTTATTGAGAATCTTGAGGCTGACAGAAGTTCAGATCCTGAGCATGTAATTCTTAATAAGGAAAATGTCTTAAGAGTAAATGAGCTCTTGACGTCACGATTAAGTAAGATGGAGCAGGCAGTTCTTCCGATGTATCTTGAGGGACTTTCTTATAATGATATTGCAGCAAAACTTGGGAAATCAACGAAGTCAATCGACAATGCAATATCAAGAATCAGGGAGAAATTAAAGACAATTTATCCCATTACAGAAAATTAAATATAATTGAAAAATATTCTTTACAAACAAGGGTTATTTTGATATTATAGACAAGTCGCAAAGACAAGCTGGCGTGGCACAGTCGGTAGCGCACCTCATTGGTAGTGAGGAGGTCACGGGTTCGATTCCCGTCGCTAGCTTTCTTGTTTATAAAGAGGAAATTTTTGTTAATAAAAATTTCCTCTTTCTTTTTTTTATGGTAAAATAGTATGGGTTATAATTATTAAATTTGTTTTGAATGATTAGAAGTATGCAATTCATAAAGGAGGAATCAAAATATGATATTAAGTGTTAGCCGAAGAACAGATATTCCTGCTTTTTTTTCTGAATGGTTTTATAAAAGGATAAGCGAGGGTTTCTATATGGTTAGAAATCCGATGAATACACGCCAAATTAGTAAGGTTAATATAAAACCGGATGTGGTGGATTGTATTGTATTCTGGACAAAGAACCCTAAACCGATGCTTGCAAGATTGAATGAATTGGAGGCATACAAATATTACTTTCAATATACAATTACGGGATATGGAAAAGAGATGGAACCGCATGTTCCTGACTTGCACGAACTTATAGAAACATTTCAAAATCTATCCGATAAAATTGGACAGGATAGAGTTATATGGAGATATGATCCAATAATTTTTTCTTATGAATATACCACAGAGTATCATCTGAAACGGTTCAAAGAAGTAGCTGAGCAATTAAAGGGCTTTACGAAGAAATGTGTGATTAGTTTTGTAGATATATACACGTCTAAGAACATGAGCAATATGAATGATATTCATTATAAAGAAATATCAAATGACGCAATTAATCAATTTGCTAAAAGTTTGGCAGAAATAGCAAAGGATAACGGTATGGTTGTTGGAACCTGCGCAGAAAAAATTGATTTGTCATTTTGTGGTATCGAGCATAACAGTTGCATTGATAAGAATCTGATAGAGTCTATTATTGGTTATGAATTAAAGGTTGGTCCGGACGGACAACGCAGTGAATGTCGATGTGTTAAGTGCGATGAGATGGGGGCGTTCGATACCTGTCTTCATGGATGTAAGTATTGTTATGCAAACTATCGAGAAGCAGTAGTTAGAGAGAATGCAAGAAAATACGATATATCATCTCCGATACTATGTGGTACTGTTAGCCAAAAGGTTGGAGATAAGATTACTGAACGTCCGGTGAAATCTTATAAAACAGAAAAACAGATGGAACAGTTAACATTTAAATTTGATTAAGAAAAGGGAATATACTATTATGGCAAAAGAAAAAAATAATGATCAATTAAAAATAAGAGAAGAACTTCAAAAGGTAATGTATTATCGTTATAAAGACAAAGAAGGTGAAATTAAACACGAAGGTTTTATTGGTGAAGCATATAATAATGTGATTAAACTAAGAAAAGAAAATTTAAATGAATTGAAAAATATTGCCAGTAAAGGAATAGGAAAACTTTCAAATGAGGGTGAGCGAAGTGAATCTATATATGAAGATAAAAATTATGATAATGTTTATAATGTAAAGTATGCATATGCGTATTCGCAGCATTTTAATCATATTTATCGAAAATTGTTGCAAGAAATAGGAGAAGACTATGTGAAAAAAAATGGGTTAACGATTGATTCGATAGGTGCTGGTAACTACGTGGATTATTGGGGACTGGAATCAGCGTTGTATATGGAAAAATGGGATGTAGATGCTATTAAAAATATTAAGTATCGTGCTTACGAGTATAATAAATGGAAAAGACCAATGAAAATAAAGGAAGATTCTCGATTCCGAATTCCTAAGGATAATATTGCTTTAAATATTGGAAAAACGGAAGGAAATTTCTTTAAAATAATAGATAAATCCAAAGAAGACATTAAAGCAGATGTAGTTTTCTTCCCAAGTTCTTTCAACGAATTGATTGAACAGAATAAAAATGATATTATACGGGTTTTGAATAAAATAGACCCAACATATATTATTATTACGGGACATAAATCGGTCAAAGATAATGATAAGATAAAAAAAATAATAAGCAAATATCCTAATATTGAAAAAGAACCATTTGACAAATATCCCCAAACGCCCCGTTTACAATCGGTAATGCCGGCATGGAAGGGTGATAATAACATTACGAATAATAAAGCTTATGGAGCGATTATTGGGTTGGAAGGTATTGAGGGGATTGGTCACTTTAAACCGGTCAAAAATCTTCCCCAAAATGTTAGCCATGCTTCATATAAAGTAAAAAGAGGAAATAATAAATGAGAGTACTGAATGTAGAAGACGATCCAATGAAACATGATAATATTAAAAGAGCTCTAAACAGGATGGGGATAACAGATATTACTTATGTTGAATGTGAGAATGATGCGATGATTTCAGTGTTAGATAGTATAGAGAACAATACCCCGTATGATTTGATAATATCAGATATGCAATTTCCGCTGTTTTCAAACGGAAAACCGGATGATACTGCAGGCGAAACATTTATTGCCGAATTACAGGAGCATAATATTGATATTCCTATTATTGTATGTTCATCTTTTAGGCTTAACATTCCTAATATATTGGGTTGTGTTCATTATAATCCAAATGACCCTGATTTGTATGAAGAATTTCGAAAATTAATTGTAGTTAAAAAGTAAATCAAGCGGAGGATACACTATGAAAAAGAAAATATACTTGGTAAAAAAGGGAAGAAAAACCGGAATTTTTGACGATTGGAAAAAGTGCGAAGAACAGATAAAAGGTTTTTCTGGGGCATTATTTTACAGTATTGAGTATAGGACAGAACTTGAAAATGAAGATGAAAACAAAGAGGGTAGTCTTCGTCATGCATTTGCGCTTGCAGAAGAATATATGAGTTCAAATGAGGTAGGAGGATTTGAACTGGTTTATCAAGGTGAAAACAAAGAATATCTTGAGGAAGAAAGTTGGAAAAATGAAGGTTTTCTTCCATATGGAGTAGCCGACATTCAGTATACGGATGAAAATGGTGATTTTGACCAAAGTGGAAATATAGATGACCCGGGTTGGCTTGAAGCAGTGAAAATGGACAATGACAACGCTATGCAGTATGAAGAACAAGAAGATGGCTATATACAACCTCCGGAACCAGAAGAAATATATGAGTTGCTTAATATACCTGAACAGCCACATCAAAATAAGCCATGGTTAGAGATTCTTTTGTATGTAGTTGATGATAATAATCCTTATGTGGGTAGATATAATGTGGCTTCATTATATACAAAATTGGTTGAGTTTGTATTGGACCCAATGTCTGTTTTGCAAAGTTTTGTTGATATATATAGGAAAATGCTTAATAAGAGAATGACTAGTGGAAATATTTCTATAACCCCACCATCAATAAAGCCTTCGGAATGGCTCAACTTTGCTAAAGAATCATGGGAAGAATCGGACGAGTACCGTGACTTTTATAATCGTTTTGAAAAAAATGGTATGGAGACTATCGATTTAGATGAACTTTCCAAAAGATGTGAGTTGTTTGCAAAGGATACTAATGAAAAACTCTTGAATGACAATTGTACAACATACAGGCATATGAAAAAGTTTATCAAACAGGGTGGTCATTCTTTGAGTGACTTATATCGGGAAATGGTAGAAAATAGTGCTTACCATCCGGAACTTAGAAAAGTGTCCGGACCTTACGTTAATCCTGATTTTGAGAAGAGAATAGATGAGAAGGATACAAAGTCATCTTTTAGGCAACTTGTAATGCGTACTGAATCCATAGGGATGAAACTTAAAGAGAAAGTTATCGGACAGGATGACGCAATCGATAAGTTAGAACGCAGTTTTTTTAACGCGGAAAATAATACACATGCTGTAAATAAAAGAAAAGGACCGAGGAGTGTGTTCTTGTTTGCAGGTCCATCCGGCGTAGGAAAGACTTTTATGGCACAACTCTTTGCGGAGGAATTGGGTATTCCTTTCAGGCGTTTTGATATGTCAGGGTACTCGGGTGAAGGCTCAATAGAAGAAATAGCTGGTATTTCTTCGCTCTGGGAAAAATCTAAAGCGGGTGTACTGACAGATTATGTAAGTGCAAATCCAAACTGTGTGCTCTTGTTTGATGAAATAGAAAAGGCACATAGAACGATTATAACTTTGTTTTTGCAGATTTTGGATGATGGACACTGCTTTGATCGTCATTACGATTGTAATATATCTTTTGAAGATACTATTATAATATTTACAACAAATGCCGGTAGACAACTGTACAGTGGTGCCCAAAATGAGAACTTGACTGTTCTTCCCGACAAGGTGGTATTGGATGCATTGCAAAAAGATATCGACATTAAAACGTTTAGTCCATATTTTCCACCTGAAATACTGTCAAGATTGTCATCTTATACAGTTATCATGTTTAATCATTTGAAGGCGGATGCACTTAGGAGAGTGGTTGAAAAGGACGTTGAGAATCAACTGATAAATGCAGAACGTGGATCCGGCTGGAGTTTAAGAAGTGGAAAGGGCGACTTGGCGAAGACGGTGCTTTATTCTATGGGTGGGAGTGCGGACGCCAGAAATGCATCCACTTTGGCAGGGAAAATGATTAATCAGCAAATATATGACTTTGCAAATCTTATGATGCAAAAGATGTTGCCTAATGCTATTGAAAAGATTGAAAAGATAGAGTGGAAGTGCGATTTCACGAATGCAAGCGATGAAGTTAAGGAGATTTATTCCGGTGAAAAAAATGTTGTCATTCCTGTACTTGGTGATATTCGTTATAAACAGTCCGATATGTTCAAAGAAAACGGCATCATAGTTAAGAATACAACCGATTCAGATGCATTTATGGAAATACTTCATGACGGTAATGTTCTCTTTGTAGTAATAGATTTTACACTTGGATTGGAAAATACAGAACGTAGTTTAAATATTGCAGATGAAAGAACGGTCGGAAAAGATGTGTTACAAAAGACTGCAGCGGAGTTTGGAAATATTCCGATTTTTATCTTGTGTGGAGAAAAGTCAGAGTATAACTATTCTGAAAGAGAGAAAAATGCCCTGATTAAAATAGGTGCTCGTGGATTCATTAATAGCGAATTCTACCAAGATGAGTTAGAGGCAGCTTATTGGGATGTATCCTGCCAGAAGGTAATGGATAAGCTTGCTCGTAGACATCAGGTATTGACTTACAAGACCAGAAAAGGATTTGTCGATAAATGCTATAATGTGGGTAAAATAGAATTCTATGATCTTAAGATAAAAACAGCCGTGGAAACTGAAGATAGGTATTCGGTGTTGTCGGATGTGGATCGCCCCCAAAATAAATTTAGTGATATCATTGGTGCTGAAAAGGCGAAAGAAGAACTTCAATATTTTGTAAAGTATCTTATGAACCCAAAAGAAATTCTTGGTTATGGTGCCAGACCACCGAAGGGAGTTCTTCTTTATGGAAGTCCGGGAACAGGAAAAACTATGCTTGCCAGAGCTATGGCAGGTGAGTCGGATGTGTCATTTTTCGCAACCAGTGCAACCGAGTTTGTAAGTAAATATTCAGGCGAAAGTGAAGCAAATATCAGAAGAATTTTCAAAAGGGCAAAGAAATACGCACCGTCTATAATATTTATTGACGAGATTGATGCAATTGGAAAGAAGAGAACTGGTTCAGAAAACACTCATCATACTGAACGCATGTTGAATGCTCTTCTTACAGAGATGGATGGTTTTGACAGTTCTAATGCTGATAAACCGGTCTTTGTTCTGGCTGCTACAAACTATGGGGCAACAGCGGAAAATGATGGAATTGGAATGCTGGATGAGGCGTTGCTTAGACGCTTTGATTCTACAATTTTTGTGGAACTTCCAAAAGAGCAGGAAAGAAAACAATATATAAGTAAGTTGCTTGAATCTAGGAACGTTACGACTGTTTCCGAAGAAGCAGTGCAGACAATAGCAGAAAGAACCTCGGGACAGAGTCTTGCGGATATTCAAAATATGTTTGAAAGTGCAGTTCGAAGAGCTGTGAAGCAGCAAAGGGCTGTGACGGATGATGACCTGTTGAGTGCTCTTAAAGATTATAATTCATTGCCATCCAATGTAGAACGTCCCAATACCAAATTTAGTGATGTTATTGGTGCAACGAAGGCTAAAGAAGAACTTCAGTATTTTGTAAAATATCTTACAAATCCAAAAGGTTTCCTTATGAATGGTTTTAAACCACCGAAAGGAATACTTCTTTACGGACCACCGGGAACGGGAAAAACTATGCTTGCAAGGGCTATGGCGGGTGAGTCTGAAGTGACTTTTCTTCAAACCAGCGCAACTGAGTTTGAAAGTAAATATACAGGTGAAAGCGAGGCGAATATCAGACGTATTTTTGAAAAAGCAAAAAAATATGCACCGTCCATAATATTTATTGATGAGATTGATGCAATTGGGAAGAAGAGAACAGGATCAGAAAACACTCATCATACTGAGGGTATGTTGAATGCTCTTCTTACGGCAATGGATGGTTTCAATATTGCTGACAGCAATAAACCTGTTTTTGTTTTGGCTGCAACAAACTTTTTGGTCAGAGGTGAAAAAGGTGAGAATGCTTCTTTGGATCCGGCTTTGCTTAGGCGTTTTGATAAAAAGATTTTCGTGGATCTTCCAAATGAGAGTGAGCGTGAACAATATATCATAAATAGATTTGAAGAACAGAATATTACTACTGTTTCCAAAGATACGGTGCATAGTATTGCGGAAAGGACACCAGGTTGGAGTATTGCAAATCTACAAAACGTGCTTAGTAACGCATTTAATGATGCTGCAAAGAAAGAAAGATACATGACGAATGAGGATTTGTTAAATGCTCTTGAAGAATATGAGTTTGGGGAAAAGAAAGAGCGTACTTTGGATTATTATAATTGTGTTGCTATTCATGAGATTGGGCATGCGTATGTGTCATATATTAGTGGAGATAAGCCTTCTTATATTACGATTGAGTCTAGAGGTTCTTTTGGTGGATATATGAGACATTCTAATCAGGAGAATGTTACAGATTATACGAGAGAGGAACTTCTTGCAAGGATAAGGACTTCATTGGCGGGACGTGCAGCTGAACAGGTGTTTTTTGGTAAAGAAAAGTCACTTAACACAGGAGCTTCCGCTGATTTGCAAAACGCAACCGATATTGCATTCAAAATAGTATGTGCGTATGGTATGGAAGATGACAGATTGCTTACCTTATCCAAAGACGAGGTGCTTCAATCAGCATTGGCCGGAGAATATACAGCTAAAGTGAACGAGATTCTTAAGACCGAGATGGAGAGCACGATAGAAATAATAGAAAATGCAAAAGAAAAGATTCAGAAAATTGCAGGTGTTCTTGTAAAGGAGAATAGACTAACAGGAAAGCAATTTGAAGAATTGATGTTGAAAATGGATTAATATTGTAGACTTGATTATGTGTTCTTGCAGAAAGGAGGGGACGATGAATAATAAGAACAAAACGAATGATAACTGGATTATACCCGACTTGTATAATGTTCCCCAATCATGGGTAGACGACACCCGTATTTCTGTACTTAAGTTGAATAGAGAAATACGTGGGTGGGGTGTGAGAGATACAAATTATGTACCCAAAACATGGATAGATACAAATTATGTACCCAAAACATGGATAGATAATAATAAAGAAAAAACCGGATGAATCTTGGGGAAGAGAATACTGGAAGATAACACAGAGAATGACAGAGGCTATTTATACTATTACGGATAGAAAAGCATCAGTCCAGATGAAATGTTATGCATCAAACAATCTTAAAAAATTACTATTAGAGTGTATTAACGATGAAAATCTGAATGATTTAACATCTGTCCTCAAAGAGAAAAAAGCCGACAATATTCTCGGATATGATACCAAAGCTGTTTCTGCTTTTGTAATGAAAATGGTTGCTAAATATTTAAACCCCTAAACTGTTGAAGAGTAATGATATAATAAAAATAGAGTAAAAGATAAAAGGATAAGAGCAGTGAGTTGTAAAAAAGCCAAAGGTTATATTCTTGTTTTCCTTCCGGGTACATTTATTCTTAACAGCAGCGTAGTCAAAGCTATCTCTGGAGAGAATAAAAAAACAATATTAGAAAAATATAAAATGGTTAAGGATTACGAGCATACAAAAGAATGCGTTGATATATACAAATTTGATAACGAAGCAGATGCCATTGTTGCTGTTGAAGATGTTATAAATGAAACTTATAAAGAGGAAAAATGGGACGGAGAAGAAAAAGAACTCAATGATGGGGCGTATATTGTTCATCAAAAGAAGCGAGTAGTATATGTTGAAAACATCGAAGAAAACAAGATGCACGGTGAAAGTTCGGTGTGGGATGGTATTGGAAACTTTGATGGTATAATTTCTTTTAAAGCCATAAAATACGATGGAAATGATAATAATACCTATATTTTTACAGATGGTTCGCACTCAGTGGATAAAGTTGGGTACGGAGTTTATATCCTGAAGAAGAAAGATAACAATGAAACTTATTCTAAAGACGAAATTAAATTTAAAGGAACAGATCTAAGTTCAATTATTGAAGACGCGAATAAAATAATGAAGAATAAAGATATTGATTTTCTTAAGGGTCAAAAAGGGAAGGACCTGATTGGTAAATTAAAAGATGCACAAAAGAAAATGAGTGAATATGAAAAAGAGCGAAATGAACTTCCTGAACTTCTTGCATCTATGAAAGCTGCTCTTTGGATTGTTGAATCCGGGGAAAACGGATATATTTGCCACGATAATGAAAATGTATTTTGGTATCTTGCTGATATGATGAAAACAACTGAAAAAAAGTTTAATCATGTTTATAAGCAGTTTTTCGATGAAATTTTAAAATACTGCTCAGAACATTCTGTTGAAATAAAATTTATGCATATTTATTCTCATGTCAACAAATATTTAAAGCCAATAACGTTGATGGAAGAAGAATGTAAAAAAATATTTAAAACACATACGTTATTTGTGGGAAACCATGAGGCGGATGTTTTGGCCGATGAAGCAGTAAAAGAAAAAAGATGACAAAAGTATATTGTTTTTTAACTATGTTGACAAATCATACTATAATAGGTTATAAACATAATAATGTTTAGCAATTTTATAATCAAAAAATGGAGAATATATGATGAGTGATATAAACAATAATGTTGAAGCGAATAATGAAGAAGTAGTATCAAGAAACTTTATCGAGCAGATAATTGATAAGGATTTATCGGAGGGCAAGTATAAGGAGATAGTTACAAGATTTCCACCGGAGCCTAACGGATATCTTCATATCGGACACGCAAAGTCTATAATCCTTAATTCTGGATTGGCTAGCGAGTACAAGGGAACATTTAACTTAAGATTTGATGATACAAATCCTACAAAGGAGAAGTCTGAGTTCGTTGACTCGATTCTTGAGGATGTTAAGTGGTTAGGTGCTGACTTTGGCGATAAGATATACTATGCGTCAGATTATTTTGATGCAATGTATGAGGGTGCAATTAAGCTTATCAAAAAGGGCAAGGCATATGTGTGTGACCTTACCGCTGATGAGATTAGAGAATATAGAGGAACACTTAAGGAGCCGGGCAAGGAGAGCCCTTACAGAAACAGAAGTGTCGAGGAGAATCTTGACCTTTTTGAAAGAATGAGAAACGGTGAGTTTCCTGATGGTTCTAAGGTTCTTCGTGCTAAGATTGATATGGCGTCACCTAATATTAATATGCGTGACCCTGTAATATACAGAATTGCAAGAATGAGTCATCACAGAACAGGCGATAAATGGTGTATTTATCCTATGTATGATTTCGCTCATCCTATTGAGGATGCGGTTGAGGGTGTGACACATTCTATCTGTACACTTGAGTTTGAGGATCACAGACCTCTCTATGACTGGGTAGTAAATGAGCTTGAGTTTGAGTTCCCACCTAAGCAGATTGAGTTTGCAAAGCTTTATCTTCAGAATGTAATAACAGGAAAAAGATATATCAAAAAGCTTGTTGAGGACAAGGTAGTTGATGGTTGGGATGACCCAAGACTTGTGTCAATCAGCGCACTTAGAAGAAAGGGTGTAACACCGGAAGCTATCCGTATGTTCATAGAACTTTCCGGTATTTCTAAAGCTAACTCAGTTTCTGATATGGCAATGCTTGAGTATTGTATAAGAGAGGACCTTAAGATGAAGGCGCCTCGTATGATGGCAGTACTTGATCCGATTAAACTTGTGATTGATAACTATCCTGAAGGACAGTCGGAGCTTCTCGATGTTGAGAATAATCAGGAGAATGAGGAGCTTGGAAGCAGACGGGTATCATTTAGCAAAGAGTTATATATAGAAAGGGATGACTTCATGGAGGAGCCTCCTAAGAAGTATTTCAGATTATTCCCGGGCAATGAAGTACGCCTCAAAAATGCATACTTTGTAACCTGTACTGATTTTGTTAAGGATGCTGACGGTAAGGTTGTTGAGGTTCATTGTACTTACGATCCTGCAACTAAGTCGGGTTCAGGCTTTGAAGGCCGCAAGGTTAAGGGAACTATCCATTGGGTAGATGCTGCAACTTGTGTTGATGCAACAGTAAGATTATACGAGAATCTTATTAAGGAAGGAGAAGAGGTCTTAAATGAAGATTACTCTAATCTTAATCCTAATTCTTTGGTTGAACTAAAGGATTGTAAATTAGAAGCTGCATTTGCAGGTACTAAGAAGGGTGAACGTTTCCAGTTCTTAAGAAACGGTTTCTTCTGTACAGACATCAAAGACTCTACAGAAGACAACCTTGTATTTAACAGAATTGTATCGCTTAAGAGTTCTTATAAGCCAAACAAGTAATCATTCCTTTGAATCAGGAGTGATCGTACTATGAGTTTTTAATATGGCACGTGGCAGTGCGTCTTTGGAATTTTTCCAAGGCTCGTTCTGATAGCGGTAATCGAACTTGTTGATAAACCATTCGATATCCTCCTGCATACGTTCCATGTTGGAGAAATATACGTTTTTGATATCTGCGATGAAATTATCAAGCGCTTCTTTGGAGAGAAAGTCAGGTGCTTTATCATAAAGAAGAGCGAAGTGATAAGTGCAGAATCCTTTGGAATTACGGACCTTGCCTGCAAAGGCAGGGTCTTTTTTGTATAAATGAAATATTGTATCGACGTATCTGTCAAAGGTGTCGTTCATACGCTCACATATAAAGCAACGGTCTTTTAATTTATCTACATAAGAGCCGATAGGGGTAGCCTCTTTTTTCTTGAAGAGGGAAGTCGCTGTGGGTGTAGACTTATCAGTCATGGCTTTTAAATCCTTGTTAATCTTTTGCATGTGTGTGCTTAAAATCAAAGCAAGACCTAAACGGTTCTTTTCACCATAAAGTGCCTGAATGTGCTTTTCACAAAAGCCTGCTTCATCAGTCATGGCACGATTATCGTCTTCCATATAACTTGGACCTAGTGTATATTCGATAGCATTTCTTTCAAGCTGCTCCTTCATTTTGCATAAAGGGCACTCGCAGTCGCTTTCAAATACCTCATTAACGGGTATAGTGTATAACTGTTCTTTCATTGTAACTCCTCCATATGTTTATTCTAGAGTGGTAAAAACTCGGGTTTTCTGTTCTTAAATATTGTGTAGTAGTTATAGCCTAAGGATTTTAAAATATCTTCTGCAACATCAAAGCCGTAGCCAATGTTTTCTTTGACATGTGCGTCACTTCCAACAGTGATTATCTCGCCACCTAATTGCTTATATAGCTTAAGTGCTTCAATGTGAGGGTGAGGATATCCGATTTTGGTTATGCCTGCTGTGTTAATTTCAATGCCTTTGCCACGAGAAATCAATTCCTTAAGCAATACTTCGAATACATCTCTGTAATCATCAAAGTTATATACAAAGGACTTGTCAGGGCAGTAGCGTACTGCATAGTCTAGATGACCGTATACATCAAAGCCGTCCGTTAAGCGCACATTTTCAAGTTCCGATTCAAAATACTGTCGGTAGCTTTCGATATATGACTTGCCTTCATAATATGAAGGGTAGTAGGGGTCACCCTTAGTTACCGATAAGCAGGTAAGATGTGATGAACCTATAATAAAGTCAAATGGATATGCGTTTGACAGAGCTGATATTCGTGGAGCAACTTCGGGACAGATTCCCTGCTCGACGCCGATTAACAGCGTAATTTTATCTTTGTATTCTTCTTTTAACTTAGTAAGAGTTTTGATGTATGAATCAAAATCTAACTGGAAATCCATATCAGGATTATCGGGGCTAACCGGAAAATCCATGTCGTGATGGTCCGTAAAATATACATAAGAAAAGCCCTTGTTGATACATTCTTCTATAATAGAAACGGGAGATTGTGAAGAATCTGATGAAAATGATGAGTGAACGTGTAAGTCTGCCGTGATCATATAATTCCCTTCCTTCCATATAAATACGTTATTATACGGGTATTTTACCATACGCGGAAAATAACGTCCATAAATTGTTAATTTCCTCTTGAATTTTAATATCAAAAAATGTATGATAGGGGCATGGGTGTCAAAAGAGAGGACGCCACAAAAGAAATTTACATTATTAGGAGGATTTTTACTATGGCAGTAAAAGTAGCGATTAATGGATTCGGACGTATCGGACGTCTTGCATTTCGTCAGATGTTTGACGCAGCAGGTTATGAGGTAGTTGCAATCAACGATTTAACAAAGCCTTCTATGCTTGCACATTTGCTCAAGTATGATACAGCTCAGGGCGGATATTGCGGAAAGATCGGTGAGGGTGCTCACACAGTTTCAGCAGATGACGATGCTAATACAATTACAGTTGACGGTAAGACACTTAAGATCTACGCAGAGGCAGACGCTAAGAACTGTCCTTGGGGCGAGCTTGATGTAGACGTTGTACTTGAGTGTACAGGTTTCTACTGCTCAAAGGATAAGTCACAGGCTCATATCGATGCAGGTGCTAAGAAGGTAGTTATCTCAGCTCCAGCTGGTAACGATCTTAAGACTATCGTATTCTCAGTTAACGAGAAGACATTAACAACAGATGATAAGATTATCTCTGCTGCTTCATGTACAACAAACTGTCTTGCACCTATGGCAGATGCTCTTAACAAGTACGCTCCTATCCAGAGTGGTATCATGAGCACAATCCATGCTTACACAGGTGACCAGATGATTCTTGATGGTCCTCACAGAAAGGGTGACCTTCGTCGTGCACGTGCAGGTGCTGCTAACATCGTTCCTAACTCAACAGGTGCTGCTAAGGCTATCGGTCTTGTTATCCCTGAGTTGAATGGTAAGTTAATCGGTTCTGCACAGCGTGTTCCTGTTCCTACAGGTTCTACAACAATCCTTACAGCAGTTGTTAAGAAGGCTGGTGTTACAGTTGACGGAATCAATGCTGCAATGAAGGCTGCTGCAAGCGAGTCATTCGGATACAATGAGGATCCTATCGTATCTTCAGACGTTATCGGTATGAGATTTGGTTCATTGTTCGATGCAACTCAGACAATGGTTAGCCAGATCGCTGATGATCTCTATGAGGTACAGGTAGTTTCTTGGTATGATAACGAGAACTCATACACATCTCAGATGGTTCGTACAATTAAGTACTTCGCCGAGCTTGGTTGATTTTAACTTTAGTTAATAACTTGACCTAACGGGGGTCCGGTCTTATTGGACCGGACCTTCTTTTGTTTCATTTAAATAATTTATTTTATAGGAGGATTTAATAATGTCATTAAACAAGAAATCAGTAGATGATATCAACGTAAAAGGCAAGAGAGTACTTTGCCGTTGTGATTTCAACGTACCTTTAAAGGATGGTCAGATTACAGATGAGAATCGTCTTGTAGCTGCACTTCCTACAATCAAGAAGCTTATCGCTGATGGTGGTAAGGTTATCCTTTGCTCACACCTTGGAAAGGTTAAGACAGAAGAGGACAAGCAGACTAAGACACTTGCTCCTGTAGCTAAGAGACTTTCAGAGCTCCTTGGTCAGGATGTTAAGTTTGCTGCAGATCCTGAGGTTGTTGGTCCTAACGCAAAGGCTGCTGTAGAGGCTATGAATGACGGAGATGTAATCTTACTTGAGAATACACGTTTCCGTGCAGAAGAGACAAAGAACGGAGAGGCTTTCTCAAAGGATCTTGCGTCTATCTGTGACGTATTCGTTAACGATGCATTCGGTACAGCTCACAGAGCTCACTGCTCAAACGTAGGTGTTGCTTCACTTGTTGATACAGCTGTAGTTGGATATCTTATGCAGAAGGAGATTGATTTCCTCGGTAATGCCGTAGAGAATCCTGTTCGCCCTTTTGTTGCAATCCTTGGTGGTGCTAAGGTTGCTGATAAGTTAAATGTTATCTCTAATCTTCTTGAGAAGTGTGATACTCTTATCATCGGTGGTGGTATGGCTTACACATTCTTAAAGGCTCAGGGTAAAGAGGTTGGACTTTCACTTGTAGATGATACAAAGCTTGATTACTGTAAGGAGATGCTTGATAAGGCTGATAAGCTTGGTAAGAAGCTTCTTCTTCCTATCGATACAGTTATCGCTAAGGGATTCCCTGATCCAATCGATGGACCTATCGAAGTTTCAACAGTACCTTCAGATTCAATTCCTGCTGATATGGAAGGTCTTGATATCGGTGAGAAGACAAGAGAACTCTTCGCAGATGCAGCTAAGACTGCTAAGACTGTTGTTTGGAACGGACCTATGGGAGTATTTGAGAACCCTACACTTGCTGCAGGTACAATCGCTGTAGCTCAGGCATTGGCTGATACAGATGCTACAACAATCATCGGTGGTGGTGATTCAGCAGCAGCTTGTAACCAGCTTGGATTCGGTGACAAGATGAGCCACATTTCAACAGGTGGTGGAGCTTCACTTGAGTTCTTAGAGGGTAAGGAACTTCCTGGAGTGGCAGCTGCTAATAATAAGTGACGACTTGATGAGAACGAACCGAAGGTGAAGTTCGAATTATAGTCGGAACTTACGCATCGATACTTAGTGAACACGAGTCGAAGACGAAGTGTGAACTTAGTTGAGAGGCGGAGCTTTGAATATTTGGCGAATATATAGAAATGAATGGAGATTAGAGATGGCAAGAAAGAAAATAATTGCAGGAAACTGGAAAATGAACAAGACTCCTTCAGAGGCTGTTAAGCTTGTTGAGGAGTTAAAGCCTTTAGTTGCTAATGATGATGTAGATGTAGTATATTGTGTACCTGCTGTAGATATCGTTCCTGTTGTTGAGGCAGTTAAGGGAACTAACGTTGAGGTTGGTGCAGAGAACATGTACTTTGAAGAGAGCGGAGCATATACCGGTGAGGTTTCTGCTGCAATGCTCGTTGATGCTGGTGTTAAGTATGTTATCATCGGTCACTCAGAGCGTCGTGATTACTTCAAAGAGGATGATGTTCTTCTTAATAAGAAGGTTAAGAAGGCAATCGAGGCTGGTCTTACACCAATTCTTTGCTGCGGTGAGTCTTTAGAGCAGAGAGAGATGGGTGTTACTATGGACTGGATTCGTCTTCAGATTAAGTCAGACCTTGACGGTGTAGCAGCTGATGATGTTAAGAAGCTTGTTATCGCTTACGAGCCAATCTGGGCAATCGGTACAGGTAAGACTGCAACATCTGATCAGGCACAGGAAGTATGTAAGGGAATCCGTGATTGTATCGCTGAGATTTACGATGCTGCAACAGCTGACGCAGTACGTATCCAGTACGGTGGATCTATGAATGCAGGTAATGCTGCAGAGCTTCTTGCAAAACCTGACATCGACGGTGGTCTTGTTGGAGGAGCTTCTCTTAAGGCAGACTTCGGTCAGATTGTTAACTACAACAAATAATTTTTACTGCTATATGTAAATTTTGCAGCCGGCTTTTATGCCGGCTGTTTTTTGTTATAGAGATATCAGTTATTTTGCGTTGAGAATAACACGTATATGTGTTATCATTAAATTTGAGTTTGTTGTTGGATAATAATTTTTTATATCGAAAAGGAGTCGTTATATGTACAAAAGATTATCGCTGTCTTTTTTGACATTTGTATTGTTAATGATACTTTTGCCAATTAAGGCTTATGCACAAAATGATTTTACACTCGAATATGATTTTACAAGTGATCATATGGTAAGACTTAAGATGACACATGAAGAAGGCGCGGATTTTGATGGCTATATGATAGAGAGAGCATCAACAAAAACAGGTCCTTACGAGAATGTCGGTACCTGTAGTAAAACAAAATATTCTTCATATAGTTATTATTGGGATGATGATGAATATGATGATAACCTTACAACATATTCGGATAGTAGTGTATTGACACCATACACAACGTATTATTATAAAGTATCAGCATTTACATATGCAAAAGATCAATACGGTGATGAAACAGGCGAGAAAACAATAATTACGGTTAAAGATATAGAAGTGTTATATCCGGGTGCTGGTCCTGTTATAACATCCGGCAAACGAAAAGGCAAGAACGGTTCGACTATCAGTTGGTCACCTGTTGAAGGTGCAGAAGGTTATGTTGTTTATCTTCTTACAGACATGGATGAAAAAGGTAATATGACATGGCCCGATACAAGTAATGAGCAGTTATATACACAGGTATCTGATTTTTCGCTTTCAACATTAAGTGCTTCCTATAAAAAACTCACAAACGGTGTTACGTACTATTACCGAATATATGCATATAAGACAATTAACGGTAATAGGGTTTTAAGCTTTTCTTCGGATGTTAAGGGCATAGCAATGGATTATTACGCATATGCATCTGAAGGATATTATCAGAAAGTTAAACGTGCTTTCGGAACTGAGAAGAAGAGAGACAAGAACTTCAAAACTGAAGCGAAAGCAAGACGCCAAATGAAAACAATCAAGATTAAAGTTTGGGACTTTAAGAACGGAAGAAACGGAAAGAAGATTACAAGAGTCAAATATCTTACCGTAAATAAGAACCTTGCACCTACAGTTAAGCAGATATTTAAGGAAGTATATGAAAGTGACGAGAAACAGGTAATTCACGATATAGGGGCTTACTCTTACCGAACCGGACAGCATATGTATGGTCTTGCGATAGACGTTAACCCTAATGAGAATTACATGATTGATGGTAAGAAGGTAATGTCGGGCAGTTTCTGGAAGCCGAAAAAGAGCGCATATTCAATTCCTTTGGAGTGTGACTTTGTAAGAATTATGAACAGATACGGTTTCTCAAGAGGCTTCTGGGGCAATAGAAAAGACTATATGCATTTCTCATATTTCGGAACTTGATGAAAAAAAGACTTTTCATATTAACAGAAAGAAGTTATAATGTATTCTGTTTGACGCATTGTGCGTTGGATTTTAATTAAGAAAGAGGTATCAATATGTACAAAATTGTTAAGAAGAAGGAACTCAATCCTACGGTAACATTTATGTCCGTAGAAGCACCTTTGGTTGCTAAAAAGGCAAAGGCAGGACAGTTCATAATATTCCGCGCAAAGGAAGACAGCGAGCGTATTCCACTTACGATTGCAGGTTATGATCGTGAGAAGGGAACAGTTGACATAATATTCCAGATTGTCGGCGCAGGAACAGAGATTTTAAACTCATTAAATGAGGGCGATTTCATTCATGATTTTGTAGGTCCGCTCGGTAAAGCAACAGAGATAGAAGGACTTAAGAAGGTTGCTGTTGTTGGTGGTGGTGTTGGTTGTGCAATCGCATATCCGGTAGCAAAGGCACTTCACGAGCAGGGAGCTGAAGTTACTTCAATTGTAGGTTTCAGAAGTGAGGATTTGATTATCCTTAAAGATGAGTTTGAAGCAGTTAGTTCAAAATACATATTGATGACAGATGATGGTTCGGCGGGTGAAAAGGGACTTGTTACAACACCCCTTGACGAATTGCTCAAGTCAGGTGAAGAGTTTGATGAAGTTATAGCAATCGGACCGCTTATTATGATGAAGTTTGTTGTTGCAACAACAAAGAAATATGATGTTAAAACAGTTGTTAGTATGAATCCGATTATGGTTGACGGAACCGGAATGTGTGGTGGTTGTCGTCTTACGGTTGGAGGAGAGACAAAGTTTGCGTGTGTTGACGGACCTGATTTTGACGGTTTCCTTGTTGATTTTGACGAGGCAATGTCAAGAGGTGCTGTTTATAAGCCGTTTGAGCAGAAAGCACGTGATGAAGCATGTAACCTGTTAAAGCAGGGATAATCAACCGAAAGAATAAGAGGATAACAAGGAGGAACAACAAAGATGCCTAATATGAGCATGAATAAGAATCCGATGCCTGCACAGGAACCGGATGTTAGAAATAAAAACTTTGACGAGGTAACTCTCGGTTATACAAAAGAGATGGCAATAGACGAGGCAGGACGTTGTCTTAACTGTAAGAACAAACCATGTGTTACAGGATGTCCTGTTCAGATTAACATACCTGAGTTTATAGCAAAGGTTGCAGAGGGCGATTTTGAAGGTGCTTATCAGGTTATAAATGAGAGCAGTTCGCTTCCTGCTGTTTGTGGTCGTGTATGTCCACAGGAGACACAGTGTGAGTCAAAATGTGTCAGAGGAATCAAGGGAGAGCCTGTTGCAATCGGACGTCTTGAGCGTTTTGTTGCAGATTATCATAATGCTAATTGCAAGGAGGCAGCAAAGAAGCCTGCTTCTAACGGACATAAAGTAGCTGTTATCGGTTCTGGTCCTTCAGGTCTTGCTTGTGCAAGTGATCTTGCAAAGAAGGGTTATGAGGTTACTGTATTTGAGGCGTTACACGTTGCTGGTGGTGTTCTTGCATATGGTATTCCTGAGTTCCGTCTTCCTAAGGCAATCGTTCAGAAAGAGGTTGACGGTCTTAAGGAGCTTGGTGTTAAGATTGAGACTAACGTAGTAATCGGTAAGACTATTTCAATTGATGAACTTATGAAGGATTACGGTTTTGAATCTGTATTTATCGGTTCAGGTGCGGGACTTCCAAGATTTATGAGAATTCCCGGTGAGAACTTAAATGGTGTATATTCAGCAAATGAATTCCTTACAAGAATTAATCTTATGAAGGCATATAAGGAGGATTCTTCAACTCCTATTAAGCGTCCGCAGAAGACGGTTGTTGTCGGTGGTGGTAACGTAGCAATGGATGCTGCAAGATGTGCTAAGCGTCTTGGTTCTGATGTTACAATAGTATATCGTCGTTCTATGGAGGAGCTTCCTGCAAGAGCAGAAGAGGTTGAGCATGCAATGGAAGAGGGAATCAAGTTCGAGCTTCTTACCAATCCTTTAGAGGTTGTTGGAGAAGACGGCTGGGTTAAGTCTATTCACTGCCAGAAGATGGAACTCTCAGAGCCTGATGAGTCAGGAAGAAGAAGACCTGTTGCGTTGGAAGGTCAGTTTACAGATATAGAATGTGATTGTATGATAATGTCAATCGGTACATCACCTAACCCTCTTATCAAGGACACAACAGAGGGTCTTGATACGGAATCATTTGGCGGTATTAAAGCTGATGAAGTTGGTGCGACTTCAAAACAGGGCGTATATGCCGGTGGAGATGCTGTTACAGGTGCAGCTACAGTTATTCTTGCAATGGGTGCAGGTAAGAAGGCAGCAGCTGCTATTGATGAATATTTATCATAAATAATTATATGTAAATAGTGAAAGGACGGACACGATGTTAAAAGATGATTACGTTGAATATGCCGTAAAGTCAAAGGCTGAAGCAAACTTTTATCTTGGCGTGTTTGGTGGCATTTTGTGTATCGTATTAGGTGTTGTGGCTTTACTGTTTGACCTTGTGGGTATATTACTCATTGCAGGCGGTATTGTTCTTATCGTTTTCTTCAGTAAGGAGAAAAGCGTAGAGTATGAGTACACAATCACCAACGGAAGTGTCGAGGTGTCGGCTATATATGCGGCAAGCAGAAGAACGCTCAAGAAGCAGTTCGACGCATCGCAGATTAGTTATATCTGTCCTTCGGATTCAAACAGAATATCCGGAGAAAAGTTTGCAAAACAATATAATTACACCTCTAAACAGGCGGATGCAAAAAGTGTTGCGGTTATTATAGAAAACAATGATAAGAAAGAACTCGTGCTTTTAGAACTCAATGAGAGATGTATAGAGCACATGAAGCGTTTTCTTCATCATAAGGTCTATGATTTATAGAATAATTATATAGGATAAGGAGAGATATTATGAAACCGGTTGTTTTAATGATACTTGATGGTTATGGATTAAATGATAAGACTGAGGGTAATGCCATTGCAATGGCTAATACTCCGGTTATGGACAAACTTATGAAGGAATGCCCTTTTGTTAAGGGTAATGCTTCAGGTCTTGCTGTAGGTCTTCCTGACGGACAGATGGGTAACTCAGAGGTAGGACATATGAATATGGGCGCAGGCCGTATCATTTATCAGGATCTTACTTCAATTACTAAGGCTATCGAAGACGGTGATTTCTTTGAGAATGAAGCTATGCTTGCAGCAATTGATAACTGTAAGAAGAACAATACAAGCCTTCATTTATGGGGACTTTTATCAGACGGTGGTGTACATAGCCACAATACACATTTATACGGAATTCTTGAGCTTTGTAAGAAGCAGGGCTTGGAGAAAGTATTTATTCATCCGTTCTTTGACGGAAGAGATACACCTCCGGCATCAGGAAAGGATTACCTTGTTGAACTTATTGAAAAGACAAAGGAAATTGGTGTAGGTAAGGTTGCTTCCCTTTCAGGAAGATATTATGCAATGGATAGAGATAACAGATGGGACAGAGTAGAAAAGGCATACGCTTCACTCGTTTACGGAGAGGGCGTTATGGCAGAAGATCCTGTTAAAGCTATGGAAGAGTCATACGCTAATGACGTGACAGACGAGTTCGTTCTTCCGACTGTTATTACAGAGAACGGAAAGCCTGTTTCAATTGTTGAAGCTAATGATTCGGTTATTTTCTTCAACTTCCGTCCTGACCGTGCAAGAGAGATAACAAGAGCTTTCTGCGATGATGATTTTACAGGTTTTGAGAGAAAAAATGGTCGCGTGCCTCTTACATATGTATGCTTTAAGGATTATGATGAGACTATTCCTAATAAGCTTATTGCATTTAAGAAGCAGTCGATTGTTAATACATTTGGTGAGTATCTTGCAAAGAACGGCAAGAAGCAGCTTCGTCTCGCAGAGACAGAGAAATATGCTCACGTTACATTCTTCTTCAATGGTGGTATTGAGGAGCCTAATGAGAATGAAGAGAGAATACTTGTTAAGTCACCTGCAGTTGCAACTTATGATCTTCAGCCTGAAATGAGTGCACCTGAGGTTTCTGAGAAGTTAAATGCAGCAATTAAGAGTGACAAGTATGATGTTATAGTAATCAACTTTGCTAACCCTGATATGGTAGGTCATACAGGAGTTATCGATGCTGCGGTTAAGGCTGTTGAGAGAGTAGATCAGTGCGTTGGAAGTGCAGTTGAGGCTGTCAAAGAGGTTGGCGGTGTAATGTTCATTTGTGCAGACCACGGTAATGCTGAGAAGATGATTGACTATGAGACCGGTGAGCCACACACAGCTCATACAACCAATCCGGTACCATTTATACTCGTTAATTACGATGATGTTAAGCTTAGAGAGGGCGGTTGTCTTGCGGATATAGTTCCTACTCTTTTAGAGATAATGGGAATGGAGCAGCCTGCTGAGATGACAGGAAAGAGCCTTATCGTAAGATAGTTTCATGTAACCCGAAAACTTATGCTATTATGGGGGATTTGCTATGGGTTTATTTTCGGATTTGAGTTCTCTTGGTTTTGAGAATGAGGACAATATTGAAGTATTCAAAAAGAAAGAAGTCGAAATGGTCGGCGGGATTGAGGGGATAGAAGAACTTGAGGAAGAAGAAAAAGTCCTTGAGGAAGAAGACTATCTCTACGAGAAGAATATTGAGTGCCCTTGTTGTGGGCTTGATTTTGATGCGCCTGCAATTTTTGCAAGCAAAATGAGACCGCTTGGTCATGGTATTGATTTAAGACCCAAATACGAGGGGATCGATCCGATTAAATATGATGCGCTTGTTTGTCCAATATGCGGATATGCATCTCTTGCAACAACCTTTAGCGAAATTGATACTATGCAGATTGTTAAGGTTCAGGACAAGATTACACCACAGTTCATGGGACTTGATACCGATGGATTGGTTTACAGTTATGATGATGCGATTATGCGATATAAGATGGCGCTTCTCTGTGATGTTGTAACACAAGCCAAAAGCAGCAAGAAAGCATATACATGCTTAAAGCTTGCGTGGGTTATCAGAGGTAAGCTTGAAGAAGAGGCTGAAACTATTAGTGAAGAACAGAAAACAAAGTTAGAAGCGGATGAGAATGAGTGCCTTGATAATGCTTACGAAGGTTTCTCTATGGCCAATACAAGCGAGGATTATCCACTTTGTGGAATGGATGAGCCTACGGTTGAATATCTGCTTTCGTATCTTGCCTACAGAAAGGGCAAGTACAAAGAAGCTGCCAAATATATATATCCGATTGTGGCCAATAAGAATATATCGCCGGGAATCAAGAAGTTATCAATGAAGCTTAAGGATATGATCAGACATGATTATAAAGAAGCCAATAGCAAACAATAATTATAGAATCTTAAAACTTAACTTCAGGAAATATAAATTTATCCTTGCCAATATGGTTTTATTGTGATATTATACGGAATAGTGAGTTTTGAGATAAGGAGGAAAGTTTGTAATGAAGACAGCATTAACAATTGTGTTTATGATAATATGTGTAATAATAACTATAATAGTATTAGCTCAGGAATCCAAGGATAACGGATTGGGTAGTTTGGCAGGAGGAGCTGCAGCAGGCGATACCTATTGGAGCAAGAACAAAGGTCGTTCAAAAGAAGCTTATCTTGTTTTGGCTACAACAATTCTTGTTATTTTATTCTTAGGATTGGCATTACTTATGAGTTCTAAAGTATTGAACTAACAGATAATGACTGCTGCTACATACTATGTAGCAGCTTATTTTTTTTGTTACTCAAAATAGAGTAATTGTTTGGAGAAGGAATATGTCAGATTACGATAATAACAAAAAGAAAATACTACAATTGATAAATGACAAGCATTACAAGCCGTTAAAGCAGAAAGAACTTGCATTTCTTTTGCAGGTGCCCAAGGAAAATCGTGATGATTTCAGGCAGATGCTCAAGGAACTTGTTGATGAAGGCAAAGTGTTACTGTCAAAAAGAGGTAAATACGAATCTTTAGCAGGGCACACATTTAGCGGGACATATACAGGAAATCAAAAAGGCTTTGGCTTTGTTGCTGTGGAAGGGGAGAAGGACGATTATTATATATCCGCACGTCTCTCGAAAGGTGCCATGAATGGGGATAAGGTTATTATTAAGCCACTGGTATCTTCCTATGGAAAGAGAAAAGAGGCGGAGATTATTAATATAACCGAACGCGCCAATGCATACGTGGTTGGATACTTCCAGAAGAGAAAGAACTTCGGTTTTGTTGTTGCTGATGACAGAAAACTTGGCGACGACATTTATATCCCGAAGAGAAAATCCATGGATGCCGTAACCGGACACAAGGTGGTTGCTAAAATAACCTCATATGGAGATAAGAAGCATAAGCCTGAAGGAGAGATTATCGAGGTACTCGGTCATGTAAATGATCCCGGTGTTGATATTCTTTCAATTATTAAAGCATACGGCTTGGATATAGAGTTTCCTAAAGAGGTTATGAGTGAGGTTTCGTTAATTTCCGATGATGTTGATATCAATGAATGCGGTGACAGACTTGATCTTAGAGATGTTAAGATGGTAACCATTGACGGTGCAGATGCAAAGGATTTGGATGATGCTATATCTCTTCAAAAGACTAAGACGGGATATACGCTTGGAGTTCATATTGCTGATGTTTCAAACTATGTTAAGGAATACTCATGTCTTGACAGAGAGGCATTAAAGCGCGGCACAAGTGTGTACTTGGCAGACCGTGTTATTCCAATGCTCCCACATAAACTATCTAACGGAATATGTTCATTAAATGCAGGTTGTGACAGACTTGCGCTTTCCTGCATTATGGATATTGATAAAGACGGTAACGTTACCGGACACAAGATTGCGGAAACACTTATAAATGTCGATAAGCGCATGACTTATGATAAGGTATATGAATTGTTAATTAAATCCGGTGCGATTAAGTCAGAAGATATTAATCCGGACACAATTGAAAATGAGTCTGAGTATGATGATTATATTGAGATGTTTGAGGACATGCTTTCTCTGTCGAAGTTAATCAGAGAAAAAAGAATGAAAAGAGGCTCGATAGATTTTGATTTTCCGGAAGCAAGTATTACTTTGTCTGAGGACGGTGTGCCGATTGAGATAGGAGTTAGACAGAGAAATCCTGCACACATGATAATTGAAGATTTCATGCTTCTTGCAAATGAAACCGTTGCCGAGGATTATTATTGGCAGGAACTTCCTTTTGAGTTCCGTGTTCACGAAGAACCTGATAAAGAAAAGTATGAGAAGCTTGTTAAGATAATTAGCGGTTTCGGATATAACATAAAATTAAATGGTGAGAAAATTTATCCAAAAGAAATACAGAAACTGCTTAATAAGATAGAGGGAACTGAAGAAGAGGATTTTATAAGCAGAATTACTTTGAGAAGTATGCACCGTGCTAAATATTCGACGGAGTGCACCGGACATTTTGGACTTGCTGCTAAATATTATTGTCATTTCACATCACCAATAAGACGTTACCCGGATTTGCAGATTCACAGGATTATCAAAGAAAACCTTCATGGTGAATTGACGGATAAAAGGATAGTGCATTATAATAACTTGTTGCCGGAGGTTGCTTTTGACAATTCAAGAAGAGAAAGAATTGCTCAGGAAACAGAAAGAGAAGTTGAAAAATTAAAGAAAGTTCAATATATGACCAAACATTTAGGTGAGGTGTTTGAAGGCATCATTTCAGGTGTTACGGATTATGGTTTCTTTGTTGAATTGCCTAATACGGTTGAGGGCTTGGTTCGTATGGCAACTATTCCTGATGACTTCTATTTGTATGACGAACACAGTATGACGATAGTCGGGAAACAGACAGGAACGACTTACAGAATCGGACAGAAGGTCATGGTAGAAGCGGTAAGAGTTGACAAACAATTACGAACAATAGATTTTGAACTTTATACGGAATAAGAGGTGAGTTAAATGCCAAAACAAAAAGGTGAGCGTTTGATTGCTAACAACAAAAAAGCGTATTTTGATTATTTTATAGATGAGAAATTTGAAGCAGGAATTGCACTGGTTGGTACAGAGGTAAAATCTCTTCGAATGGGACAGTGCAGTATCAAGGAAGCATTTGTTGCCGTTGAAAACGGCGAGGTTGTAATTCGCCAAATGCATATTGCGCCATATGAGAAAGGTAATATATTTAATAAAGACCCATTAAGACCACGCAAGTTGTTGCTTCACAAATATGAGATTAATAAGATTATGGGACAGGCCAAGATGAAGGGATATACGATTGTGCCACTTCGTGTATACTTTAAAGATAGTCTTGTTAAGGTTGAAATAGGTCTTGCACGAGGTAAGAAACTGTATGATAAGCGTAAGGACATAGCCAAGAAGGATATGAAACGTGAGGCAGAGAAAGAGTTCAAAATAAGAAATGTGAAAGGTTGATGAACAACTAATAATTCACGAAAATTGGTATTTCATTTTTTGAAGAAATGTGGTATTCTATACTAGACTTTGAAATAATCAGGAGGCAGTTATGAGTCAGGAGAAAGTTGACAGAAGAAAGTACGAAAAGAAAAACAGAAAGACACTTGAAAAGAAGAGAAAAGCAAGATTTGCCGCAAAGTGTATTACAGCAGCAATTGTTATCGGTGTAATTATCGGTGTACCGCTTGGAATTAATATATATAGAAAGATACCTAAGTTTGTTGGCGATTCAACATTGCAGTCTTTTGTTGGTGATTATATTGAAGAGAATCATAATGATGAACTTCAAACCGTTAAGTTAATTGACGCAGCTAGAGAAGCAGCTGCTGACAATCCTGAAGATACTTCAGAGGAGTCGAGTGAGGATTCTTCAAAAGAGTCAACAGAGGCCGCTTCAGAAGAGACTTCTGAAGATACAACAGAAGCAGATACAGAGGCTTCGTCAGAAGAATAATTGTTTTGATATCAACCACTTTACAAATTGTAAAGTGGTTACGATATATATAGTGAAACAAAAGTTTCCAATCAGTCAATCTAAGGGGTTGTACTGGTTTCGACGGGGATTTAGAAATCATGGAAGCCATTGATGGTCCGGGACCATCTAAAAACTCGGAATTAAATATAAACGCAGACAATAAGTTAGCGTACGCTGCCTAATGGCAGCTGTCTTACCTAAGTTAGCTCGTGGCTTGGGATAAGGCATCAAAACAGCGGGGCACTTTGGTGTGAAAGCTTTGACACATCAAAAGAATTATGAAGCTACCAAGACTGATAGCCTGTCGGTTGGCAATTGGTTGAGGGAATGTTTATAAATCGACTGTAATGGGAGATGCCATGATGGAAGAGTTTTCGGACGCGGGTTCGATTCCCGCCAGCTCCATTTTGTGTAGTAGTTGTAATTTGTGTAGTTGCAAAGTATAGAAAAAGACTACTACACAAATATTACACAATTCAACAAATAATTTACTACTTCTTTTTTATAACCAATTTTGAAAATCTCTCAAAATCCTTAATTATTTCCATTGTATCAGCGTCAATCTTACCACTATCAGCGATTTTTCCAATAGCCAATGAAAGATTTTTAACCAATAACATTGTTTCACGATCATTGAGATATTCCGTTAATGCTAATGATACCAAATTGGAACGTTTCATATAATTTTTTTTAGCATATCCGTCTGTACGTTCCATTAACTTATCATTGATACTCAATTGAACTTTCATTCATACACCTCACTTTCTCAATATATCTCATATTACACAATTACAACAAATAATTTACAGCTTCTTTTTTCGAATCATTATCTATATGAACATATCTATTCAAAGTAAAAACCACATTAGAATGTCCAAGTAAATCACTAACCACTTTAGGCGAAACATTGTTATCAATTAAACGACTAGCAAAAGTGTGTCTAATAGCATGAATACCTTTATATTCTACTCCTACACGCTCACATATCTGCTTGAATTTTTTTTCAAAAGAACGCAACCTAATAAAATCTTTCTTACAAGAACATACAACATAATCACATTTACAAACAAAATAATCATATGAATCCAGCAAACGAAGAAAAGCAGCATAACAATTATCAGAAATAGGAATATCACGAATCGATTTTACTGTTTTAGGCGAAGTAACAACATTGTTATAATGCATTCCGTCAGAGCCGGAACGCTCACGATCACAAACAATAGAAACTGATTTATTAATATGAATAACTCTATTAATAAAATCAACATCATCCCATTTTAAACAAAGCAATTCTCCGGCACGCAATCCGGTATAATACATAATTAAAAAAGAATCTGCATATCTTAAAAATCGTCTATCTTTCTTATTATTTGGATTGCTAATAAAAGAAATAATCTTATCCATATCCTCAACAGAATAAATCTCAATAACTTTAGTAGGCTTAAAATGTTCAGAAGAAGGCATTTTAATAATACCGCCTATATCAATAGAAATATCATTCTTTTTATAAGCATAATAAAGAACAGAACGAACCAATTCATATATTTTTTTTACAGTTGAATAAGATAAATTAGAATTACATTTACCATTAATAAATATCTGAACATTAACATCACTCAATTCGCATAAAGGTAATACACCAATTGAAGAACCTAAAATATGAACACGATAAATAGTATCTAATCTATCAAAAGAAGTATCTTTAATATGACCATACTTATAAGTATAAATATAATCATGTAAATACTTTTGAAACTTTACAGAAAGATTTTTCTTATCAAAATCAGATTGTGACATTTTAGAAAACTCTAAAAGCTGACGTTCTACAATCTTTTTATCTTTATTATAAAAAGTTTTAGAAATGCCATTACGCATTATTCGACCCATATACAAACCATCTTTACGAAGTGTAATAGAACCTTGACCTTTTGAACGAGCCATAACAATACCCCCTTTTTCTCTTTTTGCATGGTATGGACGTGGCAAGCCTGAACGTCCAATACCATGCATGATTTACTATTTATTAATACGTTTCTTTAATTTTCTTCTTGGATGAGAAACTAGAGAACTATCTTGAGAAGAATTACCCTGAAGACCTAATACGATAGAATCATCATAAAAGCCATTATCAACACATTTTTTAGAAATATCCTCAACCATAGCATTAGTATCATAATTATTGTATATCTTATCAGAAGAATAAGAATAACAAACCTTAAGAGGTTTCATAAGTAACAGATTACTACAGTTTTCAACCTCCCAAGCATCAAATATTTTTATTTGTTGAATACGCAAAGGCTTAAAATACTTACACTCATAAACATAAGACGTAACCTGACGAAGTAAAGCATCCATATGATTAAACCGTTGAGAAGTTAAGAACACTCCAATTTTATGGTGACGAGAAGTCAAAATTGTATTAAGTGCCGGAGTGCTAAAATTAGTTTTAAACTCTCTAGAATTGAAAACAACGGAAGCTTCATCAATCAAAAATAAATTAACAGTACCAGTTTCAGAATATTGACAATCAACTAATTGCTGAAGACTTGTTAATTTAACATAAGGAATATTCAAATCAACATTACTATAAACAACAATCTGCTGCTGAACCCATTTATTCTTATTAAAATCGAAAATCATTCTACCATTATAACGGTTATATTGACCGACAATAAAACGAACACATTCTTTAGTTTTACCCTGACCGAACAAACCACAATAAGAAATAATACGACCATAAGCATTGCATTCATTCCAACGCTTATATTTTATATAAATAAATAGATCCTTAATAGCACCATAAACAATAACAGGAAGATTACAAATTAAAAACCTTGTTAAAGGAAAAAAAACACACAAAAAAACTAGAAACAAATAAATAATGATCATATAAAAACCCCCTTAAAAACGACGAAGCCAATATGAGCAAATACCAAATAGCTCAATAATAATAGCCAAAAAAACAATATTAGCAATTACAGTACCATCCAAAACAGTACCTTCATTCATTAACCATGTAATAACATCCATTAATTAGACCCCCTTTTATAAAGTTTGGAAAAATTAACAAAAATAACATTATAAATAAATTGCAAAATAAAGAACCAAGACATAGTAAGCCCGAGATTATAACAACGAACTGCAAATTCAAACCACATCTCATTTGTTACTACATCCGGAATCTCAAGAATATACTTAAAACTAGTTAAATCAATCATCTTTAGTCAACTCCTCATAATATTTTCTATCCTGACACATAAAATATATGTCAACAATACAATCCACAGTAAAAGAAATAAGAAAAAGGATAAAACAAACAAGAAAAACAATTATAATACTCATGTAATACCCCCTAACTCAATAAATTACGAATAAATAAAGCAGAAACACCAACAATAATCACAAATGCAAATATATTCATAAAAGAAATAGAATAGCCAAAAATATTCATATTATAATTTATGATATAACCAAGCACCTGAAAAAGTTTAGAAAGAACATCCATTTATAAAACCACATCCTTTACTAGCTTAATCATTGCAACGGAAATCATCATTGCAACAAAGAACTTTAATAAAGTCCAAATACTATTTGGAAGATAAAGAAAGGTTCGACTCATAAGTGCAATAATGCCACCGTTACCAAGTAAACCGAAGCCATCACGAATATAAGACATAATGCCGTTAATATTAACACTTCGACCATTAGTACCATTACCACCATTGCTCGAATCAGAATCTTTATTAACATCCGAATCATTATACTCATCCGAATCAACATCAATAGTAGAATCATCAAAAGATTCCTCTGAAGCCGTAGCAGTTTCATTAACATAATCAACACAGATAGTAACCCAGTTAGAAGTTTTTTGACCAACTTTATTTCTTATACGAAAATACGTTTTAGTCAAAATACGTCCGGCTTCAGGATGTAAAAGATTATTCATAGTATCGGTACCAAGAGAAACAGACATACTTTTCGAAGAACCATAAGAAGAAGAAGCTACTTCCTGATAAGTACCCGTATAATTTTTAAAACCTTCCGAAACAGTGTTATATTTATAACAAACGTTTGCTTCAATAATATATTGCATATTGTCCGTAATATCTTCCTGATCCCAAGATAGAACAATCTCACGATTAAAATGTTCAATAAAATTATTTTCTACTCCGGCAATAGTTTGCTTAACACCCTTTATAACTTTAAAATTATGAGGGATAGGGATTGAAGAATCATAATCATCTATCTTATTATACTTAGAAGAATTAACAGCACCCGATTTATCGCCATTAACTCTATAAGATTCTATTTTAGAAGTATAATCAGAATCAGACGAATCAAAAATAGGTAAATTTGTTGAATAATCATTATAATCATTATATCCGTCACGATAAGTACACGGAAGGCCAGAAGAAACACTACTACCAAAATCAGAATCAGAAGAAGATGAAGACCCATTGGAATAAGTACTTACATAATGACAAGAACAAGAAGCAGACGGAAAAGAATGAAGAATTAAACCATTCCCCCTTTTCTCAATATACAATCCCGAAGAACAAGACAAATACAAATATTTAGCAGTATCGCCCTCATAATAAGCATAAACACCTGAAGTAATCTGCTCCTTATCATTAGTCTCATAATCATCAACAACAATAAGAGGACCATTAGAATCCGAATCAACATCAAAAGAAGATCCAGCACCACCGCCAGCATTAGCATGAATTACCGGAAAAAATAAAATTATAAAAAATAAAAGATAAAATCTATTTTTCATACAACACCTCACAAATACAAAAAGGGAGCATGGGCATAAAACAAACCCATGCCCCCCAACATGAAACAAATTAAACCGCATTCTTAAGATGACGGAAAATTGCAATACCAGCTGGAATAAGAGCCGATACAACAAAAGCAGCCGTAAGAATCGGATTGCTAGTAATTGAAGATACAACCCAGTTAAACAACGATGTAGCAGTTGTGAGAGCAGTATCAACACTCAAAGCACCTTCTGTTAAAAACATAATGACCACCCTTTTAACCTTTCATAATTATTTTTTTGGAATAGTCGGAACGTCTTCCGAGATTGTGACACCATTTACATATGCTTTTCCGTCGAAAGATTTTCCGTAAGAAAACTCGACAGTATCACCAACACCAAGACCAGCCGGAAAATATTTATTAGAAATATACTCGACTGATGTTTTTGAACCAACACCATAACGAACATCAGTAAAAGGTTGACTAACATGCAAAAGATGATAATTATCGCCCTTTTTAGATGTACGATTCTCAATACCAACAACTAAATAACTCATATTAAATACCTACTTTCATAATATTTGTGTAATGACCGCTACACATTCGGTATATGCATATATGTATATAAACGCAAAAGCGAATATATCAGAGGGGGAGTACCCCGAAGGGTACTCACAAAATATAAATTAATTACAAACAATATTTATTGTGATATAATATGAAAAATCAATTACATAATTATTTTAATACTGTCTAAAAAAATAGACAAGACGTAAAAATAAACAAATGTCTAAAAAATTAGACATTCATATTTGTGCATATTGACAAAAAGGGGGATAAAATGATAACATATGAAAAACTATTTATAGTTTTAGAAAATAAAGGATTAAATAAAGCGTGGTTAAGAAAAAACGGATTTAATGCAAATACAGTTGACCAACTTACAAAAAATCAAAGTATAACAATAAATACATTAGATAAACTATGTAATATTTTAGATATTGAACCAGCAGACATTTTGACATTTACAAAGGATAAAATAAATGAATGACTTAACAAGAATGATAATAGGATATTTAATTGTATATACACCAATAATAATTATTATCAGTTTTGCTGCATACAAAATATATAAAGCAATAAAATATCACAAAATGACACCTGACGAAAAAATATATATTCAAGAACAAAAGAAAATAAATGAAGAAAAAAAACTAATAGATTCAAAAAGGACCTTTTACGAATTATTAACATTATTATTAATTCTCATAATAATAATGTTTATTGTAAAATTAATGATTACTGGACAATTAATGAATGCATTATAAAAGCGCTTCACAAGAAGCGCTTTTATTCATTTAAACATATATAAAAGATTTTTTAAGAATCTAAAAAATGATTCTAACAAACGACATAATTTAATTAACATTTTCATATTATACACACTCCATTTCATACATAATATCAGGAATATTACCAAATACTTCTCCTGTATCAGAATCAATATACTGATAAAATCCATCTTTTAAACGATAACCACGTTTATAATCATCTAAAGAAACAGGAGCAGAACCAATCTTATCAATAAGACTATTCAAACCACCCTGATCTAAAGAATCAAAAAAACTTTCAGAACAATATTGACCTGAATAATCAAAATCAAAAGAAGAATCTAAAAATTGACCTTGTTTAACAACCTCAGCTTTTTTTAAACCTTTTGAGCAATAATATAAATGATTACCCAACTCACGAACATTTCTAGAAATATCTTTAGTTAAGTATTTACACATATACAAAACACTTGCTTTTTTATCATGAATAGGCTCAATAACATTAAAACCAAACTTATCAAGAAAAGGCTTGAAATAATAAAGATTATTACCACTCTTAATTTTATTAACGATATACAAAGGTAAATTATCTTTTGAATTAATATCAAACAATGTTAATCTTTCAACAGGCAAACCCATAATAAAACCATGTAAATGCCAACAACCGTCTTTATGTTGCTCCGGAATAAAAATATATTTTAAACAACAGTTTTGACGAGCATTATAATGCTGAATAAAAACACCTAACTTTTTGATAAAACATTTTAAATTATGTCTATCAAATAAATCAGGATTAAGAGTAATAGTAATAAAATAATCAAAATCATTACATAAAACATATTCAATAATTTTGTTACGAGCCCTACAAATATTATTATTAAGTTTTTCATCATTAGAATGTTCGTCAAAAGATAAAGTAGAATTACCACATGAAAAATTAGCAATATTATATTCTTTATCTAATTTATTTATATGATAACCGTCAGCAACAAAAACAGATTCTTTTTTATTAACAATATCAACTTTTTCCAATCCTTTAATTTTAACCGTATTACACTTAATTAACTTATAAGAATTACCAAGCTTTTTCAAATAAGCATAATCACGATAAGAATCACAACAATACAACATAAAAAATCCCCCTATGGCAGAAAAATGATACTAGGTCAAGTCCATAAATATATATAAATAATTAATCATGCCATAAAATATAAAAAATAATAATAATCATTAAAACAGTTACAAAAAACGAACCAATAATAAAATACATCTGATTTTCAAAAGAATTCATTAACATTATAATCGCTCCTTTCTTAACATAAAACAATCATTAGAACCCTGAAAAAGACAATCATCACACGCATAAGAATTATAAATACACTCAGAACAATTAATTTTTTCTAAGCCCATATCGTCAGCAATACCGAATCCATATTTAGAATCAGCAAAATCATATTGTATATTTGGACAATCGTTTGTTAAACAATGGAAAGAAGTAAAACATGATTTATGTATTTTTTTTATAATAAACACCCCCTTTTTATTTAGTCTACACAAAAGATATACTTTCTTACACGGCAGTATCCGTCCAAGCCTACTAAGTGCCAAAGGCACTAAGTATCATTGGACACCTTAGAAGCTAAGGAATATCACTTAAGGAAATACACGAAAGTGCATCATAAACACTACACAATTACTACACACATTTACACTTGAAAACATATAAAAAATAAGATACAATAAAAATCGTAATTGACGTTAAAACGTTAATCAAGGGATATAACGGGAAATCGATTCCCGCCAGCTCCATTTATTATGAAATGAAGGAAGATGTCTTATGGAAGAGAATTCATTTGTGGTTGATGGTTTTGTATTTTCTAATAAGGCTGATGCCGAGTTAGCGGCCAAAGAACAAAAGAATATAGACATTATCAAACAAAAGACACCTTTGACGGATTCAAATGCAACTTACTCACTCTATACCAAACTGATTGAGCGAGACATGTTTAAGACGTTGGTGGGTGTTAATTTTTTGCATGAGTTAAGATGTTCGTTGCTTAATGATTTTGGATATTCAGAAGAGGAACTTCCTGCAATAACATTTTCTACGAAGTCTCCGAAAGCAATCTTTGACGATATCAAAAGAGAGGCGTTAGAAGAGAAAGTTAATAACTTAATGTTAAGCCGTAAGAAAATGGCTATAGTTATTATTGCACTTGTTGTTATGATAGTAGGGATGTTTGTTATTGCTTTTGTTAATCCTGATGTTCATTATGTCAATACAGAGAACAAACTTCTCAACAAATATTCAGGCTGGGCAGAAGAGTTAGAAGCTAGGGAAGCAGCTGTCAAAGAGAAAGAAAAAGAACTTAATATTAAGGAATAGACACATTTTTACCATAAATAAGTGTTATATTAAGGGGACATGGATAAATACTTGTCCCCTGATTAAATTCAGGTTGATTTGGAGGTGCATGATGGGGCAGATTAAAATTCTTGTTGTTGATGATGAAAGCAGAATGAGAAAACTTGTTAGGGACTTTCTTGTGAAAAAAGATTATATTGTTTTAGAGGCTGCAGACGGTGAAGAAGCTGTTGATACCTTCGTTGCTGATAAGGAAATTGCTTTGATTATTTTGGATGTTATGATGCCGAAAATGGACGGCTGGCAGGCATGTAAGGAGATTAGAGCACTTTCGGATGTCCCGATTATTATGCTTACGGCAAAAGGGGATGAGAGAGACGAACTTTTAGGCTTTGAACTTGGAGTGGATGAGTACATTTCAAAACCGTTTAGCCCCAAAATACTTGTTGCAAGAGTAGATGCAATTCTTAGAAGAACTTCGGGTCTTTCTAAAGAGGAACATTTAACCGCAGGTAATATTGAGATGGATATTTCTGCACATACTGTTAAAGTTGATGGTAAGAGTATAGATTTAAGTTATAAGGAATTTGAACTTCTTAACTATTTTGTTGTTAATCAGGGAGTTGCGCTTTCGCGGGAAAAGATTCTTAATAATGTGTGGAACTATGATTATTTTGGTGATGCAAGAACTATTGATACGCATGTGAAAAAACTTCGAAGTAAATTAGGAGATTGCGGAGATTACATTAAGACTATATGGGGAATGGGATATAAGTTTTCCGTAGAAAAGGAATAGTATGAAAAAGAAATTCAAACATTCATTAAGATTCAAACTTACGATGCTTTTAATGGTGTTAATGGCACTTACTATATTTGGTTCTGTTGCGATAACCTGGCTAAGCATAAGACATTTTTTTGTTGGCAGACTTAAGCAGAGAATGATAGGCATTTACAATGATGTTAATGTTGTTTTTTCTACGGAAAGAACAGACAAACAGCAGACAACCGATTTGCTTAACAATATAATGTCGAGAGGCGATATCTCGGTGTTTATTTTTGATGTTAATGACGGAACGAGATATACAAACATCAATGAAGAGAGTAAAATGTTAGAAAGCATGCAATCGTTAGCATCACTTCTGCAAGGACAGGATGAGTTGGGTCTTAGCGAATTATTAATTGATGGAAACAAGGGAAGATATCAGTTTACGAAGAACTATGATTCTTCGATGAATGGAGAGTTTTATGATCTTACGGGTGTACTTGATGACGGTAGTCTGATTGCTTTGCGTTCTTCGGGTGCGAGGCTTGATGATAACGTTAAGATAACTTTGGCACTATACTCGTATGTCGGTGTATTCTCAATTATCATTGGATGTATATCTATGTTTGTGGCCAGCAATTATTATGTGAAACCAATTCACGAAATGGCTGTGGCTGCTAAAAAGATGTCACAACTTGATTTTGATACAAGAGTAACTACTAATTCGCAGGACGAGATAGGTGAACTTGGAAATAGTATCAATTCAATGTCGAAAGAATTAGAGGCTACGATATCAGAATTAAAAACCGCTAATGTCAAATTGGCAAAAGATATAGAAAAGAAGAATCAGATTGACGAAATGAGAAAAGAGTTCCTTTCACATGTTTCTCATGAGTTAAAGACACCAATTGCTCTTATTCAGGGCTACGCTGAAGGGCTTAAGGAGAATATATCTGATGATTCAGAAAGCAGGGATTTCTATTGCGAAGTCATTATGGATGAAGCAGACCGTATGAATACCATGGTCAAAAAACTCATGGCACTTAATGAACTTGAGTTTGGAACAGATAAGATAACTCTTGAGCGGTTTGATATTGTTGAACTTATGAAAAACATCAATCAGTCCTCTGATATTTTACTGCAACAGAAAAATATCGATTTTGATTTTCCTTACCAAGATACTGTTTGCGTGTGGGGAGATGAGTTTATGATAGAAGAAGTATACTCAAATTATCTCACTAACGCAATTCACTATTCACCGGAGAATGGAAAGGTTAGAATCGGTATAGAGGAAAAAGAAGATGTTGTAAGAATCAATGTCTATAACGATGGCGATAACATTCCGGAGGAAGAACTTTCTAAAATTTGGATTAAGTTTTACAAGGTCGATAAGGCAAGAACAAGAGAATATGGTGGAAGCGGTATAGGCCTTTCAATTGTGGCGGCTACTATGAAACTTCATGGCAGGGATTATGGTGCTTATAATGTCGATGGCGGAGTTGTTTTTTATTTTGAATTGGAAAAAGCCAAACAAAATTGTATTACCGAAAAATGTTGAAGAAACTTTGAATTCGTGGTATAATGTCAATATCTAATATTATAATCAGATTAGAGGGAAAGGTATGCTTAAAAGATTTTTACCTTTGGTTTTACTGTTCCCTGCATGCTTAATGCTTACCGGTTGCACTGAGGTTATTGATTTGAATGAGAATGAGACAAGGCTCATTGCGGAGTATGCCGGAGAAATGTTGCTTAAGTATAATCCTAATTACAATGATAAGTTGTCTGAAGGAGATAAGGTTGAACTTGAGATGGAAGAAGAGGCTTTGGAGAATGAGATGAATGAGCCTCAAACTTCAGAAGTTACATCTGAAGAAGTTCAGGAGACAACAGAAGCAACTACTGAAGCTGACACGCAGGAAGATAATTTTGTTGACAATAACATAGATGGTATAGATGATGCGACGGATTCACAGTCACAGGATGAAGAGGTTTCAAGTATTTCCGATATTGCACAGATTCTTGGAATCGAGGGTGTTTCAATCACATACAAAGATTATGTTGTGACTGATCATTATCCTGCAACTGATGAAGAGGGTCAGTTTTTATCGCTCGATGCCGCAGAGGGTTATCAACTGTTGGTTTTGAGATTTAACGTATCCAATGGGACGCAGGAAAATGTCAATGTATCATTACTTGACAAAGATGCTGATTACAGAATCGTATGTAATGGCAAGAATGCAGCAAAGCCCATGTTAACGATACTACTTAATGATCTTGGTACAATGAAGACAACCTTGTCTAATGGGGAGACTCAAGAGGGTGTTCTTGTATTTCAAATATCTGAAGATATGAAGAGTAAGCTTCAATCTATGGATTTGAAGGTGAAATATAATAACCAAGAAAATGTTATTACGATACTATAATAAGGGGGTTCTTGATTTATGGACACAAATATTTTGCTGGAAAGTGGAACAAATGAGTTGGAAGTTCTCGAGTTTACTATTAACGGTAATCACTACGGCATTAATGTTGCCAAGGTAAGAGAGATTCTTTCCATGACAGACATTACACCAATTCCTAATTCACACCCATGTATTGAAGGTATTTTTATGCCGAGAGATACAATTATAACTGTAATTAATTTGGGTAGAGCATTAGGTTTTGGGGAAGCAGGCCAGAAAGGTCAGATGCTTATAATTACCAACTTCAACAATCTAAATATTGCATTTGAAGTTGACCAGGTATTGGGAATACACCGTGTGTCTTGGGTAGACATTGTAAAACCTGACAATACGGTTAATGCTCCCGGAGTAGGTATTGCAACAGGTATTATCAAGAAACTTGAGAATCTTATTATAGTCCTTGACTTTGAGCGTATTGTTGAAGAAATATGTCCTGAAACAAGTCTTAAGATGTCAGAGGTTGCACAACTTGGTGAAAGAGAGCGTAACAATTCACCGATCATCTTTGCAGAGGATTCACCGATGCTTCAGAAGCTTGTTACAGACGCTCTTACACAGGCAGGATACGTTAACCTTAATGTTTGCTCAAATGGTGAGGAGGCATGGGATAAACTTAGAGAACTCAAGAAGAATAACGGTGTCGATTACGGTGTTAAGTGTATTATCACTGATATCGAGATGCCACAGATGGATGGTCACAGATTAATCAGATTGGTGCGTAATGATGAAGCATTGCAACATTTGCCGATTGTAATTTTCTCATCTCTTATCAATGATGATATGAAGCGTAAAGGTGAGAAACTCGGTGCAGATGCACAGATTTCCAAACCTGAGATTGGTCAGTTGGTAGCAACAATCGATGATCTTATTATTAACGGTAGAAAACCGTTTGATGAAGAAATATAATAATTGATTATACACGAAAAGGACTGCATTAAGCAGTCCTTTCAGACTGTAGACAAAGTCAGGGGCAATGCCCCTGACTTTGTCTACAGTCTGAAGTGAGCCATGGCTCACTTTGTAGTTGACGAATATACATAAAAAAGATCTTCTTATCAAGAAACAGGTTTACTGGTAGAATCTGAATTATTCGGAGGTATATGTTATGAGAAATCGTCTCAAAATCAACCGCATATTATCAATCATGCTTTTATCGACGATTTTTTTGTCGTCATGCTCATTTAATTCGTCCAATATCGATTCTGATGTGAATGCGCCTGTAGCAGAGCATGAAGATACGGCCCAGGTAAGTTCCAAATCGGATAATCTGGTAAGAAGCGCCGTGGATTTTGATCATGAGCTGGATGACTATAAGCCTAAAAAGGATCATTATAATTTCTATTTTACATATAAGACGATCCATCCCTGGTGGGATGCGGTAGCCCTTGGTATGGAAGATGCCCAGAGACAGTATCTTGAAAAAGGTATAACTATCACATATGAGTACATGGCACCGGAAGCAGCCTCTGCCGAGGATCAGAAGAAGAGACTGCTTGAAGCTAAAGACAGGAATTTTGATGTTATCGGTGTCGATGTTGCCGATGATGTGATCATCTCTCCGATCCTTGATGAAATGGTGGATTCAGGGGACAAGGTAATGACTTTTTCAAGTTCTGACGCTGTTGACGGATGCAAGAGAATAGCATATGTCGGCAACACGCATAACTATGAAGACGGCGCAGACCTGACTAAAGCATTGTGTGAAAAGTTAGGATACAAGGGTAAGGTAGCAATCCTGGTGGGAAGTGTCGGAGCTCCCTGTCATGAAGACAGAGCAAGAGGAGCAAAGGATACGATCGCTCAATACCCTGATATGGAAATAGTAGCTACGGAGTATGATATGGACTCCGTTGATCTTGCGTATGAACTGACTATGAATATCCTTAAGGATAATCCTGATCTTGACGGGATCATCTGCTGCAACATGAGTAATCCTGTCGGGGCCGCAAGAGCTGTGATCGAAACAGGCAGCAGTACAGTCATCGTTGGTATGGATCACGCCCAGGAAGCTTTGCATTATCTCAAAGACGGGGTTATCTATTGCCTTGGAGTACAGGACTGCTATTCGATCGGATTTGATACGATCCAGACCGCAGTAAAGATCGCAGACGGCAACAAGCCGGGTGATCTGTTTAAGGAAAAGACGGATGAGATAACTACAGTAATATATCAGGAAGATGCAGCTATAATGCTTGAGCTGCTGTATGGTGATGACTGATGAAAACACGGATAACTAAAAAGAACTTCATACTGACAGCTGTCGTAGGCGGCGTCATGCTTATGGCCATGATCATCTCAAATGCGATCCTGTCTTCCAAACAGACCGTTTCAGCTACAAATGAAGCTGTTTCTGAGGTTAGCTCATTTTATCTTGAAGCAATGGCGGACCGTCGTGCAAAAACGATCACCAATCTGATAAACAGCAACTTTGACCATATGGAAAAAGCTGTGGCATACATAAATAACGAGAAGATTGGATCGGAAGAAGAACTTCGCGCCACTCTGGGAAACATAAAATCATTGCTGTCACTTGACCGATTTGCTCTTGTAGATGACGACAAGATCGTTCATACACAATATACAACCTACACAGGCGGCAGCCGTCATGATTTCCTTTCAGATGAAAAAATGGATGAAAAGAGCGTCAGCACGGTTTCAATATACGGCTCTGCAAAACAGCTGTGCCTAGCTGCTCCCACACCGGATCTTAGCATTGCCGGCAAGCGATACAGAGCAAGCTTTGTTCAGATAGACGTCGGAGAGATAGTAAACCTGCTCGCTTTTGAAGATGAAGGCAGAACATATTTCGGACTTTACAGCAAAAACGGAGAAAACATTTCGGGTACCGAACTTGGACCGTATGTTTCAAAACACAATCTTTTTACGGCAATAGGAAATGTTATCGACGAAAAGACATTGAATGAAAACCGTGACAATTTTTTTAATGCAGTGGAAGGAAGCATAACCTATATAGCCAACGGTACAGAAGAGACTCTGGTCTATGTACCGATAGAGAAAACGGACTGGATGATGGTAGTCCTTATCCGCGAGAGCGTTATTCAGGACAGGATCCGCAGTATCAGTGAGAGAAGTCTAACAACGAGCAAAAGGCAGATAGTCTTCACAGTGGTCTTTTCCGCTCTGTTCTTCCTTGTTCTGTTATTTATGCTGAAAGCTCTGTCGAAAAAGGATCTTGAAGCAGAAAAGGCAAACTCCAATAACTTCAGAAACATGGCAAATACCGATTCGCTGACGGGTGTAAGAAATAAACATGCATATTCGGAAGCGGAAACATATCTTAACCAGAAGATCAGACAGAATGAAATCGATAAGTTGGCTTTGGTCGTATGTGATATAAACGGACTTAAGATCGTCAATGACACTTTGGGACATGCTGCAGGAGACAAGCTTATAAAAGAGGCATGTTCGCTTATATGTGAGCATTTTACTCATGGAGCTGTCTACAGGATAGGCGGAGATGAGTTCGTAGTCATTCTTCAGGAGAAAGGCTTCGATACCATGTTAGAAGTGATCGATGATATAAATCGTGCCATAGAGGAAAGCATCAAAAAGAAAGAAGTAGTTATCGCGATCGGTTATTCTGAACTTACAAAACAGGATCAGCTTGTTCATGATGTATTTGAGAGAGCTGATCAGATGATGTATCAGCGCAAACAGGAGCTTAAACAGATGGGAGCGCCTACAAGATTATAACAGAAGTATTTGTGGATGCAACACATGCAAAGGCAAGAGCAAAACTACTTATTGATAAAGGTATCACTCCCCTATTTCCATACAAAAGACCAATGACTAAAAAGGGATTCTTTAGCTTAAAAAGAAAAATCGGTTGCAGAACTATCGTTCCGCAACCGGCTTTGTCTACAGTCAGAAAGGACTGCATTAAGCAGTCCTTTTTGTTGTTGTTATACCAATACTGATTAATCTAAGCTATAAGAGCTTGTGATGTCTTCGTTGAATACACAGTAAACAGTACTTTCTTCAGGCTTTACGTAAAGATCTAGTGAAGAAAGCTCAGAAGCTTTCTTTCCTTCTGAAGTCCAGAGTTTCTTTGCGTTTGCGATCAAATCCTTCTCAGATAACTGTTTCTCCTGGTATTCAACATATAATGTTGATTTCATATATATATCCTCCTCCTAAATGATATTTTCATTATAATAAATTTTCGTAAAAAATCAATCCCCCAAAATCTTTCTTCCGATATAATGGAAGTTCCTTGTTAAAATCCGAAAGATATGGTAAAATGACTATGTTTGTGTATTAAGTTGATAAATGAGGTGTAATGATGGATGAGAATTATCTTGACAATCTATTGAATGAATTTTCTCTGGATAATGATATCGATTACAACATAGAAAACGAATTGGACGAACAGATAACCAACGAGAAGAAGAAGTTTCAAGATGGGCAAGCTATGTCTCGTGATGAGGCGTTTGACCTTGATCTTGAGAACGATGCTCTTGGTGGAATGCCGGATATAGATTTAGATTTTTCTGAGGAACAAATTGATGAACTTGACAAGTTAGACAGTCTTGCCGATTTGGACATTGGGGATATGGATTTCTCGGATATTGATTTTGATGACCTTGATGTAACAAAGCTAAGCGGAGATGTTTCGGATGAAGATATAGATGAGTTGCTTAAGGATTTTGAGGGCGATTTGTCTATTCCTGATTTTATGTCTGATGAATCATCGGACAAAGATGATAATGCTGAGGAGGTTTCTTCAGAAAGTAGTCAGGATGTGAAAGATCAGGATCTTGAAGATTTGGAAGAGATAATTGGATCAGCTGAATCAGATGAGGAGAATACTTCAAAAGAAGAGGAATCGAGCAGCGAAATAAATGAAGAATTAAGAGATAATGCAGATCTTAATGAGGACAGTTTTGACGCTGATTCGTTTTTGGATAGTTTGCTAGAAGAAGACTCTATTCCTACTGATGCAAATGAAGATACATCCAACGAAACTAATGAAGAAAAAACAGAACAGCAAAGTGATGAACCTGAAGAAGAACAGGAAGCTTCATTAGAAGATATGTTAGAAGCAGCCCTTGAAGAATCAGGCGATTCTAATGATTTTGGACAGGAAGAGTCCAACAATAATGATGAGATGGACCCGCTTGAGGAGTTTTCTCTTGATGATCTTTTGTCAGAAGATGGTGATATGGGAAGTGATAACTCTGCTCAAGCAGAAACTTCAAGTGGTGAGCCGTTAGAATCACTTGATGATGATTTGTTATCATTACTTGACATGGATGAACAACCGGGAGCATCAGAAGATGCATCTGCAGCAGATACATCGCTTGTGGATGGGCTTGACGATATTACCGAACTTCCGGAAGATGATAAGCCGAAGAAGAAAAAGAGAACCTTTATGGAGATTCTTTTTGGTGAGCCTGATGAGGATGATTTCCCTACAGAAGAGGAACTCAAAGCAAAGGAAGAAAAGAAAAAAGCCAAGGCTGCCGCCAAAGAAGCTGCTAAAGAGAAGAAAGCTGCCAAGGCAGAAAAGAATAAAGAAGCCAAGAGCAAGAAGGATGCCGATAAGAAAAGAGCAGATGCAGACAAAAAACGCTTAAAGGCAGAGAAGAAGGCTAAGAAAAAAGCAGCGCTTGAGGCTGAAGCTGCCAATGCAGAACCGGAGAAGAAACTTAACAAACCTATGGTTATATTTATTTTCTCGGTGTTCCTTGGAGGAGCGGCATTTATGTATCTTTCGTCTGTTGATTTTAATTACAAACTTGCAATACAACATGCGGCTAATTATTTTGCAAAACAGAAGTATCATAAGGCGTATGATGAGATTAAGGGAGTAGAGGTCAAAGAGAAGGATAAAGAACTTAAGGAACGTATTTATACGGTTATGTATGTTGAGCGTTTATATGAATCTTATGAGAATAATATCTCTCTTGGAAGACAAAGGAAAGCTCTTGATTCACTTCTTCGTGGTGTACAAAAGTATTATGATAATTATGATGAGGCACAGGAATTGGATATTGTAAGCGATTTGGATTATTCCTTTGCTCAAATACAGAATGCATTAGAGACGCAATACGGAATAACGTTAGAACAGGCCGTTGCGATTAATGAACTTAGCGATTACGAATACATGAAGACAATAGAAAGTTATACAGAAGGATTTGCGGAAGAGTAAGGTGACAACATGATTTCAATTTTAGATTACGATGCCGGCAACATCAAAAGTGTCGAAAAGGCATTACAGTATCTTGGACAGGAAGCAGTTATAACAAGAGACAAAAATACAATTTTACATAGTGATAAGGTAATTCTCCCGGGTGTTGGAAGTTTTGGAGACGCCATGGGGAAACTTAAAGAGTATGGACTTGATGAAGTTATATATGATGTTGTTGATAAGAAAATACCGTTCCTAGGCATATGCCTCGGATTGCAATTGCTTTACGAAAGTAGTGATGAAGCACCGGGTGTTGAAGGACTTGGTGTTCTTAAAGGTAAGATTTTAAGAATTCCGGATGCACCGGAACTTAAGATTCCGCATATGGGTTGGAATTCATTAAATATTAGTGAAGGAGCAAAGCTGTTTAAGGGAGTCCCTCAAAACTCTTATGTGTATTTTGTTCATTCATATTATTTGAAGGCAGATGACGAGAATGAGGTTGCAGCAACTACCGAATATTCAACACATATTCATGCCAGCGTTGAGAAAGACAATGTGTTTGCATGTCAGTTTCATCCGGAAAAAAGTGGCGAGGTTGGACTTGCAATACTTAAGAACTTTATTGACTTGTAATAAGGTTGACTACAAAGCCTTGATTTTTGGAGGATAGAATAATGCATACTAAGAGAATTATACCTTGTCTTGATGTTACGGGTGGCAGGGTTGTCAAAGGAGTTAATTTTGTTAACTTAAGAGATGCGGGTGATCCGGTAGAGGTTGCAAAGGCGTATGATAAAGCAGGTGCGGATGAACTTGTTTTTCTTGATATAACAGCTTCTTCGGATGCCAGAAATATAGTTATTGATATGGTGAGACGTGTTGCTGAAACGGTTTTTATTCCGTTTACCGTTGGTGGTGGAATAAGAACTGTTGAAGATTTTAAAGCAATACTTAGAGAAGGTGCGGATAAGATATCCGTTAATTCCGCAGCTATTGACAATCCACAACTAATAAGTGATGCGGCTGACAAGTTTGGAAGCCAATGTGTAGTGGTTGCAATAGATGCAAAGAGAAGAAATGATGGTTCGGGCTGGAATGTATATAAACATGGCGGGCGAATTGATGTGGGGTTAGATGCTGTTTCATGGGCGATTGAGGCGGAGAAACTTGGTGCAGGTGAGATTTTGCTTACAAGTATGGATTGTGACGGTACAAAAGCGGGTTACGATGTTGAACTTACAAGACAGGTGAGTGAAGCGGTTTCTATACCGGTTATTGCGTCGGGCGGAGCCGGAACCATGGAACATTTTTATGAAGCCCTTACGAAAGGAAAAGCAGATGCAGCCCTTGCAGCTTCCTTGTTTCATTACAAGGAGTTAGAGATAAATAAGTTGAAGAATTATCTTAACAGCAAGGATGTTTCGGTTAGATTGTAACAATGATAGAATATATAGCTAACAAGATTACACTTAATGAGTATCTTTCTATAAGAAGTGCGGTGAAATGGAAACATTTATCTGATAGTCAGGCTTTACAAGCACTTAATAACAGTCTCTATTTAATGGGGGCATATGAAGATGGCAGACTAATCGGCATGGGCAGAGTGGTAGGCGATGGTTCTGTTATATGCTATGTCCAGGATTTGATAGTATTGCCTGAGTATCAGGGCAAAGGTGTTGGCTCACAAATATTAAATAACCTTACCGATTATGTTAAGGGCTTGGCGGAGCCTGATACGGAAATGATGTTTGGTCTTATGTGTGCAAAAGGCAGAGAAAAGTTTTATGAAAAGCATGGATTTATTGCAAGACCCACAAGCACTCTAGGCCCCGGAATGATTCAATATTTGAATGGAGTTGTTAATTCATGAATAGAATAATTAAAAAGATGTGTTTATGTCTGACTGTTGCTGCATTTACATGTACATTGATTACAGGATGTGGGAATGGTTCAGAAAAGAATGGCTCAAAGAAAGCAGAGGATGGAAGAAGTTACGGTGGGCTTGTTGAGGCGCAAGCGGGCGACAAGGTAAGCACCGTATTCTTTGATTATACGATAACAGAATCTAAGAAATGCGGAACTTATCAGTTTCAGGATGGTCTGTATATGGCAGGAGATGGCAAGACATATCTTGTTGTAACGCTTGAGATTACCAATACTTATGATAAAGATCTTCCAATGAGCATTACTGATTTTACACTTGATTATAGTGACAAAGAGGAAGAAGGGCTTGTGACAGGATATGGTAACACAGAACTTGGCTCTAATGATTTTATGGATAATGTATTCACATTGAAGCAGGGAGAAACAATTCACAAATCGATTCTCTTTACTGTTCCGGATAGGGCTGAATATATACTGTGTTACAAGGAATACTATGAAGATAAGTTTGAAGGCGATTCTTACGAGATAACAATTGTTCCTACAGTTATTGAATCACAGGTGACAACACAAAATTTAGATGAAAATACGCAAGAAGAAACACCTACCGAAGAAACTGCTACAGAATCGGAAGGGGATTCTTCAGAAGAAACTTCAGAAGATACACAGGAAGCCCTTGATGATACGGGCATTATTGAAGAATAATTATAAAGGGATGATTTTGTAATGGATTTTATGACAAAGTTAGAAAGAAAGTTTGGAAAGTTTTCTATTCCAAATCTTACATTAATACTGATTACGTGCTTTGCAATCGGATATTTGCTTGAGATATTTGCACCCGGGTCTTTGGAACTTATATCATTAGATCCTTCAAAAGTTATGCATGGACAGGTATATCGTCTTATAACATGGGTGGTTATTCCGCCATCTGCGGTAAGCGTTTTTGTAATAATTACATTGATGTTTTATTTCTATGTTGGACGAACTCTTGAAAATGTGTGGGGCGATTTCAGATATACCGTGTATATTCTTTCCGGAATCATTTTTACGGATTTAGGTATAATGATTGTTTATGCATTTATGGTTTTGACAGGTCAGTCGGAGCTTATCAATATGTATAGCGAACTCGGATGGTATGGTGCATCTACTTATTATCTTTGCATGAGTATGTTTCTTGCATATGCATTCTTATTCCCTGATATGCAGGTGCTTTTGTACTTTATAATTCCAATCAAAGTTAAATGGCTTGGATATCTTGATATTGCATATCTTTTGGTGTCAATTATAAGTTGTGGTTTGATGAAATATTATACAGGTATGGTTACTGTTATTATGTCGGTACTTAATTTCATCATTTTCTATGTAATGCTCAAAGGCAAAGGTCGTGTGACTCCGGCACACAAGAAGAGAAAAAGACGTTATAAGCAGGAGGTTAGGCAGACACAATTGCTTACAAGACATAAGTGTGCTATTTGCGGGCAGACGGAAGAGGACAATCCGTCGTTAGAGTTTCGTTATTGTTCAAGATGTAAGGGCAACTACGAATATTGCCAGAATCATTTATTTACACACGAGCACAAAAAATAAGAAATGAGAGATAACTATGAAGTCAGAAGAAAGAAGCGCTATTAAGAATATTTCGAAGAATAAAGATATTGAGACAAACTTGCCAATATACGGTAATTCGTATATGAATGCAGTATATGAATACAATATGATAAGGTTGACACTTAACTACTACACAATGAAAGAGGTTGTAGATGAGGGTGGAGTTATACATGAAGATGAAGCATTGCTTTCATTGCTTGAAGAGGTTCATTCTATAATATTTTCAACACTTATCAACAAAAGCGAAGATGTATCGCAAGCAGTTGACAAGCTTCATGATATTAGAAAGAAACTTACGGACAGAATGTTTGTGCTCACGGCTTACACGGATGCACTTTCAATATATGAGTATATTCTCAATCGTATAGAGTATGGCATTACTGGAGAAAAATATGAAGTTAATGCCGATGATCTTTGTGAGAGGGTATTTAAGTATCTGTTTAGTGATAATGACAAAATGGTTATTAACAGCAAAATTCAGATGGTTACGGCACAACTTCCTGTCAGAATGACTAAAAGTAAGTTCTTTGACTATCTTAATGCTACGCTTAACATTTATATTGGGTCGGATGTAGAGGCTATAGATGATTTTGTGGACATGCTTCGTTCAACGGCTCTTCTTAAGAAGCCTGATGAGTATGAGACTTTATATCCGGAAATCTATAATTTGATTAATTTGTTGGAAACGACAGATTATAAGAAAATGGAAGCAGATACGTTTTCCTCTGTTATGGAGCAGTTTGGATTAACGACAAGTCATTTAACAGAATTGGTAAGTAATCATTTGCTTGCAATGGAGATTGTGAATGCGCTTTACAGCGTGCTTTTATCAATAGGTTATCAGCAAAATGAGCAGGAAAGTATTAAGTCCTGCGAGAATATGATTAAGAGTCTTCATGGTGCATTTATATCTGATAGTGATATTCCTTCTGAGGTTGATGATGAGTTCTATGTAATAGAAGGTCGCCAGGAGATTTTGGGTGAGGACATTTTGCAATTTGAGAGTATTTTGCCGGATGCGCTTGAAAAGACAGACGAAATATCATGGATAATGGCAGAGAAGATATTCAATAATCTTTCCAAAATATCAAAGCTGATGGGTAACAGTTTATTCATTGATCTTGATAAGGAAAGTATTGATTTAAGTGCCGGTGATGTTAATTACATTAACAAAAAGAGAGATGAGCTCGTTGATGAGTTTAGTGCATTTTTTGCAAAACACACCAAGGATGTTAACAGAGCAGTAATGGGGGCGGTATTTTCGAATATGCCCGTGCTTTTTAATTCTATGCAGGAGACCAAAGACTATATCGAGCATAGTATAACAGCTTGCAGTAACGATAGTGAACTTATGGCGTGTGCCAAAATCCTTGATGAAATGATGGAAGAAGAATAAGCGGGTGAAAGCGTGACATACAGGTTTCATAACAAATTATATACAGATGGTTTGTCGGAGAGAAAGATTAAAACCATTTGCAAACAGGTGCAAAAAGGTAAAATCAAACTTGGAATATTTCTTGTAACATTACCGCTTGTCGAAGAAGGGTTACTGGAAATATACTGGTACCCGGAATTGTTGCAACCGGTTTATCGAAAGATTAAGCAGGAGGTTTGCGTTGTCGGAATAGCCAAAAGCAGAGAAGACGCGTATTCTCTTGTCGAAAGAATAATCAAAGATGTTGGGTGTAATGACGGTAATATTTCTATTGCGGATTATTTTAAGGAGAGCACATGATACTGGTAGTATTGAAGGTTATAGGGATTATTCTTCTTGTAATCCTTGCGCTTATCATTTTTATATTGTCTTTAGTACTGTTTGTTCCAATCAGGTACAGATTTTCGGGTGAGTACTTTGAGAAGCCTGACGCTGAAGCCGTTGTTAAATATGCGCCGGTTGCGTTAAATGCAAAGGTGCAGTATAGGCAGGACAAGCTTGAGTATACGGTAAGACTGTTTGGCGGAGTGATAATGACCAACACCGGGGCAAAGTTATCGTGGCTTGGCAGAAAGTTAGGACTTGCTACTTCGGATGAGGAAGCTTACGATGATACTTCGTTTGATGATTTGCCCGCAACCGTTACAAATACTGAAAGCGTTAATACATATACGCAAACAGATGAAAAGTCGGATACTAATCAGTCTGCTGACATCAAAACAGATTCATATGATACTGCTGAGCAGATTAAACAGGAAAAAAAGAAAAGTATATTTGAAATAATAAAAGAAACGTTTAATGCATTTATTGAAAAGATTAAAGAAATCAAAGATAAGCTTGCTAAATTAAATAAGAAAAAAGAAGATCTTTTAAGGGTATACCATAGCAAGAGATTTGAGGTTGCCAAGAAGGACGTAATTAAATATATCAAACAATTGCTTAAAGCAATTAAACCAAAACATCTTGAAGGACGGATTCATTTTGGTATGGATGATCCGGCACTTACGGGAGAGATTCTTGGAGGAGCCTCTTTATTCCTTCCTTTATATGATGAGTTTTTGGATATCAATCCTGATTTTGAAAAACAATGTTTTGATGGAATACTTAAAGGTGACGGCAAAATAAGATTATGTTCCATAGTAAAGATAGGATTAAAAGTTCTTTTTAATAAAAATCTTATAAAAGTGACAAAGAAAGTACAAACTATTATAGAAGCGTAGGAGGGCTATGAAAATGGCAAATGATTTAAACACGACAGTTAGTTCTTTATTTCAAGGTATGGATAAATTCTTAACAACCAAAACGGTTGTAGGAGAACCGCAGAAACTTGGAGATACAATTCTTGTGCCGCTTGTTGATGTATCATTTGGTGTTGCTGCAGGTGCGTTTACGGGAGAACATAAGAACAACGGTGCCGGTGGTATGGGAGGCAAAATGTCAGCAAGTGCCGTATTGGTTATCAGAGGGGATCAGATAAGACTTGTTAATGTGAAGAATCAGGATACGATAACAAAACTTATTGATATGGTGCCTGATTTGATGGATAGATTTAAGAAGAAAGATGAGGCTGATCTTAATTCGGAAGAAATTGACAAAGCCGTTGATGAAATTTTAGAAAATAATTAGGAAATTTTTGAGCAAAACCCGAATATACTTTTTTATAGCAGTTATTTTTAGGTGTGTAATGAAGAGAGTATGGGGTTTTGCTTTTTTTTGGTTTAGTATAGGAATGATTGCAGATTTTCTGCTAAAAGGATTCTGGAACTTTTTGGTGCTATTGGTTTCGCTTATTATAGCTTATCTTTTGTTTTGTAAGTGTTAAATGAGCAAAAAAAATTGGCACATAAATATGTGCCAATTAATTCCGTGTATCATTAACCTAATAATTAAGCTCTTTCAATCTTGCCGGAACGTAAACATGAAGTACAAACGTAGATTCTCTTAGGAGTACCATTAACGTTAGCTTTAACCTTCTTAATGTTTGACTTCCACATCTTGTTAGATCTTCTATGAGAATGACTCACCTTGATTCCGAAATGAGCTGCCTTATCGCATACTGCACACTTTGCCATGTATAACACCTCCTTGACAATATTAACCATAGCGGTTCGCAACACGTCAATTCTAACAGAACTTATTCTTAAATGCAAGCATTAATTTTAAAAAATAGCAATTTTTGATTTATACTTGCGTAAGATGTGCCATAATGGTATTATTATGTACGCAAGATATTGATTAGCAATCTATATAATATATAAGGAAATACAAGATTTTTAAACAGGAGGGATTGTATGAAAATCGAATTGGAAACAGGCAATGGCGATGTTGTCATTGAGAGCGAAGTTATAGCACAATTTGCAGGACTTTCTGCAATTGAGTGCTTTGGTATCGTAGGAATGGCTACAGTCAATATGAAGGATGGTCTAGTTAAACTTCTTCGTGGCGACAGCGTATCAAAGGGTGTTAATGTTACAATTGGTGAGAACAATGCAATAGCAATTGACTTTCATATTATAGTGGCTTACGGCGTAAGTATTTCTACAGTTGCTGAGAATCTTATGTCCACAGTACGTTATAAAGTAGAAGAGTTCACCGGAATGCAGGTTGAGAATATCAACGTGTTTGTTGAAGGTGTTCGTGTTATTGATTAGGAGGAATTATGAGTCAGAAGCTTAGTCTTGACGCAAAAGGATTGCAGTATGCATTCCTTGCGGGTGCCAAAAGTATTGAAAACAAAAAAGAGTATATTAACGAACTTAACGTATTTCCTGTTCCTGACGGAGATACCGGAACTAATATGACTCTTACAATCACTTCTGCAGCCAAAGAGGTTGCAGCTATCAAGGAGCCTACATTTGCCAATGTAACCAAGGCAATGTCAACCGGATCTTTAAGAGGAGCCAGAGGTAACTCGGGTGTTATTCTTTCACAGCTTATAAGAGGTCTTTGCAAAGGACTTGAGGGTAAGGAAGAGATTACAATAGAAGATGTTGCACAGGCATTTGAGAAGGCTGTTGCAACTGCTTATAAGGCTGTAATGAAGCCGAAAGAGGGTACAATCCTTACTGTTGCAAAAGGACTTTCGGACAAGGCAACAGAACTTTCAAAGACAAAGAAATCACCGCTTGAGTTTGCAACCGGTGTTCTTGAATATGGTAGAGAGGTCCTTAACAAGACTCCGGATATGCTTCCTGTTCTTAAAGAGGCGGGAGTTGTAGATTCCGGTGGAGAAGGTCTTATGACTATTCTTGAGGGTGCATTTGATGCGCTTACGGGTAAGGTGACCTATGATTTTTCTAATGGATATGAAGGTGAACTTTCAGGTGCTTCATCAAGCAGACCTGCACCTGATGCTTCAGGACTTCGTCTTACCAATTCAGTTGGAATTGACAGAAACTCAATTGATACATCACATATCAAATATGGATATTGTACAGAGTTTATCATTATATTAGAGAAGGACTTTCCTAAAAAGACAGAAGAGAAGTTTAAAGAGTTCCTTCTTTCTATAGGTGATTCTCTAGTAGTTGTTGCAGATGACACGATTTGTAAGGTGCATGTGCATACCAATCATCCGGGTCAGGCATTTGAAAAGGCGTTAGAGTATGGACAGCTTACAAGCATGAAGGTTGATAACATGCGTGAGGAACATCGCGAGAAGGTTATAACCGAAGCAGAAAAGGCAGCAGCAGGTGTTGCAACTTCCAATCAGAAGCTTGAAACGGTTGAGATTGCCGGACAGAGCGTTAGCTGGTCTAATGATGAGAAGAAAGAAGATAAGAACAAAGAACCTGAGAAACAGAAGGAATATGGCTTTATTGCCGTATCTGTCGGACAGGGAATGAATGATATATTCAAAGACTTAGGTGTTGATCATTTAATCGAGGGTGGTCAGACGATGAACCCAAGTACTGAGGATATGCTAAATGCCATTGACAACGTTAATGCAAAGACAATATATATTCTTCCTAATAATAAGAATATTATTCTTGCAGCTAATCAGGCAAGAGACTTAACCGAGGATAAGGAAATAATTGTTGTTCCTTCAAAAACAGCACCTCAAGGTGTTGCTGCGATGATTGCATTTGATGCTTCGGCAAGCGGTGAAGATAATCTTGCAAGAATGACTGAAGATATGGGTAATGTCAAAACCGGTCAGGTTACATATGCTGTTAGAGATACAAGCATAGACGGTAAGAGTATTAATGCAGGAGATATAATGGGAATAGATGATAACGGCATTCAGGCTGTTGCAACTGATCTCTTTGAAGCAACGAAGGAACTTCTTGCGACGATGGTTGATGAGGATTCGGAGCTTATCAGTATTTATTATGGTGCTGAAGTCAAAGAAGAAGATGCTAAGGAATTCCTTGAGTACGTAGAAGAAACCTACGAGGATTGTGATGTGGAGTTTAACTATGGCGGGCAGCCAATCTACTACTACATCCTATCGGTTGAGTAATATTTAATTATTGAGTAATTATAAGAATCGGGCAGAATTTCTGCTCGATTTCTTGTGTATATGATATTGTTGTTATTTCGGAGAGTTTTATTATGACTTTAAATGATCCTATAAATAAGCTAAAAGGTGTTGGAACCAAAACAGCTGATTTATTCTCAAAACTTAAAGTAAATACAATAGAAGATGTCCTTTCTCTTGTTCCACGTGGATATTCAAACTATGATGAACCTGTAGATATAAATGATGCTACTTTTGGAAGCAGAGTTGCTATAGAGGCGGTTGTACAGTCGTATGTCGAAGTGAAAAAGGTAAGGAAACTAACTTTGGTAACATGTATTGTCAAAGATTTTACCGGTAGTGTTAAACTAGTGTGGTTTAATTCTCCATTTTTGAAAAATGTATTTCATATCGGACAGACTTATGTATTTGTTGGAACCATTTCGTTAAGAAAAGGACAACTTACAATGGATCATCCGGAATATTATACTAGGCAACAGTATGAAACACTTACAAGCACGCTTTGGCCGATATATCCACTTACAGAAGGACTAAGTAATAAAACGGTCACTAAGGTTGTAAAAAGCGCTCTTGTTTTGGTTGATGATATGAAAGAGACGTTACCCGAACAGATAATATCTCAGTACAAACTTATGCCGCGTAAGGAAGCCATAAGAGGGGTTCATTTTCCGGAAAACAGAGAAGCGGTTATGGAATGCAGAAAAAGACTTATATTTGATGAGTTCTTTTTCTTTATTGCAAGAATGAGAAGAGTGCGGGAGAAAACAATTAAAGCACAAAACAGATATTGTATAAATGATTTTTCACTAGCAAAGGGTTTTATAGAAAACCTTCCGTTTGAACTTACCAAAGGACAACAGGAAGCTGTTGACAATATTTGGCAGGATATATCCGGGGATACAGTAATGAATCGCCTTATCCAAGGAGATGTTGGTTCAGGTAAAACGGCGGTTGCGGAGATTGCAATTTTGTCGGTTGTGGGAAGTGGTTATCAGGCAGCGTTTATGGCACCTACAGAAGTGCTTGCAACGCAGCACTACATGACGTTACTTAGGGATTTTGAAAATTATAATATTAAGGTCGCTTTGCTTGTAGGGTCAACAAAATTATCCGAAAAAAGAAAAATATATGAATCGCTTGCGGCAGGAGAGATAGATGTTATAGTAGGAACGCATGCACTTATTCAGGATAAAGTAGTCTATAATAATCTTGCACTTGTCATTACAGATGAGCAACACAGATTTGGAGTTAGACAAAGAACCGTTCTTGCACAAAAAGGTGAAGAACCGCATGTTATCGTAATGAGTGCAACTCCGATTCCAAGAACGCTTGCAATAATAATGTACGGCGACCTTGATATATCTGTTATGAAGGATATGCCGTCTAACAGAAAACCAATTAAGAATTGCGTTGTCGGACCAAAGTATCGACCGACAGCTTATAGGTTTATGGGTGAGCAGATAGAAATGGGGCATCAGATATATATTATATGTCCTATGATTGAAGCGGGAGAAAATGTTGAGGCGGAAAATGTTATTGATTACGCTGAACAGTTAGAAGAGTATTTCGGTAATAAAGCAAAAGTCGTATATCTGCATGGTAAAATGTCGGCACAGGAAAAGAATATGATAATGGATGATTTTGCCGAAAAAAAGACGGATATACTTGTATCGACAACTGTAATAGAGGTCGGTATAGATAACCCGAATGCAACGGTTATGATGATAGAAAATGCAGAAAAATACGGATTGGCACAGCTTCACCAGTTGAGAGGTCGAGTTGGTCGAGGTGATGCCCAGTCATACTGTATTTTCTTATGCAGCAGTGATAGCAAACAGGCAAAAGACAGGCTGGAAATACTTAATAAGTCAAACGATGGTTTTCATATTGCCAATGAAGATTTGAAACTTCGTGGGCCCGGAGAATTCTTTGGAGTCAGACAGAGTGGAGAAGTCTTGTTTGAACTTGGCGACATTTACAATAATGCGGATATTCTTAAGATGGCAAATGAAGCTGTAGATTATGCAATCCAAAATGATTGTGATATCAATTTGCCTGAAGTAGATGAGATTGGTATTTCATTGTAGAAGTGTTAATAATGCTTGACAATTCCTGTTTTTCTACTACAATAATAGAGGAGTTTTTTTATGAGAGTTATTGCAGGAACAGCAAAAAGTTTACAACTTAAAGCGCCCAAAGGGATGGACACAAGACCGACGACAGACCGTATTAAAGAAACATTATTTAATATGATTTGGCAGGAGTTGTATGATGTATCATTCTTGGATTTATTTAGCGGAAGCGGTGGCATTGGAATTGAGGCGTTAAGCCGTGGAGCATCACGTGCGGTTTTTGTTGAGAAGAGCAAGGAAGCATGTGATATTATAAGACAGAATTTAGAGACTACTCATTTTACGGACAAGTCAATGCTAATGTGCTCCAGTGCAGTTTCTGCCATAGAAAGACTTGCAGGTAAGGAGAAGTTTTCCGTAGTATTTATGGATCCGCCGTATAATATGGGACTTGAGAAAGAGATATTAAGACTTCCTTCATTTAATGAGGTGTTAGAGGAGAAAGCTTTAATCATTATAGAAGCCGATATTAAGACTGATTTCCTTCCTGAAGAATACAGAGGATTTAATCTTCTCAAAGAGAAGAAGTATAAAACAAACAAACACGTCTTTTTTGAGAAGGCATAACAATATACAGAAATGAGGACAGGGATTTGAGTATAGCTATATATCCCGGAAGTTTTGATCCGGTTACATTCGGACATTTAGATGTAATAAAACGCTCATCAACAATGTTTGAAGAAGTTGTTGTGGGAATACTTTCCAACAATGCAAAACATCCTTTATTTACGGTAGAGGAGCGAAAGGATATGTTGGAGAAAGCCGTCAGCGATATTCCAAATGTTTCGGTTATCACATTTGACGGTTTGCTTATAGATTATATGAAAGCACATGATATCTCGGTTATAGTAAGAGGATTACGTGCTATTACAGATTTTGATTATGAACTACAGATTGCTCAAAGTAATCGTAAGGTTAGTTGTGATACGATAGATACCGTCTTTTTGACAACCAGTATAGAGTATGCATATTTAAGTTCAAGTATTGTAAGAGAGTATGCAAGCTATGGTACTGATGTGACGGATTTTGTTCCGAAGCATGTAGCACAGATGCTTAAGAATAAGTTCAATAACTAACTACTAAATTATAATTAAATGAATGGAGGAAGAAACATTGGCAAGAAAAAGTATTGAAGATGTAATGAATGAGATTGAGGATTTTATGAACAGCTGTAAAACAACAGCATTGTCTTCCAATAAAGTAGTTGTTCCAAGAGATGAGTTTGATGAATTATTTGGTGATCTTAAGGTTAAAATACCTGCAGAAATAGACAGATGTAAGAAGATTATGCGTAATAAGGAAGCAATTCTTATGGACGCAAGAAATACTGCTGACGGAATTATGGCAGACGCAACAAACCGTGCTAATTTGATGATTTCCGAGACAGAGATTATGCATCAGGCTAATCAGCAGGCATATGAGACTGTTGAAATGGCAAGAGTTCAGGCTAATGAAATATTGGCAAATGCAACAGCAGAGGCTAACGAACTTCGTCTTGGTGCAATGCAGTATACTAATGATATTATGATGGGGCTTAAGAATTATATTGAGGCAACTGCCAATGCAGAACGAGCAAATTACGAGAATTTGCTTTCTACACTTCAAAATGATCTTATGATAGCTAATTCAAATGTTGAAGAGATACAGGGACAGATAGTTGCATTTACAGGCAACCCTGCAAGTGTAACAAGAGCACCTCAGATGAAGACTGCAGCTAACGGCAAGGCAGTTCCACCTGCACCTAAGGCAAAGCAGAGCATGATGGATAAAGTTAAGCAGGCAGTAGGCGGTAAGGAAGATAAGCCGGTAAGACCTGAGGAGGCACCTGTTAAGGAGAAGCCTGAAATTAATGTACCTGATCTTGTGGCAACAGGAGTAGATGTTGTTCCTAATGATATTCCTCTTGAAGCAACAGTACCTAACAATGTACCTCCTGCTCAAACGGCAAAAGAGGCAGCACCTGCTCAAAATGAAGATGCATCCGAGAAGAAAGTTAAAAAGGTTGTAAGAAGACGTAATCCGGTTGTTCATACACCACAGACTGCACAGGAAACCGTTGCAAAGACTTTAGAAGCCGCTCAAGCTAACAAAGTTGACAAAACATCACTTAAGCCAAACGGTATTCAGGATAGAGAAGTTCCACCTATGGAAGGTAATGTAAAAAGAGGACCGAGAATGGGTCGTCCTGTTGTGGAGAATAATGCACCCGCAGGTGGTGAGAAGTCAGCAAAAGCGGCAAAGTCCGTAGGAACTATTGATGACTACACAATGGACAAGAAAATTTGATAAAGATATGTAAGTAAGAAAGTACCTGTCGATAATATTAATTTATCGAACAGGTATTTTTTTATTGTTGCATTTTCATAAGTTAAAACGCTTTTTATCTGGTATGCAGAGCAAAGTCCACCGAAAGAGGACAAACTCATTATCAAAGGAAGCTTAAAGGATGAAATGAAAGGAAGACTTTTAAGTAGATTAAGTCCGGTTGTAATTTCTAAAAAAGAGAGGCTGCATTTAATGTATGGATTACTTATGTTTGGTAGAAGAACACCAAAAAGAATTGAGAAAATCATAACATATACACCGATAACGACTATCGTACGTACAGCTGATATGAAAGTATCGTTATAGTTGTTATTGGTTCTTTCTGATTTTTGAGGAATTAACAGATAGTCAAAAAAGTCGATATTTTTAAGTTTAATAATAAATAAGATGATTGATGGTATATATAATATAATCAGAAACGGAAAAAGCGGCATAGATTTATTAAGCATCTTATTGTAAATGTAACCAATAAGGAACATAGGACTTGCCTGACTTGAAACGGAAAGCATATCTGATGCTAAGTTTTTGGGAATCTTTTTTTGACTTATAAAATCATTTAGTATTTTTGCACCGATTGGATATCCGCACATATTACCTATAATGAAGGCTGTAATGCAATAAGATTTTGCACCTGATTTGCCAAAGGTTAAAACATCATAACAATGACTTTCTGACATGGCACCGGTAATAAGAATAAATGGTAATAGAGTTGGTACAAGGACCCTGTACCAAAGAAGAAGACCGTCAGTTGCCCCTGATATAACGTTGTCATGAAAAATGAGCAACAAAAAAATAATAGAGAAGAAGAATAGTAATCGTTTCATATAACAACCGAGAATACGGTTTTATAAATAGTATGGTTATTTGCGATTGATTATTACTGATTGCTCGTATTCGGATGGGATTAAAATCCCGTATTTGTTGTAAAAGGTCTGACGGTATATTGTGCTTTCGTATACGTCTTGAAGGAATGCTTCATATGCATGACCTGATAAAAGGTTAGAAGCATTAGCGGTCTTGTTAATTATAGGAAGGCTAGAGTTTTCTTTCATTTCTTTAAGGACAAACGCACTATCCTCATTAAAGCCAAGTATTCTTATAAACGGTACATACTCATTGTCTATTTGAAGTTTTATTTTTTCCTTTGTACGCATCAATATGATATTGAGCATTATTCTTCTAAGCCTTGATTCTGTAATGTGCTTGCCTGACAAATTATTGATAAACTCGTCAAATGAAGTCGGGAAATATGAAATTTTTTCTAATTGATTAGCAACAAACTCGCTGCATTCGTGATAGTTTGTAAGGCTTCCATGTTCACTCGTTATACGATATTGCAAAAGTGCATATATATCAGAAAAATATATTGGTTTTGAGTAGGGGGATTTTGTTAGAGTACTATATGAAATCTCCGGAACATGCTCTTTCCATACGTTAAAATTATCATTTTTTTGTACATCGTTTCTAAGTGCTGAAGCTGAACAAATCGGACTTTCCAGAGATAAATCATTGTAGTTTGAAGTTGTACGCTTGATAACTACAGGTGTAATCGGAAGTGCGTAACGTTTAATTGTTTTAATATATTCGATTGCCAAAATGTTGTTGGGCTGATTGATAATGCTTTCGTAATTGCAATCAGGGTAACATTCTTTTAAGGCAAATGCTCGTGCCTTTGGAAATGAAAGGCCGTTTGAGAGAGCGGTCTTTAGCGATGTTTTGTAGGCATCGGGCTCATTTATAAATATGTCTGCAATGTCGCTTAACAGATGTAAGTCATCACACTCGGCACCGAAACAAAGGGTGTCAATGACGCCTGTTTTTGCAAGCATAAGAACACCTGCTGCGGCAAAATGTTCCGATGAAGCAGATGAGAACATGGGTGGAAAAGAAAGAATAACATCGCAACCACCTTGAAGTGCCATGTTGCACCTGATTGTTTTCGGTAGAAGTGCAGGCTCGCCACGCTGGACGAAGTCGCCACTCATACATACTATTATTTTTTTTCCGGGAAACATTTCTTTTACCTTGGAAAGTTGGTAAAAATGACCGTTGTGAAATGGGTTGTATTCGGCAATGATACCTACATGCTTCATTGTTTCTCTCTCTTTTCGTTATTTTATATTATGAAAGATTATAATATATATTGTTTTTCTTTACAAGTTGGCGGTATTATGCTAAATTAAAAATGTCTGAAAGGTATCTTATTTTTTCCCTTATTTATGTTGATTTTAATAGTTGCTATACAAAAATCGAAAATACATTCGATTTTTTTGTTGACAAAAGAAATTATTTATATTAGTATAATAAAAAAACGAACAGATGTTCAGGAGGTATGATTTAATGGCTGGTAATGAAGATAAGATGAGAGCACTTGATGCCGCACTTGCGAATATTGAGAAACAGTTTGGTAAAGGTACAGTTATGAAGCTTGGTGATTCCGCAGCAAGCATGAATGTTGAAGCAATTCCTACAGGTTCTTTAAGTCTTGACCTTGCACTTGGAATAGGTGGAGTACCTAAGGGAAGAATTATAGAAGTATATGGTCCTGAATCAAGTGGTAAGACTACAGTTGCACTTCATATAGTTGCAGAGGTTCAGAAGAATGGTGGTATTGCTGGATTTATTGATGCAGAGCATGCACTTGATCCTGTGTACGCAGGTAATATAGGTGTTGATATTAACAATTTATATATTTCACAGCCGGATAACGGAGAGCAGGCGTTAGAGATTACAGAAACAATGGTTCGTTCGGGAGCTGTTGACGTTATAATTGTCGATTCGGTTGCTGCTCTTGTTCCTAAGGCAGAGATTGACGGTGAGATGGGAGACTCTCATGTTGGGCTGCAGGCAAGACTTATGTCACAGGCATTGAGAAAACTTACTGCAGTTATAAGCAGATCTAACTGTGTTGTTATATTTATTAATCAGCTTCGAGAGAAGGTTGGTGTAATGTTTGGTAATCCGGAAACAACAACAGGTGGTCGTGCACTTAAGTTCTATTCTTCTGTAAGACTTGATGTAAGAAGAATTGAAACACTCAAACAGAACGGTGAAGTTATCGGTAACAGAACGAGAGTTAAGATTGTTAAGAATAAGGTTGCTCCACCGTTTAGAGAGGCTGAGTTTGATATTATGTTTGGTAAGGGTATATCCAAAGTTGGTGATATTCTTGATCTAGCAGTTAAGATGGATATTATCAATAAATCCGGTGCATGGTTCTCGTATAATGGCGAGAAGATAGGTCAGGGTAGAGAGAATACCAAAGTATACCTTGAGGATAATCCGGAACTTACCAAGGAAATAGAGATTAAGGTTCGTGAAGCGGCAGGACTTATCAAGAACGAAGAAGTTGCTGAAGATAAATAGTCAAATTATGAAAAAATGCCAATAATATTATTCTTTTACTTGACATTATGTACAAAAAAAGATACACTTTATTAGTGTGCTTATGTAAAGTACACTATAATTAAATAAGGAGGTGCTCCTGTGGAACCAAGCTATTTGATTGCTTTTGCTATTATTTTAATCGTAGCTGTTGTTGTCACATGGGTTATCTGCAACGCATATCGTAAGAATGTCGTTGAAAAGAAAAACCGTGATGCAATGGACAGATCGAGAGAGATCATAGATGAAGCCGTTAAAAATGCTGAAGCCAAGAAGAAGGAGATTCTCCTAGAAGCTAAGGAAGATTCAATCAAGACCAAGAATGATCTTGATAAAGAAATTAAAGATCGTCGTAACGAAGTTCAACGTATGGAAAAGAGATTACTTTCGCGTGAAGAGAATCTTGACCGTAAGACTGAAGCGATTGAGAAGAAAGAAGCAAGCCTTGCATCTAGAGAATCATCTTTGGAAAAGCAGAAAGCAAAAGTTGAAGAGCTTGAATCAAAGAAACTACAGGAACTGGAGAGAATCTCTGGATTAACCTCTGAACAAGCAAAAGAATATTTATTAAAAACTGTTGAAGAAGATGTAAAACATGAAACAGCTGTTCTCATTAAGGAGATGGAGAACAGAGCCAAGGAAGAGGCCGGTAAGAAGGCTAAAGAGTATGTTGTGACAGCTATACAGAAGTGTGCAGTTGATCATGTCGCAGAGTCCACAATTTCATTGGTGCAGCTACCTAATGATGAAATGAAAGGACGTATCATTGGTAGAGAGGGTAGAAATATTCGTACTCTTGAAACAATGACAGGAGTAGATCTTATTATTGATGATACTCCGGAAGCGGTTATCTTATCAAGTTTTGATACGGTAAGACGTGAGGTTGCGAGAATTGCTCTTGAAAAATTGATTCTTGACGGAAGAATTCATCCTGCAAGAATTGAAGAAATGGTCGAGAAGGCACAGAAAGAAGTCGAGCAGACTATGAAGGAAGAAGGAGAGAATGCCACATTTGAAGTTGGTGTTCAGGGAATTCATCCTGAACTTGTGCGCTTACTTGGTAAAATGAAGTACAGAACAAGTTACGGACAGAATGCTTTAAAGCATTCTATGGAAGTTTCTTTGTTATGTGGTTTACTTGCAGCAGAAGTTGGAGAGGATGTTCGTATGGCTAAACGAGCAGGACTTCTTCACGATATAGGAAAATCTGTTGATCACGAGATGGAAGGATCTCATGTACAGATTGGTGTTGATCTTTGTAGAAAGTATAAAGAGACACCTCTTGTTATTAATGCTGTAGAGGCACATCATGGAGATGTGGAACCTGAGTCACTTATTGCATGTATTGTACAGGCTGCAGATGCAATTTCAGCTGCAAGACCGGGTGCAAGACGTGAAACATTAGAGACTTATACAACCAGATTAAAACAGTTAGAAGACATTGCCAACGAGTTTAAGGGCGTTGATAAATCTTTTGCAATTCAGGCAGGTAGAGAGATTCGTATTATGGTAGTTCCTGAGCAGGTGAGTGATGCCGACATGGTTCTTATGGCTAGAGATATTTCTAAGCGAATTGAGGATGAGCTTAAGTATCCGGGTCAGATTAAGGTTAATATTATCAGAGAATCACGTGTAACGGATTACGCTAAATAGACTTGACCGATGCGAGTTCTGAGTCCGAAATATATATTTCGGACTCTTTTTTTGTGGTAATTAACGTGTTGAGTAACGGCATATACTGTTATTAGAGGTGATTATTTGAAAGAAAAAGATAACAATATAAAAGCAGTTACATTTTTGCCGTTGTTTTTGGGGATGCTTTGTGGCGTGATAATTTATATTATTTTTTATGGCAAACTTTTTTCTGATTTTGATTATTCTCTTTTGATAGAAACAAACCAAAGTTTTGTTATATATATATTAAAAGAAAGATTAGTTCAGTTGAGTTTGTTTTTACTTATTGCGTTTGTAATTTCTTATTATCTATCCGCCTTTGTGTTTTGTTGTTTTATTGGTGTCTCGTATGGTCTGATTTACTCATATTTTTTTACGCTCTATTACGTAAAAGGAATATGCATTACTTGGATTATTTTTATACCGATTATATTATTTTATTTTGGGTTTATATATCTTTTCGGAAGATTCTTTTTTTACAAGAATAAATGCCTTTGTAATAATTTTAACAAGTTTGTTTTTTTACTTAAAATATTTGTAATTATTATTTTTTTCTTGTTTGGGGTTTCGGTAGAACTATATTTACATAATTTTTTTGAATTATTTTTTTCAATATGTAGTAGGGGTTGATTATGTAAACACCACTAATTGTGTAAAATGCCGAAAACAACGTAATTACAAGATTTTGACGGAAAAATAATGTTTGATTTTATGTAAATTAGCATTTATAATGTGATTATGTTATTTTATATTTAAGGGGACTTGAAATGTTACAAAAGATTGAAGAGTTCGTTGACTACTTAACGAATGTGAAACGTGCAAGTGCGAATACAGTTGCATCTTATCGAAGAGACTTAAAAAAACTCTACAACTATTTGACAGATATCGATATAGAGGATGTTAATCAAATTACTGGAACTAATTTGAATTCGTATGTTTTGCAGATTGAAAAACAAGGTATGTCATCAGCAACTGTTTCAAGAAACATAGCATCTATCAAGGCCTTTTTTATTTTCCTTGTTAAACAGGGTGTTATTTTGGAAGATCCGAGTGAGGTGCTAAAACCACCCAAAATCGAGAAGAAGCTTCCTGTTATTCTTACTATGGATGAGGTTAGTCTTTTACTTGAACAACCGGGCGGAACAACACCAAAAGATATAAGAGATAAGGCAATGCTGGAATTGCTTTATGCAACAGGGATAAGAGTTTCTGAACTTATTACACTCAAACTTAGTGATGTCAATCTTTCTTTGGATTATATTGAATGTAAAGATGGCAATAAGGACAGGGTAATACCGTTTACAAAAGAAACAAAAAATGCATTGGAATTATATATTAAGGATGCAAGAGGAGCGTTATGTACTCAAGAGCAGGAGTTCCTTTTCACAAATTGTCAGGGCGCTCCAATGACAAGACAGGGCTTCTGGAAAATAATTAAATATTATTCAGGAAAGGCAGGCATAAAGAAAGATATAACTCCGCATACTATAAGACATTCTTTTGCAATGCATTTAGTTAATAACGGAGCGGATCTTAAGTCTGTTCAGGAAATGTTAGGACATTCCGATATTTCTACAACACAGATTTATGCTAAAGCAAATGCTAATACAAAGCTTAAAGAAGTATATAACAAGACACATCCTAGAGCTAACATGTAGGTGTATATATGAATAAAAAGTTATTGATAATTTTTCCGGTTGTATTCATTGCAACCATGGTAATTTTCTTTAGTATCAATAATTCGGTTCATGCATATTGGGACGAGGACGAAAATGGTCGTCGATACACCAATGAAGACGGTGAGTATGCTATCGGTTTTACTGATATTGAAGATTATATGTACTACTTTGATGAGGATGGATATTTAAAGACCGGAAAATTTTATGTAGAAGATAAAGATGCGTATTATTATGCGGATGAAAATGGTGTTATACAAATCGGTGTAATTGATAATGAAGATTACTTTTTCATCACGGAAGAAGATGGAAGAATCAAAACCGGTGTCGTTGAATACGAAGGGGTTAAGTATTATTTCAACACTAATGCAGAATATGTAGTTGGATGGTACAAAAATGGAGACGATTGGTTCTACGGAGGCGAGAAGGGTAGAATTGTAACAGGTTTTGAAACTATTAACGGATATAGATACTACTTTGATGAGAATGGTGCAAGAGTTCATGATGCAGTTATGACGATTGAAGATACTACCTATATCTTCAATTCAGATGGAAGTGTTGATGAAAATGCAACAATGCTTTATCCTGTATATCTTTATATCAACGAATGTAGAAAAACTTACGGAATGCCGGAAATCTCATTGGACTCTCAAGTTACGGCGTGTGCGGTGCTTAGGGCGTCGGCGTTGGTTAACGGATTTGCCGATGATGGTGATGTCAAAAGACTGATTCAGGATTGTGGTATTAAATGTGAGAATGGTTGCGAATTTTCGTATGGTGGACAACCTGATTATGGAATCAATCAGCTTATAGAACATATTAAGTTAGATAACAACTTCGCTAAATTATTAAAAGAAACGGACATGGATTGCGTGGGACTTGGTTCTTACGTAGTTGATAATGTGTATTATTACGACATATTGTTTATAAAAAAATAACTGTTGCCAAATATTTTGGCAGCAGTTATTTTTATGTATTCTTTAATTATTTGTAAAACTTTATAATGTTATCAAGTTTAGAGGTCATATTTATAAGAAGTGAATCCAATATGGATAATGCAGTCATGGCTTCAACGACCACAACAGCTCTTGGAACAATAATCGGATCATGTCTTCCTTTTACGGAAATATCAATCTCTTCATGATTTTTGTTGACGGTTTGCTGTGTGGAGATTATTGATGGAGTTGGCTTAAAGCCTGCACGGAGTATTATCATATCTCCATCGCTTATACCACCAAGTATTCCACCGGCATGATTTGTTGCTTTTGCAACGTGTCCATCTTTCATAACAAAAGCATCGTTGTTTTTGGATGCGTTGGAATGCACAACTTCAAATCCGTCGCCGATTTCAACACCTTTGACTGCACCAATTGACATTATTGCTTTTGCAAGATTTGCATCGAGTTTTTCAAATACCGGATCGCCAAGACCTGATGGAGCACCGGTTACAACACATTCTATAATTCCGCCTGCTGAATCACCGGCTTTTGAAGTGTCTTGTAAATATTGACTAGCAAGCTCTGCAGCCTTTTTGTCAGGCATATAGAGGTTGTTATTAAAAATCTCTTCTTTGTCGAAATTATCGTAATCAATACTGATGTCGCCAATTGATGTAGTGTATGCTGATACGGTAATACCTAGTTGTGCAAGTATTTTGCAAGCAACCGCACCTGCAGCAACTCTAGCTGCGGTTTCTCTTCCGGAAGAACGTCCGCCACCTCTGTAATCTCTAAAACCGTACTTCTCATCGAAGGTATAATCAGCATGTCCGGGTCTATAGTAAGTAGCGATTTCACTGTAGTCATGAGACTTTTGTGAAGTATTATAAACAATCATTGAAATTGGTGTTCCTGTTGTTTTACCTTCGAATATTCCTGAAAGAATCTCAACAGAATCATCTTCTTTTCTAGGTGTGGAAAATCTGGATTGTCCGGGTTTTCTACGATTCATATACGGTGTTATATCATTTTCAGACAGTTCCAATCCTGCCGGACAGCCGTCAATGACAACCCCTAATGCTTTTCCATGTGATTCTCCCCATGTTGTAATACGAAAAATAGTACCGAATGATGAACCTGCCATATATTTGTCTCCTTATAAAATGCTGTTTGTGACAATAAATGATAGCATATATTTATTTTTTACGCAATGATTCAAAAAAATGTTTACAAAACAAAAGTGCTATGTTATCATACCTCATGTGAAACCATTACTCAGACGTAGGAAACTCCGACCTTAGTCCGGGTTATTGGCGATTATATTTATATTTTTAGGAGGTAATGCTATGGTAACAGCACAGCAGAAGAAAGAAATCGTTGAGAAGTACGGTAGAGGTACTAACGATACTGGTTCACCGGAGGTTCAAATCGCGCTTTTGACAGCAAGAATCCTTGACCTTCAGGAGCATTTTAAGTCACATCCAAAGGATCATCATTCAAAGAGAGGTCTTCTTAAGTTAGTAGGTCAGAGAAGAAACATGCTTGCTTACTTAAAGAAGGTTGATATCAACAGATATAGAACTCTTGTTGAGAGTCTTGGCTTAAGACACTAGAAAAAGATAGACAGCATTTGTAAGGAGTGCATATGCTGTCTTTTCTTTTTATTCATAATTAAGATCATGGATTTCATTATTTTCGAATCTATCAGTTAATTCCTAATTTTTCACAATATATCAAAATTAATAACAGAAAGGGGAACTCTGTATATGAGTTATGAAGAAATGACACTTACAGAGCTTAAGAATTCGGCTAAGGAACTTGGCATTAAAGGTGTTTCCGGCATGAAGAAGAATGAACTTGTCGAATTATTAAACGCTGTAAAGGGGCATCAGGCTGCAGGAAAAAAAGAGACTTTATCAAATGAGGTAAAAGAGCCTGTAAATAATGAAAAGAAAGAAACGGCATCCAATGAGAAGAAGGAGATTGAAGATATTGCAGAACTTGATAGCGGTAAGGAAGCTAATGGTATATTAGAAGTTATGCCGGATGGTTTTGGGTTTATCAGATGTGAGAATTATCTTCCGGGTGATGACGATATATATGTTTCTCCGGCACAGATTAAAAAGTTTAATCTTAAAACAGGTGATATTATTGTTGGTAATCAAAAGATAAAAACCGAACGTGAGAAGTTTGCAGCATTACTCTATATAAAAACCGTTAATGGCTATTCTGTAGAAGATGCGAGAAGAAGACAGAACTTTGAGGATCTTACACCAATTTTCCCGGATGAGAGGATTAAACTTGAAAATGAACACTCAAAAACAGTATCTATGAGAATAATGGACTTGCTTGCACCTATCGGTAAGGGGCAGCGTGGTATGATTGTTGCACCTCCTAAAGCAGGTAAGACAACGTTGCTTAAACAGATAGCAGTAAGTATTAGCAGAAAATACAGAGATATGCATCTTATAGTGTTGCTTATTGATGAAAGACCTGAAGAGGTCACAGATATTAGAGAAACTATAGAAGGACCTAATGTTGAAGTTATTTATTCGACATTTGATGAACTTCCTGAGCATCATAAGCGAGTTGCTGAAATGGTGCTTGAAAGAGCAAAACGTCTTGTTGAGCATAAGGAAGACGTTGTAATACTTCTTGATTCGATAACACGTCTTGCAAGAGCTTATAACTTAACGGTTCCGCCGAGCGGTCGTACACTTACAGGTGGTCTGGATCCTGCAGCACTTCACATGCCGAAGAAATTCTTTGGCGCGGCAAGAAACATGAGAGAAGGCGGTTCGCTTACGGTTCTTGCAACTGCACTTGTCGAAACTGGTTCGAAGATGGACGATGTTGTATTTGAGGAGTTTAAGGGAACAGGTAATATGGAACTTGTTCTTGACAGAAGACTTTCGGAGAGAAGAATATTCCCTGCGATTGATATTGCCAAATCAGGTACAAGACGAGATGATTTACTTCTTACTTCAGTCGAAAAAGAGGTTGTTAATGCAATGTCTCGTGAGTTCAACGGAAACCGTTCGGAAGAGCGAATAGAGGAGATTCTTAAACTCTTTGTTCGTACCAAAGATAATAAAGAATTTATTGAAATGATGAAAAGATCATTGCTTAGAAGATAAATTTGTAAAAATCCTGAATTTTTTCAGGATTTTTTGTTATAATAATACATAAGTTTTACGATATACAATATAGATAACTATGTGTTTATATAATATACAAGGTGGTGACTGTAATGACAAAAAAACATAATACAGGTTTTACGCTTGTAGAAATGATTGTTGTTCTGACTATAATTTCAATAATGATGAGTGCTGCACTTTGGGGTATCATGGGTTGGATAGAGCACTATGAGTACATAAGCAGTGAAGAAAAAGCGCGTACGATATATATGGGAGCACAGTCTGCATTATCTGCTGCAGAAAGTCGTGGAGTACTTGATGAGTACATGAAGGATTTGGAAAACTCCATGCCTGCACATGGTGGACACTTTGCTTCTGCAGGTGTAAGCGGACTTAGCAAATCCACCTATGGCATTCCGTTACATAAGGATAATGAAGATGTTGAACATACATATGGATATTTGTCAGTTAAGAAGGGTGACTATCAGGCCGGTTCCAATAACCCTCTGTTTGATCTGTTAAGAGATTATATAAGCGACAGCGAGCAGCTTAACGGTTCGATTGTTGTCGAGTTTGATATTACTGCCAAGAAAGTATATTCGGTATTTTACAGTAATTGGGCAGAGTCTTTATCGTACGCTGAAGAAAACAGTGAGGTTCGCGGTGACTTCCACATCACCAAAGATCATAGAAAGGCTGAATATCGAGAAGAGTATACGGTAGGATATTACTCGTCTGATCAGGTTAATGTTGTTAAGATTAATCAAATGAAGGAACTTAAGGTTAAGAATGCAATGCTTCACAATGAAGATACATTGTTCCTTACAGTTAACAGTAATTCAAGTAATGCTGATACGGATACTTCATTTAATATTGAATTATATGAAAAGGGAGATACCGAAAAAAGAATTTGTTCATTTGATATTGACAGAAGCATGGTATCAGATGTTCCGGTTGATACTCCAAAACGTGTTGAACTTGAGGTCTTTGATGCTGATAACAAGAGCCTTGGTAAGTATCCGTTTGTTTTGTCATTTATTAGTTCGAAAGATTCTAATAACGAAACGGTATATGAACTTTCTGTTATGCTTGATGCTATGATGACATCACAGTCGACAGCGCTTATGAAGGTACTTGATGACAACGGAAGAACAGACCGTGTTGGTTATAGTATTACAAGATTTGCGGGCGTGCGTCCGATTGATTTATTTGCTAGAGTTTCAGTTGAACCTAAAGATGCTTTGGTAGATTATGCAGTTGGTGGGTCTGTTGATTCTAACGTTGAGAATGACCTTTTTGACACCAAGAAAAATACCAGTGCATATTATGGTGATGATACAGCGTTTGAAATCGCTAATTTCAGACATTTATACAATGTCAGATATACAGAAGATTACAGCGATGTTAACGGCAAAAAGCATACATACATAGTCACGAAGGACTTGGATTGGAAGGACGGGATAATATATTCAAGTCTAGCAGGGGCAGTAGCGGGCAATTCTTTTGATTCGTTAGATACGTCAAAAACAGGATTCCCGACAATCCCAACACTACTTAAGGATTCAGAGTTTGACGGTGGCGGTCATGTAGTTACGGACTTGCTTCTTGCCAATGACAGCAGTGTATTTTATGAGAGAAATGATGACGGTACATTAAAGAATCCAAACTCGCCTGTCAACAATGCGACGACGGTTGGTTTATTTGGTGTTAGTAAGGGAACCGTTAAGAAATTAGATTTTAAAAAGGCATGTGAGGTTGTAGTTTCAAAAGAGGACTATCTTCTTGCTAACGGAACAGCGGACGATTCGATATATTCTGACTGTGTTGAAGCTTGTGGAATTGTTTGCGGACGATGTGAGGGTAGCATAAGTGAGATTACCTTTGATAAGAACTCTAAGATTGAGGCGAAGGTGACCTACAAATTAAATGATGACAGTGAAGCATTAAAAGATAAAGATGCCTACAAAGACAAAGAGGATAATTATAATAAAATATTCGGTGCCGGAGTGGGTATGATTTCCGGAACTGCTTACATGACGAAAGATTGTCTGTTTGATAAACTCTTTACTGCAGGTACGGTTAAAGCAGATATTGCAGGTGATGATTTTACCAAAACACCGGATGTAACAGATGTTGCGGCAAGAAAAGAGATTTTAAATGACAAGACGAAGGACGCTAACGGAAAGACCAATGCGGACTACTACGCATACGGTACAGGCGGAGTTTTTGGATATGCATACGGAGAGTATGCTTCAAACGGCAATCAATTAGGAATTGGTGTTTCTGATAATGATACGTCAATCATCAACAAAGCTGACGTTGTCGGTGTATCATTTACGGGTGGTATAGTTGGTAATATGTTTATCTCCGCTCTTGCGGATAATAAGTTGGGTGGGGTTGACGGTGCCGGAGATAATTTGACACCGAGCAACCTTAAAGATGCGCAGCTTATTAATTGTGCAAGTTACGGTGATATTAGCGGTTATGATTTTGTCGGTGGAGTAATGGGTGTTAATGCAGATGGATGCTTCGTGGCAAAATGTTCTTCCTACGGAAGCCCTAAGGCGACAAAAGGTGTGTCGGCAGGTATTGTTTCAGAAAACTTCGGATATGTGTATGAGTGTAAGTTTGATAGAGCCGTTGCTGATGAATATAACGATAACAATGACTACATTCCTAAGATTTCCGGTAATATGGAAGTTGCAGGTTCGATAACTTCAACCAACCACACAACAGGTGTTGTGGCAAACTGCAGGTCGGCGATAAATTCTATTGGAAAAAATGATGCAATAGTTATTTCCGGTAACGAAATGGATACTATCGGCTTCCTTGTAGGAGAGAATAGTGGTGTTGTTAACGGGGGCAAGGCCGGAGAGTATCTTGCTTACAATTCCAATAAAACAAAACTTACGGTTGGCGGTGCTGTCGGAGTTAATAATAACAAGGCAGTAGTTAAGAATGTAAATGTAACATTTAATCTTGTTGATAACAACCAGGCTGAGACGGTTGGTGGTGTTGTCGGCAATAATCTCGGAAGAATTAATGATTGTTTCTTTGGCGGAAAGATTGTCAAGACAAAGAGAAGCCAGGCATCTATGGCTATTGGCGGAATTGCTGCGAGAAACGGAAATGATTCACTTGCCGGAACAATTGATTCGTGCTACGTTGTCGGCGCTGATATGGAGATTACGGGAACCGGTAACTTTAGAGAAAGTGCCGATGACGACACAAAGCTTTCAAAATGTTCGTCAATCGGTTCTGTGTGCGGTATTAACTATAAGGGCTCGACTATCAATAAATGTTACATAACAAGTCTCTTTGACAACAGCGGCAAACGACTTAAATATACTAAACTTACACTTGTCAATGGTATGGCCGGTGGTATTACGGCGGTTAATAAAGGAACTATTACTGCTTCGGGTTATACCGATAAGGAATTCTATGCCGGAAATGACAAGTTCATTGCCATTAACGAGAACGCTGACGATATGAAGCTTGCTACAAAGATAATATCTACGCTTAGTCAGTTGACATCAAAAGATGAATCTAAGAAACGTGCCGCAAGAAAGAAATTAACGCAGACATTTATTGATTCCGATACAGGTATGCTCAAGGATGAGATTACAGATGAGTGTGGCTATATTCCGGATAAAGTAAGTGAGTATAAGTATGCATTATCAAAAGCCGAGTATGATTTATCGGGTAATGATTTTGTGCTTTCAATGAGTAACGGATGCGGCTGTATTGGTGGCGTTTGTGGCTTTAATACATCTTCGGGATCGGTTATGAATTGCGCAACCGGCAGATGGGTTGTTGAGAATTATCTGCCGAAGGTAAGGTATGTTTCAACCGGTGGAGTGATTGGAGAAAATGTATCCGCAAGCAAAGTGATGTACAACAATATCAACTTTGCTTATGTCAGAGTTGAACTTAAGGAATTATCTGAGGATGATTCTGTTATGAATGAATATGGCCGGGTAACGGATTTGAATTACAATAACAACTTTTATTATGTCGGTGGTGTTATCGGAACTCAGGATAATGACACAGGCGAGGGTTGGCTTATAGACAGATGTGTTAATGCGGGAACGGTTGTCAACTATTATGGAAACAATGTCGGTGGAGTTATTGCATCAGTTAAGAATAATGGCGGTGAGGTTTCAAACTGCTTTAATTACGGAACTCTTATGGCAGGATATACCAATGCTTATGATGGTGGATACAGTGGAACTGCCGGAGGTATTGTTGCACACTATTCTGAGCTTAAACCGGCCCAGGTTAATGACATTGTTAATTGTGAGAATCATGGAACTGTCGGACTTCCTGCAATAGGCTTCGATAAGGAAACCAATAAAATAATGAGAAAGCTTGGAAATAATACAGCCAATGATGTTGGAGGTATAGTAGGCGAGATTTCCGCACCGGAGGCTATGAAGCTTTATACTGTAAATATTAAGGAATGTGTTAACGGTGTTAATGCCAAAATATATGCTCATTCAAAGAGTGCGGGAATACTTGGCACAATCGGATGTTTTGCAAAAGATGGTATTAAGGATAAAAAGACTGTTAACAGTATATTTGTTAATGTTGATTCGTGCCGTAATTATTCGTCTGAAATACGTAGTTCACAAGGCGCGAAGACGGGAGAGTATTATCAACTTAAGAACGGAGGTATTCTTTCGGGACGTGATGAATACTCTACGAGTTATCCTCAAATCGGATACACAGCCGTTAAGAACTGTTTCAGCCTGCGTATGTTAGGATATGATAATACCGGCGGAGGCTATTTGTTTAAAGGTGGAGCAATTGCATATTTCAAAACAGGTTCTTATGATGGTAACAGAGCACCGTACAAAGTGTATGGCAATAATTATTATATGGATGAGTATTCATTCCAATACAGTAATCGTGCGGGACTTATAAGAAGTACCGGATTCTCTGCCAGAGTCAATAATAATGTTTCGACCAACTTAAAGGGAAATGCAACATTGGTTAATGCGTTTATAGGAGACGGTGAGCCGGGCTCTCCTTCAACTATTTCCAATAAGAAGTATATTGACAAGGTAGATAAGCTTAGTAAGGAAATCAAATCATCCCGACTCATTACCGTTTCGTATGGCACTAATCATAACAATTATGCATTGATTGCCGAGCCGGACGGATATGACGTGACGTGGCTTGATTCTTCCAATGCGTGGGTTAAGGATGATAAGGTGTATATCAATACCGATGCAGACGGATTGCTGGAGTATCCTATAATATACAAATTCTCGGAAACCGGTGATGTTACACCATACAGCAATAAGCTTCTTGACCATTTCTACACAGAAAGAGCCAAGAAAATGGATAAATACAAGAGTCAGGCAGAAACTGACCATGGTAATATCAATCTTGACAATAAGCTTAAGGCTTCCAGAACACCTGTTGCCGATGAATATGATATTGATTATTTTGAACTTGATAACTGCTACATGGATTATATTGCAGAGTGTATTAAGAAACAGGAAGAGAATCCTGATAAGATTAAGAATGTAAATGTTACCAAGAGTACTACTGCAGGTAAATACAGTGCCTCGTGGGAAGTTGAACCGGACGGCGGGGACGTGCCTACCGCTACTGAGTTTGATGTAGAACTTAACTATGTAAGTCTTCCTTCCAATGTTGACTTTGAGGCTGACAAATTAGATGAATATAAGGCAAAGGCAGCAGGTAATGAAGAGGGATATGCTTTTGTAACAGAAAATAAAACATCTTACGGAACGACTTATCTTTTCGATACTCCGGGCGATAACGTAATGGGTGTTGGAGTTAAGCATTATGCGGTTGTAAGAGTACGTGACAGTCGTGCCAAGAAAAAGGTTGATGCCGAAAGTTATTACAGCGATATCATGGATACGGATTCAATCAAGAGTTATGTTGAACTTGAACCGAAACTTCCGGAACCTGAATTCGAGATAGTATCGTATGCTGGCAAGTGGATGCTTCATCTTAAGAATGCCGATGATTTCAAGGATTATATTGATAATCCTAACTTTGAGGTTGGTGTATATAATTACAAGAATAATACTTCAACAATTAATAAAACCATTAAACTTACCAAGGCTGATATTATGATGTCTGATGATGTGTCTTATGATGATAAGATTCTTCGCAATGCGGTTGTTGCTACTGATATTGCAGAAGGCAGAGTTGGAGAAGAAATCTATTGTTACGCAAAGGCAGACGGTTGTCTTGATGCAGAGATTGTAAGAGAAATGGTATTTATTCCAAAGAATGCAACAGCAAAGAATATTAACGCACTACTTACACCGGATGTAGGAGGCGATAAACTTGCCGACAGCAAACCGACATATAGCGGAACATTATCATATACATACTTTGATAAGTGGGATAATAAGGATATAACCCCGGATGTACCGCAGGTGTTTAGGGTAGAACTTTATGGAGTTGTCAATGGTAAGGATGATGCGGGTAATGATATTTCTTGGCATGAGACCATTGCAGAAGATGAATATCCTGTAAATGTAGGTGGAAGTGCACATGTTGAGATTGGATATTATTCAGCTAATTCATCAATAGACCTTAATAAATATTCAGAGTTTGGAATAGAGGCGTGGTATGCGTCTCCTGGTCAGGGGGATGTATATAATTATGTCGAAACTACATCCAAGTGGGCTTCTAACAAACTTAGAGCGACAGGATTTATTACAGACATGAGCAAGGCGTCTGATACTAAGTATTATTTCCGCTCTGTAAAACTTGCAAAACCTCAGATAGAAATTGTCTGTATGGGAAGAGAACCGAAATGGTATGCAAGACTTATCAACTACAAGGATTATACTGAAAGTAACACAAAGATTGTATTAAAGGATAATAATACTTTCGCGATTAACCTTTCAGACAATACAATGATTGATGATGTTCTTGATCATGCATGTAAGCTTAATAACGAAAAGATTGTACTTAAGTTTATAGCACAGTGTGACGGCTTTATTGATTCAGAGGCGTATGAGTACAGTCCAACCAATAACAAGACGATTTTACAGGCGGATTTGCAGGCGAGAGTAAATGTTAATCTTTTTGCTACGAAAGCTGCTTACAAAGAAGGAACAAACCCTGAGACTACAGGCGAGTTTATCGTTGATGCACAAAATAAACTTACCTTTAAGGGAATGATACGATACAACTCTCATAATGATATATCACAGTATTATCGCTATGAGATATATGCACTGGATGACAAAGATCAGGAAGTTACGTTGTATCTTAGTGAAGATCAGTTGATGAAGTTTGGCTATTCAACAACAGCTTATAAGTATTCTGAACCGGTTTCCGTAACCATTGATGATGTCAGCGGTTACCATGACTTTAAGTTTGCGGTTTGGTATTCAAAGTCAGGTCTTAACAACGCAGATAATGCTTCTGCAAGATATTTGCATCAGTATTTTAAGATATCAGAGGACGTTGCAAAGCAACTTGCATATGATAATGATAAAGGTGCGTTCGTTAATGCAAGAGAAAAAGGTGTTTTAATAGATGTAACCGACGGTGTAGATAAGACGAAATATTATTATGTGACACCACTTGCAGATGAAAGATATCAGACAACAACAGATACTACAAATAACTATAACAAATACGTTCTTTATCGTGAAATTACACAAAAGACATATAATAAGCCTGATATATCGATTATATTGCTTGGTGATGAGGGACAGTTTGTAAAGCTTAATAATCCTGAAGATTATGACGATAATGTTGAGATTGTTGTGGAACTTCCGGATTGTGAAAATGAAAAACATAGCATCAAACTGGGAACAGGAGTAACTTATGCTAAGACCAGAGTTTCACAAATTACGGTTCCGTATGGCGTGGCACGTTCAAATAACAAAAAAACGGATGGTAGTACTACAAACTTAAAGGCATATGCAGTTATTAAGGATGCGTATAATAATTCTGAGGTAGTCAGTGAGACAACGAATAGAACAATTTATATGCCATACAGGACATTGGCAATTCCAAGTGGAATTGGAAATGTTAAGGTAACAGGTGATAATGTTTCAGTTAATGGTAACAATATAACATATACAGCTGCTTCGGTTAAATTTGAGACTGCCTCAAACCTGACATCGTATATGCCCCGAAATATGCAGAGTTTCTGTGTTGCTGTATGCGGAACCCCTAAAGAAGCGATAGATGGCTTTGCCGGTACGACTATTCTTGCAAGAACATTACCTGATAAGTATATTAATTTAACCGCCGGAAATCCGGAGACTAATGTATCTGTTAGTTTAAATGTTGATAGCGGAATTGATTTAAGTGATTTTAAAGATCTGTTTGTATGTATTTGGTATGCAGGTTATACAGAAGATTATGATACTACAGGTTATTCGATTGCCGGTGTGCTTGAAGAACTTGAACTAAGCAAGAATGTTTTTGAAGCAAATAAGTCAGTGGCAGGAGTAACACTTGATATAAGTGCCGGTAATGATAATAAGAAATATTATCTAGAAAGAGCGTTTTGTGATAAGGTTGAAGGTGGCTCGTATGTAAGAGGCACATACCAGAAAGCATTTGAAATAACTAATTAATGGGAGGCTGCCATGAGTAAGAAGTTATGCACCAATTATAAAATGAATAATAGTAATCGAGGTGCTGCGATGATTGTTGTTGTACTTGTAATGACGATAGTTATGATATTGTCGGTAATCTTGCTTATGGCAGCATATCAGGTTTTTGCTACGATCAATGATGAAGGACTTGATGAAACATATTATCAACAGGCTGTGTCGTTTTCCGAAGCGCTAAAAATTAAACTGGAAGCCAACGGCACAGGTAGCAGCGATGATTTGGTTGCACATATTGATGATTTTATGAAAGATGATACCAAACAAACTGAAACTTTGACGGCACCGTCACCTTCGGTTTATTATGGCTCAATAAGCCTTATGCTTGATAAGAAGAGTTCACCGGATAATCTTGTTGTTAAGATTTCCGTATATGAAGATGATAAGGTTGTGTCTGTTTGTACTTCTAAGTATCAGGCGGTCAAAGACAGTGGAAACGGTAAGTATAAATACACATTTTGCGAGTATTATTAAAGGAGGTGGCCGACAATGAATAAGAAAAAAAACAGAGGAATGACAATGGTTGAAATACTTGTGGCTTTTGTTGTACTTACACTTGTTATGGCCATCCTTTACGGTTGCATGCAGTTTGCTTCAAAATTAATGATGGAAGCAACGGATATTGATAGGAGTAATGCACTTTATCAGAAGGCAGTAGCTGATAAGTTTGATTCGCCGGAAAGCTACAAATTAGGTACTTCGGGCACGGTAACATATACCTTTAAAAGTGATGATATTTCCGGTGGCGCAGCAAGTACATATGACTTTTCGTTATACACTGCAAAGGTGACATTTAAGGAGGGGGCATCGGGCTATACTGTTACATCTGATGATACCCAGCCTAATACGAGAAACCTTTATCTATTCTCGACAGGAGATTAATGGTATGAAGAAATCTAGAGGAGGACAACAGAATAATCATAATAAAGGCGTTACCATGGTTGAACTGATTGTGACTTTTGCGTTACTTGCTATTTTTATGACAGTCGCAACCATGTGTATTTCGCATGCGATTATTTTCTATTACAACGAACGGCAGACGATGAGTGCCATCTCGGTTGCGGATATTGTTTTTGCAGAGGTTAAAAATGATATAAGAACAATGCAGGGCTCTGATTATAATGGTTATGTTAAAGTAAGAGAAAAGAATGCCGGCGGAAAACTTGTAGCGGTAAGCCCGTCCGGTGGCGAATATAAGGGTTCAACGCTTGAGTTTGTGTTATCTAATATTAACGATGGTGCATCTGCGGTTCAAATAGATACTAACGGCTGTAAAGATGCTTTAATAGATGCTGATAAAGTAAGGAAAGATGAAGTAGAAAATATCGACGAGAATTATCTTACGATGAGATACTATAATCGCTATCCTGAAAAGAATATTATGACATACAAAACACTTTACATGGATAGAATAGTATCAGGCACATCTGCAGATGCTTCCGGTAATTATTCGACTGTAACCGGTGGTAAGGTTTGCTGGCACGCTCAAGAGAAACTTCCCAAGCAGCTTTATCAGGACTATACAATTGAACTTGAGTTCTCTGTTGTGCCCGAGGCACCTGATGCAAACGGTAAATGCCTTGTTAAGTATGTTGATGTATCTGTAATTGTCAATAATGCGGAAGGTAAAGTATACAAAAAGAACAGAAGGGTTGCACTTCAAAACAAAGTATATTATAATAATGACAGTACAATGTATAGCGATATCTACTAAAAAATTATTTTAATTTTACTATTTATTTTTTAGGCATATATGCCGATAGAATTGATAGAAGTGAAAGGAGGGGTTTCTATGAAAAAGAAATTATCAAATCTTAAAAAAGATCAAAATGGTTTTACACTTGTTGAACTTATTGTAGTATTGGTTATTCTTGCAATTCTTGCTGCATTACTTGTACCCGCATTGCTTGGATACATTGACAGAGCAAGAAACTCTAAATATTTAGAGGAGGCTCGCTCTATTTATACAGCGCTTCAGGCTGTCAATGACGAGAACTATGCTAACGGTCTTGATCATTACGCATCTGTTGCTGCTGCAAAAGATGAGATTAACAAACTTGTTAGTCCTACGGTTGTCACTTCAGGAGATATTACATATCTTTCAACCGATTCAAGTACTGACAAACACAAATACTATACTTTGAAATATGTAGAAAGTCTTACATTTACATCACAGGACGGAAGTACTGTAGTTGTATCCATGAAGACAGATGGTTCTGGCTCATGGGATACAGATACAATGACAATTACTGCCGCTAAACAGACAGGAAACGGAAACGGAACCGGAACCGGTGGCGGTTCGGGATCAGGTAGTGGAAACTAAACAATTATAACAAGAATATACGCCCTTCTTCGCAAGCGGAGAAGGGTAATTCTTTATGTCATTTAGTATTTTGCTTATGGGGGCCAATATGAGAAGACGCAGACGTTATGATTCATCATCAATTGGAAATACGGATGCATACCAAACGGGAATTGTTTCAACAACAATTCTTGTTTTGCTGTTTATTTTTATTGCTTTTTTTGCTTGTTTTTTCTGGTTAAGAATTAATTCGGGTGTCAGGCACGCTATGCAGGAGGCTAAAGATATTCGAATTGCTTTTAAGATGGAAGCGGTAGAAAAATATGCACTTGGCGGAATAATATATAATCCGACAACAAGAAACGGAATGGCAGACGGCGTTGAGGAAAAGATACTTAAATCCGCAGATGCTGACGGGAAAATTGTTCTTCAGGCGTGGGATGGTGCATATAATGAACCGGCAGCATTTACATATCAGAAGGACGGCTATATTATTATATTTAAGAAAAAAGACGATGGAACAGCCATTTGGGACGGCTATTACACACTCAAATTACTGGAATATAAATAATTAAATGGTGGTGTGATTATGGTTATTTTTTTGCATATTTTGTTGCTTGTTTTTATTTGGATATTGGGTACAACAGCGTTTTCGTTTGTTAATACAATAATCTGCAGACAGAATAAGAAAAAGAAAATACTTAATGAGCATTTTGAGTGCGACAGTTGCGGCACAATGCTTAAGGCGATAGAAACGTTTCCGGTTTTTTCTTATATTTTATTAAAAGGTAAATGCCGATATTGCAACGAGAAGTTGCCGGTTCGTGATTTTATTAATGAAATAATTGGCGGTATATGTTTTGTCTTTTTGTTTTTCAGATTTGGCGATGCACCTTCACTGGCAAGTGGGTTTACCATTGGGATACCGCTTGATGTAATTGCACATTTTAACATTTCAAGACTGTTATTTTTGTTGACGGTTTGTTTGTTTTTTTGTGTAATGGATTTGGTTATTATTTCGGATTATGATACAATGAAGATACCCAATAAGTATGTTGTTGCAACGCTTGTGATTGCGGTAATTTCATTACTTACGCTTCCGGGGGTTAGTTTAACTGAACATATTATCGGAGCATTTGTGATAAGCGTTCCGATGTTTATTATAGCGAGTGTTGTTCACGGAGGCTTTGGCGGCGGTGACGTCAAGCTTTCAGTGGCGGTAGGACTTATGCTTGGTTGGAAATTAACTGTGGTTAGTTTTGCTATAAGTCTTTTGATTTCCGGCATATATGCAATAGTTCTTTTGCTTGCAAAAAAATTAAAGAGCAAGGATCATTTTGCGTTTGGGCCGTATTTATGTACGGGATATATTATAGCGATAATTTGCGGTATGGATATTCTTAATGCATATCTTAAACTTGCGGCAATGATTCGCGGATAGCATATTATACGAAAAGGGGGCGATGATATGCCTAATTACAAATACAAAGCACAGGATAAGGAAGGTAATATCGTCGTAGGCTTTATGCCTGCCGGTGATGAACAGGATCTTCACGAGCACCTGAAAAAGAAAGACCTTATGTTGGTGGATGCCAAGGATATGACCAAGACGGCTAATTACAAGCCTTTAAAAGCCAAGGCGTTAGCAGAGTTTTCAAGACAGATTGGAACTCTAATGCGTGCCGGCATACCACTTGTAAGAGCACTTCAAATGTTATCGGAAGATGAGGCTATTACGCCATATGAAAGAAAAGTTTACAAAGATGTGACCAGAGAAGTAATGCAGGGTGTTCCTTTATCTACTGCAATGAGTTCAATGGTAGGAGTTTTTCCACAATTGATTATTAATATGTTCAAAGCAGCGGAAAGCAGTGGCGGACTTGATGCAACGGCACTTAGAGTGTCCGCTCAATATACAAAAGAGGATCATTTAAATGCGAAAATCAAAAGTTCAATGACATATCCTAAGATATTGGCAGTATTGATAGTTATTGTGGTTGCAATAATATTTGGATTTGTTATGCCGATGTTTAACACACTGTTTGAACAGATGAAGACGCTTCCTTTACCGACAAGAATAATGCTTGCGATAAGTGATTTTGTTGTTAAATACTGGTATGCGTTAATAATCGGAGCGGTTGTCTTGTGGTTGATTATGTATTTCATGAAGAAACTGCCGGCTGTCCGGTATGCTCTTGATATGATACAGATTCATTTGCCCAAACTTGGCAAATTGTTCAAAGTTATATATACTGCACGATTTGCGCGAACATTAAGCTCGTTGTATTCTTCGGGAATTCCGATTATTACTTGTCTTGATATTGCAAGCAAGACTATTGGCAATCTATACATAGAGAAACAGTTTAAGCAGGTTATTGCCGATACGACAGCAGGTGAACAGTTAAGTACTGCACTTGGCAAGGTTGACGGTTTTGTCAGAAAGTTAGAATCCTCGGTTCGTGTGGGCGAGGAAGCAGGTTCGCTTGATACAATGCTTGATTCGATTGCTGATGATATGGAGTTTGAATCTGAAAGAGCAATCGGTCAGATGGTTTCATATATCGAGCCTTTAATGATAGTTGTAATGGCTATCATTGTTGGATTTATCGTTATTTCAGTAATTGTGCCGATTTATCAATCATATCAGCAGATTGGTTCATTATAAAAGGGGGATTAACTATGGGACTTACCGTATATTTGTCCAATACAGATATTGAAGTCTTAAGAGGTCAAAGCAGTGGCAAAAATGTTACTGTTAATCAGGTTCATTTTGCCGAAATGCCGGAAGGAAGTTTTCTAAACGGTGTTATAACAGACCCTGAAGGACTTGAGTATGCACTTACATCGTTATGGAACAGAACGAAACTTCCAAGAAAAGGAATAAGACTTGTTATCAATACGCCACAGATTTCCGTAAGAGTTTTGGATATGCCTATAATGTCACACGCCAAAGCGGCTACATATCTTCAAAGAGAGTTTGAAGAACGAAGCGGAGAGCGTAAAAGACTATTAGGTTTTTATGTAATTGGCAAAGATAATAAGAAAAAGACTATGAAGGTATGTACAGAAATTGCCGACGTGGATTTTGTCGCTAATTATGTTTCGGTATTTGAGGCGGCAGGAATTACTCTCAAAGAGATCAACAGCGGAATTGGTGTTTCTGTTAATTTCTTAAAAAAGATGAAATTTGCATCCAACACGAACAGTGTTGTTATGCTTCGAGACGGAATGACGGTTACGGCTATTTATTTTGTTAATGGCGAGTACTTTTATTCGACAACAACAAGAACCTTTAATAATCCCGGAACTGTGGAGTTTGCCGGAGAAATTGCAGGAACGGTCAGCCAGATAGAACAGTTCTCCAAATCTGAGAAGGTTGAGGATTCAATATCTGAAATTTATTTGGCGGGAATGACAAGTGATGATGCAATAAATGTTGAACGTGCGGTTGCCATGAATATGTCAGAAGGCATGAAAGTACATAATCTCGACAAAATGAAGGGGATTAGTTACAGGGAAAGAAGTTATTCGCTTAACGATTTGTTCTATCCAACGGCAGGTCTTATGCAACTTTCTGACCATAGAAACCTTCTTAAAATGTATGGTAAGGGCAGTGAAGTAGACGAAGAAAAAAGAGAGCGGGCATTAGCACTTAGTATTCCTCATATTGCTGTTTTTGCGATAATGTTGGTGATTACGTTATCAAGAGCCGCGATATATTCCAATAGAAAAGCACAACTTAAGGAACTTGAGGAATATAACATGAATCCGACCAATCTTTCGATGGTTGCAGAGTATGATGAGTCGTCTTCGAAAGTACAGGGCTTAAGCGATCATGTTAATGCTCTTAGATTGTTGGAAAACGACATAGAGAGTTTTCCGATGCCGTTATCGACAATTAACAAGGTTATTGTTAGTGCGGTGTCGGGACTAGGAGAAGTAACTATAGACAGTTACAACTCAAATACAGGTACTGTCGGAATTACGGCAACATTTAACGATGTTGAAACAATCAATACCTTCATAGAGAGATTAGAGGCTCAAGATTGTTTTTATGAAATTAATTATACTGGTTACTCGGAAATTAACAGCTCCGGACAATGGGTTGCCAATCTGGAGTGTATTCTTGCGGAAAATGCGGGGAGGTGATTAGATGACGACCCAGATAACATCAAGAGACAAGAAATTATTGTACATATTGGGAATCATCGTCATTGTTGCTATGTTCTATATTCTAGGAATTAGACCGCTTAACAAAAAGATTGACAAGACTTCCGTAAAACTTGACGATGCACAGATTACTCATGATACGATTGAAGCAAAGTTATATCATTTAGAAATTATTAAGAGTTTCGAAGAGAAGGCTATGACGATGGCAGAGGAACTTTCTTCCAGATATTACGAAAAAATGCCTTCATCTGATGTTGATAAACTTATTACCAATAAGGCATTAGGCCATGGTCTTAAAGTTATCAATTTGGGAATCAGAACAGGAAAAGAGCCGGTAGTGTATAATCCGTATGTTAATTCCGAGGAAATGACCAAACAAATAGAGGCTGCCGAAGCATTGGCGGCGTTGGCTGAAGAATCAGAGGACAGTGCTTCTTCTGATGAGAAAGAAAGCGACAGTGAAATTGTTGATTTGGATTTGCTTGCTTCAATTAATTATGATACAGGTGCTTACAATGTGACTGATACATCACCCGCCAATGTATATTCAACAGCGATAACACTGGATGTATACGGACCACACGATAAGGCACAGACACTTCTTGATGAACTTATAAATGATAAGGCAATAACGGTTACTTCTTTTGAATGGTCTGACGTGACAACTCTTCCGTATCAGTATGTTAACGGCGAGTTAGTCAATCTTGATAACGGTAGCGGAGCAAGACTTGTTATATGCTTTGATATGTTTATGTATGACGGAATGAAGTTTTTGGAAAAAACCGAGTAAAGGGTGGAGTGATGTTATGAAATTAAGAATTAGCGATATGGATAATAAAACTGCATCATTGGGTTTGGGTGTTACAACGACACAGACTATAACACCGACAGAGGAAAGACCGGCTGCACCTTCGTTTGACAATAATGCAATTAGAAAACTTCGTCTTGGAGATACTCTTATTGAGATGGGCTATATTACGGACAGCCAACTTAAGGAAGCACTTGCATACCAGAAGGAGCATAAGGGTGAGCGTATCGGTTCAATCTTAATTACGTTGGGTCTTGTAACAGAACGCCAGATGCTTGGCGCTATGGCAGAGAAACTTAACATAGAAGTTATTGATATATCCAATACGAAAGTGGATATTGAGGCGGTTGATCTTATTCCTGAGCAACTTGCCAATGATTATGTTATGCTTCCAATCGGACTTGATAATGACCGTTTGCAATTGGTAGTAAATGATCCTCTTGACCTTTATGGAATCGAGGATATCAGGCAGACAACAGGAAAAACAATTGATTTGTTTATTTCAGAGGCAGAACCGCTTAAGAATGCTATTCATTATTACTATGCAGAGATTGCTGCAAAAGAAGCGGTTACGGTTGCCAACAAGAACATGGATGACAGCGGTGTTGATGAAATGCTTATCGACACTTCAGACGGTACAGACGATACGCCTATTATCAATCTGGTTAACAGTTTACTTGATAAGGCGTACGCAGATAATGTATCCGATATTCATATTGAACCATTCGAGAAAAACACTATGGTTCGTATGCGTATAGACGGTGCAATGGTTGAATATGTTACCTTGCAGAAAAACATTCACGCATCGCTTATTGCAAGAATTAAGATAATGGGTGAACTTGATATAGCAGAAAGACGTGTGCCGCAGGACGGACACTTCAGAGTAAGAATAAGAGACCAGATTGTAAATGTTCGTGTTTCGATTATACCTACATCATTTGGTGAGAAAGCGGTGCTTAGACTTCTTGCTAATAATTCCGCAATAGATAATCCGGGTACTTTCGGTATGAATGCAGAGGATTATAAAAAGGTTCAGACAATGCTTGGTTCTCTTAACGGAATCATTTATCTTACGGGTCCTACAGGTTCAGGTAAGTCTACAACACTTTATATGATGCTTGCTGAACTTTCAAATCGTCCGGTTAACATTTCAACAATTGAAGACCCGGTTGAGAAGAACCTTCCAAAACTTAATCAGATGCAGGTTCATCCGGTAGCGGGACTTACGTTTGATGTTGGTCTTAGGGCATTGCTTCGACAGGATCCTGATATCATAATGGTTGGTGAGACTCGTGATAAGGAGACGGCATCCATATCAATAAGAGCGGCTATTACAGGACATTTGGTTCTTTCAACTCTTCATACCAATGATGCTGCTTCATCGGTTATTCGTCTTGTGGATATGGGTATTGAGCCTTATATGGTATCAAGTGCCCTAGATGGTATTATTGCGCAGCGATTAGTAAGAAAAGTATGTACCTATTGTTGTAAGGAAGGAACTTTATCGGAAGAGGACAGACAGTTTATTGGTCGTGACATTCCAAGAGTTAAGGTGGCTTGTGGTTGTCCTCATTGTAACAATACAGGTTACAGTGGTAGAACGGCAATACATGAGATTCTTATAGTAGATAAGGAATTGCGTAACATGATTTCTTCGGGAGCAACTACGGAAGACATCAAGGACTACGCTATAGAAAAGCAGGGAATGAAAACCTTGCGACAGAGTTGTATAGATTTGATGGAACAGGGAATAACAACAGTTGAAGAGTTTCGCAGAGTTGCGTCATTTGATTAAAAAATGCTTGCATTCTGTCATTTTATATGCTAGAATACAGAAGTTGTTTTACGCAGAGAGTTAATCTTTGTGGGAATTTTAATTAACCAGGCGGGTTGGAATCTGCCAATATTATTAGAGAGGTGTTATACAATGAAGGAAGGAATTCATCCAGATTATTATCAGGCAAAGGTAGTTTGCAACTGCGGTAATGAGTTTGTTACAGGATCTACAAAGGAAGAGATTCACGTTGAGATTTGCTCAAAGTGCCATTCTTTCTACACAGGTCAGCAGAAATCAGCTCAGGCACGTGGTCGTATTGATAAGTTCAATCGTAAGTACGGCGTTAACAAGGCGGACTAGTAACGATTATGGGTTGGGATTGAATATAATCTCAACCCTTTTGTTTTTGTAAAATATCTTATGAGGTATATATTATATGGAAAATCGTTTACCAAAGGGAACACTCGGAGGTCAGGCAGTTCTTGAGGGCGTAATGATGAAAGGCCCTAACGGATATGCCACAGCGGTACGACTTCCGGACAAGAAAATATGTGTGAAACTTAATGAGTATAAGTCTTTTGGCGATAAACATGCTTTTTTTAAGCTTCCTTTTTTCAGAGGAATTGTTAATTTCCTTGAGGCTCTTACACTTGGAACGAAAACATTATCTTATTCTTCATCATTTTTTGAGGAGGAAGAGGAAGAAACCAAAGCAGACAAGCTTTTTAAGGACATATTTAAGGACAAGGCAGAAAGCGTATTAATCGGTTTTACAGTATGCTTTTCTGTATTACTTGCAATCGGTTTGTTTGTTTTACTTCCTGCAGCCATTGCTGAGTTTTGCTCAAAATATGTGGCTAATCACTATGTGGTCTCGCTCATAGAGGGAGTAATAAGATTATTAATATTTATATTGTATGTCATTTTAATTTCTAAAATGGAAGACATTAACAGGCTGTTCATGTACCATGGAGCAGAGCATAAGACAATCAACTGTTATGAAGCGGGTAAGGAATTAAACCCTGACAATGTTAAGCAGTACAAGCGTTACCATAAGCGTTGCGGAACAAGCTTCATGTTTATCGTTATGATTGTAAGTATTATCGTATTTATGTTTATTACGGCTGAAGAAATGTGGCTTCGTTTTGTATTGAGACTATTACTCATTCCTGTTGTTGCAGGTATCTCTTACGAGATTATTCGTTTAGCGGGAAGACATGACAATGCATTTTTCAATGTGCTTAGTGTTCCAGGAATGTGGATTCAGAAGCTTACTACAAGAGAGCCTGATGAGGAAATGATTCAGGTTGCAATAATTGCTGTTGAAGCGGTTATTTACGGTCAGGAATATGTTGATGCGGTTAACGAGGCACAGGGCCTTGAAACACCGGGAGTAAGATACGAGTTTGATGACGAGGAAGATTTAGAGGGATTCTAGATGTCAACCATAAAACAATTGCTGGATTACGGAAAAGAGCAGCTTATGATAAGCGGTAATGAATATGCAAAATACGAGCGTAAGGTGTTGCTTGAGAATGTACTTTGCGTTAATTACATGTATATGCTAGCCAACAGTGATGAGAGTGTTAGTGCTGATAAAGAGAATAAATACAAAGAATTTATAAAAAGGCGTTGTGAACATTATCCTCTTCAATATATACTTGGCTTTGCACACTTCATGGATTATACATTTTTTGTAGATGAAAACGTATTGATTCCAAGAAGTGATACCGAGATTTTGGTGGAACTTGCCAATGATTTGATAGGTAAGCAGTGTAAGACAGAAGCTGATGTTCTTGATCTTTGCTGTGGAAGCGGCTGTATAGGAATATCTCTTAAACTATACAACGATAATATCAATCTGTATTTAAGTGATATATCACAAGATGCCCTTAATGTGTGCCGTAAAAATATTGACAAATATAATGTTAAGGCAATGGTTAATAATGGGAATCTCTTTGAAGGAATTGATGAAAAGTTCAATCTAATTGTCTGCAATCCACCATACATTGAGAGTGCTATTGTAGACACATTAATGCCTGAGGTTAAGGATTTTGAGCCAAGACTTGCACTTGACGGTGGCGAGGATGGTCTTGATATTTACAAGGAAATCATTAAGTCATCAACAAGCTATCTGCATGATGGTGCAACTTTAATGTTTGAGATAGGATATAATCAGGGAAAGGCAGTATCTGATTTAATGAAACAGCAAGGTTTTTCGGGCGTTGAAGTTCATAAAGATTACGCGGGTAAGGACAGAGTTGTTTTTGGTCATTTATAGCGTCGTTACGAGATACTTAATAATGACTAATTTTTGAAGGAGATTATAAAATGTTTGATAAATTAGAAGATTTGTTAGCTCGTTACGAGTCAGTATTAGAGCAGTTAAGCGATCAGGACGTGCTTAATAACCAGGAAAAATATACGGCACTTATGAAGGAGCAGAGCGAGCTTGCCCCTATTGCCGATAAGTATAAGGAATATCTTGCCGCTAAGCAGGCAATTGAGGACAGTCTTTTGATGCTTGAGGAAGAAAAAGACGAGGAAATGCGTGAGCTTGCCAAGGAAGAGTTAAATGATGCCAAAGAGCGAGTTGGTATTATTGAGCAGGAGTTAAAGATTCTCCTTCTTCCCAAAGACCCTAATGATGATAAGAACGTTATCGTTGAACTTCGTGCAGGTGCAGGTGGAGATGAGTCAGCACTTTTTGCTGCTGAAGTATTCCGTATGTATCAGAAGTATGCTGATAAGATGCATTGGAAGACAGAACTTATAAGTCTTAATGAGAACGGAATCGGCGGCTTTAAGGAATGTTCATTTATGATTAACGGTAAGGGCGCATTCTCAAGACTTAAGTATGAGAGTGGAGTTCACCGTGTTCAGCGAGTTCCTGAGACAGAGTCAGGAGGAAGAATCCATACTTCAACTATGACAGTTGCAATTATGCCTGAAGCGGAAGAAGTTGATTTTGAATTGGATTTAAATGATTGTAAGTTTGATGTGTTTAGAGCTTCCGGTAACGGTGGTCAGTGTGTCAACACAACGGATTCGGCAGTTCGTCTTACACATATCCCTACAGGAATCGTTATTTCGTGTCAGGATGAGAAGAGTCAGTTAAAGAATAAGGACAAAGCCTTGAAGGTACTTCGTGCAAAACTTTACGATATGGAGCTTCAAAAGGCTCATGATGCAGAAGCTGAACTTAGAAAAAGTCAGGTAGGAACAGGAGACCGTTCAGAGAAGATTAGAACTTATAACTTCCCTCAGGGACGTGTTACTGACCATAGAATTAAGCTTACACTTCATAAACTTGATTCGGTTATGGATGGCGACCTTGATGAAATTATTGATAGTTTGACTGCAGCCGATCAGGCAGCAAAGCTTGCTAAGATGCAGGAGGCTTCGTAAGTAAGAAGGAGTTTTGATGCTATGAAAGAATGGATGAAGAATGTAAGAACCGTTGAACCTTATGTTCCGGGAGAACAACCCAAAGACGCTAATGTTATCAAGCTTAATACGAATGAGAATCCGTATCCGCCGTCAAGCAAGGTGTTAAATGCTAAGCTTGATCTTGAAAAGTTAAGAATATACCCTGATCCGGAGGTTACGGCACTTGTAGAGGAACTTGCCAATTATCATGGATTGAACAAGGAGCAGGTGTTTGTCGGTGTTGGTTCCGATGATGTTCTTGCAATGGCGTTCCTTACATTTTTTAATTCGGATAAACCGATATTTTTCCCGGATATAACATACAGTTTCTATGATGTATGGGCTGATTTATACAGAATACCTTATGTGACAAAGGCACTTGATGATAACTTTAATATTGTACCTTCAGATTATAAGGAAACAAACGGTGGTGTGGTATTTCCTAATCCGAATGCACCTACCTGTGTATATTTGCCAATTGATAAGGTAAAAGAAATACTTGATAATAATAGAGACGTTGTTGTAATTGTTGATGAGGCATATGTTGACTATGCACCGGATAGTGCACTTTCATTAATTGATGAATATGACAACTTACTTGTAGTTCGTACATTTTCTAAGTCGCGTTCTATGGCAGGTATGAGAATAGGATATGCAATGGGTAATCCTGAACTTATCAAGGCATTAAACGCGGTTAAATTCTCGTTTAACTCGTACACTATGAATTACTCATCAATCGTACTTGGTGTTGAAAGCGTTCGTGATGATGCGTATTTCAAAGAAATGATAGAGAAGGTTAAGAATACACGAGAATGGTTTTGCAAAGAACTTACAAGACTTGGATTTTCTTATCCCGAAACTCATACAAACTTTGTTTTTGCATCACATAAAGATGTTCCTGCTAAGGCAATTTTTGAGGCAGCAAAAGCAAATCATATTTATGTAAGATATTTCAATAAACCAAGAATTGACAATTATTTAAGAATTACAATCGGAACTGACGAGCAGATGAAAACACTTGTTAAGTTCTTGGAAAACTTCATAGAAAATTATTCTTGACTATTTTAGAGAAATCCTTTATCATTTCATACGTGCGATAAAGGATTTCTTTTTTTTCTATATTTTTCAAGCAATCTCATGCACATTTTCACATTTATGTCCTAACTACATATTTTCTTTTTACATTTTTTAATTACGATTAAAGGAGATATGAGTTATGAATTACGACGAATTTTTAGAGTACATCGAGAAAAACCTTTTAGAAGTTTATGAGGAGTACGAGAGAAAAAACATGAAATTATCGGATGAAGAAGCTGATGATTTCATAAGTAAATGTTCATTGAGTATACAGCAGGTTGTTAAGAACAACGGAATTGTTCTTGATGCAGTTTGTATTCATAGGGAAGGCCGTTCTTTAAGTCCCAACATTTATTTAAAACCATATTATGACAGTTATGAAATGGGGAAACCTCTTGAAATGATTATGGAGGATATTGTTCATCGATACAAAGAGGAGATGGATAATAATGACATTGAATATGTGGATATAAGCGATTATTCAAATGTAGGAAGTAATCTTGTTGTAAGAGTTGTTAACTATGAGATGAACAAGGAACTTCTTAAAAGTTGCCCACACAAGAGGTACTTGGATGTTGCAATAACATTTAGGTATGTATTTGATGTTAATGAAGTAGGTATTGCCAGTGCACTTATAACCAACAAGGAGTTTGATAAATGGGGCGTGGGTATTGAAGAAGTATATGAGAGGGCCTTATTTAATACTATGCAGAAATATCCGTGGGATATTCAATCAATAACAGATATGATTGTAGATTTGTACAAAGAAAAGATAGAACATTTAGGTGGAAATCTGCCTGCTCCTTCTGAAGTTTTTGGCGATTTACCTCAAGATGTTAATATGTATATTCTTACTAATCACGACAAAGCATACGGTGCAACGTGCATGCTTTATGACAATGTAATAGCCAATTTTGCCAAGGTTAGTAATGCTAATGTATATGTTTTGCCTTCAAGTGTGCATGAGGTATTACTTGTTCCGGAATATGAGGGTGTAGATCCTTCTTTTTTGCAGTATCTCTTGTGTGAAGGGAATAAATCGTCAGTAGGATTTATCGATTTGCTTTCTGACTCTATATATTATTTTGACAGGATGATGGACCGTTTAATCATTGCTCCTATGTAAAAAAATAATATAATAAAGCCACATTTGGTTGACAAATGTCGAATTATAACATAGAATTATCATTGTATAGCAGGTGGGGTGTTATACATACGATATGGGGGTTTCATATGAACAATAACTTTGTTAACAGAAAAGACAGAATAATTGCTTCGGCTATAGAGATTATTAGTGAGGCCGGACTTTCTTCTTTGAGCACAAAAACGCTTGCGATGAAGGAGAATATGTCAGAGTCTCTGCTTTATCGATATTTTGGTGGTATTGATGAAGTATTGGTTGAAGTTGTTGAAACATTTACCAAGTTTGATAAAGGTATTATAGCAACATTGGAAGCAAAAGATATACCGCATTTTGATAAGGCGATGGAGTTTACCAAGACATTGTCTACTTATTATGCGGGTTATAAGGAAATCTCTGCTATTGTATTGAACTACGAAGAACTCCTGCATAATGTCAATACCAGAGAGGCTATGGCTGCTTGTCTTTTAGAGCGAATGGCGTTTATGAGACGTGAGTTTACAATGGCTATAGAAGAAGGTGAGATTGTTGACACATTCACACCGGAAGAACTTACCAATATGGTTTTTGGAACAATGTATCGAGCGTTACTCAATAGAAGATTAGAGAATGAGAGTAAGACTCACGAACAGGTTTCCGAGACTTCACTTAACAAGTTCGCTGAAGTACTTCGAATTAAGAAATAAGCAAGTCTTAGATATTATTACGACATATGGGCATGGAGGACACGATGAGAGTATTAGTTGCAGACGACGATTTTGTCAACAGAAGGTTCATGGAGAAATTATTCTCTGAGTATGGTGATGTTACAGCGGTTGACAATGGAATGACAGCTGTGGATGAAGCAGTTAAGGCATTAGAGGAGAAAGAACCTTTTGGTTTAATATGTCTTGATATTATGATGACCAAGTTAGACGGATACAAGGCTTTAGAGGCGATAAGAGAGGCTGAAAGCAAATATAAGTCTGCTCAAAAGGAAAGAGCAAAGGTTATCATGGTAAGTGCTCTTGATGAAGTTGCGTTAGATAGTATTCAGGTTTGTAATGATTATGATGCTTATATCTGTAAGCCTATATCAGTTGATAAGTTTGGAAAACTTTTGGGCAAACTTGGTTTTTCAAAAAAATAATACACAAGGAGAGTTTCTTCGTGGATTTGTTTGAGTATATGAAGGAAACAAATTTAAAAAAAGAATCCCCTTTAGCAAAGAGATTAAGACCAACAACTCTCGATGAGGTTGTTGGTCAAAAGCATATTATGGGGAAAGATAAATTGTTGTATCGTATGATTGAAGCGGACAAATTAAGTTCGCTCATTTTTTATGGTCCGCCGGGAACGGGTAAGACAACACTTGCAATGGTTATTGCCAATACAACCAGTGCTGTATTCAAATCTCTCAATGCAACAACCTCCGGAAAGAAAGATATGGAAGAAGTTGTAAGTGAAGCCGGACAGAATATGGCAATGTACCAGAAGAAGACTATATTGTTTATCGATGAGATACATAGATTTAACAAAGCCCAGCAGGATTATCTTCTTCCGTTTGTTGAGGACGGCACGGTTATATTAATCGGTGCAACAACTGAGAATCCGTACTTTGAGGTTAATAAGGCTTTGCTTTCAAGATCTCATATATTTAAGCTTGAACCGTTATCGCAGGAAGATATTAAAGAACTTATTAAAAGAGCTACATATGATGTGGAAAAGGGAATGGGTTCTTATAATGCCGTGCTTGATGATAATGCTGTTGACTTTCTAGCGGATATGAGTAACGGTGATGCAAGAAGTGCTATCAATGCAGTGGAGCTTGGTATCCTTACGACCAAGCCTTCTGATGACGGAAAGATACATATAACTTTAGATGTGTGCGAGGAATGTATTCAAAGACGTGCTTATCAGTATGACAGAGACGGTGACAATCATTATGATACGATTTCGGCTTTTATTAAGAGTATGAGAGGTTCTGATCCTCAGGCGGCAACATTTTATCTTGCAAAGATGTTAGAAGCAGGTGAGAGCGTTACATTTATAGCAAGACGAATTATGATATGTGCGTGTGAGGATGTTGGAATGGCCGATCCCAATGCGATTGTTGTCGCAACGGCATGTGCCCAGGCGGTTGAACGTGTTGGAATGCCGGAGTCTAATCTTATACTTGCTCACGCGGCAACTTATGTTGCGACGGCACCAAAGTCTAATTCTGTTACGAATGCAATATTTGCAGCACAAGGAGTTGTAAGAGACAAAAAGACAGGACTTGTTCCGCCGTATCTTCGAGATGCTCATTATGAAGGTTCTAAGGAACTTGGACATGTCGGCTATATGTACCCTCACGACTATCCGGGACATTTTGTAAAACAACAGTATCTTCCGGATGAGATTAAGGACGAGGTATTCTATGAACCTTCTGAGGAAGGATACGAGGCTACAATCAAAGAACGACTTGAAATGTTATACGGGGGTATTATATGAAAAAAGTAAGAAGAATTAGTGCAGTGCTTACAATTGCCGTTATAATAGGTTTGATAATAGGTACAATAGTATGTGCAATTACAGGAAGTAAGTTGTTTTTCGGAATGCTTTTTTTGATGATTGTTGTACCTGTAGTACTCTATGTATTTATGTGGTTTACAAAGTTGGTAAGCGGTAAAGAAGAAGATAATTTTGTTGCAGATGAAGCAATAAATGAGACCCCAAAAACAAAGGATTAGAAACTTGAAAAATCAAATTGGTTTTGTTATAATCTAATCTGCTGTCAAAAAAGCATTTACAGTATATGGAAACAATCAGGCAAAGGCTTGATTTGATAAAAGAAATACAAAAAGGATGGTAAAGAAATGGCATTACTTAAAGATTGGCGTGATCACGCGTATTCATTCGATGACAGAACACCGGAAGGAAAGCAGTTCTGGCTTAACTATTTTGGAGTAGAGCAGGGTATTTATAAGCAGTTGCTTTCTAATCCTGATGAAGTTGTAGAAGGCACAGTTAAAGAATTAGCAGAAAAGTATGATACAACTATCGAACTTATTACAGGTTTCCTTGATGGTATCAATGACAGTTTAAAGACTCCTAATGATATCGACAACATGGAAGAGGATACTAAGGTTTCTCTTGATATTGACCTTGAGCAGTTATACATGAACATGGTTGATTGTAACGCTGAATGGCTCTATACATTAGAGGAGTGGGAGCCACTTCTTACAGCAGAGAGAAGAAAAGAACTTTACAAGATACAGAAGTCATCAAAGACTGTTGTAAAGCCTCCTAAGATCGGAAGAAACGATCCTTGTCCATGTGGAAGCGGTAAGAAGTATAAGCAGTGTTGCGGACGTAACTAAAAGGAGATTTGTAAGTAAATGGGAAAGATCAGAACAAGATTTGCACCAAGTCCTACAGGACGTATGCACGTAGGTAATTTGCGTACAGCTTTGTATGCATACCTTGTGGCAAAGCATGAGGACGGCGATTTCATTTTAAGAATAGAAGATACGGATCAGGAAAGATACGTTGAAGGCGCAGTTGATATTATTTATCGTACTATGGAAGGAACAGGTCTTTTGCATGATGAGGGACCTGACAAAGACGGTGGCGTTGGTCCGTATGTCCAGAGTGAGAGAGTTAAGCAGGGACTTTATATGGAATATGCTAAGAAACTTATTGAGAAGGGTGAAGCATATTATTGTTTCTGTGATAAGGAAAGACTTGATAACTTAAAGGAAGAAGTTGTAGACGGCAAGAGTATCAGAAAGTATGACAAGCATTGTCTTAATCTTTCAAAGGAAGAAATAGAGGCTAATCTTGCAGCAGGTAAACCTTTTGTTATCAGACAGAATGTTCCTCTTGAGGGTGAAACAAGCTTTGAGGATGAATTGTACGGTACAATTACAGTTCCCAATAACGAGCTTGACGATATGATTCTTATTAAGTCAGACGGTTATCCGACATACAATTTTGCTAACGTTGTAGATGATCATTTAATGGGAATTACACATGTTGTAAGAGGTCAGGAGTATCTTTCTTCATCACCTAAGTACAACAGACTTTATCAGGCATTTGGTTGGGATGTACCTACTTATATTCACTGCCCGACTATTACTAATGAGAATCACGAGAAGCTTTCAAAGAGAAGCGGACACTCATCATATGAGGATTTGTTAGAGCAGGGATTTGTTACAGAGGCTATCGTTAACTTTGTGGCACTTCTTGGCTGGAGTCCTACAGATAATCAGGAGATATTCTCTCTTGAGGAGCTTTGTAAGGCATTTGATTATAAGCATATTTCCAAATCGCCGGCGGTGTTTGATATGGTTAAACTTCGTTGGATGAATGGCGAGTATATCAAGAACATGGATTTTGACAAGTTCAAAGAAAAGGCACTTCCTTATGTGAAGGAAGTTATTACCAAGGACGTTAAGATAGACGAGATTTTAGAGCTTGTTAAAACCCGTATTGAGGTATTCCCGGATATCAAGGATCATATCGATTTCTTTGAGGAGTTGCCGGATTATGATATCGAGCTTTATACTCATAAGAAAATGAAGACCAACTCAGAAAACTCTCTTGAGATATTAAAGGAAGAGTATGAGATTCTTAAAAATGTTGAGGATTGGTCACTTGATAATCTTCATGATACACTTATGGAGTATATTGCAAATAAGGGTATTAAGAACGGTACCGGTCTTTGGCCTGTACGTATCGCAGTATCCGGTAAGCAGATGACACCGGGCGGTGCATTTGAAATAATGGATATACTTGGTAAGGAAGAGTCGATAAGACGTATTGAGATTGGTATTGCCAAACTTGAGAATGCATAATCAGATAACAACAATTAAGTCGCCACCTGTATAACGGGTGGCGATTTTAAGTACATTTTAAGGAGTGTATATGTCACGTTTTAACAAAGGACAACTTGATGCAATACATCATATAAACGGTCCTATGCTTGCTCTTGCAGGTCCGGGTTCAGGTAAGACAACCGCAATGGTTCACAGGATAAAGTATTTGATTGATGAAGCAAAAGTAAGACCTGAAAATATTCTGGTTATAACTTTTACAAGGGCAAGTGCAAACGAGATGGAGGAACGTTTTTATAAATTATACGGTTCAAGTCTTAATCGCCGTCCTACATTTGGAACATTCCATTCTGTATTCTTTTATATCTTAAAGGTTGCTTACGGTTATGATTCGGGCAACATTTTCTCTGAAGAAAACAAATACACATTGGTAAAAGAACTGATTGCAAAAAGGCAGTTGGAATATGATGATGAGGAAGAGGTAATCTCTGATATTATTAGTGAAATCAGCCTTGTTAAGGGTGATATGATAGATGTTGATAATTATTATTCACCAACTGTTGGCGAGGAGGTTTTTAGGGAGATATACAGAGAATACAATAAGACGGTAGCGGCAAACAGTAAGCTTGATTTTGATGACATGATGGTTTATTGCTATGATCTTCTTACAAAAAGACCGGATATTCTGGCTTCTCTGCAAAAGCGTTATAAGTATATTTTGGTTGATGAGTTTCAGGATATTAATAAGCTTCAGTATGAAATCACAAAGCTTCTTGCTAAACCTGACAACAATTTATTTGTTGTAGGTGATGATGACCAGAGTATCTACGGATTTCGTGGGGCAAGGCCGGAGATTATGCTTCGGTTTAAGGAGGATTATCCGAATGCACAAATGACGCTTTTAGATGTTAATTATAGGTGCAATGCCAATATCGTTGAGGGCTCGGCAAGGCTTATCAAGAACAATTCTTCAAGATATGAAAAAACACTGGTTAGCTCTTCGGGTTATGAAGAACCCATATATATACATCATATGAAGAGCAGGAGTGAAGAGAACGGCCATATCCTGGAGATGATTAGAAAATATCATGAGCAGGGAATACCTTATAACGCAATGAGTGTTATATATCGAACCAATGCACAGGCGGGAAGTCTTGCTCACAGATTGTTAGAGTTTAATCTCCCTTTTTATACGAGAGATAAGGTGGCTTGTATATATGATCATTTTGCGGTTAGAACCATATTTGATTATATCAATGCGGCACTTGGAGCTAACGACAGGGCACTCTTTCTTCGGATAATCAATAAACCAAACCGTTATATATCCAGAGATTTGCTTGATGAAAAGGTGGTTAGCCTTGATAGAATTAAGGATAAGCTTGGAAAGAAAGATTGGATTGCGGATAGAATAACGCAACTTTCATATGATTTGGAGCTTTTGACAAAGCTAAAGCCATATGCCGCGATTAACTTTATCAGAAAGTCGATTGGATATGACGGTTATTTGAGCGAGTATGCAGATTTTAGACATTTAAATGTTGATGAGTTTTATGATGTTTTGGACGAGGTGGCAGAAGCGGCAAGACAATATAAAACTTATGAGGATTGGTTTGCTTCAATAGCGGCATATCGTGAGGAGCTGATTGCACACTCAAGAGCCAATGTGAAGGAGGAGAAAAAGGGAATTGCGATTACAACAATGCATAGTGCGAAAGGCTTGGAGTATGATGTTGTTTTTATTGCGGAAGCAAATGAAGGCTTGTCGCCGTACAAAAAAGCCGTACTTGCGTCTGATATAGAAGAGGAACGCAGAATGTTTTATGTAGCAATGACGCGTGCAAAGCATCATTTACACATATATGAAGTTAAGCATTACTACAACAGAGAACTCGAGCCGTCGAGGTTTTTATCGGAGGTTGTGGGCGAATGATTATTTTTAGATACCTAATATAAAAATTAGGTATCTTTTTTTTGGTTAATTTGCTATAATGAGTGGGATATAATATACACATGTAACAAAAATGTATTGATGAAGGAGGAAGGGTATATGAAATTGTTATTTTATGCTGCAAAAATCTATGATAAAAAGTCGTTTGGTCCGGTTAGTGAGAGTTTTCCCGATATAGAAATTGATTATATCGATCACGAGTTGGAGCCGGTAACCGCTCCGCTTGCAAAGGGATATGATGGAATATGCGCATTTGTTAGTGCCGATGTGGGGGCAGAGACACTTACATCTCTTCACGAGGCAGGTGTTAAATATGTGCTTATGAGATGTGCTGGATTTAATAATGTTGATGTTGAGAAGGCTAAGGAGCTTGGAATAATTGTTAAGCGTGTGCCGGGGTATTCTCCTGAATCTGTAGCGGAGCTTGCTATGGGACTTGCTCTTGCAGTTAACAGACGTCTTTATAAGGCATATAACAAGGTACGTGAGAATGACTATACATTAAAGGGGCTTCGCGGTGTTAACTTCTATGGCAAGACAGCAGGTATTGTCGGCACAGGTAAGATTGGTGCTGCTATGGCAAGAATATGTCGTGGATTTGGCATGAAGATAATTGCTTATGATGTATATGAGAATCCTGATCTTAAGGAGTTTGTGGAATATGTATCGCTTGATGAGTTGTTATCTCGAAGCGACCTTATTTCACTACATTGTCCACTTTTGGATAATACGTATCATATGATAAATATTGAGAATATCAAGAAAATGAAGGACGGTGTAATTCTTGTCAATACGTCAAGAGGTGCACTTGTTGACACAGATGAGTTGATTGAAGGAATAAGACTTAATAAGTTCCTTGGCGTTGGACTTGATGTGTATGAGGAAGAGACCGGTTATGTATATGAGGATAAGTCGGATGAGATTATGCAAAGCTCTGTAACTGCAAGACTTTTATCATTCCCTAATGTAATGATAACGTCTCACCAGGGTTTCTATACATTAGAGGCACTTGAATCAATAGCACAGACAACGCTTACTAATATGATGGATGCGGCAAATGGGGTTAAGAACGGCAATGATGTAGCTTAAGGGGGAATACAATGGATTATTCAATAACCAAGGATGATGATACTCTTAATGTTAAACTTTTTGGTAGATTAGATACCAATAATTCAACAAAGTTTGAAAATGCAATTATGGGAGAAATGACGGGTGTGTCCGAAGTTGTGTTTGATTTTGGCGAGCTTAATTACATTTCAAGTGCGGGACTTCGCGTTTTGGTACTTACAGACCAGACACTTAAGGAGGGTAATGGCATTAAAATAATCAACCTTAAGGAAGAGCTTAGAGATGTTTTTGAGGTTACAGGGCTTATTGATCTTTTTGAGTTTGAATAAGAACAATGCTTTTGGGGGAGGTATTGGTATTGAAAAAACGTATTGGTTGGGAACCAAGTATGTACTTTCTTATGATTGGCGAGATTGTTCTGTCGATGGTTGTTTTTGCCATAATAATAGTAATATATGGCTATAATCGTTTTACGGTATCATTTACTGAAGAATACAACTATTCTGTTTTAAGAACAGCAAAGACGGCAATGACGATGGTTAATGCAGATCATATTGATGAGTACCTTGAAGAGAACGGAGCAAGTGACGAATACAAGGAGACAAAGGAGAAACTTACGGTTCTTTGTAATACGCAGGATATGTCTGTTGTCTATGTAGTCAAGCCTGATGCGGATTATAAGAATGTTACGTCGGTGTTTAATTGCCTTAACTATAATAGTACATATTCGCCTTGGGAAATCGGTCACAGATCGGAAAATGCCGATGAGGATTACGAAGTCGCATACAGGAAAATGTATGAAGAGGACTTAAAAGAGGCTACCATTGACCGAATTGATAATCTCGGTGAAGGATTGCCTCATGTTACGGGGTTGGTCCCTATCCGTAATTCTGAGGGGAAAGTTGTTGCTATTATGTGTGCACAACGATTTGTTGAGGAACTTTCCGATACCAGATGGGCATATGTGAAGAATGTTGGACTGGTAACTCTTGTTCTTATGCTTATTTCAATTGCAATTTCATCAATATATCTAAGACGGCATATAGTTGAGCCGATAAATGATGTGCGCTCTGAAGCTGAAAGATTTGCCAATGAAAACACCGGAAGTGGGAAACTAAAAGAAAGTACCGTCAGCAAGGTTAAGGAGATAGTATCTCTTGCAAACTCTATCGATAAGATGGAGGGAGACATGCTTAATTATATTGATAATCTTACGACTGTCACAATGGAAAAACAGCGTATAGATACGGAACTTTTACTTGCGTCATCAATACAACAAAGTGCACTTATTACAGACTTTTCTCCATTTTCCGAAAGAGATGATTTTGATATATATGCGCTTATGGTGCCGGCAAAAGAAGTAGGCGGAGACTTCTACGATATATTTATGGTAGATGACAATCATTTGGCGATGGTTATGGCTGATGTATCCGGGAAAGGAGTACCGGCTGCATTATTTATGATGGTTTGTAAGATTATTTTAAGTGAGTATGCGACAAATGATAAGACGCCTGCGGAAATTATTGATTATGTGAATAACAGAATATGTGAAAAAAATAGCATGAAGATGTTTGTAACTGTCTGGCTTGGAATTATTGAGCTTTCAACCGGTAAAGTCATTGCTTGTAATGCGGGACACGAGGATCCTGCCATTTACAGAAAAGGTGATAAGTTTGAATTATATAAGACCAAACATAACTTGATGGTTGGCGTCAAAAAAAATATCAATTATACCAATTATGAGTTTACATTATCGCATGGAGATAAGTTGTTTCTTTATACAGACGGTGTACCTGAGGCAACAAATCAAGATGAAAAAATGTTTGGTTTAGAAGCGATGGTTAATTCGTTAAGTAATTCAAAAGACAAAAGTATTACAGAATTATTAGAGAGTGTCAAAAATGATGTTGATGGATTTGTGGGCGACGCAGTACAGTTTGATGATATTACTATGATGTGCGTTGAGTATAAGTAGTGGTTAATAAGGCAGTTTATTGACACATTGGCTTGATTGTGTTACTTTCTTATAGTGTATTTATACATGTTGAAAGGAGATTAGTTATGGATTTAATACCAAGTTTTTCTGTAGATCATACATTAATTGTTCCCGGTATTTTTATAAGCCGTCAGGATCAGGTGGGTGACGGAATAATCACAACATATGATATTAGAGTAACAAAGCCTAATAAGGAGCCTGCTATAGATGTTTTGGCAATGCATTCGCTGGAACATTTGATTGCAACTTATCTTAGAAATGATCCCGATTGGAAAGATGAGGTAATCTATTGGGGACCAATGGGATGTCTTACGGGATTTTATTTAATCCTTAAGGGAGGTCGTAAACCCGAGGAAATATATGAATTAGTTCTTAATGCTTTTAAGTCTGTCAAAGATGCTAATGAGGTTCCGGGCGTTTTGCCTGAAAATTGCGGTAATTGTTTATTACATAATCTTCCAATGGCTAAATGGTATGCAGCAAGATTTGAAGATTATCTTGCTAAGAATGCTGATAATGCACAGATTTTTAATTACCCAAAGACTGAGAGACTTGTAACGGATGACGGAAGACAGTTCTTTGATTCGTAATTAATTATTAGAGTAGTAATTGAGGAAGATTTGATTCATGGACAAAAGAAACGATAACAACAGTCTTAACATTATAAAAAGCGTTATAATTACAGTTATGGTAGCAGCAATTTTTTTTGCTGGTACCATAATTGTGTTTTACAAGATGATTTACAATGAAAGCAACGAGCTGGAAGAAATGAAGAATAAACTTATATTACATATATCGATTGTCATAATTGTTTCAATTGTCATCTTGACAATAATGATTAGTTCAAACAAAAAACGCCGTATGTTGGAAAGGGTAAGTAAGCGTCTTTCCTCAACAGCCGATATTTATATGTCCATGTATGAGATTAATCTTTTAAATGATACCTATAGTGAGATATATAACAACGAAAAACATACTGCTGCGCAAATTGGAAAATCCGTGGATGGTGCAACAAGCCTTATCAAGTCTATATATGAGGAAAATACAGCTTCTTCGTCGAAAGAAGAAATGCTTGAGTTTGTTAATCTTAATACATTAAGTTCACGCCTTAAAGATGTTAATACAATAACGCATGAATTTCAAAGTTCTGACCAAAAGTGGCGCAGGGCTCGTTTTATTGTGTCCGAAAGAACTGCTGTAGGACTTGTTGCCCGTGCAATGTATCTTGTTGAGGATATTGATAAAGAAAAGACAGAAAGAGATACTACTATTGAAGCTGTTAAGCTTATGAATAATCAGATTTCATCAGTTGCTAATATTTATTTTTCGATGCATGATGTCAACCTGACAGATAACACATTACGTGAGATAAAGATGAATGTGGCCAATGCTTCTGAGTTTTTAAAACCTCCGGTTGAAAATGCACAGGAGGTAGCATATGAAGTAATCGACAGATACACAAATGTAATTTCAAAGGATGCTATGCGCCAATTTCTTGATTTTAAAACGCTAGAAGAACGCTTTGGGGATAATGATGTAATAACAGAGGAATTTTATAATTGTTTTGATGAATGGTGCAGAACAAGATTAGTTGTTTCAAAACGTAATAATCAAGGAAAGATAGAACATTTTTTATGGCTTATTGAGAGTATTGATGATGAAAAGAGAAAAAGAGAAGCGTTGAAAGAGACTGCTCAAACGCTTAATTATCACGTTTCTTCAATAGCCAACATCTACATTTCTGCTCACGAACTTAACTTGGTTAATGATACATTTATGCCATTAAAAACCGGTGAAAAGTTTATCACCGATATAATCGGAGAGGGACGTATTCATGCTCAGGATAATTTGAGAAATGTCATGAAATATCGTACCGCTGAAAGCTCTATGAAAGAGGTTATGAGTTTTATTGATTTAAAAACTTTAAAGGAGCGTCTTGGTAATAACGATACAATTACAATTGAGTTTAAAAATATTAATAATGAGTGGCGTAGAGGAAGATTTGTAGTTTCAAGACGCGATCAGAATGGTATAATCACTCATGTAATGTGGCTTACTGAGGATATAGATAATGAGAAAAAAGAACATGATAATTTGGAAAAAATCTCGAAGGCAGCAAGTGCGGATAGAAAAATTGATTCAACAATCCTTTTAAATATAGCCAATGAAATAGAAAATGATATTAAAAAAGATACTTCTTGCTTGAAGAGTTTGGTTGATAATATTCGTGAGTATTCTCGAATTGAATTACGGGACGTGGATTTAACTACAGTTAATTATGAACCAATTAAGGTGATTGATGAAATCGAGCAGGATATTCAAAAAATTGCTCTTAAAAAGGGAATAGACTTTGAAACGGATATAAGCAACAATATTCCACAGATTCTTTGTGGAGAGGTAGATTGTATTAAGAATATAATTAATAAGTTGTTAATCAATGCAGTTACATATACAAAAAATTGTTGTTTAACTCTAAGTATAGATTGCAACAAGATAAAAGACGAACCTGAATATGTAATGCTTGAGGTGTCTGTTATAGATAACGGAAACGGTATTGAAAAAGAATATATTGATACGTTATTATCTGACAGTAACTTCCCAAAAGAAGGTATGATAGAAGGCTCAGGATTAAGTATAAGAACTGCAAAAAGACTTTTGGAAATGCTTGATTCGACGTTGCATGTTGAGAGTATATTCGGAATGGGTTCTAAGTTTTCGTTTGAAATAAAACAGGAGGTCGTGTGTAACGACAGGGCTTAAATTAGGCTTACAGGTGGAAGGAAACGGTCTATGAAAACACATAACAAATTAAGAAAAAGCAAAATAAGATACGCATTGTTGATTGTATTTTTAGTTGCGGTCAATGTGACATTAGGTATGTTACTCGTTTCACAATCAAGTATGTCAATGAAAGAACTTATAGAACTTAGAATGCTTGATATTGTTAATACTGCTGCTGATATGATTGACGGTGATGTGTTAAAAACCGTTACCCCGGAAGATAAAGGGACAGATGGATACGAAGCAATAATGAAGACGCTTACTTATTTTCAGGACAACATTGAACTGAAATACATTTATTGTATTCAGGATATGGGTAACAAGAATTTTGCGTTTGGTTTAGACCCTACTGTTGCAGATCCGGGCGACTTTGGTTCGCCGGTGCGATATACAGATGCACTATATAAAGCCAGTCAAGGAAAGCCGGCTGTTGATGAATCGCCTTATGAAGATTCATGGGGAACATTTTACAGCGCATATAGTCCTGTTTTTGATTCGAGTGGTAATGTTGCAGGTATTGTTGCGGTTGATTTTAGCAAGGATTGGTTTGAGACTCAATTAATAAAAGAAAAAAGCATTATTTTTGGCGTAGTTATTGTGACATTGCTTATTAGTTTTCTTTTAGCTGCTAATCTTTTATATGGGGAGAAAAAACGTAGAGAAATTGCTGCTCAGCTTTCTGCGACAGCGGATATTTATATATCCATGCATGAGATTAATTTCCTGACGGATACATTTTCAGAGGTGATTAATAACAAGAAGGAAGCTTCTACGATAATCGGTGAAACACGTACAAACAGTCAAGCTATTATCAGACAAATAATGACTGAATTTTCTGATTTGTCATCGCGAGAAGCAATCCTTGACTTTGTTGATTTCTCTAAGATTGATGAGAGGTTAAGAAATCGTAATACAATAACACTTGAATGGCTTAATGCTGACGGAGAGTGGAGAAGGTCCAGATATATTGTTTCAGAACGTACGCCGGCAGGCTATGTTGCACGCGCATTGTATCTTATAGAGGATATTGATTCGGAAAAAAATGAGCGTGATACGGCACTTGAGACAATTGATAAAATGAATGAGCAGATTTCTTCGGTTGCAAGCATTTATTTTAGAATGGCAGATTTGAATTTTGAAAATGACACCGTCCAAATGATACGTACTCAGATGCAGGAAGGTCAGGGGACATTTATAGACGGGATTATTGATGGTGCATATGCTTACATCAAAAATGTTATGGAGAATTTTGTTGAGGATTCTTCCAGACAGACAATGTTGGATTTTATCGACTACAATACTCTTAACGATAGATTAAAAAACACTAATACAATAACAGAAGAGTTTATAAGTAAGAAAATCGGATGGTGCCGTGCACGTTATATTGTATCAAAGAGAAAAGAGGATGGTACCGTAGCACATGCGTTATGGCTTGTGGAAATAATTGATGAAGAAAAAAGAAGACGTGATATGCTTACACGTGCTGCAGAAACATTAAATGATCGTGCTTCATCGATTGCAAACATTTACATGACTGTACATGAAGTGGATTTGATTACGGATACATTTACAGAGATAAGATCGGAATTAGACTATGTAAATGATGTTATCGGAGAGTCAAAGAGTAATGCACAGGTAACACTAAACAGAGTAATGGATAATGTCGTTCATGAATCATGTATAGAGGATATAATAAAGTTTGTTAATTTTAGAACACTTGAAAAACGTTTAAGAAAAACAGACACGATTACCATGGAGTACATGAATAAAGAGAAGTTGTGGAGACGTGGACGATTCATCGTTTCAAAGCGTGATGAGAATGGAAAATTAACTCGTGTTATATGGCTTACAGAGGATATCCACGATGAGAAGATAGAGAGAGATAAACTTATTGACATGTCACAACGTGCACTTGCTGCAAGTGAAGCAAAATCTGCATTTTTGTCTAATATGTCGCATGAGATAAGAACTCCTATTAATGCGGTTCTTGGAATGAATGAAATGATACTTCGTGAATGTGAGGATGAAAACATAGTATCATATTCAAACACAATAAGAACTGCGGGTGCTACATTGCTTGGCCTTGTCAATGATATACTTGATTTTTCCAAAATTGAAGCGGGAAAATTGGAGATTATTCCGGTTGATTACGATTTGTCTTCGGTAATCAGCGACCTTGTTAATATGATACAACAGAAGGCTGATGATAAAGGACTTAGACTTATACTTGAAATTAATAAAGATGTCCCAAAACAGCTACATGGTGATGAGGTTCGTATTAAACAGGTTATTACCAATATCCTTACTAATGCCGTCAAGTATACTGAGAAGGGTAGTGTTACATTTAGCATTGACTATGAAACGATACCTGATGAACCTGATATGGTGTCACTTAATATTGCAGTTAAAGACACCGGAATAGGTATAAAGAAAAAAGATATGTACAGACTTTTTTCTGAGTTTGACCGCATTGATGAAGAGCGTAACCGTAAGGTTGAGGGAACGGGTCTTGGAATGAGCATTACAAAACGTCTTCTTGAAATGATGGGTTCTATACTTGAGGTTGAGAGTATATACAAATTAGGTTCTAAGTTCTCGTTTAAGTTAAAACAGCAGGTAGTTAAATGGGATAAGCTTGGTAACTACGAAGCAGCATATAAGGCGGCTTTGGGAAATCGCGAGAAGTATCATGAGAAGTTTAGGGCACCTGATGCAGAGATTTTGATAATTGATGATACACCTGAAAACATAATGGTATTTGAAAGCTTGCTAAAACAAACTTGTGTGCAAATTGAAACGGCAGAAAGCGGTGACGAGGGTATTGCACTTTCATATAACAAGAAGTTTGATATTATTTTCATTGATCATATGATGCCAAACAAAGACGGTATTGAAACACTTTATGAGATGCGTGAGGATGAGAATAATCCTAATATTGATACTCCTATGGTTTGTCTCACTGCCAATGCAATTTCAGGTGCGAGAGAACGGTACATATCAGAAGGTTTTGATGACTATCTAACCAAACCTATAGAACCGGAAAGACTTGAACAAATGTTGCTTGAATATCTTTCGAAAGACAAGATATTAAGTGTTGATGACGAAACAGATGTAAAAGCAGAAAGTGGTAATTTATCGGATACGACAGGTTCGAAATGGTATGATAATTTACATGAAATTGACGTGGATGCCGCACTCAAAAACAGTGGTAGTGAAGACATGTTTTATATGGTATTGCAGCTGTATAATGAAGCTTTTGAGGAAAGATATGAGGAATTAAACAGATTATTTGAGACAAAAGATTTGGAGGAATATACTATAAAAGTGCATGCACTAAAGAGTAGTTCCCGTCTTGTTGGCGCGTTAGAACTTGGCGATAAGGCAGAAGCATTAGAGCATGCCGGAAACGATAATGATATCGAATACATTACCAATAATCATGAGGATATGATGGAGTCGTATCGTTTGTTAATTAACGAGATTTCACCGTTATTTCCTGAAGAATAACAATTTGTTATACAAGTAACCTGTCAAGACCAACAATTCCCGCTCCTTGCATATTGTAAGGCAGGTATGGAACGTTATAGGCACATTTCATCAGATGTTTTTTGACGGATTCGTTGGAAAGAGTTGGGTGTAATTGCAAAAGCAGGGCACAATAACCGCTTATAAACGGTACAGACATTGACGTTCCGCTTTTTATTGAATAACCGTTAGAAGTATTAAGACTTAATATGTGTTGACCCGGGGCAACGACCTCGGGTTTTGTTATTTCTTCGGATATTGGTCCTGCTGAAGAGAAATTAAGACCATCGTATGATCCGACTGTTATTACTTCCTTGCAGTTTCCGGGGGCACATATCGAACCGGGAGTCGGTCCGTTATTACCTGCAGAACAACATACGATAATATCTCTGGCCCAGAGTTTTTTAATCCAGGTGTTAATAAGATTATCTTGGCAGCATAGTTTGCTTGTATTACCGCCAACAGAAATATTGACAATTCTGATATTGTAGGTTTGGTGGTGTATAAGAAGCCATTTAACCGCTCTTATAAAAATCCCGATATCACTGTGTCCCTTGCTATCTAGTACTTTTAGAATAACAAGATTGCATTCGGGTGCAATGCCAATTGTTGATGCTGCGGCAATTCCTGTAACATGAGTGCCATGCGAATAGTCATCATGCATTGTTATGGAATCATTTACAAAATTGCGAAATGTAAGTATTCGTGCGTTTGATATTTTTTTATGAGGTGCAAGCCCGGAATCCAAAAAGGCAATCGTAGTGCCAAGTCCTGTTATCCCAGCTTTGTGAAATTGTGATGCACCGGAAACCTCGACGGGGATTTTGGAAACAGCAGACATCAGACACCTCATTTATAATGATTTGTTAATATTCTTCTAAACAATTGTTTTGATTTGTGGTAATATATATAACTATAATATGTCAAATATTCTTTGATGTTACGAATTAAAGAAACGGGGGCGTGATTGCATGATTAAGAGAAGCGTGAAATTACAAATTGAAGGCATAATGAATGAAATGAAAATGAACCTTGAAAATAATTACAAGGATCAGGCGCATGACGCTTTAAAGAAGCTGCATAGCACGTTGGATGAGCTTAAAGACAACGGAAGTCTTAAGGAAAAAGACTATAACAAATATAAAAGCATAGCCAATGAGTATACATCAAGGCTTGCTAATTATCATCATTAAAACGGAGGAATCACATTACTATGGAACTATATTCAATGATTGGAAGTTTAATTGCATGCTTTGTAATACCGTTAATAATATGGCTTGTAATCTTTGTTAAAGGTAAAGGAGAACGTGGTGGCATATTTGTTTTATTCTTGTTAGGAGCCTTGTTTTATGCAGGAATGCAATGGGGAGTAAAGCAGCATGGACTTGCGTATTTGTTTGAAAAAGCAAACTTGTACTCTTTTATGATTAACCATTATATTTCGTATCTTTTACTTGTTGCATTATGTGGTGCGATTCTTGCAATTATACCTGAGATTATTACTGTGCTGGGTATTTTCAGAAGAAAAATAACTTTTAAACAGGCACTTTCCATGGGACTTGGATATACGATTTGCGAGACGGGTTTTCTTCTTGTGTATCCCTTTGTTGCAACTCTTATACCTGTTTTGAAAAATGAAGCAACAAAACTTTCAACCTCATCAAGCGAAATGGTTCTTTCAGGATTTGAACGTTTGCTTCTTACTGTGATCGGAACAGGACTTATCGTTATGTTTATATATGATGTCGAGCAGAAATCAACAATAAAAGGTAGTATTGCAAAGGTTATATGTCAGACTTTGGCAGCATTTATTCCGGGATTTCTGATAGCTTTTTCAACAGAAGATTTTCTGGAGGTATTTGACAGATCTACAACTTTAATTATGTCATACGTGATTCTTTCTGCTGCAGCGTTTGCATGCTTTATTTTAATTGACAGTTTGAAGTGGAAAATGTACGAAAAGTAAAAAGGTGAACAATATGAAAAAAAACGATAATGAGCAATTTTTGACAGAACAAATCATTACCTACTTGGGTAACAAAAGATCATTGCTTGATTTTATCGGTGAGGCAATTGAAAAGATACAGAAAGATTGCGAAAAACAAAAATTAACCATAGTTGATATCTTTTCAGGGTCGGGAATAGTAGCAAGATATTTGAAAAAATATTCGGACACACTAATAACCAATGATTTGGAAGACTATTCTTATACAATTAATAAATGTTATCTTGCCAATAAGAGTGAACTTGATATGGATAGGTTAGCAAAGTATTATAATTTGTTGACGGAAAAACTATCAAAAAGACTTTATGGCGGTTTTATATCCGAAATGTATGCTCCTTTAGATACAGATAATATCAAGGCAGGTGAAAGAGTTTTTTTCACAACAAGAAATGCTAACTATATTGATACGTGTAGAAAGATTATAGAAACATTTCCTGATGATATAAAACCGTTTTTTATTGCACCGCTTTTATCGGAAGCTTCTATAAAGAATAATACCGGTGGTGTGTTTAAAGGTTTTTATAAGAATAAAAAAGGAATTGGTCAATATGGCGGCCAGGGCGAAAATGCGCTTGCCAGAATAAAAGCAGACATTAATATTCCACTTCCTGTATTTAGTGATTTTGAATGTAATGTAGTTAATTATAAGAAAGATGCTAATGAACTTGCAAAAGAGTTGATAAATATTGATGTAGTATATATAGACCCACCATATAATCAACACCCGTATGGTTCTAACTACTTTATGCTCAATCTTATTAATAACTATAAAAAACCGAATAAGGTTAGTCAAGTGTCCGGTATTCCGAATGACTGGAACAGATCAAACTACAATAAAAAAAGAGAAGCACTCAATTCTATGGAGGATTTGTGCAAGAAACTTAAGACAAAGTATCTTTTGATATCGTATAATTCCGAGGGATTTATAACTAAAGAAGAAATGATAGAAATGCTTAACAAGATTGGCAAGGTTGAAGTTCTTGAAAAACAATATAATACATACAGAGCATCCAGAAACCTAAATGGAAGGTCATTGTATGTTAACGAAATACTGTTTATTGTAAAAAAGTAGATTGTACCTAAAAAAGAACTTGAATATATAAGGGATAAATGATACATTACAACCGAGCGGTATTCATTTATGAAACTGCATCGATGATATGTGCTCACTCACAAAAAGTGAGGTGATAGCATGAAAGTAGGTTTTATAGGTGCCGGTAAGGCGGGGTGCAGTCTTGGGAAATATCTTTCCCTTAGCAATAACGTCACAGTTACCGGATATAACAGTTTAATTGAAGAAGAAGCCAAATGGGCGGCTGCATTTACGAAAACGGAGATGTATAACACTTCGAACGAAGTAGTGGCAGCGAGCGATTCCATAATCATATCGACTCCTGACGGAGCGATAAGGGAAGTATGGGATAGCCTGGATAAAGCAATGATTAAAGGCAGGATAGTCTGTCATTTGAGTGGCTCCTTATCATCTGATGTTTTTTCAGGAATCGAAAACTTCGGTGGTTATCCGATATCGATTCATCCATTATTCGCGTTCAGCGACAAAGAATCCGTTTACAAACAACTTAATAATGTTTGTTTCACATTAGAGGGACATCCCTTTGCAGTTTCTGCGTGGAAAAAAATGCTGGAAACTTGTGGCAACGAGGTTGTGACTATTGAGAAGGAAAAGAAACCGCTATATCATGCGGCAGCAAGTGTTTTGAGTAATCACGTGGTTGCTATTCTTGATACGGGATATAAGATGCTTATGGATTGCGGTTTTTCTGATGAACAGGCACGACAATATACAGAAATGCTTGTTATGAAAAATGTTGCTCATGTAGTTGAGGACGGAACAGTAGCTGCACTTACAGGACCAATCGAGCGCAACGATATCGAAACGGTAAGAAAGCACATAGCTTCGCTTGATGATGACAAGAAGCAACTATATAAAATGTGTGGCAACGTGCTAATTGATATTTCAAAAGAGAAAAATTCTGACAGGGATTACACACATTTACAGGCATTATTAAACGAATGATATTATTACAGGCATTTAATGCTGTATATAAGAATATAAAGGAGGACTGTTTATGAAGAATACAGTTATGACATATAAGCAGGCAAAGGAAAAGGGCGAGAAGCTCACAATGCTTACGGCGTATGATTATTCAACAGCCAAATTAATTGATGAGGCAGGAATTAATTCAATTCTTGTTGGAGATTCACTCGGCAATGTAATTCTTGGATACGAGGATACGTTGTCTGTAACGATGGAGGATATGATACATCATTGTGCGGCGGTCTCACGTGGTGCCAAGAATGCACTTGTTGTGTGCGATATGCCATTTATGAGTTATCAGACTAATGTATATGATGCGGTTGTCAATGCGGGGCGCCTTATGAAGGAAGGTCGCGCACAGGCAGTTAAGCTTGAAGGCGGAAGAGAGATTATAGAGCAGGTTCGTGCAATTGTTAATTGCGGTATTCCTGTTTGCGGACACCTTGGTCTTACACCGCAGTCAATCAATGCATTTGGTGGCTTTAAGGTACAGGCAAAAACGGAGGCAGCTGCTAAGAAGTTGATAGAAGATGCCAAGCTTTTAGAGGAGGCCGGAGCATTTGCAGTAGTTCTTGAGTGTGTCCCTTCTAAGATTGCAGAGATAGTTACAAAAGAACTTTCAATTCCTACAATCGGAATTGGCGCGGGAAATGTATGTGATGGTCAGGTGCTTGTATATCAGGATATGCTTGGTATGTTCTCGGATTTCACACCGAAGTTTGTTAAGCGTTTTGCCGATATCGGAGAAATTATGAAGGAAGCATTTGCTAATTATGACAAAGAGGTTAAGGCTGGTACTTTCCCTGAAACAAAACACGAGTATACAATAGATGATGATGTACTTGCAAAATTATATTAAAGAGTAGAAAGGAATATGAAAAAATGATAATATCAGGAAGTATTAAAGATACAAGAGCGCAGGTTAAGGAATGGAAGAAGCAGGGACTTAGCGTAGGTCTTGTTCCTACTATGGGATATCTTCATGAGGGACATAAGAGTCTTATTGAAAGAGCTAGAAAGGAAAATGACAAGGTATGCGTAAGTATATTTGTTAATCCTATGCAGTTTGGACCGAATGAGGATCTTGATAATTATCCAAGAGATTTGGACAGAGATTCAAAGATTTGTGAGGAGACGGGAGTTGATCTTATATTCCACCCTGAAGTTGAAGAAATGTATGGACCTAACTTCTGTGGTTTTGTAGATATGCACACACTTCCGGAGAAACTTTGCGGTGCAAGTCGTCCCGTACATTTCCGCGGTGTTCAGACAGTTGTATCTAAACTTTTTCATATAATGCCGGCTGATAGAGCTTACTTTGGTCAGAAGGATGCTCAGCAGCTTGCAATCATAAGAAGAATGGTTATTGACCTTGATTTTGATATTGAGATTATCGGTTGTCCTATAATTCGTGAGGATGACGGACTTGCAAAGAGTTCAAGAAACACGTACCTTTCTGCAGATGAGCGTGCACAGGCGGTAATTCTTAATCAGTCGTTAGAAGAGGCGATGAAAGCAATCGATGGCGGAGAGAAGGATGCAGCCAAGGTTAAGCAGATAATTACAGACAAGCTCAACACTTGTCCACTTGCAAAGATTGATTATGTTGAGGTTGTAAGCTTTGATACAATTCAGCCAATAGAAAAGGTTGAAGGTGCAGTGCTTATCGCGATTGCCGTTTATATCGGAACTACAAGACTTATTGATAACCGTATAATCATGTAATTACAGATTATTATTGGACAATACAAGATAAACGTTTTGATTTTATGGAGGATTTACTCATGTTGGTTAATATGTTAAAAGGAAAGATTCATCGTGCGGTTGTTGTACAGGCAGAGCTTAACTATGTCGGAAGTATAACAATTGATCCTGTACTTATGGAGGCAGCGGGAATACTTGAGTATGAATATGTTCAGATAGCGGATGTCGAGAACGGAAATCGCTTTGAAACATACGTTATTGCCGGAGAAGAGAACAGCGGTATGATATGTTTAAATGGTGCCGCTGCTCGTCAGGTATCAGTAGGTGATCATGTTATCATTATGTGCTATGCCCAGATGACACCGGAAGAAGCCAAAGAACACAAACCCCACGTGGTATTTGTAGATGCCAAAAACCACATTGCAAAACTTTCCCGCTACGAGAAACATGGTGAACTTAGTCCTATTATGTAGGAGTCGAGGCATGAATAAATGAAATAAAGAGGTGAAAGATATGTTAAAGGGTAAGACCGTCGTCCTTGGCGTCACAGGCTCAATTGCCGCATATAAGATTGCAAATCTTGCAAGTATGCTTGTTAAACAGCATGCAGACGTCAATGTAATAATGACAAAAAATGCTACCAATTTCATTAATCCGATTACATTTGAGACATTAACCAACAATAAATGTCTTGTAGATACATTTGATAGAGATTTTCAATTTAATGTTGAACATGTTGCCCTTGCAAAACGTGCTGATATATTCATGGTTGCACCTGCAAGTGCCAATGTTATCGGTAAAATAGCAGGCGGTATTGCCGATGATATGCTTACAACTACGATAATGGCATGCAAGGCACCCAAATACATCGCACCTGCAATGAATACCAACATGTATGAAAATCCGATTGTTCAGGATAATTTAAAGAAACTTGAAGGATACGGTTATAATATAATAACTCCTGCAACAGGTTATCTTGCGTGCGGAGACACCGGTGCAGGTAAACTTCCCTCCGAGGAAGAGCTTATGGCTTATATTATGCGTGAACTTCACTATGAAAAGGACCTTAAAGGTAAGAAGATTGTAGTTACAGCGGGACCAACGACAGAAGCGATTGACCCGGTTCGATTTATATCCAACCATTCAAGCGGTAAGATGGGATATGCAATTGCAAAATGTGCAATGGAAAGAGGAGCGGATGTTACACTTATTTCAGGAACTACCTCAATTGCAAAGCCACCGTTTGTCAATGTTGTTGATGTTCTTAGTGCACAGGATATGTTTGATGCCGTTATCAAATACGCTGATGATGCAGATATAATTATTAAGGCCGCAGCGGTTGCAGATTATACTCCTGTAAATGTTGCAGAAGACAAACTTAAGAAAAAAGATGATGACTTAAGCATTTCTCTTAAGAGAACAACAGATATACTTAAGTATCTTGGCGAGCACAAGAAGGAAGGACAGGTACTTTGTGGTTTTGCGATGGAGACAAAGGACCTTATAGACAATGCCAAAAAGAAGCTTGAAAGCAAAAACGCAGACCTTATAGTTGCCAATAACTTAAAGGTAAAAGGTGCCGGATTTAAAACTGACACCAATGTGGTAACATTTATTGATAAGACGGGAACGGAAGAATTGCCAATTCTTACCAAAGATGAGGTCGCAGAAAGAATACTTAATAAAGTTTTGTCTTTTACAAAATAGTCTTTTTTTGTAGATATTTTATGTAAAGTATGGTAAAATAAACGTAATTATGTAGGCTGTTTATAACAAACAGTCACGTAATTGCGTTTTTACTTTTATGGGGATGGTTTTTTTTATGGTTTTTAATGTGGATTTTGAAATATGCACAATTATATTCATGGTGTTTATAATTGTGCTTATTTTTGGCAAAAAAGAAGTTGTCAATTATCAGAACAAAATGTTTCGTGTGTACATTTTAATTACATTTTTTAATACATGTCTTGATGTAATTACTTGTTATACAATTGCTAATTACAAGACTGTTCCTTATGCGTTTAATTATGCGCTTAATGCCGTTTTTCTGGCGATTCAATTTATAATTCCGACTATTTTCCTTGTATATGTTTATATGAAGGTTAGGCAGATTGAAATTAGCGGTAGCATGCTGTTTTTGATAGCATGGACGCCGTGTCTTATTGGCGTTGTTACGGTTTTGCTTAATCCTTTAACAAATTATATATTTTATATCGATGATACAGGTTATCATCACGGCACATATCATTGGCTTTTATATGCAAATGTGTTGTTTTATCTGTTGTGTACTATTGTCTATATGTTTTTCAACAGAGATGTAATACGAATAAGACAGATGATTATTATCGCTGTTGTTATTACATGTGCCCTGTTACCTGTTTTAATTCAATATTTCTTACCGACATATATGCTATCGGGAGTAGGAACTGCGTTGTCGGTGGTGCTTTTGTATGTTACAGACCAAAGTCAGGTTATTTATTCGGATACAATAACGCGTGCTCTTAACAGGGAAGCATTTATACAGCATGTTAACAATGCAATACAGAGGAATATTCCGGAACAGATATTTGTTATTGCTCTTGATAATTTCAAACTTGTCAATGAGAGGTTTGGAGTTGATGGCGGTAATGAATTGATGAGGATGTTCGTTGATAATTTGATTGACGAATACAATGAGAGTGAAGTGTTCCGTTACGGTGGAGATACATTCCTTGTTGTTCTTCCTGAAAAGACAGAAGGAGCAAAGGAGCATGACAGAATACGAAGAATTATCAAGAAGAGATATCATATAGAGGAAGAAATAGTTGAATTATCAGCATGTATTTGTCTTCTTCATACTATACATATTCATCAGACAACGCTTATTCAGACACTTGAACATGCGATTGTAAATGTCAAGAAAAAGGGTAGAGACAGATTCCTTGAGGTAGATGAGGATGTTACGGAGGATTTGAAGCGCTCATCAGCTATCGAGAGAGCGTTGGTTAAGGCAGTTGAATCCGGTCATTTTGAAGTTCACTATCAACCGATATTGGACACTCATACCGGAAAGTTCCACTCTATGGAGGCGCTTGCGAGACTTAATGTGTACGGTTATGGTTATGTCTCGCCTGAAGAGTTTATAAGAATAGCAGAGGTTAATGGAACAATCCTTCAAATTGGACTTATTGTACTTGATGAAGTTTGTACTTTTATATCAGAACATAACTTAAAAGAAAAAGGAATAGAGTTTGTTGAAGTTAATCTTTCAGTAGTTCAATGTATGCAGGATCATATATGCAGAGATATTAGAAGAATACTTGAAAAGCATAATGTTTCGCCGACTATGATTAATCTTGAGATAACAGAGAGTGCGGCAGCGGATTCGGAAGAAAAGCTTATTAGAAACATGGCTAGAATGTCGCTTTCCGATATAACATTTTCACTTGATGATTATGGTTCGGGATTTTCGAATATCAACTATATTGTTGATTTGCCGTTTAGTATTGTTAAGCTCGATAAGTATATTGTATGGGCAGCAATGAAGAACGTTACTTCAAGGACAATTCTTGAGCATACGGTTGCGATGTTTAAAGCTATACATCTTGATGTTGTTGCTGAAGGTGTTGAAGATATGGAAATGGCGGGAGTTCTTACAGCTATGGGAGTTGATTATTTGCAGGGCTTTTATTTCTCGAGGCCTGTACCAAGAGATCAGCTTCTCACCTGCTTAGAAGAAGAATATCTTGATAGAAAGCTTAATCCTGACAAATATACTAAAAAGTCATAGGAGGGGTGTACATGGGAAAGATAAGATGGCATAAAAGTATTAAAATAAGACTTCTTTTCAGTTATTTTCTTATAGTTTTTTTGTTTGCAAGTGTTTCTGTAGGAAGCTTATATTATGTTAGAAAGGTATATAATAACGGTAATACCATATACAAGAACAATCTTGTTTCGGTAGATTATCTTAACACAATTAATATCAATCTGCGTCAGATAGATCATTGTGCCGTCGGTATGATACGAGAAATAGGTGGCATTACGAGAGAAGAATATGCACAGATGATTGCAGATATCCGCAAGGATAACGAGAAACTTATGGCAGAATACGAGGCACTCAATTCTGATGATAATGAGAAAAAAGTATATGAACAGTTCAAAGTCAGTATGGAGGATATCAATAATCGTATTGATACTTACATGGCGTATGCGCTTGATGGGAAATACGATGAGGCGATGAAATATTATGACGTAGATATTCATATGCCTGAGCATGATATGTATAATCTTCTTGACGAAGCAGCAGGTGCAGCCTCTGCGAATGCTGACAAGAAAAATATGGAAAACTATAGGATATACAGCAAAATCATTCTTTTTCTGACGATTACACTAATTGTTATTTTTGCATTGTCAATTGTTGTTGCTCTACAGGTTAGTAACAGTTTCATTTCAAAACTTAATGTCATTCAAAGATGGGCAAAGCGTATATCCGAGTATAATGTATCAGAGGATATGGATGATAAGAGCCCTGATGAGTTTGGAATTACGAATAAAGCTCTTAATGAATCTCAGTTTATGATAAGAGACCTTGTAGAGAAGATTGTTGAAGAGTCTGAGACAATCAGTGATACAGGAAAAGAGGTTTCAGAGGCTATCAGAAAGTCTAAGGATCGCATTGAGAAAATGAGCCTTGAAATTATGAAATCAAGCAAGGAACAGGCGGATTTTATCAAGGGAATCAAAGAGGTATTGCGTGATAAGGATTTGCCTTCTGATGTAACTTTATTGTTGAAGGCTTTGTTTGACGGAGTTGAAAAGAGCAGTATTTACTCAGAAGAAATGCAGCAGGAACTTCTTAATATGTCAACTTATATGGAGCAGATTGCTATATCATCAGATTATCAGAATGAGATTGCAATTGAGCATAGAAGTCAGGTTGGTAAGTTTAAGGTTAACAAGGATGCTTAACAAGCCGTATTCCAAAGCATACAAAGCACACAGTACCATATAACAAAAGAGATGCAAGAAGGATTGGAAGACGTAACATATTATTTAGATGTGCGGTCAATATATCGTAGAATATGTAAGTGACTACTCCGGTTATTAAGAAGAATGCAAACGGGACAATAATATCTCTTAACATTTTAAGTTCAAATATTACATTTTTCTTGAGTTTGTTAAGAGATGCATATGTAAGAAAAAGATAACTTACAAAAAGTCCTACGACATATCCTTTCATACCGATTTTGGGTATAGTTGTTAAAATGAAGGATAGGCGTATGGCAGTTGAAAGAATGGTAAGTATAAGATTATGGGTGGCAAGCCCAAGCCCATTTAAGGCGCTTGCCTGAGTGGTTGCAAGGTAAATAAGAGGACATAAGAAAGAGAGTCGGTATAGAAATATACCGGCTTCTTTGTTGTTGAAAATCAGCGTTCCGATACTGTTTCCAAATATATAAAATGTTACCCCAAAAAAGAGACCGATTAAAAGGCAAAAGCGAATACTTCTTTCACAAAGTTTTGACAGGTAATCATTTTTTAGTCCTGAACTTGCACTTGATACTGCAGGCATAAGCATTACTGATAATGAGTTTGTAATTGTTGCAGGAAACATAATGAAAGGGAAAGCCATTCCGGTAAAAATACCGTATACAGACAGGCTTATTGACGAATCATTATAATAGGCAAGAAGCATTGAAGGAATAAGTACAGCCTCGATACCTTGTAATAGTGTAATTGCAAATCTATTTGCTGTAAGCGGCATGGATTCTTTTAGAAAGATAGAGAAGGCAGTAGTTGTTTTTATTGATTGTCCGTAAATGTTTTGTTTGCATTTATTATTTATGAGTAACATTATTGCAGAGTATATAAAAGAAATGATTTCTCCGATAACAATTCCGATTATTGCAAAAGAAGCGTGATGACTGTTTTTAACTGCAATAAATGTAGCAAGTAAATACACACCGCCAATTTTTGCGATTTGTTCTATGAAATCTGAAATTCCATGTACGTCTGATCGTTCAAGTCCTAAAAAATACCCATGAATAGCACCTTTTGCAGCCATAAAAGGAATACCCAAACAAATAACTTTAAGACAATTGCCGCACGAATCGGTATTTAGAATTTTAAGCGATATCTCATCAGCAAAAAAGTATAAAACTGTAGCTGAACACATTCCCAAAACAATGTTATAAAAAAGACAGATTTTAAAAAAGGTTTGTGCACTTTTATTTTCATTTCTTCCGACATATTCGGAGGTGATTCTTGTAAGTGCAAGTTCGTTTCCCAAAGTTGTAAAAGAGAAAATTATCATATAAACAGGGAAAACAAGTTGGTATATGCCGAGTTCTTTCGCACCAATTAAGTTACTTAAGAATATTCTATTATAGAAGCCGAAAAATCTTGTTAAAAGACCGGTGATTGTTAGAATCAGCGTTCCTTTTAAGATTGGATTCTTCATACTTTTTGATAGTATTTCATACATAGCAAATACCTTCTTAATCGGCTTATAACAATTCTATGTAATGGGAAGATAATTATTCCATATGTTTAACTAAAAAGAGGTGATTATATGTCTGATAAACAGATTATTTATATGGATCATGCGGCAACAACTGCAACAAGGCCGGAGGTTGTTGCCTCGATGCTACCGTATTTTTCAATGCAGTATGGAAATCCTTCAAGCCAATATATAATAGCCCAGAAAAACAGGTCGGCGATAGAAGAATGCAGAAGAAAAATTGTTAATAGTTTAAATGCAAAAACCGGTAACATTTATTTTACAGCAGGTGGTACTGAGGCAGATAACTGGGCTCTAAAAGGTATAGCTTGTCTGTATGAAAGAGGACATATTATAACTTCCAAGATAGAACATCATGCAATTATACATACGTGTGATTATCTAAAAAAACATGGTTATGACATAACCTATTTGGATGCCGATGAAAATGGAATAATAAGGCCGGAAAAAGTAAAAAGTGCAATTAGAAAGGATACAATACTTATTTCTATCATGTATGCAAATAATGAGATTGGCACGATACAACCAATCAAAGAAATTGGTGAAATTGCAAGGCGATATAATATTTTGTTTCATACAGATGCCGTGCAGGCATATGGACAGATTCCCATAGATGTTGATGAATGTAACATAGCTATGCTCTCGGCAAGTGGACACAAATTACGAGGACCTAAAGGAATAGGTTTTCTTTATATTCGAAAAGGGGTTAATATAGAGAGCTTCATTCACGGTGGTGCACAGGAAGAAGGACTACGTGCCGGCACTGAAAATGTTCCTGCAATCATAGGTCTTTCAAAAGCGGTTGATGTATCATTTAATACTATGCAAGAAAGAATAAAACAAGAAGTCAAACTTCGTGATTATATGATTGAAAGAATTATAAATGAAATACCATATGTTAGGCTTAACGGACATAGAATAAGACGTCTTCCTAATAACGTTAATGTAAGTTTTCAATTTGTCCAGGGAGAATCATTACTGGTAATGCTTGATATGGACGGAATATGTGCTTCGGCAGGGTCGGCCTGTACTTCCGGTTTGGCATCGCCGTCACATGTGTTACTTGCCATTGGTTTGCCTTACGACATTGCATACGGAACTATTAGATTTACTTTAGGATATGAGAATACTTTAAGTCAAATAGACTATGTTGTAGACCGAATTAAAATGCATGTGGCAAAGCTCCGTGAAAAGTCTCCGCAATACGAAGATTTTATAAAAGGTAACACATAATTCACTTGACAAATAAAGCCTTGTGGTTGACAATATTATATATGAAAAAGGGGTGGTGTAATGGAGAATAGTATTGTTATTGTTTCTAATCAATACAGTATTGTCCTTAAGGTTGTAGAAAAGAAACTTACGTCTTTGGGGTATGATGTAAGTACAGTAGCCGGGGATGATTTGCAAACGCAGATAAGTGTGGATGGGCGTACTTATCTTTTGTATCTTCCCGTTGATGTGATGGACAGCCGTCCTGTTTTTGATGAGATTTTAAGGCTTTCGGATATTCTTGTTAAAAATACGAGTGATATTGTTTTGATTGGGGAAAAGAAATATCACAAGGATTTTATTGATAAGATGCCTTCTCTTTCAGAGTTTCCATGGGTTGACAGACCGCTTGACCTGCATACACTTATGGCAGCAATTAAGCATGAGAAGTATAAGGACGATACGAAGAATGTTCTTATTGTTGATGATGATCCTTCGTATGCCAGAATTGTCAAGACTTGGATTAAAGATTTCTACAAGGTTGCAATGGTTAACGAGAGTTCGGAAGTTGTCTCATTTCTTAGTAAGAACAATGTAGATCTTATTTTGCTTGATTATGAAATGCCCGGGTTTAACGGACCGCAGGTATTTCGTATGATTAAGGAGAAACCGGAACTTGCAGAAATTCCTATTGTATTTTTAACAGGAGTTAGTTCTGAGAAAGCAGTAAGCGAACTCAACGAACTTAATGGAGATGGGTATTTTTTGAAAAATACATCAAGGGATAAATTGCTTAACAAAATTAAGGAACAGTTTTGATGTATTATAATGGGGGTATAATGTATTGGAAGATTACACAACTAAGAATGCAAGAGTACACAATTTTGTCCTTTCGATAGTTACGGTTGCGTGTTTGGGGGCAATTATAGAAAGCGTATCTCAGGGGTGGGAATTTTGGGTTCCACCTCTTATTGTAATTGGTCTTGTTGCGTCATGGATTATACATATGTCGCAACGAGGCAGTATTATTTTTAGAGAGAATTATTATATTATTTTTTCAATGCTTGTAGCCTTTTTTCATGGGGTTCATGCATCAAGTTTCTTTGATATTATCGTAATCTCAACCCTTTTAATGGTTACGATAACACTTCTTAAGCGTAAGGAATTACTTACCTTAATTCTTGCTGAGTTTTTCTGCTTAATACTTTTGCAGATTTGTCTTGCTTTCCAATCAAAGGATTTTATGTTTGATTCGCTTAACACTTCAAGGATCATTTTGCATTGTATTGCAATGTTTTGCATATATAGGGGTTTGTGCGAAGTTGTCAAAAGTGGGCATAAGGACAGTGACGAATTAAAGCGTAGAAATAAAGAGAAAGAATACGATAAGCTTGAAATGGAAGATTTTCTGGTTAATATTTCTCACGAGCTCAGAACACCTGTTAATGTGATTAACGGTTTATCAACTATTATTCTTAATAAAGAGACAAGAGAAGACGTTTCATCAATAAGAGATGCAGGACTACGTCTTTCAAGTCAGATAGAAGATATTCAAGATTATAGTGAGATTCAGCGAGGAAATGTAATACTTGAGGAGGACAAGTATATGATTTTGTCTGTCCTTAATGATATTATTGCTGAATATAATATAAAAGAGCACAATAATGGGCTTGAACTTATTGTGGATTTAGACCCTAACGTTCCGACAATACTTAAAGGTGATTATAACAAAATCAGCAAGATTATTAAGCATCTCCTAAGCAATGCGGTAAAATTTACAAGAAGAGGGGGAATCTGCCTTAAAGTATCGTGTATCAGGCATGATTTTGGGCTTAACCTTGTTATCGAAGTAACAGATACGGGAATTGGAATGACAAAAAAGGATATTGATAAGCTATCGGAAGGTATATATCAGATTGACAGAAGAAGAAACAGAAGTACGGGCGGTATAGGACTTGGACTTCCTATTGTGTATGGATTTGTTAGAAAAATGAACGGTTTTGTTTCAATCGATAGCGAGAGAGGAAGAGGAACAACTGTACATGTAAGTATTGCGCAGGAGGTTATAGAACCTTCACCATGTCTAGCAGTTGAGTCTAAACGTTTTATTAATGCGGTATTTCATATTGTTCCCGGCAAATATAATCTTCCGGAAATTAGAGAGTTTTATAAGAATATGGCAACCAATATTGCATCGGGATGCAGAGTTAATTTGTATTTTGCTCCAAGTATTACTGAACTTAAAAAATTATTGGAGCGCGGTAATATTACCCATATTTTTACAGGTGAGGATGAATATTTGTCTGCACAGGATTTTTTTGATGAAGTATCTCGGCAAGATATTTCTGTTGCGGTATCGGCACATGATGATTTTTTGGTGCACTCAAGAAGTCACGTAATTGCTATGCCGAAGCCTATATATGCATATCCGGTTGTTAAGATTCTTAATGGTGATATGAGTCTGACTCAAATGCCTGTTAATAACGACTCATCAAAGCCAATACTTGACGGTCTTAAAGTGCTTGTTGTTGATGATGAACCTATGAACCTCGTTGTAGCCTCAGGAATTTTTAAGGAATACAATATGATTGTTGATACTGCGGCAAGCGGAAAGGAATCGCTGGAGAAGTTCTCTGAGAACTACTATGATGTAATATTCATGGATCACATGATGCCGGAAATGGACGGAGTTGAGGCAATGAAGAGACTTAAGGATATGGCATCTTCACAGATGAAAAATATTTGTATTATTGCGCTTACTGCTAATGCAATAAGTGGCGCAAGACAGATGTTTATGAAAGAAGGTTTTGATGGTTTTATAAGTAAGCCTATTAATATAAATGATTTTGAACGTACGATGAATAAGGTACTTCCAAGTATTACAAAAGGAGGTAACAGATCATGAAAATAGATGCTAAGATTAGATCTCTGATTTCAGATTCGAAAAGAAGCCTAAAAGAGCGAGTGTTCATTGTACTTACAATAACTGCAATGGGTATTGCTATGTTTGCCTTGATTGGAGATATTATTTACAGCGATAATATTATCGAAATAATGGTACTTATTGCCACTATGGTATTTACACCTGTTACAACTTTTTGTGGAGTAAAATTTCAAAAGATAGATACTGCAACAAGAGTAATTTCTTTGGGGCTTATTTTTGTTATTATGCCAATAACATTTATATTTGGCGGAGGTATTGAAGGCGGTGGTATTCCATGGCTTGTATTTAGTTACCTTTATGTAGGACTTGTGCTTTCGGGGTGGTGGCGTGCAGGAATGTTAGCATCATTGACGGTAATAATTATTATCTTGTTCTCTGTTGGTTATTATCATCCTGAACTTGTTTATCATCATTCGGGTGCAACTATGTATTTAGATTCGGCTCTTGCTGTTATCGAGGTCGGATATGTATGCTTTGTTATGACATGGTTTCAAAATCTTCTTTTCTTAGAGGAGAACAAAAGAGCAAGAGAAGAGACGAAGAAGGTTGAAGAACTCAATATGTCTCAAAATCGTTTCTTTTCAAGTATGAGTCACGAACTTAGAACTCCTATTAATTCGATTCTTGGATTAAATGAGATTATTTTAAGACAACCTGATGCTTCTGACGAGATTATAAGAGATGCCGGTAATATTCAGGGTGCCGGAAGAATGCTTCTTGCACTCATTAATGATATTTTGGATTTTTCCAAAATTGAGGCAGGTAAGATGGATATAGTTCCGGTTAATTATAATATTGCTTCTCTTGTGTCTGAGATTGTTAATATGATGTGGATGAGGGTTGAGCAGAAGGGGATAGAGCTTAAAATTGAGATTGATCCTTCTGTTCCGGTAGAACTTTTTGGTGACGAGGTTCGTATCAAACAAATTCTTGTTAATTTACTTAATAATGCAGTTAAATACACCAATCATGGAACAGTAACCCTTCATGTTGAGAAAGAAGATATTATTGATAATCAGGTTGTCCTTATGTTTTCGGTTATTGATACAGGTATGGGTATTAAGCAGGATGCAATTCCGTATCTTTTTGACGCATTTCAGAGAGTTGATGAGGAGAAAAACTCAAGAATTGAAGGTACAGGACTTGGCCTTTCTATCGTTAAGCAGCTTGTTGATCTGATGGGTGGTAGAGTAACAGTTAACAGTGTGTATGGACAAGGCTCGACATTTACGGTAACTCTTAGACAGAAGGTTACGAATTCTGATGCAGTCGGTAATATTAATATAACTGAATTAAGTAAGAGTGAAAGAGCCGGCGGCTATGAGGCAGAGTTTACTGCGCCTGAGGCAAGAATACTTATAGTTGATGATAATGAAATGAATCTCGAAGTTGAGCGTAAGCTTCTTATCGGGACAGAGATTAGTGTTGATACGGTAAAAAGTGGCGAGCAGGCACTTGTCAAAACTCTTACAGAACACTATGATGTGATTCTTATGGATCATTTAATGCCTGAAATGGATGGTATAGAGTGTCTTCAGCGTATAAGAAAACAGGTAGGAGGACTTAATAACAGAATACCTGTAATTGTTCTTACTGCCAATGCGGGAAGTGAGAATACAGAACTGTATGCAAGGAGCGGATTTGACGATTATCTTGTTAAGCCGGTATCTGCAAAACAACTCGAGGATAAGTTGCTGTTACATCTTCCTCAGACAAAGATTGTTACTGCAAAAGGAACGGATATAACTAAGCTTTCAATGAATACAGCAAGAGGCTACAGTAGAAAGTTACCTGTATTAGTTACTACAGGAAGTTTGTGCGATTTACCTAAAAGTGTTCTTAAACAGTACCAGATTGATACAATACCGTTCATTATTCGTGGTAATGGCAATACATATTATGATGGGGTTGAGGCGGAAACAGATGAATTATTAAGGTACATGAAAGAAGGAGCTGTTTTTAGTTCAGAGCCCGCTTCAGTAGAAGCTTATGAGAAGTTTTTTGGCGAGGAATTAAAGAAAGCACACAATGTTATATATGTGGCTGTTTCAAGTGCTGTAAGTCATGATTATGAGCACGCGTTTGAAGCTGCAAAGTCATATGAGAATGTTAAGGTGTTTGATTCAAAGACTAATTCGAGTGCCCTTGGTATGCTTGTTTTGTTGGCACAGCGTATGTCTGCAAGAGGATCAACAGTAGAAAGAATTATAGAGGAATTACAAAAGGCAAGCGAAAGTGTTCATTGTGGGGTTATTGCTGACGGCTCATATTTTGTTCATAGAATAGATGCATTTGGCAAGGGTGTTGAAGACATCATGAGGACTTTAAGCATATGGCCATATATTAGGTATAAAAATGGTAAGTATGCTATTGGAAGACTTAGTTTGGGTGAGCGTGAAAGATGCTACATGAAATTTGTTGATTATGCATTGCCTCGAGTAGCTAATCCTGATCTTGATGTTATTTTTGTAGTATATTCAGATCAGTCCGTTTCAGATCTTGCAAAAATTGAGATGAGGATTAAAAAGAGATTCAAATTCAAAAATATTGTATTTCAGAAATCTTCAGCTGTTCTCGCACTTAATTGCGGTTCCGGTGCTTTCGGACTTATGTATTTTGACAAAGGAGAATATTCTTACAATCTAAGTTCTATGCTTGTGAGTGAAGATGATTATGAAGAGGAACAAATAGAACGCATGTCAAATGATGTTGAGTACGAAGCTGAAAATGATGATAACATAAGCGTGGATTCCTTGGACAATAATGAATCGTATACGGACAAAACGGAGTGGTTTATAGACATTGATGGAATTGACTATGAGAGTGCAATCGCCAGTTGCGGTTCGGAAGACTCGTTAAAAGCAGTTCTTGAAATATTCCACGAGTCCATTGATGAGCGTGCTTCGGAATTGGAAGGGTATTATAATGCAGAAGATTGGGATAATTATACAATCAAAGTTCATGCAATGAAAAGTTCGGCAAGACTTATTGGTGCAACAGGTATAGCTGATGATGCACAAGCTCTTGAAAATGCAGGTAAAGAACATAACATTGATTATATTAATGAACATCATGCCGGTCTTATAAAGGCATATAGAGATCTTGAAAAACCGCTTGATGAAATATTTGGAGCGGTTATCAAAGAAGTAGAAGATAGTCCTGAAGAAATATCAGATACTTTTATACAAGATGATTTTATCGATGAGATAATTGAAAGTGTATATGAGGTGATAAGAGAAGGTGCAAGTAGTCAGGATGTTTCTATGATAGAATCTGCACTTGCCGAAGTAGAAGAATATGAGATACCCGAAATTGATATGGATAGATTAGATATTCTTAAAGGATGTTTAGAACGTCAGGCATTTGATGAAATAATAAAAGTTATAGATAATATAGCCAGATAGTTTTGAAAGTTTTGCGAGAAGGGGATAATTATGGAGAACAGAGAAGCCTTGATTAAAAGAATATATTCTATAGCATTTGCTTTTTTGTCATTGTTTGCTATAGCATATATTATTGTTTCAACTGATACTTTCAACAAAGACTATAGAGAGAATATTCGAGATTTTTCGGACGGCTGGATTATCAACTCAACAGAAACAATTAACATTAACGATATCAGCAATAAAGAAAATTTAGGTAAAGTTGTTCTTGAAAAAAAATTGCCGGAAGACATTAACGATAACGATTGTTTGTGTTTTGAGGCGCTTAATGTTAATTTTTCGGTATGGGTTGACGATGAGGAAAAGTTCTCTTTTAAATCGCGTGAGAATCTTAGTGGTGTAAGTTATGGAAGTTCATATAATGAAGTAGGATTGTGTGAGAGCGAAAGCGGAAAAACAGTAAAAATCATATATGAAGGTGTATGTGATCATTTTTGTGGAGCAAGAATAATTAATCCTTATATAAGTCCGGCCCGCGACTATATTCATATGACAGTAGTGGATATGCTTTTTTCGGTTTCGGCGTCTGCACTTATTATGTTTTTAGGAGTAGTGCTTATACTTATTTATTTTTGTATTGCTGATAAGTCACGTTTACTGTTTGATATTGCTTCTCTTGGATATGCGTCATTTATACTCGGTTTTTGGCTTTTTATAGATACAAAGTTTATGCAGTTGTTTACGGGACATATATATTTATGGAGAGCTCTGGATAGAATAGTTATATTCTTTTTCGGTTTTCCTTTGGTTAGATTTCTTAATTCATTAACAGCACAAAAAAAGGCTATTTATGAACGTATTGCATTTTGGCTTTCTGTTATACTTGTGGCTACTTTAATAAGTCGTAGATATTTGTTTAATATCGATATGTCAAAGTCATATCCTCGTGCATTGGTAGTTTTTGTAGTAACCATATTTGTCTTTATTAATGTCATAACAATTGATAATACAATTTATTGTAAAGGCAAGGGAATAGCTGCTAATATGAAGTATTTCTTTGTTGGAGTAACGATTTTTTGGGCTAGTGTATTTGCAGACTTTATGTTATTACGAATGGAAATACTCTCAGGTAATAGTTATGGCCGAGTTACACGAATAGTTACTTTGTTGCTTGTTATAATAATGTTATTCAGATTTCTTAAATGGTGGACAAGAAGTCAGCAAACTATTGAAAGAGACCTTTTCATTAACAAAACAATGCAATATGCCATATCGTCGGATTCGCCCGAGAATAGTATTAAATCCATGCTGGATTATATGGGTGAGCAGTTAAAAGTAAGGGCAATTCTTGTATTTGAGGAACATACTAATGGAAAGTTCAGAGTAACCAATCATTGGTTAAATGGCGGACGTGTTAATGAAAAAATAGACCTGCTTTACTTGCCGTATAATGGTTTTGTTGATGAGTTATATGATACATTTACTGCTAATAACGGTAGGCTGATTGTAGATGATATTGAAAAATACAAGTCGTTTAATACAACCTTGTACAATATATTAAAGACAAATAATGTTGAAAGTATGGTGGCAAGTCCACTACTTGACAATAATAAGATTGTTGGATTGTTTGTGCTTATAGATGTTCCCAAAGATTTGCTAGAGGATACATCTGAAATTATTGGTATTAATTCATTTTTCCTAGCACAAGTTATAACAAGACGTGATGAACAAAAAAGACTTAAATTCTATAGCTATAATGATCCTTTATCAGGTGCACTTAATCGTCGCGCTTACAAAGAATATATCGAATCGGGGCTTGATATGTCGTCCGCTTTCGGTTATCTTGTATGTAAGATAAATGATGAAAGTGAAATTAATGATTTGCAAAGTCTTGAATCCGGAGATAAAAAGCTTGTTGAAATGGCAGATATATTGCGAGATATATTCGGGGAAGATAATGTTTATCATGTCGGTAGCTCAGAACTTGTTGCGTTTGGCTTTGAGTCCGACGAGACGATTTTTGACAATGATGTTGACAGAGTAAGAAAACAGATGAATCACAAAGAACTGGAAGCATTTATCGGCGCTGTATATTGTACATTTGGAACGATGGATTTATCAACCGTTATTCGTCATGCCAATGAACTTATGCGCAAGAATCAAAAAGAAAAAGCGGGTAATCCGCAGTAAAGAATTGGAGAAATAACGTGAAAAAGAAAGTTGCCGTAGGTATGTCGGGCGGAGTTGATTCATCAGTGGCGGCATATTTATTAAAAGAACAGGGATATGATGTAATAGGTGTAACTATGCAGATATGGCAGGATGAAGAGACGGAGACTGTTTCTGAAAATGGTGGCTGTTGCGGACTTTCTGCTGTTGATGATGCAAGGCGTGTTGCAGATATGCTGGAGATTCCTCACTATGTTATGAACTTTAAACGTGAGTTCAATGAGAATGTAATAGAGTATTTTATGAAGGAGTATGCCTTAGGTCGTACTCCTAATCCATGTATTGCCTGTAACAGATACGTCAAATGGGAAGCGTTGCTTACTCGTTGTATGGAGATAGATTGTGATTACATTGCAACCGGTCATTACGCAAAGGTTGTTCATCTTGATAATGGCAGATATGCAATTGCAAAGTCTAAGACTGATAAGAAGGACCAGACATATGCTCTTTATAATTTAACTCAGGAGCAGTTGTCTCGTACGCTTATGCCTGTTGGTGAGTACGAGAAGGATGAAATAAGAGAAATAGCAAGTAAGATTGGACTTATTACGGCTAACAAGCCTGACAGTCAGGAAATCTGCTTTGTGCCGGATAACGATTATGCGGGCTATATTGAAAAGAATTCAGGAAAGCATTTTCAAAGCGGTAATTTTGTTGATATTAAAGGCAATATACTTGGAAGACACAAGGGAATAATTCATTATACAATCGGACAGAGAAAGGGGCTTAATCTTTCTATGGGTAAGCCTGTTTTTGTTGTGGATATAAGACCTGAGACAAACGAAGTTGTAATAGGTGATAATACAGATACGTTCCATAACGAACTTATTGCATCAAAGATTAATCTTATGTCTATTGATAACATTGACAGTCCGATAAATGTTACCGCAAAGATTCGCTATTCTCATAAGGGTGCACCGTGTACCGTCAGAAGGACGGGAGAAGATGAACTTTTGTGCTCATTTAACGAACCTGTAAGAGCAATAACACCCGGACAGGCAGTGGTTTTTTATGATGGGGATGTCGTTGTGGGAGGTGCGACAATCGACCGTGTAATTGTGTAGATTTTGTGATGTTTTGTCAGTTGGGAATTTTATCATTGTAATTTCACATTTGGTTGATTATAATACATAATGGTTTTTGTTGATAACGAGGCGTTAAATCGTTTCATTTTAATTATAGGAGGAAAACACAATGACAAAAGTTGATATTATTTCCGGATTTCTTGGTGCCGGCAAGACAACACTTATCAAGAAGTTGATTGCTGAAGGCTTTGAGGGTGAGAAACTTGTACTTATTGAGAATGAGTTTGGCGAGATAGGAATTGACGGTGGATTTCTCAAGGATGCGGGAGTTCAGATTAATGAGATGAACTCAGGTTGTATTTGTTGTTCGCTTGTTGGTGATTTTGGTAAGGCGCTTGAGCAGGTGCTTCATGATTACACACCAGACAGAATTATTATAGAGCCTTCGGGCGTAGGTAAGCTTTCTGATGTTATGAAGGCGGTTGCAGACCTTCATGAAGCAGAAATTGAGATTAATTCTGCTTCAACGGTTGTTGATGCTACAAAGTGCAAAATGTATATGAAGAACTTTGGAGAGTTCTTTAACAATCAGGTAGAGAGTGCAGGAACAATTATACTTAGTCGATCTCAAAAACTCGATGATGATAAGTTAAATGCAGTTGTTAATATGCTTAAGGAGCATAATGACAAAGCGACAGTTATTACAACACCTTGGGATGATATTAATGGCAAGCAGATTGTTGATGCTATGGAGGGCGAGAAGTCCCTTGTTGAGCAGCTCCTTGAGGAGGCAAAGGTTTGTCCTACATGTGGACACGTACATGAGCATGGTGATGAGTGTGATCATGACCATCATCACGAACATCACGACCACGATGAGCATGAGCATCATCACGAACATCATGACCACGATGAGCATGAGCATCATCACGAGCATCATGACCACGATGAGCATGAGCATCATCACGAGCATCATGACCACGATGAGCATGAGCATCATCACGAGCATCATGACCACGATGATCATGACCATCATCACGAGCATCATGATCACGATGAGCACGAACACCATCACAACCATGATTGCGGTTGTCACGATCATGACCATCATCACCATCATCATGCAGATGATGTATTTACAAGTTGGGGTAAAGAGACTGCTAACAAATATACAAAGGCTGAGATTGAAGATATTCTCAAAAAACTTGCTGATTCTGAAGATAGTAAGGAATATGGAATTATTCTTCGTGCGAAGGGAATGGTTCCAAACAGCGAGGGCGGTTGGATATACTTTGATTTGACTCCTGAAGAGTTTGAAGTTCGTGACGGACAGCCTGATGTTACAGGTAAACTTTGTGTTATCGGAAGTGAACTTAAAGAAGATAAGGTGGCGGAGTTATTCCGTGTTTGATTAACTGCGAAACCATACGATATGTATAACAATAATAAACATCTCGTAATTATTGATTAGCATACAATCATGAAAGGAACAGATATTATGTTTAAGCAGGAAAAAGAAATCCCTGTATTTGTATTTATGGGTTTTCTTGAGTCAGGAAAAACAAGATTTGCAAGTCAGACTTTGATAGAAAGAGAGTTTACTCAAGGGGAACCTACTCTTTTGATAGCGACCGAAGAGGGAATAGAAGAGTATGACGAGGCAGAACTTAAAAAGAGAAATATTAATCTTGTATATCTTGAAGAAGAGGATGTTAATACCGAAAAGCTGTTAGACCTTCAAGATGAGTATAATCCGAAACAGGTTGTAATTGAATATAACGGAATGTGGCAGCTTCAGAAACTGTTTGACATTCGTGTTCCAAAGGGTTGGACAATTATTCAGGTCATAACACTTGTGGATGCTTCAACATTTACAGTATATAACAACAATATGAAATCATTAATGGCGGAGCATATCCAGAATGCGGATATGGTTATCTTTAACCGTTGTACGGATGATACAGATATTAATACTCTTAGAATGGCTGTTAAGACCTTAAATCGTCGCAGCCAGATTGTATACGAGCATGTTAGTGGCAAGGCACAGATTGATAACGGTGAGATAGAGATTCCGTATGATTTGGATGCTGATGTTGTCGAGATAGAAGATGATGATTTTGGAATATTCTATATTGATGCATCTGATAATGTCGTTAAGTATATTGATAAGGTTGTTAAGTTCAAAGGCCAGGTGTACAAAGCACCGCAGTATAAGGGTAAAGCCTTTGTGCCGGGACGCTTTGCAATGACATGTTGTGCTGAAGATATAACATTTTTGGGCTTTAAATGTGTAAGTATGGAAACACCTAATCTTAATGATAAGGAATGGGTAACGGTTACTGCAAAGATTAAATGTGAGTATTATCCTGAGTTTGAAGGTGATGGTCCTGTTCTTTATGCACAAAAAATTGAAAAGGCTAAGAAGCCTGACGAAGAGGTTGTATATTTTTAAGTTAAGTTGATAATCCATTACTGTATGCATAGACGAAAGAGGAGATTAAGACATGGGATTGCATTATATTTTTCAGGTACCTTCGGCAGAGGAAATCAAGGAATTGTTTCCGATGAGTGAGGAACTTACCAAAATTAAAGAAGAAAGAGACAAGGAGATTGCTAAGGTTTTTACAGGTGAGTCGGATAAGTTCCTTGCAATTATCGGTCCTTGTTCTGCGGATAATGAGGAGGCGGTTGTTGATTACACAACACGTCTTTCAAAGGTTCAGGAAAAGATTAAGGATAAAATTATCATTATTCCGAGAATATATACTAACAAACCAAGAACTAACGGTTCCGGATATAAGGGAATGCTTCATCAGCCAAACCCTGAGGAGAAGCCTAACTTTATTGAAGGTCTTAAGGCAATCCGTAAAATGCATATCGACTCAATAAGAGAGTCAGGACTTACCGCTGCTGATGAGATGTTGTATTCCGACAACTGGAATTATATGTCAGACATTCTTTCGTATGTTGCGGTAGGTGCTCGTTCTGTTGAGAATCAGTCGCACAGACTTACCGCTTCCGGTATTGATGTTCCTGTTGGAATGAAGAACCCAACATCAGGTGACTATACCGTTATGATGAACTCATGTATTGCAGGTCAGTCTAAGCATACATTCATGACTGCGGGCTGGGAGGTTAAGTCGGACGGCAATCCGCTTACACATTGCATACTTCGTGGGTCACTTAACAGATACGGTGTTTCATCACCAAACTATCACTATGAAGATCTTATAAGATTACATGAGGCGTATGAGAAGTTCCCTAATTTGAAAAATCCTGCAGTTATCGTTGATGCTAATCACAACAATTCAGGAAAGAAGTGGGATCAGCAGCCAAGAATCGTAAAAGAGATTCTTCACAGCATGAGACATAGCGAGGATGTTAACAAGCTTGTCAAAGGTGTTATGATTGAGTCTTATATAGAAGACGGCAATCAGCCTGTTGGCGGTGGTTGCTATGGACAGTCGATAACAGACCCTTGTCTTGGATGGGACAAGTCTGAAAGATTACTGCTTGAGATGGCAGAATTACTCTAATTTGTACAGTATCATTTATAAATGATACAAATTAAAAAAAGTTCTTGTGCTTGGAAATATATTGTGTTATAATACCACTCGTTGACGTCTGCGTACGGAAACGAGTGGTTTTTGTATGTATGAGTCAAACAATAATATTATACACAGCGGTGAATGCTTAGTCGGTTGCGGATTTGTGTTCATGGACGCGAGACACAGAGTCGTTTCTAAGTTTTGAAACCGTTGGAAGTAGTAAACCAGGAGGTACAATTATGAGCGTTATTTCAATGAAGCAGTTGCTTGAAGCAGGTGTACATTTCGGACACCAGACAAGAAGATGGAACCCTAAAATGGCTGAGTACATTTATACTGAGCGTAACGGAATCTACATCATCGACTTACAGAAGTCTGTTGGTAAGGTAGACGAAGCTTACGAAGCAATCAAGAAGTGTGCTATGGAAGGCGGAAAGATTCTTTTTGTCGGAACTAAGAAGCAGGCTCAGGACTCAATCAAGAGTGAGGCAGAGCGTTGTGGTATGTATTTTGTAAATGAGAGATGGTTAGGTGGTATGCTCACAAACTGGAGCACTATCGAGACACGTATCGCTACACTTAAGAAGTACGAGCAGATGGAAGAGGATGGAACTTTTGATGTTCTTCCTAAGAAAGAGGTTATCAAGATCCGTAAGGAGATGGATAAGCTTACAAAGAACCTCGGCGGAATTAAGGATATGGGTGGCGCACCTGACATGATCTTTGTTGTAGATCCTCGTAAAGAGAGAATTTGTATTCAGGAAGCTCATTCACTTGGAATTCCTCTTGTAGGTATTGCAGATACTAACTGTGATCCTGAAGAGCTTGATTATGTAATTCCTGGTAATGATGATGCTATTCGTGCTGTTAAGCTTATCGTTTCTAAGATGGCTGATGCAGTTATCGAGGCTAATCAGGGAGCAGATGCTGTAGCTGATGTTGAAGAGGCAGAGGCTGAAGAGGCATAATTATTAAGAATATAGATTTTGGAGGAATGTTAAAATGGCTATTACAGCAAGTATGGTTAAAGATTTAAGAGAGCAGACCGGTGCAGGTATGATGGACTGTAAGAAGGCTCTTACAGAGACTGACGGTGATTTTGATAAGGCAATTGAGTTCCTTCGTGAGAAGGGTCTTGCAACAGCTCAGAAGAAAGCTGGAAGAATCGCTGCTGAGGGTATTGTTGCAACAACAATCAAGGCTGATGACAAGACAGCAGCTATCGTAGAGGTTAATGCTGAGACAGATTTCGTTGCTAAGAACGAAGTATTCCAGACATATGTTAAGGAAGTTGTTGAGCAGGTTTCTAACTCAGATGCTGCAGATGTTGAGGCATTCAAGGCTGAAGCATGGGCACTTGATACATCAATGACTGTTGCTGACAAGCATGCAGCAATGATTGCTAAAATCGGTGAGAACATGAACATCAGAAGATTCGAGAAGATTGTTTCAACTGACGGTATCGTTGTTTCATACATCCACGCTGGTGGTAAGATTGGTGTTTTAGTAGAAGCTGCTACAGATAACAACTCTGAGGCAGTTAAAGAAGCACTTAAGAATGTAGCAATGCAGATTGCAGCTCTTAATCCTAAGTATGTTTCAACTGATGAAGTTCCTGATGATTATAAGGCACATGAGAAAGAGATTCTTATGGCACAGGCTAAGAACGATCCTAAGAATGCTAACAAGCCTGAGAACATCATCGAGAAGATGATCGAGGGACGTCTTAACAAGGAGCTTAAAGAGGTTTGTCTCTTAGAGCAGGAGTATGTTAAGGCTGAGAACAAGGAGACAGTTGGTAAGTATCTTGAGGCTGTTTCTAAGGAAGTTGGTTCTACAGTTACTCTTAAGAGATTCGTTCGTTTTGAGACAGGTGAAGGTCTTGAGAAGAAGAACGAGGACTTCGCAGCTGAGGTTGCAGCACAGATGCGTTAATCACTTAATGAGAATGAGCGTAAGCGAAATTCGAGTTTAGTGAGGAACCATGTCGATGCACTTAGTGAATACAAGCTGAAGGCGTAGTATGAACTTAGTAAATCGACTAAACGCATAATATATATGTTTTCTAACCCCTAAGCTACTATATGTAGTTTAGGGGTATTTTTTTGCTTTGGTTATTTCGCCTAATCAAATTTGAAAATCCTTGTGCAAAATTGCTATTTACAAACATGAATAATCTGCTATAATGAGTATATAAAGTGAGAACGATACCACAATTCAAAAATGTGTATGAAGTTCTATTTATTTTTTAAATGATGTGAGAACGATTACACAAGAAAAATTAAAGGAGGGCATGATCATGGATTACAAGAAAGCGGCTTTAGAGGTTCTTGAAAACATAGGCGGAAGCGACAATATAGTTTCGGCAGCTCATTGTGCAACAAGACTTCGCCTTGTAATTGCAGACAATGCAAAATGTAGCAAAGAGGCATTGGAGAATATTGATGGAGTTAAGGGAGTATTTGAAGCTTCCGGTCAGCTTCAGATAATATTTGGAACAGGAATTGTTAACAAAGTGTACGAGGAGTTCATTGCAGCAGCAGGAATTACCGGTGCAACCAAGGAAGATGTTAAGCAGGCGGCAGCCAGCAAGCAGAACGTATTCCTTCGTGCGATCAAGACACTTGGTGATGTATTTGTACCAATCATTCCGGCAATCGTTGCCAGTGGTCTTTTGATGGGACTTTTGGAAGGCTTAAGTAAAGTATTCCCTGCTATGGCAGAGTCAGGAACTTATACAATTATTCATTTATTCTCAAATGCATCATTTGTATTCTTACCAATACTTATTGCAGTAAGTGCTGCTAAGGTATTTGGAGGTAATCAGTTCCTTGGTGCGGTAATCGGTATGATTATGATTCATCCTGATCTTGTTAACGCATGGAGCGTTGCAGGTTATGAAGGCACAATACCTTCCGCAACAGCTTGGTTTGGTCTTTACGACATTAACCTTGTTGGTTATCAGGGACATGTTATTCCGGTTGTAATAGCAGTTTGGTTTATGTCAATGCTTGAGAAAAAACTTCATAAGATAGTACCTGAGATCATAGATTTGTTTGTAACACCGCTTGTTACAGTACTTGTTACAGGTTACCTTACACTTACAATTATCGGACCTATCTTCTCAACATTAGAGAATGGTGTTCTTTCAGGAGTAGAGTATCTTATCAACATTCCTTACGGAATCGGCGCAATGCTTTGTGGCGCCGTATATGCACCTACAGTTGTAGCAGGTGTTCATCATATGTACAACGCACTTGAGGCAGGACTTCTTTCTGCAAACGGTGTTAACACATGGATGCCTATCGCAACAGCAGCAAACGTAGCACAGGGTGCAGCAGCTTTAGCACTTGCACTTAAGACAAAGAACCAGAAGACAAAGTCTTTGGCACTTCCTGCATCGCTTTCAGCTTTCCTTGGAATTACAGAGCCTGCTATCTTCGGTGTAAATATCAGATATGTTAAACCATTTATCGCAGGTTGTGTCGGTGGTGCGTGTGGAGCACTCGTTGCAGGTATAACAGGAATCGGAGCTTCTGCTTACGGAATAACAGGACTTTTCGGTTTCCTTATTACAACAGACAATACAGTTTCATATCTACTCATCATGGTTGTAGCGGTTGTGGTAGCATTTACAATTTCATGGATTCTTTATAAAGATGAGACTCCTGCTGGAAAGACAGAAAAAGTAGCAAAGAAAGAAACAGATAAAGACACAATATATGCACCTTTTAAGGGCGAGGTTGTTCCACTTTCATCTGTTGATGATGAGACTTTTGCAGGTGAGGTTCTTGGAAAAGGAGTTGGAATTATTCCTGAAGAAGGCAAGTTGTATGCACCGTTCGACGGTGAAGTAACAACACTTTTTGATACAAAACATGCAGTAGGACTTTCGAATGAGGATGGCTTAGAAGTACTTATCCATGTTGGAATTAACACAGTTGAGCTTGATGGTAAGGGATTTATGGCTCACGTATCAGAGGGAGACAGAGTAACATGCGGACAGCTTTTGCTTACTGTTGACCTTGATGCTGTTAAGGCAGCAGGTTACGATGTAACAACACCTGTAATAGTAACCAATACAGATGATTATGAGGAGGTAAACGGTATTAAACTCGGTCAGACCAACTCTTCTGAAGCAATTATCAAAGTTAAAAAGTAACTAATAGTTAAGAAGTAACCAACGTAATTGTGCGACTTTTTTAGAAGGAGTTTAAGTATGAATCAGGAATATGAAAGAATACAAAGTTTAATTAGTTATGCAGAGGATTGCGCTGTTAATGATTGCTCGTGTCTTTATAGAAACGGTTTTCATCTTATGCCACCTACCGGCTGGTTAAATGATCCAAATGGTCTTTGCAAGTACAAGGGAGAGTACCACATATTCTTTCAGTATTCGCCCCTTGAGGTTTCCGGCGGAATGAAAGTCTGGGGACATTATGTTACAAAGGATTTTGTCAACTACACATATCTTGGGGCCCCATTTGTTCCTGATGAAGACTTTGACAAAGACGGAGTGTATTCCGGTAGTGCATACGTTGATGAAAAAGGAATGCACATATTCTATACCGGTAATGTCAAGCTTGAGGGCAATTATGACTATACTTATTCAGGAAGACGTGCGGATACTGTTCTTGTCGAAAGTAAAGACGGCAGAACATTTACACAAAAGAGTGTAGTTATAGATACCGACGAGTATCCTGAAGGTTACAGTTGTCATATAAGAGATCCCAAAGTGTGGTGCGAAAATGGTACATATTACATGGTTCTCGGAGCAAGAACATCAGATGATAACGGAAGAATCCTTGTGTACAGTTCGAACGATATGTATAAATGGTCCTTGTCCGGAGAAATAAGTTCAAAGAAGCCTTTTGCATATATGTGGGAGTGCCCGGACTACTTTGTTCTTGATGATAAGCATGTTGTATCATTTTCACCGCAGGGTCTTGAGTCGGGTAAGTACAAATTCCAGAACATTTATCAGTCGGGCTATGTTGTTTGTGATGAGGCAGAGCCTAGGGTAATTGACGAAGATAAGTTTGTTGAATGGGATATGGGATTTGATTTCTATGCCCCACAGACTTTCCTTGATGATGACGGAAGACGTATCCTTATTGGATGGGCAGGAATGCCGGATGCAAGATATACCAATGGTGAGGCAGAAACGGAGAACTGGCAGCATTGCCTGACTGTGCCAAGACAACTTCGTGTTGATGTGGCATCAGACGGAAACAAGAAAGTATTCCAGACACCTGTCAAGGAAGTGGATTCGATGAGATTGGGCGACGGACTTCGTGTTAAGTGGGACAGATTATCATGTGAGCGTGATTGCCTTGACGTAGTCTGCAAATTTGATGAAGATAAATGCACAGAGCCATTTTCAATTACAGTTGCGGATGGTGTAACATTTACTTATACAGGACAGGATATAGAACTTACACTTGATGAAGAATGCGGAAAGGGCCGCGATATCAGAAAGTCGTATATTTCATATGTTAAATCACTCCGAATACTTGTAGATTCGTCAATAATAGAGTATTATATTAATGATGGTGAGCAGGTGTTTACAACCCGCTACTACAAGAAGGATAAAGGAACAGTGCTTTCCTTTGATACAAAGGGAGCGGATATTACGGTATTTCCTATGAAATCAATGAATATCGAGTTTCCTTATAATGGATTTGGTGTGGAGGATTACCAATGTGTAAGTTAATTGGAATAGGTGAAGCTTTAATAGATATGATTCCTACTGAGACAGATAAGCCGATTAGAAGTGTCGCTGCTTTTATGCCGATAGTAGGTGGCGCACCAGCTAATGTGTGCGGTGCATTTTCAAAACTTTCAGGTCAGTCGCAAATGATAACCCAGCTTGGCAATGACCCGTTTGGTGAGAAGATAATTGAGACTTTCTTAAGTTTTAATATTGGTTGTGAATACATACAAAGAACTGATGAAGCTAATACTGCACTTGCTTTTGTGGCATTGCAGTCTGACGGTAACAGAGAGTTTTCTTTTTACAGAAAGCCAAGTGCCGATATGCTTCTTAGCGCAGAGCAGATACAGGAGAATTGGTTTGAGGGTGCGTTTGCGCTTCATATGTGTTCCGTAAGTCTTGGTAACTTTCCGATGAAGGAAGCTCACAAAAAGGCTATTTCATTTGCAAAAAGCAAGGGTGCATTAGTTAGTTTTGATCCGAACCTAAGATTTAATTTGTGGCCTACAAAAGAGGCGCTTAAGGAAGCGGTAGTTGAGTTTTTGCCATATGCTGATGTTTTAAAGGTTTCGGATGAGGAGTTAGAGTTCATAACCGGTATCAAAGACGAAGAGGAGGCAATCAAGAGTCTCTTTAAGGGTGATGTTAAGCTTGTAGTATATACAAAGGGTGCTGACGGTGCTTGTGCATATACTAAGAGTGAGACCGCTAAGTCAAATGGAGTCAAGGTTGATGCGTTAGATACTACCGGTGCGGGAGATGCGTTTATCGGTTCTTTCTTGTACAGTTTGTCGGAAAAACTCGGTGATGATAAGAGAATTGAGGACTTGACGGAAGCGGACTTAAAAGAAATGTTAGATTTTTCCAATCTTTATTGCGCAAAAAGTGTTATGAAAAACGGTGCAATAGAGTCGTATCCTTCACTAAATGATATGAGTGAGGAATAATGTTGCATTTTATCAATTTTTTTTACGATAATTTATTCATTTTTTTAATGTTTTTAAGGGGATATTTGGTTGCAAATATCCCCTGTTTGTGTTATTATGGTTGACAGATTGCGTGGTTGAGAAGGACGACTCTTACAAACGCAAAATTTCAAACGGAGGATTTTATATTATGTCAAAAAAAGTTGTAATCGCTGGCGCTTGTCGTACAGCAATCGGAACCATGGGTGGTTCTTTATCAACAACTCCTGCTGCAGAGCTTGGAGCAATAGTAATTAAGGAGGCTCTTAACCGTGCAGGCGTACCTGCAGATCAGGTTGATCAGGTTTACATGGGTTGTGTAATCCAGGCAGGTCTTGGACAGAACGTTGCACGTCAGGCATCACTTAAGGCCGGACTTCCTATCGAGTGTCCTGCAGTTACAGTTAACGTTGTTTGTGGTTCAGGTCTTAACTGCGTTAACATGGCAGCACAGATGATTAAGGCAGGAGATGCTGATATTGTTGTTGCAGGTGGTATGGAGAACATGTCAATGGCACCATTTGCCCTTCCTAACGGACGTTACGGATACAGAATGACATGGCCTAGCCAGAGTCAGGGAGCATTGGTTGATACAATGGTTAAGGATGCTCTTTGGGATGCATTTAATGATTATCATATGATTAAGACAGCTGACAATGTAGCTGAACAGTGGAAGCTTACTCGTGAGGAGCTTGACGAGTTCGCAGCTAACTCACAGAACAAGGCTGAGAAGGCAATCGCTGAAGGCAAGTTCAAGAGAGAGATCGTTCCTGTTGAGATCAAGAAGAAGAAAGAGACAGTTATCTTCGATACAGATGAGGGCGTAAGAAGCGGAGTTACTGCTGAGTCACTTGCTAAGCTTCGTGCACTTTATCCGGACGGAGTTGTTACAGCAGGTAATGCTTCAGGAATTAACGACGGTGCTGCTGCAGTTGTTGTTATGTCTGAGGAGAAGGCTAAGGAGTTAGGTGTTAAGCCTATGGCTACATTTGTTGCAGGTGCACTTGCAGGTGTTGATCCTTCAATCATGGGTGTTGGACCTGTTGCAGCTACAAAGAAGGCTATGGCTAAGGCTGATTACAAGATCGAAGACTTCGATGTTATCGAGGCTAATGAGGCATTTGCTGCACAGTCAGTAGCAGTTGGTAAGGATCTTGGAATTGATGTTGCTAAGCAGCTTAATCCTCGTGGAGGTGCTATTGCACTTGGACATCCTGTTGGAGCTTCAGGCTGTCGTATCCTTGTTACACTTCTTCATGAGATGGAAGATATGGACGCTAAGAAGGGTCTTGCTACACTTTGTATCGGTGGCGGTATGGGTTGTGCAACCATCGTTGAGCGTTGAGCAGAGAACTTAGTGAAAACGAGCAACTGCGAAGTTTGAACTTAGTCGTAGCCATACAAGCGCACTTAGCGAACATTTGTGAGCTTAGTAAGCTGGAGACTAATTTTGACATAATGACTATATAGAAGGAGATTAATTCAATGGAATTTATCACATATGAGCAGGAAGGATTTGTTGGTGTTATCACTATCAATCGTCCGCAGGCACTCAATGCACTTAATTCACAGGTGCTTGATGAGTTAAATGAAACCCTTGATTCAATCAATCTTGATACAACAAGAGCACTTATTCTTACAGGTGCAGGTGAGAAGTCCTTTGTTGCAGGTGCTGATATCGGAGAGATGTCTACACTTACTAAGGCAGAGGGTGAGGCTTTCGGTAAGAAGGGTAATGATGTATTTAGAAAGCTTGAAACATTCCCTATTCCGGTTATTGCAGCCGTTAACGGTTTTGCACTTGGCGGAGGATGTGAGATTTCAATGAGTTGTGATATCAGAATCTGTTCTGAGAATGCAATTTTTGGTCAGCCTGAGGTTGGTCTTGGTATTACACCTGGATTTGGTGGAACACAGAGACTTGCACGTTTGGTTGGCGCAGGAATGGCTAAGCAGATGATTTACACAGCTAGAAATATCAAGGCTGACGAAGCATATCGTATCGGACTTGTTAATGCTGTATATCCGGCAGCAGAGCTTATGGAGCAGGCTAAGAAGATGGCAGCAGGTATTGCAGCTAATGCACCTATCGCTGTTCGTAACTGCAAGAAAGCAATCAATGACGGTTTACAGGTTGATATGGACGAAGCTATCGTTATCGAGGAGAAGCTTTTCGGTGACTGCTTCGAGACAGAGGATCAGAAGGCAGGTATGGGTAACTTCTTAGAGAAAGACAAAGAGAAGAAACTTAAAGTTGTGCCTTTCCAGAATAAGTAATTAATTTTAAGGAGGATACAAGCATGAAGGTAGGCGTAATTGGCGCAGGTACCATGGGACAGGGAATTGCTAAGGCATTCGCTATGGTTGACGGTTATGAGGTTGCACTCTGTGATATTAAGCAGGAGTGGGCTGATGGCGGAAAGGACAAGATTGCAAAAGGTTATGCAAGACTTGTTGAAAAAGGAAAAATGACACAGGAGCAGGTTGATGGTATTCTTTCAAGCATCACTGCTGGTCTTAAAGAAGATCTTTGTGCAGATTGCGATTTGATCGTTGAAGCTGCATTTGAGGATATGGAAGTTAAGAAGACAACATTTTCTGAACTTGACAAGATTTGTAAGGAAGGATGTATTTTCGCATCTAACACATCAAGTCTTTCAATCACAGAGATTGGTAACGGACTTACTCGTCCTATGGTTGGTATGCATTTCTTCAATCCTGCTGACCGTATGAAACTTATCGAGGTTATCGCAGGTGTTAACACTCCTGATGAGACAGTAGAGAAGATTAAGAAGATTTCAGAGGAGATTGGTAAGACTCCTGTACAGGTTAACGAGGCTGCTGGTTTCGTTGTTAACCGTATTCTTATCCCTATGATTAATGAAGCAGCATTTATCAAGATGGAAGGTGTTTCTAACATCGCTGGTATTGATGCAGCTATGAAGCTCGGTGCTAATCATCCGATGGGACCTCTTGAGCTTGGTGATTTCGTAGGTCTTGATATTTGTCTTGCTATCATGGACGTTCTTTACAAGGAGACAGGCGATTCTAAGTATCGTGCATGTCCACTTCTTCGTAAGATGGTTCGTGGTGGTAACTTAGGTGTTAAGAGCGGTAAGGGATTCTACGTTTATAACGCAGATCGTACAAAGACACCGGTTGACGAGCTTTAATTTTTAATTATCTAATGATTATACAGGTGATTGCGAGTTGCTTGACGACTTTGCAATCACCGTTTAATGATTATAATATTAGCAGGAGGAAATATATAAATGGATTTCGTATTAAGCAAGAAACATGAGATGGCAAGAACTCTTTTCAGAGAGTTTGCCGAGAATGAAGCGAAGCCACTTGCTCAGGAGACTGACGAGGAAGAAAAGTTCCCGAAAGCAACTGTCGAGAAGATGGCTAAGAGCGGATTCCTTGGAATTCCGGTTCCTAAGGAGTACGGTGGACAGGGATGTGATCCTTTAACATACGTTATGTGTGTAGAAGAGCTTTCAAAGGTATGCGGTACTACAGGTGTTATCGTATCAGCTCATACATCTCTTTGTGTTGATCCTATTCAGACATATGGTACAGAGGAGCAGAAGCAGAAGTATCTTCCTGATCTTGCATCAGGTAAGAAGCTCGGAGCATTTGGTCTTACTGAGCCGGGTGCAGGTACAGACGCTCAGGGACAGCAGACAAAGGCAGTTCTTGACGAGGCTACTAATGAGTGGGTTTTAAATGGTTCAAAATGTTTCATTACTAACGGTAAAGAAGCTGACGTATATATTGTAATTGCTGTAACAGGTAAGGTTGAGAAGCGTGGAAGAATGATGAAAGAGATTTCAGCATTCATCGTAGAGAAGGGAACTCCTGGATTTACATTCGGTACAAAAGAGAAGAAGATGGGTATTCGTGGTTCTTCTACATATGAGCTTATCTTCACAGATTGCCGTATTCCTAAGGATAATCTCCTCGGACAGAAGGGTAAGGGATTCCAGATTGCTATGCATACTCTTGATGGTGGACGTATCGGTATCGCTGCTCAGGCTCTTGGTATTGCAGAGGGAGCTTTAGAGGCAACTGTTGCATACGTTAAGGAGAGAAAGCAGTTCGGCAGAAGCATTGCTCAGTTCCAGAATACACAGTTCCAGTTGGCAGACATGGCTACCAAGGTAGAGGCTGCTAAGATGCTTGTATATAAGGCAGCAATGAAGAAGGCTGAGTATCAGACAAATCCTAAGATTTCTTATTCTGAGGAAGCAGCTATGGCTAAGCTTTATGCAGCAGAGGTTGCTATGGAAGTTACAACAAAGGCTGTTCAGTTACACGGTGGTTATGGTTATATTAGAGAGTATGACGTTGAGCGTATGATGAGAGATGCTAAGATCACAGAGATCTACGAAGGTACTTCAGAAGTTCAGCGTATGGTTATCTCAGCTAATCTTTTGAAATAGGAGGTAATTAGACGTGAAAATAGTTGTATGTGTTAAGCAGGTACCTGATACAAAGGGTGGAGTTGAGTTCAATCCGGATGGTACTTTGAATAGAGCAGCAATGCTCACAATTATGAATCCTGATGATAAGGCAGGTCTTGAGGCTGCACTTCGTCTTAAGGATCAGTATGGTGCAGAGGTTACTGTTGTAACAATGGGACTTCCTAAGGCTGAGGATGTTCTTCGTGAAGCACTTGCTATGGGCGCTGACAAGGGAATCCTTGTAACAGACCGTGTACTTGGTGGTGCAGATACATGGGCAACATCAACAACTCTTGCAGGAGCACTTCGTAACCTTGATTATGATCTTGTTATCACAGGTCGTCAGGCTATCGATGGTGATACAGCTCAGGTTGGTCCTCAGATCGCAGAGCATCTTGGACTTCCTGTAATTTCTTACGCAGAAGAGATCGTTGCAGTTGATGATAAGTCAATCACAGTTAAGCGTCAGTATGAGGACAGACATCACATCTTAAAGGCACAGCTTCCTTGTCTTCTTACAGCACTTGCTGAGTTAAATGAGCCTCGTTACATGACACCGGGCGGAATCTTCGATGCAGTAGACGCAGAGCTTACTGTATGGGGAAGAGCAGATCTTAAGGATATCGATGACGGTAACTTAGGACTTAAGGGTTCTCCTACAAAGATTGCTAAGGCATCTGATAAGGTTCGTAAGGGTGCCGGTGAAAAGGTAGCTCCGGAATCAGCAGATGAAGCAGTTAGTTACATTATGGATAAGTTAGTAACTAAGCATATTATCTGATGAAGAAAGGGAAAGAGGTGACAATAGAATGGAATTAACAAACGAACAGATCGCTGAGTATAAGGGTGTTTACGTATACGCTCAGCAGGTAGATAATGAAATTAGTGGTATTGCATTCGAGCTTCTTGGTAAGGCCAAAGAGCTTGCAGCAGCACTTTCAACAGACGTTACAGCAGTATTACTTGGTTCAGGAATCAAGGGACTTGCTGATCAGTTGGCAGAGTATGGTGCTGATAAGGTTATCGTTGTTGATGATCCTGAACTTAAGGATTACAGAACAGAGCCTTACACACATGCACTTGCATCTGTAATTAATGAGTATAAGCCGGACATCATGTTGGTTGGTGCAACAGCTATCGGACGTGACTTAGGACCTCGTGTATCTGCACGTGTTCAGACAGGTCTTACAGCTGACTGTACAGTACTTGAGATTGGTGACTTCCCGCTTAATCCTATTCCAAATCAGGAGCAGAAGCATAATCAGTTGCTTATGACACGTCCTGCATTTGGTGGTAACACAATTGCTACTATTGCATGTCCTAACAACCGTCCTCAGATGGCTACAGTTCGTCCGGGTGTTATGCAGAAGATTGCTCCGATTGCCGGTGCTAAGGCAGAGGTTATTGAGTTCAATCCTGGATTCACACCTGACAACAAGTATGTTGAGATTCTTGAGGTTGTTAAGTCTGTTAAGGAAACAGTTGACATTCAGTCAGCTAAGATCCTTGTATCAGGTGGTCGTGGAGTAGGAAGCGAAGAGAACTTCAAACTTTTAAGAGATCTTGCAGATGCAATCGGTGGAGAGGTTTCATGTTCTCGTGCAGTTGTTGAGAACGGATGGCTTTCAGTTGATCATCAGGTTGGACAGACAGGTAAGACAGTTCGTCCTAACGTTTACTTTGCAATCGGTATTTCAGGTGCTATTCAGCACGTTGCCGGTATGGAGGAGTCAGACGTTATTATTGCAATCAACAAAGATGAGGATGCTCCTATCTTTGATGTAGCTGATTACGGTATCGTTGGAGATCTTAACAAGATCGTTCCTCAGCTTACAGAAGCTATTAAGGCTGAGGTTGCTAATAAGTAATTGATGCTGTGCTATACAACCAAATGCCGGATATCGTTGATATCCGGCATTTGCTGTTTAATCAATGATATTTAATTAAACAGCAATATATAAAAAAGGAGATTTAACAATGGATAAATTCTTTAAAATTAAAGAGAGAGGATCTTCGGTTAAAATGGAGATTATCGGTGGATTAACAACTTTCTTTGCAATGGCATACATAGTTTTTGTTAATCCTAATCAGGTTGCAGGTGAAGGTGCAACAGGTTGGCTTGCCGGAGCTGCAGCTGAAGCAGGAATTGACGTTGCAGGACAGCTTGGACAGATTTGGAACTCTGTATTTGTTGCTTCAATATTAGGTGCGATTATAGGTACGCTGCTTATGGCGTTTCTTGCTAACATGCCTTATGCACAGGCTTGTGGAATGGGTCTTAACGCATTCTTCTGTACATGTTTCATTTCAGCATCAGTATTTGGTGGAGTTGATGTTATTGAGGGATATCATGCAGGTATGGTTATAATATTTGTATCCGGTCTTGTATTTTTATTCCTTTCGGTAACGGGTGCGAGAGAGTACATTGCCAAGGCTATGCCGGAATGTTTGAAGAAAGCAATTCCCGCAGGTATCGGTCTTTTCATAGCAATGATTGGTATGAAAAATGCAGGTCTTATTCAGGCTAATCAGTACACATTCGTACAGTTTGTAGATATTCACGGTGGTAAATGGGCTGATTATGCTCCTGCTATTGCAGCATTTATTGGACTTTTGCTTATAGCTGTATTTGAGAAGTATAAGATTAAGGGTAGTGTTATTATTTCTATTCTTCTTACATCAGTTATTTACTATGTATTTATGAACCAGGTTCCAAGCTTTGATGTAAGCGCTATCGGCCAGACATTCAGAGATTTTGGTTCAGTTGGTGTTGTTGGTCTTCTTGATGGTAAGGCATGGTCAGATGCATTTGTAAGCGCGCCTGTAGGTGGTGTATTTAATGCAGTAATGCTCATCATCACTTTCTGTCTTGTAGATATGTTCGATACTATTGGAACATTATATGGTACAGCTTCTCAGGCAGGAATGCTTGATGAGAACGGTGATCCTATCAATGTTAATAAATCAATGCTTTGTGACTCTATTGCAACAGTATGTGGTGCGGCTCTCGGTACATCTACATGTACAACATTCGTTGAGTCATCGTCAGGTGTTGCAGCAGGAGCAAGAACAGGTCTTGCAAGTGTTGTTACTTCAATCTGCTTCGCACTTTGCTTATTCTTAAGCCCTCTTGCAAGCATGATTCCTAGTGCAGCTACAGCACCGGCGCTTATTTATGTTGGTGTTCTTATGATGAAGAGTTTTGCTAAGGTTGATATGGATGATATAGCTTCAGCAGTTCCTGCATTCCTTGCACTTATCATGATGCCTCTTACATATTCAATCGCAAACGGTATCGGTATCGGTGCTATTGCATATGTAATTATTACATTATTTACAGGAAGATATCAGAAGAAGGACGTTGTAATCACAATTATTGCAGCACTTTTCGTATTGAAATTCATCTTTGTAACAATGTAATATAATTAAGATGCATTCAAGGAGTGAGTTTGATAATAACTCACTCCTTTTATATTACAAAAAAATAAGTGCTGCATAATGCATGCAGCACTTAAAATATTGAGTGTAAGTTATTAATATACTTTGGCTTCCTCTTCGCCGTTCATTACACGAAGTGCACCCTGGGCAAGAGCAAGAAGCTCATCCTCACCCGGATATACAGTAAAGTCTGCAATCCAACCAAGCTTTTCTTTTAAAGCATTGATTGTATCTTCGCCGTATGCGATACCGCCTGTACATATAATCTGATCTACCTTACCGTTAAGAACAGCAGCCATAGCACCTGCATCCTTTGCAATCTGATAATGGAATGCATCAATAAGGTTAGCAGCTTCAACGTTGCCTTCAGCTTTCCATTTGATAAGATCTCTCATATCGTTGCTTCCGATATATCCGTTAAATCCGCCGTTACCGCAGATTTTCTTGTAGATTTCTTTCTCTGTATATTTGCCAGAGTAGCAAAGTTTGATAAGGTCACCGACAGGAACTGTACCTGCACGTTCAGGAGAGAAAGCACCCTCACCGTCAAGGATGTTATTAACATCAACAACCTTACCGTTCTTATGAGCGCCGACTGAAACACCGCCACCCATATGGATTACGATTAAGCTAAGTTCATCATATGATTTGCCGATTTCTTTTGCATAACGCTTAGCAACAGCTTTCTGATTAAGAGCGTGGAAGATACTTCTTCTTGGAAGCTCAGGCATACCTGAATATCTTGCAACAGGCTCTAACTCATCAACAACAACAGGATCAACGATGTATGAAGGAACACCAACTTCATCACCGATTTCCTTTGCAAGGATACCACCTAAGTTAGATGCGTGCTGTCCCTGCTTACCAATCTTAAGGTCCTCAAGTAAATCATCAGTTACTGCGTATGTACCACCCGGAATAGGTTTTAAAAGTCCACCACGACCAACAACTACATCTAAATCCTTAATATCGAAGTTGTTATCTGCAAGAACTTTAAGGATTACTTCCTTACGGAAATCTTTCTGGTCAATAATAGAAGCGTATTTTGCGATTTCCTCTGTAGGATGTCTTAATGTCTCTTCAAAAATCTGTTTTTCGTCTTCGTATACACCAATCTTTGTTGATGTAGAACCCGGGTTAATAATCAAAATCTTGTAAGCCATATTCATATCCTCCTTGTAGAACATGTAATTATTTGTTAAGAGCTTCGGCAACAACTGCACCAACTGCAAGAGAGTTTACCTTAGTCTCAAAATCATCGGAACGTGATGTAAGGATTACAGGAGCCTTTGTTCCTGTAAGTACGTTACCGTTAACACTCTTTGAATTGTGAACGAGTGCTTTGTAAGTAATGTTACCTGCATGAATGTCAGGGAAGAGAAGAATGTCAGCATCACCAACAATCTTACGGTCTGTAGCACCCTTATGACGAGCAGCTTCTGAATCTGTTGCAAGGTCGTATGAAAGAGGACCGTCGATGATACATCCTGTAATCTCGCCACGCTCATTCATCTTTGTAAGTTCCTCAGCCTCTACAGTAACAGGCATCTTAGGGTTAACAACCTCAACTGCTGCAAGAGGAGCAACCTTAGGATTCTCAATACCGCAAGCATGAGCAATCTCTACTGTATTTCTAATGATATTAGCCTTTGTCTCAAGGTCAGGGTAAGGTATAAATGCAACATCGGAAAGGAAGAGAAGTCCCTCGTGACCTTCGATGTCAAATATACATACATGAGAGAGAGTCTTGTCTGTACGAAGACCTACCTCTTTGTCAAGTACGCTCTTTAAGAATGATTTAGTATCGATAAGTCCTTTCATATACATATCAGCTTTGCCGTCGTGTACAAGTTTAACAGCTGTAAGAGCAGCCTCATAATCATCTTTTACGTCGATTATTTCATAACCTGAAAGGTCCATGCTTATAGAAGCAGCAACCTCTTTAATCTTGTCCTCATCACCAACAAGAATAGCCTCTGCGATACCGCGTTTCTTAGCTTCTGCAACTGCCTCTAAGACAGCATCATCCTGAGCAACTGCAACTGCAACCTTCTTAGTAGGGCAAGCTGCAACTTTTTTGAGCAAATCGTCAAATGTTTTTGCCATGACTTAATACCTCTTTTTTCTTTATTTTTCTTATTGTTTTGTGCGGAAACATTAAAAGATTGTTTCCTTATATAATTGCATCGCATTTAATAGTAACATTAAACTGAAATTTGTCAAGTGAAACATACTGATAATAAATGCTTCAGATACAATATATTGTGCTGTTTACATAAAATTACCATGTAATTTGTGAAAATTGCAATAAAATTCTTTTCATTACTGTTATTATATGATATACTTACAGTAATTATCGTGCATGCGGTTTCTTTTTTGCGTGCATTTATAACTCATACACTATTAACTATGTGTTTTGTTATGACGATATATACATATAGATTACTATAATAGTATCTAATTATGACAATTTTGCTTTAGATAGAATGAAGATTAAGAGGTGATTGGGATGAATCTGAAAGAAAGAATTATCGAGAAATTATTAGGAGTAGCAAAGAAGCATAAGTTATTAACGTATCCTGCACTTGCACTTGTTGCGATTATAAGTGTAATTGGATATTTCTTCTCATGGAGCACAGGTGCCGGTAAGAGGGTAGTTGCGCTTATTATGGTTATGGTTATGCTTGTTTCCCAATCTTATTTCCTCACTTCTTCAGCTACAGAACTTATTGATACAGAAGAGACACTTGTTTTTCAGCAGCAATTACAGGCTGATGACAAAGAGTCTGCTCAGGAAGCAAAAGAAGACAAGTCTTCTGATGAACAGGCGGAGCCTGCTCAAGAAACAACTGATATAACAGAAAGTTCTGATAATGCAGATACTATTGAAGAAGATACAATGAATGATGTTGTTAATTCTACAGAAGGTACTTCAGAGTCTGATGCTTCTGTTGCGGGTCCTGATACAACTGATTGGGGTATTGAAGAAGAAGAAATCGAGTCCAATACTGACCCGAATTATGTAGAAGTAGTTGTTACTTCAGATTCTACAGGTAATGAAGGTGGTACATCAACAGGTGGATATCAGGCAACATTTTATTTTGAGCCTAATTCGGATGGAACAACTTGTAATTTGGGCAAAGCAGGAAAAGACGGCAAGACACTTACAAGTATATTAAGTCAATTTCAGGCATCGGAGAGTGTAGGTGTTGGCGGTTGCTACAATGTCCTTAACAAATGGTATGCAGATAACAATTACAATAATGAATATACAGATATGAGTAATGTACCTATATCAAGTGATGGTAGAGTGCATCTCTATTTAAAGAGAGTATTAACAAAATATGATATAACGATTAAGCGCAATTGTGACAGTGATGACCCATGTAGTTTTACGTTTGGAGGCACTCCGGTTGCTTTGGGTACAGATGAATATGCTACCCAGGTTAATGTTGATACAGATGAAAGCGGTAACATTTCTGCGAACATTTCACTTTCTTCTATATACAGACATGGTTACAAATTAACTAATGCCAGCGAATCTACAAGTGCTAGCGCAGTTGTTAATTTTAATGAGTCTACCAAAGAAGCTACTGCAAATATTACAATAACAGGCAATACACCAAAGCATACAATCACGTTTGTTTGGGATGGTTTGTCATACGATATTATTTATGACCATGACGGTGTGGCCGATGGTGAGACAACCACAGATCATCCAAAGTATGGGGCAGGTAACTATACTGTTGCCAGCAATATAATAGCAGACAATAAAGTTGGTAAGAAGGTTAAGGACGAATGGTTAGTGGGTCAAACTACTAATACAGTTACAAAGGGGCAACTTCTTGATAATTATCCGGCAATCAGAAAAACTTTGTATGATGCTTCTGTTAGCGGTTCGCCACTTACATTATATCCTCAATATGATGATGATGATATTGTTTTGGTTGATGGACAGCAGACTAACTTTGTTAAAACATATAAGAAATATGATTCTGAACCCACACAAATAAAAGCTCAATTTGAACATTCAAGTTATGCAGATTCAGCAAACAGCGGTAAACTTGCATATTCATGTGATTCGTCAGAGATTAATAAGGTTAAAGCATATGGTATTAATGTAATTGTTCAACCTGCAAATGGTGTATATGTACAATATCTTGCCAAAGATGATACAAATGGTTTGGGCAACAAAGTCGGTTCAACAAGTCTTAAAATTACCGTTACTAATTCCGATAATTCATCAAGTGAAGACTTTACGATTAATTTTACTATTAACAATAAAGCAATTAAACTTAAAGGATTGGCATATACAACTAAGCCTTACGATGCCAAAACAACGGTTAATGCCAATTTCCCATTGACTTATGAGGTTGAAGGAGAACCGACACTTACTGTTAGTTGTGATGGTGCACATTATCAGGATGCTGACGTTGGTGATAATAAGGTAATTGAATTGATTAACCCTGTTATAAAAGTAAATGGCGATGCTTCAGATCCTGAAGCACAGAAGTATACATGTCCTCAAGAAGTAACAGGTTCAATTACACCGAGACCTGTATGGGTTGTTACGTCAGCGGACAAAACTTCTGTAAAAGCAGGTGAGAAGAATCCTGACTTCAGTGTTACAGAAGACAAATCTTCAGCTCATCATAATGATGTTTACGGTATCCTTGCGGAAGATGAAGGTAAAGATTTAAAAACAGTACTTAATCTTACGTTATCAACAAACAGACCAACTGCAACTTCTGATGATTATGAGAAAGCAGGAACATATCTGGTGAAGGCTACTGCAGGTGCAAGTAATTATGATGTTAATATTACGGAGGGTAGTTTTACTGTTACCAAAGAGAAACCGCATCTTGATACGAACTATTACTTTGATGCCGGTTCAAAAACAGATGATTATTATACTGCAGCTGATGCGACAATTAAAGCTCAAAACGGTTATGATACAGTAGAAGTATCTACTGATGGTGGTGCAACTTGGGAAACCGGAGCAATTGGTGCAGGACTTCCTATCAAAGAGGAATATTCTGAATACTCAAAGAACGGTACGTTGAAGATAAGATTAAGGAACCTTTCCGGTAAAGGAACAGATGATAATGGTGTTGAGTATCCGGGTGCTATTACCGATGTAGGCAGTCTTACAGTTAAGTACGATATTACAGCACCTAATTATGTTGGATACTCTATTGATGAGGTGGCATATAGTTCATCTACATCACCGACACCGGGGCTTTATTTTGCCGGAGCAGGAAGTGTTCTTGATTTTGGTACATATATCAAAAAACAGGTAACAATTAATATTAAGTTTGAAGATACTACGTCAGGTGTTAACAAACTGTATTACGGATTGTTTGGTAATTCTATAAATGATTCTAATCCGGTATTGTTTGATCAAACTACAGGTGTTGCAACAATTTCTGTGTTGAGAGATGCACTTACTGCTGCAGACAAAGATAGAACAGGTGTTATCAAGTTCCGTGCGGTTGATACGGCAGGTAATCAAAGTGCTGATTATATTCTTAGACCGGATGGTAACACAAAGGATGACTATGAGTGGAGTGTAGAAGAGGAAGGACCTACAGTTGGTGGTTTGGCTATATATTATGGAGAAAATAAGGATAAGATTGTAGGCGCTGCCGGCAGATATTATAACCATTGTGAAGCCAGAGTTAGTGTTTCCGATACTGTTTCCGGATTGGAAAGAATAGAATGGTATGTCAATGATACATTATTTAGAACTGATGAAATTCACGGTGACAGTAAGACAATAAGCAACATGGAAAGTGATGGTATAACTCCTAAAGCATATACATGTAGTCTTCTTGGTTCAGAACTTGTCGCTAAGGGAATAAATACCAATAATGTTTCCGTATATGCAGTTGTATATGACAATGCGGGTAATGAGAAGGCGACTCAAAAATCAGTTGAGTTTAAGATTGATGATGTTGCGCCTGAATATGAAACTTCGTTTGACGAAAATACATGGACCAATAATACTAATATAGATGTTCTTGTATGGGATGACTTAAGTGATATTAAGTATGCGTCAGTAACAGGACCTGATGGGGTTACTGATAATTTGAAGTATGAGAAACAAACAGGTAATAAATATACTGTTTCTATCAATGCAACAACAAAAGGTTCTTATACATTAGAACTTTCCGATAATGCAGAGAACATTACAAGAAAGACATGGAATATTCAGAAGATATCAACAACTGTTCCGGATTGTCCTAACAAGTATATTACCTTTGCTCCTGAAGAGCCTAATGGTCTTGATGGTTGGTACAAGAAGGGTGATATAGTTCCGTCGGTAACAATTAAAAATATCAAGTCGGTTGATGAAGGCGCAGGGGTTACTCCTACAGATGTAACAACAAGTTACAGAATATGGAAAGAAGGAGAATCATCATTCAAATATAATAAGAATGATATAAGTTCAACAAAGGATTCTGAAAAGATTAGTCTTTCTGATGATGGTGTGTGGTATATCAACGCATGGGCAAAGAGTATATCAAATGTATATTGTCATACTAATTGTGAAGACAATGACCATAGTGACATCAAAACAATTAAGATTGACTGTACCGAACCTAAGATCGACTTCTATACTGAAAAAGGAAGTAATTCAAGTGTTATCGTTAACTTCACTGTGACAGATGCTACAAGTGGTGTTAACTCAAAGACAATAGAAGTTATGCATGGCAATCAGAAACTTGATGCCACAATAGAGGCTATATCTAATGGTTATAAGGGAAGTTTTGTTATTGACGAAGTAGGCGACTATTCAATTCAAGCTGCAGATAATGCGGGCAATGCATCTGACAAGACTGCATTTACACCAATGAGCATGAAGATTAAAGCCATAACAAATCTTACCGATAATACCGCAACTGTAGGTGCTAATATTATCAAAGGAACGTTTGATATTAAGTCAACGGCTGTTGCGTATAAGAAAGTTTCTGATGAAGAGTATACTGAGGCGGATTCAGCAGAAGTAGTTACTACAGATGGCAAGGCTGTTTCAGCAGTTCTTTCCGGACTTTCACCTGCTACCTCTTATGCTTATAAGATTACAGCTGTTTCAGATGCTAACGAAGTTCTTGAGTATGAAGGATATTTTAGAACGGTATCAGATTCGCAGGCAGGAATATCCGTTGTCGGTATGGCAAGATATGATGATGGTTCGGATGGTTCAATAACTGTTGGTATATTTGAAGGCGGTATCTGCATAATGGCAAAAGAAGTTGCTGCCGGTTCAGAGTTTACGTTTGATAATTTGCCTGATGGTAATTATAATATTGTAGCTACAGACGGCACATACTCTAAGAATATGAGATTGCTTATTGATAACGGCATGATTGTATATCCGTTGCATTATATTGATCTTGTTCTTTCGGGTAAGAATACATCAGTTGTTATAACAACATCTGATACACCAAATGTAACTGCTGATGGAATGGACACAATCTTTACAGATGATTACATTAACTTTACGGCAGATGATAGAAAACTTATCGATAATAACGGAACGGTTGAGTTTAGATTATATGCAACACTTATGCCAAAGACGAGTGTATCTTCAGAAGAAATATCGGCTATGTATGCTGTTACAGACAGCAATAAGGTTGTAGCTGCATATCTTGATTTGTCTTTGTATAAGATAGTAACAGATCCGGCAGGTAATGTTACACAGAGTAAGGTCACTAACCTTGCTAATCCTGCACATATATCTGTGACGATACCTCTTGGTTCCATTGCAGGTAAGCCGGGATTGCAGGTTGTTCGTATTCATAATGACGGTGAGAACTTCCTTGGAAGTGTACTTGTTGACGAGGATAGTAATCCTAACACATATACAATTTCAACGAACCAATTCTCAACATATGCAGTACTTTATACTGTTAATAATGAAGAAGCAACAACACAACAGAGTACTGTTCAACAGGATACAGGTGTTATAACACCGATTATTCCGGATTCAGGCAAAGAAACACCTGTTACTATAACACCAAAGCCATCTACAGATGATGACGATGATGAGGATGTTTCTGAGATAAAAGACAAGTCAAAGAAACCAAAAGATTCTTCGACAGCATCAACTGTTGGCTCACTTACAAGTTCGGGTTATGCTAAGACCGGAGATGCAACACCAATTGTAATGCTCTTTGCGATAATGACAATGTCATGTGCAGCATTTATCGTATTGAGAAAGAAGATGAAAGAATAATTTAATAATTGGAAGGAATTACCTTCATAAATATCAGTTCCCTGCAAATACTATTTTCAAGACACAAGGATGTCTTAAATATATAGATTTGGAGGGAACTGTTATGTCAAACAATTCTAGCAAGAAATCTGACGCTTTGAATCGTTTCAAGATGGAGTGTGCATCTGAAGTAGGTGTTTCTCTTAAGAACGGCTACAACGGTGATCTTACTTCAAGAGAGACAGGATCAGTTGGTGGTCAGATGACAAAGAAGTTAGTAGAAGCTCAGATGAACCAGATGGCAGGTAAGTAATTGCTGTTCAAATGGTTTTGAGCCGATTGTAGATTGAAAAACATCTGCACAATGAATGAAGTCGTAATTTGCTTTTTGAACTAAAGGTAGATTACGGCTTCTTTCTATTTTTTGATTTAAAAAATGCTAAAAAATACATACTACACTTTTATAAATAAATACTAGACATTGTATATACCTCATGCTATAATGTGTGTTAATTGTGCAGAGTAAGGAGGAAATGTTAAACATGAATTTAACAGTAGATAATCTTGAGAACAATATGGCTAAGCTTACCGTTACGGTACCTGCAGAGGATTTTATTGCAGGAATGAAGGAGTCTTATAATAAGAAAAAAGGCAAATTTTCAGTGCCTGGATTCCGTAAGGGTAAGGTACCTCAGAATTATTTGGAGAAAGCTTACGGCCCTGAATTATTCTATGAGGATGCAGCTAATACTTGTATAGAGAAGACCTATGCAGACGCTATGGATGAGAGTGGTCTTGATATCGTATCACGTCCTGAAATCGACGTTGAGCAGATGGAAAAGGGAAAAGATTTTATTTATACAGCACTTGTTGCAGTTAAGCCTGAAGTTACTCTTGGTAAGTACAAAGGCGTAGAGATTGAGAAGGTTGATGCTGAGGTTTCTGATGAGGATGTACAGGCAGCACTTCTTAACGAGCAGAAACAGAATGCAAGAAACGTTCCTGTAGAGGATCGTGCAGCTAAGCTTGACGACGAAGTAACTATTGATTTCGAGGGATTTGTTGACGGCGTTGCATTTGAAGGTGGTAAGGGCGAGAATTATCAGTTGAAGCTTGGTTCTCATTCATTTATCGATACATTCGAGGATCAGATTGTTGGAAAGAACATCGACGATGAGTTTGATGTTAATGTAACATTCCCTGAGGATTATCAGGCAACAGATCTTGCAGGTAAGCCGGCTGTATTTAAGTGTAAGCTTAACGGAATCAAGGAGACTCAACTTCCTGAGTTAGATGATGATTTTGCATCAGATGTTTCAGAGTTTGATACATTAGATGAATACAAAGAGGATTTGAAGGCAACACTCAAGGTAAAGAAAGAGAAAGAAGCAAAGAATGAGAAGGAAAGCCGTGTTGTTGATAAGATTATCGAGGACGCAAAGATGGATATTCCTGAACCAATGATTAATACACAGAAAGAGCAGATGATGAATGAGTTTGCTCAGCAGTTAAGCTATCAGGGTCTTTCTATTGATCAGTACTTCCAGTTCTCAGGTATGTCAAAAGAGAAGTTTATGGAGACAGCTGAGCCTGAGGCATTAAGACGTATTAAGTCACGTCTTGTTCTTGAGGCAGTTGCAAAGGCGGAGAATATTGAAGTTTCTGAGGATGAGCTTAATGAGGAACTCAAGAAGATGGCTGAGACTTACCAGATGGAAGTTGAGAAGCTTACTGAGTTAGTTGGCGATTCCGAGAAGGAAGCAATCAAGAATGATATTGCAGTTCAGAAGGCAGTAGACCTTGTACGCGATGCTGCAGTTGAAAAATAATCAATGTATTTAAGGAGGGTTTTACAATGAGTTTAGTCCCTTATGTCATTGAACAAACAAGCAGAGGCGAGCGTTCCTATGACATTTATTCCAGATTACTTAAGGAACGTATCATATTCCTTGGTGAAGAGGTTAATGATACAACTGCAAGCCTTGTTATAGCACAGCTTTTGTTCCTTGAATCAGAAGATCCTAAAAAGGATATACATTTTTATATCAATAGTCCGGGTGGTTCAGTATCTGCCGGCTTTGGTATATTTGATACAATGAATTATATTAAGTGTGATGTTTCTACAATTTGTGTTGGTATGGCTGCAAGTATGGGAGCATTCCTTCTTGCCGGTGGTGCACCCGGTAAGCGTATGGCGCTTCCTAATGCAGAGATTATGATTCATCAGCCGATGGGTGGTATGCCTAGTGGAAGTCAGGCTAGTGATATGGAAATTACAACAGCGCATATCCTTCATACAAAGCGTAAGATTAATGAGATTCTTGCAAAAGAGACAGGTAAGCCTTATGAGGTTATTGAGAAGGATACAGACAGAGATAACTGGCTTACAGCTCTTCAGGCAAAAGAATACGGACTTATCGATACTGTTATTGAGAACAGAGATGCTTTGAAATAAGATTTTATGAAATCGAGGTGTAGCTATGGCTATTCGTGGAGATGACAGAAAACCATTACGTTGTTCATTTTGTAATAAGACACAAGATCAGGTAAGAAAACTTATTGCCGGACAGAATGTGTATATTTGTGATGAATGTATTGAGGTTTGTTCTGAAATAATCGAGGATGAACTTGATGACTATAGTGAGTCAACAGAGATTAATCTCTTAAGACCCAAAGAAATTAAGGAGTTCCTTGATGACTATGTGATTGGTCAGGATGAAGCTAAGAAGGTTCTTTCTGTTGCTGTTTATAATCACTACAAGAGAATATTGTCTGACAAGGATTTTGATGTTGAACTTCAAAAGAGTAATATTATTATGGTAGGTCCTACCGGTTCCGGTAAGACATATCTTGCACAGACCTTGGCCAAACTTCTTAATGTACCATTTGCAATTGCAGATGCTACGGCACTTACAGAAGCAGGTTATGTCGGCGAAGATGTTGAGAATATTCTTCTTAAGATTATTCAGGCGGCTGACTATGATATTGAGAGAGCTCAGCATGGTATCATTTATATTGATGAGATTGATAAGATTACCAAGAAATCTGAAAATGTTTCCATTACAAGAGATGTAAGCGGTGAAGGCGTACAGCAGGCACTTCTTAAGATTATTGAGGGAACGGTTGCTTCCGTACCTCCTCAAGGTGGAAGAAAACATCCACATCAGGAGTTTATTCAGATTGATACAAGTAACATTCTTTTCATTTGCGGTGGTGCATTTGATGGATTAGAGAAAGTAATCGAAAATCGTGTTGGAAAGAAGTCAATCGGTTTTGGTGCCGAACTTGCCGATAAGATGGAAGAAAATGTCGGTGAGATATTGAAACAGGTTACACCGGCCGACTATGTGAAGTACGGTCTTATTCCTGAGTTCATTGGACGTGTGCCTGTTACGGTTACTCTTGATCTTTTGGATGAAGATGCTCTTATGAGAATACTTACAGAGCCTAAGAGTGCTATTTGTAAGCAGTATAAGAAGTTATTTGAACTCGATGGCGTTGAACTTTCATTTGAGGAAGATGCACTTAGAGCTATTGCAAAAGAAACTATGGAACGTAAGACCGGTGCCAGAGGTCTTAGATCTATTATTGAGAAGAGTGTTAATGACCTTATGTACGAGATTCCTTCCGATGATACTATTTCAAAATGTATCATTACAAAGGAAACTGTCGAAGGTACAGGCCAGCCTGAAATTATATATTCAGATACACCAAGACCTAGAAAGACATTTGTTAAGCGTCATTCTAAGAAAAACAGTGGTGAGATTGCATAATTATTAAAAAATTGTTAGAATGGAACTTGTATATTACAGGTTCCATTTTTTATCTTGTTATCTGAGAGGTTTTTGTATGAGGGAAGCAAAGGAAGAGTGTTGGATTCCGTTATTGGTGCTTAAGGATATGGCATTAATGCCGGATACAACGTTGCATCTTGATGTTAAACAGAATATGTCGGTTAAAGGTGTTACAACGGCATTACAAGAAAATAAAGAATTGTTTGTTGCCACTGCCAAAGTGGATCATTTATCGAAAGATGTTGCAATGAGTGAATTGTATCATTACGGTACGATTGCGTTCGTTAAGCAGATATTGAAGTTGTCAGGCGGAGTAGTAAGGGTATTACTTGAGGTTAGAAAACGTGCAACCATCAAAAAAATCAAGAAAACGGATGATTATTATCAGGTTGTAGTTTCAAATATCAAGGAGAAGAAGTCGTCTTTTACTGCTAATGAGACAAAAGCAAGGATAAAGATACTTCGTGATTTAATTAAGCGTTGTAACGAACTTAATATGTTTCCGGATAACCGTATATATGAGACGTTAATTAGAATTAATGATTTAAAACAGCTTGTAGATATTACTGCGGGAACGACGATTCTTGATCTTAAGCAGAAATTAGAAATATTAAAATCACCTTGTGTAGATGAGAGAGTAGATAAACTTATATCGTTTGTTACAGATGAAATATCTGTTAATGAAATAAGAGTTGACCTTGGTGAAAAACTAAGAGACAATGTCAGCCAGAATCAGAAGGAATATGTGCTTCGTGAACAAATGAAGCTTATACATAAAGAACTTGGAGATGCCGACATAGAAGATGAAGGAAAACATTATCTTGAGAAGCTTGATGAGGTTAATCCTCCAAAAGAAGTCCGCGATAAGCTTGAGAAGGAGATTAAGAGATTTTGCAATCTTTCTTATTCATCATCAGAGAGTGCGGTTCTTCGTAACTATATTGAGACTTTATTGGAATATCCTTGGAATGCGGAAAATGTTGATAATAAGGATTTGAACAGTATAATAGATAAGCTTGAGAAGGATCATTATGGTCTTGATAAGATAAAAGAGAGAATTGTCGATTACATGGCGGTTAGAACATTAAGCGATAGAAAGGACTCACCGATTCTGTGTCTTGTAGGACCTCCGGGTACCGGAAAAACCTCGATTGCACATTCTATTGCGGATGCACTTCATAAGAAGTATGCAAGAGTTTCTCTTGGCGGAGTGCGTGATGAGGCTGAAATACGCGGACATAGAAAGACATATATAGGTGCCATGCCGGGTCGTATTTGTACTGCTATTTCTAAATCTGGTGTTAATAATCCGCTTATACTTCTTGATGAGATTGACAAGACGGGAAGTGACTACAAGGGCGATACCGCTTCAGCACTTTTAGAGGTTTTAGACGGAGAACAGAATGTTGCTTTTGTTGACCACTATTTTGAGGTGCCGGTTGATTTGTCGCATGTACTTTTTATTGCTACAGCCAATGACGCATCGGATATCCCTGCGCCGCTTCGTGACCGTATGGAGATTATAGAGGTTAACAGTTATACAGAGAATGAGAAGTTCCATATTGCTAAGCTTTATCTTGTTCCAAAGCAGCTTGCCAAGAATGGACTTAAGAAATCGCAGTTTAAGATAACTGATGATGCTATACATGAACTTATCCAACACTACACGAAGGAAGCAGGCGTTCGTCAGTTAGAAAGACTTATTGGAAGATTGATGCAAAAAGCAGCTCGAGGAATACTTACAGGTGAGTTTAAGTCGTTAAATGTTACCCCTAAGAAATTGCCTGACTTGCTTGGAGTGTGGAAATATCGTGCTGATGATTCAGACCTTAAGTCTAAGGTTGGTATTGTCAATGGACTTGCGTGGACCAAGGTTGGTGGTGACACATTACAGGTTGAGGTTAATCTTCTTGATGGCAAGGGGGAACTTACTCTTACAGGTAATCTCGGCGATGTTATGAAAGAGTCGGCTAAAATTGCGCTTTCGTGCGTAAGAACATTACCGGAGATTAAGAAACTTCCGGATGAATACTTTGAGAAGCATATAGTTCATGTTCATGTACCGGAAGGCGCAACGCCTAAGGATGGTCCGTCGGCAGGTATTACAATGGCACTTGCAATGTATTCGGCATTGCTTAATCGTGAAGTGGACGGAAAGCTTGCAATGACAGGTGAAATAACACTCAAAGGTAACGTGCTTCCTATAGGTGGGCTCAAAGAAAAATTATTGGCTGCCAAGAATGCAGGACTTACGAAAGTTCTTGTGCCGGCAGAGAATGAGAGAAATGTTAGCGAGATAGAAGATGAGATTAAATCAGGACTTGACATTATCTATGTCAGCAGATTTGAGGAAGTAATAGAACATGGCATTGTTAAGAGAACATTTGCATTGAAAAACACAGGAAAGAAATAAGGAGTAATGTAATGGTTATTAAGAGTGCACAACTTGAAACGGTTTGTGGTATTACAAGTACACTGCCGAAAAATGACAAGATAGAGATAGCGTTTGCGGGCAAATCCAATGTCGGCAAGTCGTCACTTATTAACGGTTTGCTTAATAGAAAGGCGCTTGCGAGAACATCATCAACTCCGGGTAAAACGCAGACCATTAATTTCTATAATATTAATGAACAGTTTTACTTTGTTGACCTTCCGGGATACGGATATGCCAAGGTTTCTGCAAAAGAGCGTGAAAACTGGGGCAAAATGATAGAGCGTTATCTTAACAATTCCGAGAAACTGGTTTTGGTATTTTTGCTTGTGGATATTCGTCATGATCCGTCGGCAAATGACAAAATGATGTATGACTGGATTGTAGAGAGTGGTTTTTCTCCTGTTATTATTGCGACAAAGCTGGATAAGATTAAACGCTCTCAATATCATAAGAATATGAGTGCTATCAGAAAGAAATTGGGTATGGATTCCGAGGATATGATGTTTGCATATTCTGCGCTTACCAAGCAGGGGCGTGATGAAATACTTGATTTCATTGAAGAGAACATACAATAAAAATATGGCAGGAGGTTAATCCTCCTGCCATACTTGTGTTATAAGGTATTGATAAATCGTTTCGTTCTTTTCTTTCCAAGAATCGCATATATGAATTGCCTGTTCAATAGTCGGAACTGCAATTTTTATTTCTAACAAAGTTTGAGATTTCTCTTTGATTGAACACTGAGCAATATATTCATTACCGGATGGGTAATAGTCTGATGATATTGCCGATTCGTTACGAAGCTCAATCTTTTGTTCCTTCAAATAATTAAGAATAGACATCTTAATTGAGTCTGCAATTTTAAACTCAAACAATTCAACGGCTTCCTTGCCTTGCTCGGTGATTTCGTAAAGAGTGTGGTTGCGCTCAATCTTTGGTTTGATAAAGTCGCTGTCTACCAACTCGTTAAGAGCAATTTGCAAGTCGAAAAATGCAGTTGAATTATATTCCAAAATAAATTGTGAAATCTGGGATGTGGTTAAAGGAAAATCCACACGATTAAGCATATACAAGACCATAAGCTTGTATAAAACCAGTCCTTCGCTTGTCATGATATACCTCGTTAATTACTTGATGTGAGCTTTAACTGCTTCGCTTACAACATCTGCAACTCTAGGATCAAATGCTTCAGGCATAATGAAGTCCTCGCAAAGGTCTTCATCTGAAACAAGTCCTGCCAAAGCGATAGCGGCAGCAAGTTTCATTTCTTCGGTAATGATTGAAGCACGTCCCTCTAAAGCACCCCTGAATATTCCCGGGAATGCAACAACGTTGTTAACCTGGTTAGGGAAGTCTGAACGTCCTGTTCCGACAATTCTTGCACCTGCTGCTTTAGCTTTGTCCGGCATAATCTCCGGTACAGGATTTGCAAGAGCAAAGAGAATAGGATCTGTATTCATTGAACGAACCATATCCTCTGATACGATATCAGGAGCAGATACACCGATGAAAATATCAGCGCCAACCATTGCCTCTGCAAGTCCGCCTGTTTTATTCTCAAGGTTAGTAACCTTTGTCATTTCCTTCTGCATCCAGTTAAGTCTGTCTGAATCCTTATGAATAATTCCCTTGCTGTTAAGCATAGTGATATATTTAAATCCGTATGAGAGTAATAACTTAGTAATTGCTACACCGGCAGAACCTGCACCGTTAACTACGATACGACATTCTTCCTTCTTCTTACCTGTAACCTTAAGGGCATTAATGATACCTGCAAGAACTACGATTGCTGTTCCGTGCTGGTCATCATGGAAAATAGGAATGTCAAGGGCATCATTTAATCTCTGCTCAATCTCGAAACATCTTGGAGCTGAAATGTCTTCCAAATTGATACCACCAAATGCAGGTGCGATACGGATAACTGTATCAACAATCTCATCTGTATCCTGAGTATCCAAACAAATAGGAACTGCATTAACATTACCGAATGATTTGAAAAGAACAGCCTTTCCTTCCATAACAGGCATAGCTGCTGCAGCACCGATATTTCCAAGACCAAGAACGGCACTTCCGTCAGAAACAACAGCGATAGTGTTACCCTTTTGGGTGTACTTATATACGTCTTCAGGATTGTCTGCAATCTTTCTACAAGGCTCTGCAACACCAGGAGTATAAGCGAGTGACAAATCCTCTCTTGTTGCAACGCTGCATTTTGGAACAGTGTCCATTTTGCCGGCCCATTCTTCGTGTAACTTAAGTGACTTCTCATAAACGTCCATTATATATACCTCTTTTCGTAAAAATGTATCTTAAAACAACTTTGCAAATTATATCATGTCATGGTTGAGTACGCAAGACGGTAAATTGCTGTTTAGTTACATTTTAAAACGAAACTTTATGTGTCTTTAATGCGTCTCATATGATTGCAGTTCCAACGCAGGCACGCTTCCGCCCGTTTTGAGCGCAACGGTACTAAGTTCACACGTTGTGTTCACTAAGTACCGGCGGTCAAAAAGGACCTGCTTATGGATACTGCAACATAATTCGACGCATGATATACGCTATGAAGTTTCGCAAGAAAATGTCCCTAAACGGACGCCAGACGCGACTCGCCGTGAACGGCTCGCATTGTCGCAAACGTTACGTGTTGGCTGATTTGATGCACTTTCGTACATAACGAAACAGCGTGAGATTATCTGTGTGTGCAATATCCTGTGTCGCAAAGATTGTTATATACATTACTAAACGAACGGCAGCATAAAGAATTGTTGTGTATTACATTCTGTGTGACATTCAGGAGGATATTAGAGTTTCTTGGTATATCGATGAGTAGACAGCGGCTGCCGAACATGGATGTTCGGCATGTTCCATTGAGACAGGATGTCGAATTGGAACAGTGCCGCGTACAATATCATAATGTCACCGAGATAACTAGAAACTCTTATGTCCGTATGTCTCGTCACACAGAATGTAATATATCGACAATTTGTTATGCGTCCGTTTTGAAAATGTATATAACAGTTAATTTGACACAGGATCTGCATACATCTGATAATCTATACGCGTCCGTCATATATAAAAGTGCATTAAACAGCAAAATATCTTTACAGTTTGGTTCGTTGTATGGTATAATTTTTAAGATTGTGATAAGACGCAGCCGAGACTTCTGAAGTGGTGACATTTTTAGAGTGGAAATGCCGTCAGTTCAGTTGTTTCGGTGTCTTAATTACAAAATTATTTATCAAAAGGAGAAATGTTATGTACAAGACATTCGAAATGGACCTTGCCGGAAGAAAGTTAAGAGTTGACGTCGGCAGAGTTGCAGCACAAGCTAACGGTGCAGCATTTATGCACTATGGAGACACAGTTGTATTATCAACTGCAACAGCTTCTGAGAAGCCAAGAGAGGGAATCGATTTCTTCCCATTATCAGTTGAGTATGAGGAGAAGTTATATTCAGTTGGTAAGATTCCGGGAGGATTTAACAAGAGAGAGGGTAAGGCAAGCGAGAATGCTATCCTTACATCACGTGTTATCGACCGTCCTATGAGACCATTATTCCCTAAGGATTACAGAAATGATGTTACACTTAATAACCTTGTAATGTCGGTTGATCCTGAGTGTTCACCTGAGCTTACAGCTATGCTTGGTTCAGCAATCGCAACAGCAATTTCTGATATCCCGTTTGACGGACCATGTGCTACAACACAGGTTGGTCTTATCGATGGAGAGTTCGTATTCAACCCTAATGAGGCTCAAAATGCCATATCTGACTTGAAGCTTACAGTTGCTTCAACAGCAGAGAAGGTTATTATGATTGAGGCAGGAGCTAACGAGGTTCCTGAGGATAAGATGATTGAGGCTATTTACGCTGCACATGCAATTAACCAGGATGTAATTGCTTTCATCAACAAGATAGTTGCTGAGTGTGGTAAGCCTAAGCATGCATACACAAGCTGCGCAGTTCCTGAGGAATTATTCGCAGCAATCAAAGAGGTTGTTCCTCCTGAGGAGATGGAGAAAGCTGTATTTACAGATGAGAAGCAGGTTCGAGAGGAGAACATCCGTCAGATTACAGAGAAGTTAGAAGAGAAGTTCGCTGATAATGAGGAGTGGCTTGCAGTTCTTGGTGAGGCAATCTACCAGTATCAGAAGAAGACTGTTCGTAAAATGATTCTTAAAGACCACAAGCGTCCGGACGGCCGTGCAATTTCACAGATTCGTCCACTTGCAGCAGAGATTGATATCATTCCTCGTGTTCATGGTTCTGCAATGTTTACTCGTGGTCAAACACAGATTTGTAATGTAACAACACTTGCACCTTTATCAGAGGCACAGAAGATTGATGGTCTTAATATGTTAGAGACTAATAAGAGATATATGCATCAGTACAATTTCCCTTCATACTCTGTAGGTGAGACAAAGCCTTCAAGAGGACCTGGACGTCGTGAGATTGGACATGGTGCTTTGGCTGAACGTGCACTTCTTGCAGTTTTACCTTCAGAAGAAGAGTTCCCATATGCAATCCGTTCCGTATCAGAGACATTTGAGTCAAACGGTTCTACATCAATGGGTTCAACTTGTGCATCATGTATGTCACTTATGGCAGCAGGTGTACCTCTTAAGAAGATGGTTGCAGGTATCTCATGTGGTCTTGTAACAGGAGATACTGATGATGATTATATCGTACTTACTGATATCCAGGGTCTTGAGGACTTCTTCGGAGACATGGACTTCAAGGTAACAGGTACACATGACGGTATTACAGCTATCCAGATGGATATCAAGATTCATGGTCTTACAAGACCTATCGTTGAGGAGGCTATTCGTCGTACAAGAGAAGCAAGACTTTACATTATGGATGAAGTAATGTCAAAGGCAATCGCTAAGCCTCGTGAGACTGTTGGAGCACTTGCACCTAAGATTTCTCAGATCAAGATTGATCCTGAGAAGATCGGTGAGGTTATCGGACAGCGCGGTAAGACAATCAACGCAATCATTGATGAGACAGGTGTTAAGATTGATATCGATGATGAAGGTAACATCTTTGTATGTGGCGTAGATCAGGAGGGTATCGACAAAGCACTTAAGACAATTCATTCAATTGTTGATCCTATTGAGGTTGGTAAGATTTACGAAGGTAAGGTTGTTCGTATCATGAACTTCGGAGCATTCGTTGAGCTTGCACCTAACAAGGACGGACTTATCCACATTTCAAAGCTTTCAAAAGAACGTGTAGCTAAGGTTGAGGATGTTGTTAACATCGGAGACGAAGTTAAGGTTAAGGTTCTTGAGATAGACCGTATGGGCAAGATTAGCTTAAGCCTTAAGGATGCAGTAGAGGAAGCGTAATTTAAAATGTTGAATGCGAAGCTTATTGGTATGTCAGTAAGTTTCGCATTTGTTGAATAATATTATAACTTTAAGGAGGTATGGTATATGCAATACGGTTACTTTGACGAGAAAGCAAAGGAATACGTTATTACAAAGCCGGACACACCGGCACCATGGACTAATTATCTTGGCTCACCGGCATATGGTGCGATTATCTCAAATAATGCGGGTGGTTACAGTTTTGAGAAGAGTGGCGCGCACGGAAGAATACTTCGTTACATATTCAATCAGTTTGATCAGCCCGGAAGATACATTTATTTGAGAGATGATGATACAAAGGATTACTGGTCTGCATCATGGCAGCCTGTAGGCAAACCTCTTGATAAATATAAGAGTGAGTGTCACCACGGTACAGGATATACCAATATCATGGCAGATTATGAGGGAGTACATTCTGAAGCGTTATATTATGTACCTCTTAATAAAACATATGAAGTATGGAGACTTAAGGTTAAGAACACATCTGATAAGCCGAAGAATCTTTCTGTTTTCGGATATGCTGAGTTTACCAATGATTGTAATTATGAGCAGGATCAGGTTAATCTTCAGTACACATTGTTCATAACAAAGACATATTTCAAGGATACATTTATTTATCAGACGATAAATGAGAATATCAAGTCAGACGTTGATGGCAACCAGAATACATCACGTTTTTTCGGACTTGCAGGTAATCCGGTAGCTTCTTACAACGGTGATAAGGAAAGCTTCATCGGAAGATATCACGGATATGCTAATCCTGTTGCAGTAGAGAACGGTCAGTGTGACAACACACTTAACTATAACTCTAACGGTTGTGGTGGACTTCATACTAAGATTACACTTGCAGCCGGTGAAGAGAAGGTTATCACATTTGTTCTCGGTATGAAGGATGACAAGACTGCCAAGAGCATCATTGACGGATACAAAGATGTTGAAGCTGTAACAGACAAAGAAGTGCAAGAGCTTATTACTTACTGGCACGGACAGCTTAGTCATCTTCAGGTTAACACTCCTTCAGAGAGCTTTAACAACATGATTAATACATGGAACGCTTACCAGTGCTTCATGACATTTATATGGTCGCGTGCGGCTTCATTTACATACTGTGGACTTAGAAACGGATACGGATATCGTGATACGGTTCAGGATATTCAGGGTATTATCCATCTTAATCCGGAGATGGCACTTGAGAAGATTCGTTTCATGTTATCAGCTCAGGTTGACAACGGTGGTGGACTTCCACTTGTTAAGTTTAACCATAATGCAGGTCACGAGGATACACCTGATGATCCTTCTTACGTTAAGGCTACAGGACATCCTGCATATCGTGCAGATGATGCACTTTGGTTATTCCCTACAGTATATAAATATATCGCAGAGTCAGGCAATGTAGACTTCATCGATGAGGTTATCGTATTTGCCAACGGCGGCGAGGGTACAGTATATGAGCATTTGAAGCGTGCGATTGATTTCTCTATGAATCATCTTGGTAATCACAAGATGCCGGCAGGACTTCATGCTGACTGGAATGACTGCTTAAGACTTGGTAAGCAGGGTGAGTCAAGCTTCGTTGCAATGCAGCTTTACTATGCGATGACAGTTATCAGAGAATTCTCTGAAAGAAAAAATGATACCGAGTATATCGCATATCTTGATAAAGTACAGAAAGAACTTGGTGATATAATCCAGGATACATGCTGGGAAGATGACAGATTCGTTCGTGGATATAAGGAAGACGGACAGATTATCGGTTCTAAGAATGATCCTGAGGCTAATATGTGGCTTAATCCACAGTCATGGGCAGTTATATCAGGACTTGCTTCAAAAGAGCAGGCTGAACTTGCACTTGAGTCTGTACACAGAGAGTTGAATACACCTTACGGTGTAAGACTTATGGCACCTTCATATGTTGATCATGCATTTGATGGAGCACTTATGTTATTGTTCAACCCTTCTACAAAGGAGAATGGTGGTATATTCTCTCAGCCGCAGGGTTGGATAATTCTTGCAGAATCACTCATGGGACATGGTGACAGAGCATTTGAGTATTTCAATGAGTCATCACCTGCATCAATGAATGATAAGGCAGAGATAAGAAAGCTTGAGCCATACTGCCATGGTCAGTTTACAGAGAGTACTGATTCACCTTTCGAGGGACGTGCTCATGTTCATTGGCTTACAGGTACAGCTTCAACTGTTATGGTTGGTTGCGTTGAGGGTATTTTGGGACTTCGTCCGGACTTTAACGGAATCAAACTTGACCCTGCTATTTCTTCAGAGTGGAAAGAAATAACTATCGACAAGGATTTCAGAGGTAAGCATATGCATATTACCGTTAAGAATCCTAACGGTAAGCAGTCGGGCGTTACAAAGCTTACATTAAACGGTGAAGTACTTGATGGCAATTACATTGATGCTTCTAAACTTGTAGATAACAATGAGGTTGTTGTCGAATTATAATTAGTACATATAAGGGTCGTGCTACAAGTTTTTTGTAACCGGCCCTTATTCTGGTTATACGTATATTTGGAGAGAATAGTAATGGCTAAAGTCAAAATAGTTTGTAAAAAATGTGGCAAGAAATTATTATCGTATGATGAGCCGGGATTTCATAGATATGGAAGTCCTATCAAACAATGTCCGAAATGTTACACGAGATACGCAGACCCGAGATTTCATGAGGTTGCAATAGAAGGGGTTCCGGCACGTTTATTCAGTATCAAATCATATATTGTACTTGTTATTTTTGGAGGTTTGCTGTTGTGGCGTGGAATATATCTTTTTGGAATGTATGACATAAAAGCGCCGGCAGAAACGCAATGGTTTATGCCTTCAGTGATTGCGGGTATCGGAGGGCTTGTTATATTGGGTGGAATTTTTGAAATAATTTATATTGTTTCAGGAAAAAAGAAAGCGAAATACGAGAGATTGTTTCAAGAGTCGGAGAAACGACTTAGTGATAAAAGTTATGCATTTACATTACAGGACTTAGGCTATAGAGTGCCTGACAAATACTTATAAGGAGGCTTAAGGATGAAGGAGATTGGAAAAAAGATTTTATATGTGTTTGGTGGTATTGTACTGATAGCAGCGTTGATTTATGTTTTGTTGGTACAGCCTATATTGGCACTTAATAACAAGAAGGATCTTCATACTGTAAATATTGATCAGGCAGGGGAGATTCTTACAATTGAGCATTCGATTAACGGATTGATTCCTATTGGCAAGGATTACTATTATGTCGGTGTGGAAAAGGATTCAGAAAACGCTTATATTATTCGAGCGCCTAAAAAGTGGCTTAATGAGAATTTTGGTTCTGATTTTAAGTCGTTAAATGCTAACGGATTAGAGTTTACAGCATTAGCTGTTAGAGTTGAAGATTTTGACGTGAGAGATGAACTCGCAAATAGGGCAAGCCAGATTGTTGGTATGGAATATCCGATAGGGGTGGACTATTGCCTTGAGATTTCATATAAACAATTAGCAACTAAGAAACTTATATTATTTGCACTAGGATTAATAGTTGCAGTAATGGGTATTATTCTTGCAATAAAAAAAGAGCGTGTGGGCACAATATTTTCCGGAATATTCATTGTGATGTTTATGGTGTTTTTATTCCTGGTAGTCGGCATTGTGCGATAGAGAAAGGGCGAGCCCTTTCTCTTTTTTAATATTGCTGTTTAATGCACTTTTATATATGACGGACGCGTATAGATTATCAGATGTATGCATATCCTGTGTCAGAATGT
>SVEQ01000011.1 GCA_015057325.1 Lachnospiraceae bacterium | reverse complement strand
AAATATATCTAAAATGCATTTCTGCACTTTATTCAAAAAATATCTTTTTTCGACTTGACTTTTAATAGTTAGTCTTTTTTTAAAACTTCAATGTATTTAAAGTCTTGAGGGAAATTAACACTTCTAACATTATATTTCATACATATCCTTCCCTAAGCTCTATGACCACCAATTTGCTCGTTACGTTCCTTTGTGGTTGCGCCCTCTAAAAAGTTTATACCTTTTAAAACAGCATTTGCTCCATATCGCTGCCTTACCTCTGTCATTGCACATTGCAATCTTCGTTCCTTATTGAGCCTGTCGTAGTCTGTAAAAAAGTTTAACTGGTATATGCCATTATCAGTGTACACATTGCAAGCACATACGCCAAGTCTTCTGTATAATAATCGGTGGTCGGTTTTTTTGTCGAAATCAATTGTTAGTGCATTAGTTATTGTTTCGGGGGAGTTAGTTGCTTCGGTAGTTCTTACAGTTCCGTTGCTGTGAGAGGGATGAAGTCTGCCGTAATAGTCGATGGAAATAGGCCCATCATAATACGGACAATGTTCAAGACTCTTATAATCATAACTTACCCACCATGTGTATATTTTCGAAACAAGGTTCTTTCTGTACATATCGCAGCACAAAACATCAATCATCTCCTTGAAAACGTTTTTTGCTTCTTCATATTTATACGGTCTTGGTAATACTTGTCCATTGGATAATGAATTATTGCTACTCTTATAATTCTTGATGTCACACATTCGTACAGGTTCAATTCCCCAAGCATGGTCGATTAGTATTTCACCATCAATGCCAAACGTCTTGTAAAACCATTCCTCATCCCATTGTGACCTATAAGCAATGTCGCCCATAGTATACATTTGATTTTTCTCTAGTCGTCTTGCCTTACCCGGCCCAACTTGCCAAAAGTCTGTTAGTGGTCTATGTTCCCAGAGTAGCAATTTATACAAGTCTTCATTTAAACTTGCTATTCGAACGCCATCCTTATCCGGTGTAGCTTTTTTTGCTACTATATCCATTGCAACTTTGGAAAGATAAAGGTTTGTACCAATTCCAACAGTAGCAGTAATACCGGTGGAGGCAAGAACATCCCGAATAATTGTCATTGCCATTACGTGTGCTGGATGCATGTTTAATTGCTTTGCTTTGTTTTTATATAAATGCAGATATGGGGTACAATCTATAAAGCACTCATCAATGCTGTAAACATGTATATCTTCAGCTGCAGCATAGCGAAGGTATATTGAGTATATGCTTGCAGACACTTTCTCATACAGTGCCATACGTGGAATTGCAATTACATATTCGATATGTGTGTTGTGTGTTCGCTCGTAAAGCGTTATTGCACGTTTAGCCTCAAACAGTCGTGGTCTGCTTGGTACGCCGATTGATTTTAATGCTGGAGATACGGCAAGACATATTGTTTGGTCTGATCGAGTTTCGTTTGCAACAAGAAGATTAGCTTTAAGCGGGTCCATACCTCTTGCTACACACTCAACGGATGCGTAGAAGCTCTTCATATCAATTGCAATATACATGCACATAACCAATCAACTTCCTTTCAAGTCATACCTTACAACAAGAACAAATGTTCGATATATTGCATTATAATATGAGCAGAAGCAAAAATCAAGCGGATGATTTTGGTAGGTATAATATATAACTTATTACACTTATGATATAACGGTTGTGATATAAGTATAAATAAGCAAAAGTTTATGATGCTATTAGTGACAAGGCAGTTGTTGTTAATATCAATAATTAGATAAAAAAAGAAGAGGTTTTTAGTCCTCTTCTTTCTTTTAAGAAGTATAAGAAGATCTTTACAAAGAAGAATATCGGAGTAAAGGCAGTAGTTAAATAATAAGGCGAATGCATTTTAGAACATTAACAAGAAAGCCGTTGTTAATGCGCCAAAGAGCAAACTTAAAGCTTATACAAAGATTCTTAAAAAGGTTGGAGTTAAGGTAAAGAAGCAGAAAATTAAGAAAGCATAAATCACAGGAAGGAATGGTATTGGTTGATACTGTTCCTGCTTTTTTTATATGTCAATTGCAGACAGATGTAAGGAAATGTGGTATATTATAAAAAGTGAAAAGCCGTAGTTTGTGGAGTTAAATATGAGCAAAAAAGAATACATACAAGATAAATCAGAGGCACTTGAACACAAGGTAAACTTATTGATGGGTTTTGGCTTTTTGATTATAGCCATACTTATCATTTCTGTAAATTTGATTTGCCGTTTTATAGGAGGATCTAAAGCAAGGCTTTATGAATATACGGATGGGGTTGTGATAAAGGCTAAAGAGCATAAAACATACCCGTTTGGAGGTTATGGAAGACCAGCATACGATTATGAGATAAAGGTCGAATATGTGCCTGAAGGTGAAAATCGCGCTTATGTTTTCTGGGATTATTCATATGCATACGAGAATATCGATGTAGGTGAAACACTAAGGATTTACTATATGAAAGATGATCCTGATGAGGCATATGCAGCAAGAAAAGACTGGCTTACAAGTAGATATCTTCCGGCAGAAAATAGGTATAACATTCCACTTGCCATATCTACAGTGCTTATTATCATAGGAATATATTTTTTTATTGATAATCATAAATCACGGAAAAAGAAACGATGAATAAAAAAGCTGGTACAAACGTTATATGGCTTGTGATAAATGATTTATAAAAACTATGTGAGGATTAAATATGAAAATAAAATGTGATGATACAATGCGTGCACAAAGAAATTTAGAGGCCGCGGTAAATCTTGGAAGGAAGCATGCAGGAGTATTCGGATATACAGAAATAGTCAAAGAAAATGGAGAATTGTATGTTCGTTATCGTTCAGGTACCGGTTTTCATGGTCTGCCGTACAGATGCAAAATAGTGTTAGAGGAAAATTATATTTTTTTGAAGGATGCACGTTCACTAAGATACCATTTTGCAGAATGTTTTATATTGCTTTGTCCTATAGTGTATTTATTATTAGTCATTGGAGAGTTTATATTAAGTAATATTTTTGCGCTAAAGTTCAGTTTTGATTTTCCGCTGATTATAGTGGCTTTTTGGATTATTGGTGTAATAAAGTTTGCCCCGATGCACTATATAAAAAAATATGTTAAGTCCACAGTAGAAAACAAATGAGTCTGGACTTGATGGACCGGAGAAAGTTGATTGTGGATGGAAGATATAAAAATAATTAGGTCAAAAAGAAAAACCATATCCATTGAAATAACGGCAGACGCAGAAGTTATTGTCAGAGCACCTAAACGTGCGTCTGTTAAGGTTATAAATGATTTGTATTTTGATAGATAAAAACATCAGGAGATAACAAAAATTATGCAAAAAGATAATATAGTTTTGATAGGAATGCCGACATCCGGCAAAAGTACGGTTGGAGTTATTCTTGCAAAAATACTTGGAATGGATTTTATAGATACTGATATTGTTATTCAGCAAAGAGAACACGCCAAGTTGAATCAGATAATAAAAGAGCAAGGCGTTGATGGTTTCTTGTGTGTTGAAGAGCAAGCACTTCGCAGTGTAAATGTGAAAAATACTGTTATAGCAACCGGTGGAAGTGCTGTTTACAGTGAAGCTGCTATGGAACATTTTGCAAAGAGTTCAAATATCGTTTATTTGAAGGTTGAATACGATGAGATTATGAAGCGATTGAAAGATGTAAAAGAACGTGGGGTTGTACTAAAAGAGGGCGAAAGCATTGAGGAAATGTATGACGTCCGTTCGAAACTATATGCAAAATATGCTGATGTAACTATTTGCGAAGAAGGATATAGCATAGAAGATACCGTGCAGGCGATTATAGCTGAATTGGAAAAATAGCAATTAACTCGGAAGTTATAGGGGGAATATATGTTAGATTACAGACTTATGACAATAGACGATTATGAAGCTGCGTATGCTCTTTGGATTAAATGTGGAAATGGATTAAATGATAGGGATGATTCACGGGAGGGAATTGAGAAATATCTTAAGCGAAATCCGACAACTTCTTATGTTGCTGTACTTGACGACAAGGTAGTTGGTGTCATACTCTGTGGACACGATGGAAGAAGAGGAATAATTCAGCATGCGTGTGTATCGCCGGATTGCAGAAGAATGGGAATTGGAAAGAAGCTCGTTGACCTTGCTCTTGATGCGCTTAAGGAAGAGGAAATTAACAAGGTACTTCTTGTTGCTTTTAAAAAGAACGATGCCGGGAATGCATTTTGGGAATCACAGGGTTTTACTCTTCGAGAAGATTTGAATTACAGAAATAAAGCGCTTGCGCAAATGGTTCGAATCGATCCGGATTACGTGCATTAGAAATAATGAAGTTTAAAAAAGTTGAGATTAGCTTGCTAATCTCAACTTTTCATATATGGCATTGGCAAGTGCAATGTGTCCTTGCTCATTTAAATGTTCGTGGTCCGCTTCGCTTGGATTTGCGTAGAGAGATGCATCGAGAAAGAGGACACCCTGTTTTGTTGCAATCTGACTATATACTTTGGCAAGACCTTCATTAACGGTGATTGAGTCTTTTGAGAATTCCGGATCATATTCTTTATGCCAGACTTTTTCGCCAAAGTGGATGGGTGATATAAGAAGTATTTTTGACTCTTTGGAGTAGTTCCTGATTATTCCAAGGAGTTTTTCTATGCCCTTACCTATTATTTCTGATGTGGCATTATAGACTGTCTTGCAGTCGTTAGTACCTAACATAAGAATAATTGTATCGATACCTTTGTTTGTTTCAAGAACTGCGGGAAGAAACTTAGAAGCGTTTCGATGCTCTCTTAATGGATCGTCAAATATTGTTGTTCTTCCGCAAAGTCCTTCCTCTATGATTCTATATTCATTAAGACCTAGTTTCTCATTTAAAATGCTGGTCCAACGAGTGCCCCAACAGTATCTGCTTTGTGTGTTTGGAATTAAACCGTATGTGTTTGAATCTCCAAAACATAATATCTCTTTCATTTTTAATCCCCCTTTGTTTTATAGGTATATCATACGTTTTGGAGTTTGAAATGTAAAATATGTTATTGTTATGGTGTGCTATAAGCAAAACCTATCACAAAGCAGATGGTTAATCCAATCATCCAAAGTTTTGATTACTGACATATTAGGGTAAATGTGGTATATTGTCATATAGTAGAGCCCAAGTAAAAAAACGGAAATTGTACGTAAAATAGGGCATTGCAACGGCATTTTACAGGAATGTTAAGTGCGGTTGACAGATTGCAAAGGCTAATTGGTGGTGTTTTTTAGGTCAAAATATTACGATTGACTCAACAAAACTTTTAGGAGGTATTGTTGATCATGAGTAAGATTAAACAATTATTAAAAAACATTAGTCCATTAAATAATCGTACCGAAATGCCGGTGCCACTTTACGTTATTAAAGTATTCATAATTTTCTGGTTTGTAAAGTTTGGCTCGGAACTAATTGGTGAAGCAGTTGTGATAGCTTTGCATTTTGCTTGCGGTAAGAACCCGTTAAAAGGAGAAATGTTTTCACCCAACACAATAACTTTGATAATGTATTTCGGATATGGTCTTATGGTAGGAATAGTTCTTCTTTATTGGAAACTGTTTCAAAAAAAGACCTTGGAACAGATTGGGTTTAACAAGAAGGTTGGAAGTTACCTTATTGGTGCGATTGCAGGGGTTGTGCTTGTGGTAGTTTCTGCTATTTTAGTTGTATTAACAGGTGCGATAACTTATAAAGGCGTATTCAATAACATCGATTATGTATTCATTATTCTCATGCTGTTTGCATTTGTTTGTCAGGGAGCAATGGAAGAAGTGCTTTGCAGAGGTGTTGTATTACAACTTCTTAAAGACAAGGCATCTATTCCTGTTGCGGTAGGCGTAAGTACAGTTTTATTTATAATTCCTCATCTTGGCAATATGTCGGGAGCAAGCGTTGATATTATAATTGTTGCGATAGTCAATCTTATTTTGATATCGTTGATTTTCTCGTTCCTTACGCTTAAGTTTAAGAGTCTTTGGGCGGCTTGTGGTATTCATTCAATTTGGAATTTTGTTCTTTGCAATATTATGGGACTTAATTTGAGTGGAAATGAAGCCAAAACGGCAGCAATATTTGATATGCATTCAGTTGGCAGTAACATTTTAAATGGTGGAATGTATGGTATAGAAGCAAGTGTTATCACTGCGGTAGTATTATCAGTGGCATTGGTAATAGGCTATGGTATTGCTCGAAGAGATAACAATATGAAAGAGGGGCAGGTGTGAATATGGAGTTTAATAATAAGTTGTATGAATTACGAAAACAAAAAGGATTCTCACAAGAGGAACTGGCAAGTCGTTTAAATGTTTCAAGACAGACAGTTTCAAAATGGGAAGTAGGTGAATCTGCTCCTGATATGGAAAAGTTAATAGCAATCAGTGATTTGTTCGAAATTTCATTAGATGAACTCGTAAAGGGAGAAACACCAAAACAGTCGGATGTATCAGAACAGGTTGTAAAGTCAGAGCTTTACAGCGATATTAAAGAACACGTGTTGACCGATAATAATAAGGCAAAAGCAAGAAAGGGGCTAAAGATTGCGGGTATTGTTGTGGCAGTTATTGTTTTGATCGATGTAATATCTTTTGTGGTATATGCGATTATGTTCGGATTGCCACATTAGGAAGTGAGGAATTGTTCTTAGATGATATGTCTTTTGCAGGTATTTTGTGCGGTTATCATAAGGCTTATGAATTAGAAAATAAACAGTGGGTAAATGATTCCCTTCAAATAATTAGGCTTATTTAAAGAGAATCATTTAATAGATCTTAATTATTTAATTGTACTCAAAAAATACCGATGAATACGTTTGTCTTTTTCAAGTTCCGGATGGAACGCAAGCCCAATCTGATTTTTGTACTGTACACCTACTATATGATTATTGACAGTTGCAAGAACCCGGGTGTTATCTGAGGCTGAAACAATATATGGCGCTCGTATAAATGTCATGTTGAAGTCTGATATGTTTCCAACATCACCTTTGTGATAAAAACTTCCGAGTTGTCTTCCGTAGGCGTTTCGTTTTACAAGAACAGGAAGAGTTCCGAACCACGTATTATCATCATTACTGATTTTCTCGGCCAAAAGAATCAACCCTGCGCATGTGGCAAGAACAGGTATGTCGTTATTTATCAAATCTTTCAACGGCTTAAGCATGTCCAGATCCTGCAAGAGTTTACCTTGTACCGTGCTTTCTCCACCGGGAAGAACCAAACCGTCCAAATCTTTTATATCTGATTTCTGTCTTAGGAGAATAGTTTCTGCACCTAGTGACTGTAAAACAGACTGATGTTCTTCGAAGGCTCCTTGAACGGCAAGTATACCGATTCTCATATTATTTTCCCCTTTCTTCCATGATCTGCTGTATTTCGTTTTCATTAATTCCGACCATAGCTTCTCCAAGATTTTTCGATAAATCTGCAAGAAGGGCAGAGTCGTTATAGTTTGTGACTGCTTTTACGATTGCAGCGGCACGTTTTTCGGGATCACCGGATTTGAATATTCCTGAACCGACAAATACGCCTTCTGCACCGAGTTGCATCATAAGTGCGGCGTCTGCAGGTGTGGCTACACCTCCGGCTGCAAAATTAACTACAGGTAATTTTTTGTTGTTATGAACAAATTGTATTAGTTCAAATGGTACTCTGTATTCTTTGGCTGCCTCAAATAATTCATCTTCTCGCATTGATGCCACACGTGAGATTTCTGATTGCATGCGTCTCATGTGGCGAACTGCCTGAACAATATCTCCTGTGCCCGGTTCTCCTTTTGTTCTTATCATTGAAGCTCCTTCATTTATTCTTCTAAGTGCCTCACCAAGATCTCTTGCTCCGCAGACAAATGGAACCTCAAAGTCGCGTTTGTTTATATGATATAGGTCATCTGCCGGCGAAAGGACTTCCGATTCGTCGATATAGTCAATTTCGATTGCTTGAAGAATCTGCGCTTCTGCAAAGTGACCTATTCTACATTTTGCCATGACGGGTATGGATACTGCTTCCTGGATTCCATTTATCATAGCAGGGTCACTCATACGCGATACTCCGCCTGCAGCTCGTATATCTGCAGGAATGCGTTCCAACGCCATAACAGCGCATGCACCTGCACTTTCAGCAATTTTTGCCTGCTCCGGTGTTGTAACATCCATAATGACGCCACCCTTTAACATTTGTGCGAGATTTTTGTTCAATTCATATCGGTTATCTGACATAGTGATAATCCTCCCTTGTTTTTTTGGGTATTCTATAGTAGAATTGGATATATTAAAATATCCAAAATAGGAGAATATTATATAACCAGATGAAGAAATCAATCACAAACAATAATTCAAATCCCCTATATATTCAGTTATATGACCACTTAAAAAATGATATTGTTAATGGAATATATCCGTATGGTCACAGGCTTCCTTCAAAAAGAGTTATGGCTGAAGAAATGAAAGTCAGTATTATTACCGTTAAGCATGCATACGAGTTGTTATGCGATGAAGGATATGTAGAATCAAGAGAACGGAGCGGATATTTCGTTTCCTTTCGCGAAGATGATGGCTTTGTACGTTCAGAAAAAGAAATGCTCCCATACGCTCATCAGGGATTTATGATGACGGAGTTATCATTTCCTTTTTCTGTGTTAGCTAAGACTATGAGGCGGATATTGACTGATTATGAAGAACAGGTTTTTGAAAAATCGCCGAATAAAGGATGTGTCGAACTGCGGGACGAAATACGAAAATATCTGGGACGTAATCGAAGTGTTTACGCGGATATTGAACAGATTATTGTAGGATCTGGTGCAGAATATTTATATAATTTGATTGTAGGTCTTTTTGAAAATGATACTGTTTTTGCATTGGAGGATCCGTCCTATGAAAAAATAGAAAGGGTATATAAAGCGGCAGGCGTTTATGTTGAAAAACTGCCGTTAGGGGAGAGTGGAATAGAGAGTGATGCATTAACTTCAACAAATGCGGATATTTTGCATGTGTCACCTTATAGAAGTTTTCCGTCAGGAATTACTGCAACAGCGTCAAAGAAACATGAGTATATTAGATGGGCAAAACAAGCGGATCGTTACATAATAGAAGACGACTTTGAGTCCGAATTCTCTGTCTCCAGAAAGCCTGAAGATACCATGTTTGCACTATCTGATCAAGATAATGTAATTTATATGAATACTTTTTCGAAAACTATTTCGGGATCACTTAGAGTAGGATATATGGTGTTGCCAAAACAGCTGGTTCAAAGGTTTGATGATAAGCTTGGTTTTTACTCATGTACCGTACCAACATATGAACAACTTCTGATTGCAGAATTAATCAGAAATGGTGACTTTGAAAGACACATTAATCGTGTGAGAAGAAAAAAGAGAAGAGAAAGCCGGTAAGAACGGATTTATGTATTGGCAATATCAACCGCAAAACGGAAACTTCCGTCCTCGTATTTTAAAATATAGTAGTTGATAAAGCAGCCGTAAGTATAATACTCATACTTTGCGTCAAGTTCGTCTTTTGTCGCTACAGGTAATTCGTACATTACTGCATATCGCTCAACGGAAACTCCCCTAAGATCAGTTGCACTTTCAGGAACGCCCTCGTTCAGAGTTTTTTCAATAGACACAGAAAAACTTTTCGGTAATCCTTCTATGAACTCTTCTTTGTTTGAAAACAAACAACTTTCAACCATGTATTCAGAATCTCGAAGTCCTTTGTCTCCATAACGTTCCAGGCAGTCAGCTATCGATGGGAGCAACGCCCTGCAACTAAAGTCTGTCTTTTCTTCTGCAGTCATTGTTTCATGAATATCCCAGTTTAATGCGTTATTAAGATGAATAAACCAGGCTGTCGTTAAGCCGACTATAATTGCACTAATAAATATAATAATATATAAAGATTGTTTGTTTTCATCCATTCTTTTTACACCCTCATTTAATTGTTAATAAGACAATTCTTAAAAATCTCATGATTATTCCGTAATTTAATAATAGCATACTAACAGAAATATGAAAAGAAAATAGAGGGTTTTTGAAAATCTAGACTTTCAGTAAAAAACAGTTTATAAAATGACACAACTTGACAATGAATTAGTGATTGAATATAATTTGCTCTTGGAAAATTGAAACAGAAAGCGAATTGGAAATGAAAGCAAAATTGATTAATTCATTTAAAAACGATACTATTCTTTTTGTGTCCGGTATACTTGCAGCTGTTTCGTGTTTTATAGTTGTGCCGGATAGTAAATATCAGGGCTATATTAATTTCAGAGTCCTTGCAATTCTTTTTTCACTTATGCTGGTCGTAAGTGCATTAATCAGAATCGGTACATTTGATTATCTTACCTCAAAACTTCTGGGGAGAATCCATTCCGAAAGGAATATCTCACTTTTACTTGTTGTGCTTGCTTTTTTTATGAGCATGCTTCTTACTAACGATGTTACTTTGGTAACACTTGTTCCGTTTGCTATTAATGTACTAAAAAAATACAAGGACAAACGTAGAACTATGTATACGCTTATTTTGATGACGGTATCTGCCAATTTGGGAAGTATGCTTACTCCAATCGGAAATCCGCAGAATCTTTACTTGTATTCACTTTACCATATGAAGCTGGGGAGCTTTATTAAGCAAATGATTCCGTACAGTGCAGTATCGCTTATTCTCTTAGTGATAAGCGTTATCATTCTCAATATAACAGATAAAACTCTTGATACAGCTGTGTCCAAGGACGTGGATGCACCGGAAAAGATTCCGTTTATCGTATACATGGCACTTTTTGGTGTTTGTGTACTTGCAGTATCAGATATAATACCTGCACCTTTTATGCTCGGTATAGTTTCGGTAGTTATACTTATCTTTGACAGAAAAGCATTTAAAAATGTAGATTATGGTCTGTTGCTTACATTTGTTTTCTTCTTTATTCTTATTGGAAACTTGGGAAGAATTGATTTTATATACTCATACCTTTCGGTAATTGTTGATAAGAATACAACGTTGGCGGCTATTTTGTCATCGCAGATTATAAGTAATGTTCCGGCAGCGATGTTGCTTTCAACATTTACAAAGAACGGAAAAGCTCTTGTTATAGGCTCAAATCTCGGTGGACTTGGAACTCTTATTGCAAGTATGGCAAGTCTGATTACTTACAAATTCTTTAACACAATAAAAACAGAAGGCGAGCATTATCTTCTCGCTTTCACTATGGTAAATGTTGTTTTTCTTGCAATTCTGTCGTTATTCCTTGTTATGATAGGATAAACCTAGATTATAATTATTGTTTTTTGAAAGGAAAAAAATATGTCTGCACTTGAGATTTTTATCCCGGTACTGATTGTGGCTGGTGTCTGGGGATACATTCTGTTAAATGCATCAACTAACAATAAAAGAATTCTTGACGATGATGTTCTTAGTGCCAATGATGAAAGGCGTAAGGAAGCAGAGAGCACCTTGCGTTCAATCCATCTCATGACACCGATTTTAGTTATTGTATTGGTTGTTGCAGTTGTGTTTTTGGTAAATGCATATCATCCGTTTATTCGTCTCAACATAGATGGCGTTGCACTTATTTCCGGAGGACTGTTATTTACTTACCTTGGTTGGGCTCTTGGAATGATTTTTAAGGGAAAGACGGATGAAATAGGAGAAAAAGATGCAAAGCTTTTATCCAGAACATTCATGATTTCCTTTATGGGGGGAGGACTTTTGGTTACGGCAAGCGGAGTTATTGCTTGTATACCATCACTTGCCGCTTATTTCTAAGATAGTAATTGATGAAACATCCGTAAGTTTATATAAAATAAATCTTGAAGTGAGTTTTTGTTTCTATTATGTCATTAAAAATGATAATGAAATTTTAAATTGTATCTGATATACTAATTTGTGTTTATTATATTATTGCAAACGGAGGTTTTGGGATTATGAATTATAGAAGAGGTATAATATCATTTTTTACACTTACTATATGTGGCATGTTTATGATAATCAGTCCGGTTAAAGCGGCAGATTATGGTTTATATGTTGGCGGTGTTCAGTTTACATCAGAGAATACGGTTATTGACAATTCGGATAATCCGAAATTTTCCGGAAAGGCAGAGTATAATGCTTCCAGTAGTACATTAACATTGACCAATTTTAATAATGCAGGATGTACAAAGCAAACGAGTAGTGATTCGTATGGTATTCTTTATATCAAAAATAGCAATTTAAAGATTAAGATTGAAGGTGAAAATGTATTTACCGATGATAAAAACGTTCAACATAAGGCAGGAATTAATAGCCCAACTCAGTGTACGGTCACAATTACGGCTGATAAGTTAGAAGACAGTCTCACATTGCGTCCGGGTGCTTCGAACCAAGCTGGAAGTGAGAGTGATGGTATTATGGTTGTTGGAAATCTTATTGTGGAAAATGGTACAATAATTGTGGAAGGTGGAAATACCCAATATATGAGTTTTGGGATTTGTGCTGGTGGTGAGAGTTACAATGGAACAATAAAAATTAAAGGTGGAAATATAACGGCTACAGGCGGGAAAATCAACAAAAAACAAAGTGATAGTTTAAGTTGTGGTGTTTTTTCAAAAGGTGATATGACTATAAATGGCGGTGTGATTTCGGCATCGGGTGGAGAAACTCAAGATGGTTTTAGTGTTGGATTTGATACAAATGGCAGATTTATAAGTGATGGTGGAACAATGACAGTTACAGGTGGTGAATCGGAGTTTGGTAAGAGTATAGGCCTGTGGGCAGTGGGAGAAATATTTGTTAAAAATGAAAGTGTTGTTGTTGCTTCAAGTGGGAAGGTTAGTAAAGCTGGTTTTGGTCTATTGAACGCATCAAACAAAATATATGTAAAAGAAGGTTCAAATCTTTCGGCATTAGGAACTACAAAAGCTATTGGAGGCGAAGTACTTAATGAAGTTTCCGGAACCGGTTGGACAGATATTGAAGGTACGCAAGGTTATAATAAGATAATAATTAGTGATCTTGGTCAAACACTTAATGAATATAAAAAAGTATGTTTCCCGGAGGTGAAATTTGCTGTTGTTGTAAAAAATGGAATCGGAGAAGGCCAATATAAGGAAGCTGAAACCGTCACAATAAAAGCTGATTATCCGGCTGATGGAAAACAATTTGATAAATGGATTACTGAGGATGGTGTTGCTTTTGCAAGTGCAACTTCATCAACCACAACATTTACAATGCCTGCAAAGGCAGTTACGGTTACTGCAACATATAAGGATATACCGCATAAGCATAAGCTAGTCAAACACACAAGAGTAGAGCCGACAAAAAACTCCGAGGGTAATATAGAATACTTTGAATGTACTGACGAGACCTGTAAAAAACTCTTTGCTGATGAAGCGGGAACAAAAGAGATTACGTCGGCAGATACAGTTTTATTAAAGTTAACTGAAAATAAAGAAAATGGTAATCCGTCATCCCCATTTGTACCTATTGTTATAACAACAGAAATTGAACCTCAAAAAGGTGATGATGTTAAGGATGAAACGACAGGTACTTCTTATACAGTAACTTCAACAGATAAGAACTTAACTGTAACTTATAACTCAATAACAATAACTAATATAACAACAGCTGTAGTGCCTGATGAGATTACAATAAACAATAAGAAGTACAAAGTAACTGAAATTAAAGCTAATGCATTTAAAAATAACAAGAAAATAAAAAAAGTAGTAATTGGCAAGAATATTAAGAAGATTGGAAAGAATGCATTTTGTGGATGTTCCAACTTAAAGGATGTCAAAATAAAGACAACCAAGCTAACGAAGAAGTCAGTAGGAAAGAATGCATTTAAGAACATTAACAAGAAAGCGGTTGTTAATGTTCCGAAGAGTAAACTTAAATCTTATCGAAAGATTCTTAAGAGTGTTGGAGTGAAAGGAAAGAAACAAAAAATAAAGAAAGCGTAAAATATGGGCAGGAATGGTGTGTTTTGATACTGTTCTTGCCTTTTTGTTCTTTTTATGAACGTCTGCACTTGAAAAACAGATCCCAGCCATTGTGTGCTGACAGATGTGGGTGAATGTGGTATATATAATAATATAACCGATAACGTATTATCAACTAACAAAAGGAGGACATCAATATGGGTTTGTTTGACAAACTGTTTTCAAAAAAGGAAAAAGAGCCGGTTGCTCCCAAGGAAGATGAGATCATTATTGAAAAACCATATGGCCGTTTCAAATATTTTGCTAGTCCAAATGTAAACGAGTATGGTTATGAGAATTTTATCACCGGAGAGGATGGCGAGATTGACGTATATCTGGACACCGACAGCCCAGACACGACAGAGGCCTCATTTTGTTTTGGCAAGTACGAAGAGTTTTTGTCTGACAAAGAAAACAGGATTTACGAAGTATCAAAAATTGTTAATGAATACTTTCTCTTTAGGCCGGATTTACTACCGGAGGGACAAGATGAAGAAAAAATGATGGAAGAATCGGAACTGACATGGATGGGTTTTTTCAGAAACGGAGATGTGCAGTATGGTTTCTTTAATGTTGGTGCGTATGTAAATGATGTACTGCTGACGGTGAAAAATGATGGCCACAGGGAATTAAAATATGTGGATTATGACCGCGTAGAACATAAAGAAAATATATAGGTATTTTTAGAGAATAGATTTTTTGTCTTATTTTACTACAAGAATATACAAAACTAACGTAGAATAATTATCTTTTAAGATAATCGAGAATGACAAATCAGAGATTACAGAGATAATTCTTTGTTACAGGAGGTTTTAACGTTGATGTCGCAAATGAATCAGAATTCCTATACTAATGGGATAATGAATGAGCAACAGCTTAATCAGATAAGATATGCCCTAAATAAATACTGCATAGTAGTGCGTAAGCCCAAGCTGGGACCAATCCCTATTGTGATTACAGTACTTGAGGGAGTCGTAATAACTCTTATTATGGCAGCTATGGGAATGAATCTTTGGGGAGCTGTGGCCATAGGTGCCTCAGTAGGTGCCGTGTTTGCTTTTCTTTTCTGGCTTGCTTACAGACTGAGATCAGGTTCTTCGAAAAGGCTAAGTTCCTACATTGCTGCAGACGGAGGACAGGGACTTTTAATGGACTTTGCTTCTGCGCAACCATTTGAAGAGGACCAGTTTAGACTTGGCAGATATTATCTATTTATAAAAAACGGGCCTGTTTTTAGACTTGACAGCATTGCTGATATAGTAACAACAGTAGGCCATTATCGTATGATTCCAACTCTGGTGTATTTGACTGTTAAAGTTGAAGATGAAAACGGCAGCTTGGCATGCCCGCTTTGTAGGGTTCATATGCTAAATGCTGAGACAGAAATTGCTGAGATACGTAGTGCAGTGTTTCAAAAACGTGCTAAAGGCGGTGATGACAATGGCGTCGAGCAAAGAATATCTTGATTTTGTTTTAGAACAACTTTCAAAGTTGGATGAAATTACATATAAAGCGATGATGGGAGAATACATCATTTACTATCGAGGGAGGATTGTTGGAGGGATCTATGATGATCGTTTTCTTGTCAAGCCTACACAGTCAGCAAAGACTTTAATGCCAGAAGCAAACTTGGAACTCCCGTATGAGGGGGCAAAAGAAATGCTGTTGGTAGATGATGTCGACAACAGGGAGTTCCTTAGAACCTTGCTTGAGGCTATGTATGATGAACTACCAGCGCCGAAGAAAAAGCAATGAGTGTTTTGGAAGAACAAGGATATAGGGTAGTTTGAATTTATCTTTCAGTTTAACGTACTAAAAGGAGAAATTGTATTAGATATATGAAAAAGAAAGCTAAAACAACCAAAATTATAAGAAGTGTTCTCTTGGCAGTACTTGCAGTATTATTTGTGATTGTGTCAGGAACGTATATCTTTCATAAAATAAAAACTGCTCAGGAAATTAAACTGCTGAAGGCAAATGGATATTACAATCCAGTTTCCGTAGGAGATCATTCGCTCAATGTTACCATTTTCGGAAAACGGGACGGAGAACATACCATAGTATCTTTGGCGGGACTTGGTATGGCTGATTATTCCGTTACGGAGCGCAGGATGACGGCGTGTCTTGAGAAAGAAAATACAGTTGTTTTTATTGACCGTGCCGGATATGGATTAAGTGATGATACGGACAATGAAATGACGATTGATTATATAGTGGAGGACTATAGGAAAGCATTGAACAATGCAGGTGTTAAAGCGCCATATGTTTTGATGCCACATTCAATCGGAGGTGCGTATGCATCTTATTGGGTAAGCAAGTATCCTGATGAGATAGAGGCGATTGTTTTCCTTGATGGAACGCAGCTTTCAGACGATATGGGGCTTGAGGAAATTGAAATAGGTTTTGGGAATAAGGCAGAGATTTTTCTGGCAAAACTTGGATTTGGAAGATATATGCTAAGAAAAGAATGCTTTCTGTATCCAAATGGGTTTACTGAAGAAGAACAAAACATGGGCGATGCCTTGAATTTGATGTCGATGGATTCTTATGCATGCCTATCCGAGAATGATTTTCATAATCAAAACCTTATGGATGCGTGGAACGGCATTATTACGAATGACGTACCGAAGCTTTATGTCTGTGCCAGCTGGGGTTTTCAGAATGTAGATGAGCTGATAGAAAATAGCATATGGCTAAATAATCAGATTGCAAAGAATAATATTGACACAAAACTTAGACCGACGGAATATGAAGGCAATGAGGATTTTTTTGATACTATGTTGGCTCAGTGTGAAGACGCCCGAAACACAAAACTTATTCCATATCTTGAAAAAATGGGAAACTGTGAGTTGGTTTTGATTGGCGGAGATCATGCAATCTATGAACAACGACCGGAGGAGTGTGGTAATATCGTTTTAGAGTTTATTAATGGATTGGACGTAGATTAAACCGGAAAATATCTTTTAATATAAACGAGAACGATAAATAGGGAGTTTGGTGATAAATAATGAAAAAAAAATACTGTGTTATTCTGCAAATAGTGCTTCTGCTGTGGTTTTTCCTTGATATGATAGGTGTATATTTTAGCGATTCATATTTGGTCACACGTTCATATAAAGATGACGGAATATTTTATCTTATTTATTTAGCAGTGATGGTTTTATTCATATTTAAGGAAAAAATAGGGAAATGGGCTGTTTTCGTATGGACATCATTGTGGTTTATAATTCAATTTCTATGTCATGAGTGGTATACAATTTTTGGCAAAGGTATAATGGGCACATTGGAAAAGAAGATTGAGTATTTTTCGGGAGCTGTGAAGTGGTTGGAGGTTGAACGCTGGAACATTAAATCGCAGTATAAATTGCTATTATATATATAAACGTGCAGAATAAATGGGTTCGAGGATAAGATATGAGAGTTGTGGTATTTAACGGAAGCCCTAGGAAGGGGAACACATATACAGTAACAAGGTTTTTTTTGGATGAGTTGGCAAAATGTGGAGAACTTGAATTAAAGGAGTTTTATTTTCCACAGGATATGCCAAAGTTTTGTGTTGGATGCCAAATGTGTCTCAGAGGACCAAGGGAGAAGTGTCCACATGCAGATTATGTTGATCCGATATATAAAGCGATTATGGAAGCAGATGCTTTAGTGTTTGCTTCACCTCATTTTGGTGCTTCGTGTATGCCTGGTAGTATGAAAACATTGTTTGATCACTTGTCGTTTATGGAGATGACGATCGCTCCGCGCAAAGCATGTTTTCAAAAGAAGGCATTCATTATTACGACAGGATCCGGTTCAAAGCAGAATGTCAGAATAATTAAGAGCTGTTTAATGAATTGGGGAATTAACAGAGTTGAGTCATTTGGAATTAGAATGTTTACAGATAAATGGTTATCTATTCCCCAGAAGCGGCAAATGAAATTAGAAAAAGCCATTCGAAGAAAAGCACGCAAATTCTATTATTTGAAAAAGAAAATACCATACCCCAAAACTGTGTTGATGTATTTCATAAACAAATTTATTATTAGGAAATTCATGGGAGCGGGAAGCTACACGTATGAGTATTGGAAAGAAAATGGGTATTTTTAAAAAGTAAACAGAATAAAAGGAGTATTGCTGGTCATGAATGTGTTGAAGAAAACAATCAGAATAATGGACATCGCAGTATTTGTATTTACAACGATAGCTATAGGCGGTGTCTTCTATGAAGGAATGACTTTAAGGTGGTATGACGTAGTAGGAATCTTTGTAATATGCATGGATTACTCTTTTATGCCAACTACCATTTTGCATCTCATAACAGATAGGAAAGAAAAATGGTATCCACTACATATTTTTTCCATGATATTGATTGTCATCGCAATAGTTATGAAGATAGCAAGTATAGAATACCCCGCAATAACGCTGTTGCTTTGGTATTTCTACTTGTGGTTTTTATATGGGTGTATTTTAGTTGGACGGTATTTAGTGAAAAAATAACTTTTTATATAAATGGTTAAGCAAATCGCAATTTGTAGGGAGAGAAAATGGAAATGAAGAAAGCATTGCTGGTAATTGATATGCAGGAGTTTACCGTGGGAGAAAACCATGCCAATATATTTAAGTATCCGGGGGATATAGTTGCGAGAGTCAATAAAGTTATTGATGAAAACGCCGATAGCGTTATTATTTACATTTCAAACCTTATGAGGAATAATATATGGAATAAGTTTGCACCATTTCAATGTTATGAGGGTACACTACAAGCAGAACTGGTCAAAGGACTACATGTAAATAGTAAATATTGTTTTACTAAGTATAAAGGAGATGCATTTTCAAATCCTAAACTTACCACATTCATAAAGGAAAATGGAATTGATTTGATAGAACTCGTAGGCGTGGATGGGGGAGGCTGTGTCTCATTGACAGCCATTAGTGCTTGTGATTTAGGCTTTAAGGTCGTACTGAATAACAATGCAATTGGAACTACTTTTGTAAGAAAACGGGATAAATATTTTAAGCGACTAAAAAAGCTTGGGGCAGAATTTGTTTCATGAGAATTATTTCTGCGTTGTTTAGGCAGGGGAGGATAAAGACGATGAAAGTGAGAAAGTGCGATGGCGATGATTTGCCTGTTTTGACTACATTTAATAAATGTTTGATTGAAGAAGAATGGCATAAAGGTTATTGATGTGGAGGATTTATAGTAGCTTTACAACTTCCAATTTGTCTGTATGAAGGCATAGCCTTTTATCTTGCAATATAAATTGCTATTATAGAATATTGAACGTTAAGGGACCCAGAGGTATCCTTTATTTTTCGGGGGATATAATATCGTCATCAACCCTTTCTGTTATACGAGAGGCCTGGATTATTTTTTCCTTCTGTAGCTCCATGTGCTGAATTTCTTCCTTCATTTTAGGATAGGTGAGTTGATCTTTGACGAAGAAATAGACTGCGGCAATAACAAGGAAAACAGAGATTGCCGTACTAAAACGTATAGACACGCCAAGAGCAGGAAGAGCTTTGTATATAGTTGCGGCACTTCCCAGCAGAGAAACTATTGTTCTTAGAAATGATAAATGAGTTTGCTCTACTGAAAGCTTTGTGTTTTGAAATGCAAGATTAGTTCTAATAACAGATAGACCTGTTCGATCATAGGACAGGTCTGTTCTGGCAAATGCCAATTCTTGTTCAAGTTTCTTCTTTTTATCTTTATCTTTTTTATCTTTTCCGTCTTTCATATATCAATGCTCCTTTCTAAAGGGCCATACATGTATATAAATGATAGCGATTTGCGGTTGAAAACTGAATATGTTATATAATATTATTATAATGCATAGTAACAGGTTTTTCAAAATGTTTTTAAATGCTTGTGTACATGACAGGCGACATGGTATATTATCGAATATAATTGTAAAAATACGAGGGGAAATATGTTAGATCAATTTTCAAGAACTGAATTATTATTAGGAAAAGAAGCAATGGAACATTTATCCGAATGTCGTGTGGCGATATTTGGTATCGGAGGTGTCGGAGGGTATGTATGCGAAGCTTTAGCACGAAGCGGTGTTGGCGTATTTGACCTAATAGATAATGACAAAGTTTGTTTATCTAATATTAATAGACAGATTATAGCAACAAGAAAAACCGTCGGACAATATAAAACAGATGTTATGAAGGAACGTATTCTTGACATCAATCCGGACGTAGAAGTAAACACTTATCAATGTTTTTTTCTCCCTGAAAACGCGTCGGATTTTCCGTTTGATAAATATGATTATGTAGTAGATGCTGTTGATACCGTTACGGCTAAAATTGAACTTGTTATGCAGTGTCAGGAAGCGGGGATTCCAATCATCAGTTCCATGGGTGCCGGAAATAAGCTTGATCCAACACAGTTTCGTGTTACAGACCTATACAAAACCCAGATGGATCCTTTGGCAAAAGTGATGCGTCGGGAACTGAAAAAAAGAGGCATAAAAAAACTTAAAGTTGTTTATTCCGAAGAAAAACCAATAAAGCCGACGGAGAGAAGAGACGTCCCCGGAAGTACAGCTTTTGTACCATCTGTAGCTGGTCTAATTATAGCGGGTGAAGTAATCAAGGATCTTACATATTATTCAATATAATAAGGAACGATAAATTGGAGTTAAAAAATGATTACAGATTTGTTTGTAACTTTTGCAAGAATTGGGCTGTTCACTTTTGGAGGTGGATATGCCATGATTTCTATAATTGAAGATATTTGTGTTGAGAAGAAGAAATGGATAACACACGAGGAAATGATGAACATATCGGTTGTGGCTGAATCTACACCAGGCCCGATAGCAATTAACTGTGCTACATTTGTTGGTTATAAGCATAAAGGTATTGCAGGAGCTGTTGCGGCCACGCTTGGTATGATTACTCCGTCATTTGTAATTATTTATTTGATTTCTGTATTCATGGATAATTATTTGGAAATCAAATGGATTGCGAATGCTTTTAAAGGAATACGTATTGCAGTTGGAATTTTGATTGTGGATGCGGCCATAAAAATGATTATCAAGATGAAAAAGAATACGTTTATGGTTGTAATTATGCTTTGTTCTATGACGGTTATGCTAATGGTAAGCTTTCTTTCATGGAACTTTTCATCTATTGCACTTATTCTCATTGCAGGTGTGATAAGTCTTGTGATATTTGCAATTAAAAATGCATCATCTAAGAAAGGTGGTGCTGTTGAATGATTTATTTAGATTTGTTTTTGGGGTTTTTGAAAGTTGGACTGTTCTCCTTTGGTGGTGCTTATGGTGCCATCCCATTGATTAAGGATGTGGTCATTTATTATAAATGGATGAATGAGGAACAACTGGCAAATATAATTGCCATCAGCGAAAGTACCCCCGGTCCAATCATGGTCAATCTGGCAACTTACGTTGGTAGCGCAAAAGGAGGCATTCTCGGTGCTGCAATAGCTACATTCGCTGTAATTTTGCCTGCATTCTTTATTATCTTGATTGTTATGTTTCCGTTAAAAAAGATTCTGAATAATTCGTACTCACAAGCTATTTTAAGAGGAATGAAACCGTGTATCATTGGAATCATACTCGCCACAGGTATATATATGATAGTTAAGAATAGCGTCTATCCATTAGTTCAGAACAATGATTTGATGCCTTTGATATTAGTATTTGTACTGGCTTTTGTTTATTTTGGTTTGGGAAGAATTATTAAGAAAAAAGTTTCGCCGATAATGCTAATTATAATTTCGGCATGTCTTGGGATAATAGTCCACCACTTTTAAACATGTAAATATAACGATTGACAATGAAGAAAAGTTAGACTATACTAACCTATGGTTAGAAAAAACTAACAAATGTTTGCATATACTAGCGGCAAAATGATAGAGAAAAGAAAATCTTGTCAAAAAGGGAGTTTAGTATGAATATTGGACCGATTATTCTTGTTTTTGCATCAATTGCAGCACTTATATGGGTAAGCACCAGACGTTTAAATGGTGGAAGCTCGTGCTGTGGAAGTGGAGAAAAAGCAGAAAAAAAGGTGCGTGTTGCTGATAGGAATCCTAAGCATTATCAGTATCATTATATTGCGAATATAGAAGGTATGGTATGTGGCAACTGTGCAAGGCGCGTAGAGAATGCATTTAATATTCAGACCGGAATATTTGCAAAAGTTGATTTGGAAAAAAAGGCGGTGTATGTACACTCGAAATATGAAATTACTTATGCAGATGCGTACAAATACCTTAACAACCTTCCATATACATTGATGGATATCAGAAATAATAATGATTTTTAAATGTCATAAAATAAAGTTTATAATAAAAAAGGAGGATTAATTATTATGAGCAAATGGAAAACGGTAGGAACATTATTAGGGGGTGCATTGCTTGGTACAGCAGGGGTTAAAATCCTTAGCAGCAGTGATGCAAAAAAAGTATATACACATGTTACGGCAGCAGTGTTACGTGGTGCTGATGAGGTCATGAAGACTGCGACAACTCTTAAGGAAAACTGTGAGGACATCAAGGCTGATGCAGATGATATCAATGAGAAGAGAAAAGAAGAGGCGAGAAAAAAGGAAATTGAAGATGCAAAGGAATTAATTAATAAAACGCAGGAAAAAATCGATGAACTTGAAAACGAATCAACCGTTACGGCTTAGCAGAAAAAGAGGGTTAAGCAGATGAAATGTAGAATACTTCATGAATCAAAAGGAAGAATCAGACTGCATTTATTTATAGGGTATATGACCTGTGAGGAAGCCGACAGGGTAGAATACTATCTTCTCTCACATGAAAGCGTAAAGGAAGTTAAAGTTAATGAGAGAACGTCGGATGTGACAATTAGATACGAAGAAGGAGCAAGAGCCTCGGTAATAGAAGCTCTTGCTTGTTTTGATGTTGAAAAAAGTAAGGTTATTGTACCTGCGCAAACAACACGTAGGATGAGCCATGAGTTTCAGGATAAGTTATTTTTCCATGTTGCGAGACGGTTTATTAACAGGCTGATAATACCGATGCCGATAAGGCAAATTATCACGATTGCAAAATCGGTTCCGTATATTAAAGAAGGACTTAAAAGTCTTACGAGTGGAAAATTAGAAGTGTGCGTATTGGATGCAGCAAGTATTGCAGTATCGCTGCTGCGCAAGGATTATAATACTGCAGGAAGTGTCATGTTTTTACTTGGAGTCGGTGACATTATGGACGAGTGGACAAGGAAGAAATCTGTAAACGACCTTGCGGCTGCAATGGCACTTAATATTGACAAGGTGTGGGTATTAAGTGAGAACGGTGAGGAAATTCTTACGGCTATAGATAAGGTGGAAGTTGAAGATGTGATAGTTGTCAGAATGGGTAATATGATTCCTCTTGATGGTGTGGTTATAAGTGGAGAGGCTTCTGTCAGCCAGGCATCAATTACCGGAGAAGGACTCCCGGTTGCAAAGAGAGAGGGAAGTTATGCGTATGCAGGAACTGTTGTCGAGGAGGGCGAAATCCATATAAAAGTTAAGAAAACTGTTGGTACGGGACAATATGACAGAATTGCCAAAATGATAGAGGAATCCGAAAAGTTGAAATCCGAAACGGAGAACCATGCATTTAGGATGGCAGACAAACTCGTTCCGTATACTTTTGGAGCAACATTTATTACATATTTGCTTACAAGAAATGTTACACGTGCGGTCTCAATTCTTATGGTGGATTTCTGCTGTGCGCTAAAGCTTTCCATACCAATTGCAGTGCTTTCTGCAATGCGCGAAGCAGGGCAATATCATATATCTGTGAAGGGTGGAAAGTTTTTGGAGGCGGTAGCAAAAGCAGATACTATTATATTTGATAAAACCGGAACCCTTACATATGCAACACCCAAAGTGGTTGATGTGGTGACTTTTGATGGTGCCGACAAGGATGAGTCACTGCGCCTTGCGGCATGTCTTGAAGAGCATTATCCTCATAGCATGGCCAATGCTGTTGTTAAGGCGGCGGAGGAAAAAGGGCTTACCCATGAAGAAGAGCATTCTAAAGTGGAATACGTTGTGGCGCATGGAATTGCAAGCACGATTAACAAAGAGAAAGTAATAATTGGCAGTTATCATTTTGTTTTCGAGGATGAAGGTGCTGTTATTGATGATAGTGAGAAAGCTAAGCTTGAAGGACTATCCAATGAATATTCGCATCTTTATATGGCGGTTAATGGTCGTGTCAAGACAGCAATTTTGATAGATGATCCTGTTAAGAGTGAGGCAAAGGCGGTTGTTGAGAAACTGAAATCGTTAGGACTTAAAGTAGTGATGCTCACAGGTGATAGTTACAGAGTTGCAACCAGAGTTGCCGGAGAACTGGATGTGGATGATTATAAGGCGCAAGTACTTCCGGAAGATAAAGCGATGTATATCAAAAATGAACATGAAATGGGAAGAACCTGCATAATGACCGGCGACGGTGTAAATGATTCTCCGGCACTATCGGAGGCAGATGCTGGAATAGCAATTAATAACGGTGCAGCAATTGCAAGAGAAGTTGCCGATATAATGATTTCTGAGGAAGATATCGCTTCAATAATAACCTTGCGAAAACTCTCATGTCTTCTTCAAAATAGAATTGAAGGTAACTACAGAAGTATAGTATCATTTAACGCTTTTCTTATATTGATGGGTGCTTTTGGTATCTTTACTCCAACTGTTACAGCACTTCTTCATAATGGTTCAACTATTGCAATAAGCCTTCACTCGATGACGGATTTGTTAAAAAAATAAACTTAGTGTGAGATTCTTTATGTTTGGATAATTAGCCACTAAGAAAGCAAAAAAAGAAAGGAAGAAAGATATGTTTAAAAAAGTATCACCTTACTTGGGAAAGTATAAGAAGTATACGATGCTGGCTGCGGTTTTAATGATACTTGGAATTTTAGCAAATATACTTCCGTATTTTTTTCTATATCAGATGTTAGGACCACTTGTAAGGGGTGAAGAATTTGATTTTAATTATATGCTGACAAGAGTTTTGGCGATAGTTATCTGCGAGGTCTTGTATTCCGTTCTTTATACAAGAGGTTTGGTGTTTTCTCACATCAGTGCATATAACACTCTTAAAAATATTCGAGTGTCACTACAGGGAAAACTGGAAAAACAACCGCTTGGTAATATTAAAGATATCGGAAACGGAAGGCTCAAAAAAGTATTTATTGATGATATAGACCAGATAGAACTTCTTCTGGCACATGCAATACCGGAGGGAATAGCTAATATATTCATTCCATGTGTAATCATCGTGGTTATGTTTGTTGTTGATTGGAGACTGGGACTTTTATCACTTATACCTATAATTGCGGGGCTTTTTGCAATGGGGATGATGATGAAGGTTGGATATTCGGGAATGGATGCATACTATCGTTCCGCTACTGAGATGAACAATACTATAATCGAATATGTAAATGGTATGGAAGTAGTCAAGGTGTTTAATAAGGATGGTGAATCCTATAAACAGTTTGGAGAAAAGGTGAGGAGTTATCGAGATTTTACACTTGCATGGTTTAAGGCTTGTTGGCCGTGGATGGCGGTGTATACCAGTGTTCTTCCGTGCATAGCTCTTATGATTTTGCCTTTTGGGTCGTTGATGATTTTAAACGGAAGTCTGACTCTGGACAGATTAATTCTTGTTATTTGTATGTCGTCAGGTGTTGGACCTTCGTTCCTTAAGGCGTTAAACTTTGCGGGAAAGATACCGTCTCTTAATTACAAGATTACTGAATTGGAGAATCTCATGAATCACCCACCGCTTAAGGAAGAGGACAGAAAAGTTGAGATTTTAGATAGAAATGTGGAGTTTAAGGATATTCATTTTTCTTATGAGGAGCAGGAGGTTTTACATGGAGTGAATCTTTCTCTTGAGCAGGGCAAAACTACTGCACTTGTCGGAGAGTCGGGAAGCGGTAAGTCCACTCTGGCAAAACTATTGGTACATTACTATGATATTGATTCGGGTAGTATTGAGATAGGGGGAAATGATATTACAAAAATGTCGCTTGAAGAGCTTAATAATCAAGTGGCTTATGTGTCGCAGGAACAGTTTCTCTTTAATACTTCATTATATGAAAATATTCTGATTGGAAAACCGGATGCTTCCGAGTCTGAAGTGATGCAAGCTGCCCAAAGAGCGCAGTGTATGGAGTTTTTGAATAGATTTCCGGAAGGGATTAATACTCAAGCGGGAGAAGGAGGAAAGCAACTTTCCGGTGGTGAGAGGCAAAGAATTGCATTGGCAAGGGCTCTTCTTAAAGACGCACCTATTATAGTATTAGACGAGGCGACAGCATTTGTGGATCCGGAGAATGAAGAAAAAATGAATGCGGCCATTGATGAGATAATAAAGGATAAGACGGTTCTTGTGATAGCGCACAGATTATCAACAATCAAAAATGCTGACAAGATATGCGTTATGAAGGAAGGAAAATGTATTGCTACCGATACGCATGACAAACTTCTTTTAAGTTGTCAGGAGTATAAGAAATTATGGGATGCATCTGTTAGCGCAAGTATATGGAGGATTGAGTCATGATAAAAATAATGCATAGGTTAATTAATCAGACCGGAAAGTATAAGGCGAGAATAAGAGCATCATATATAACAGCTTTCCTAAAGGGCATAATGATGAAGGTTCCTTTGATGCTTAGTTTTATGGTAATTAACTATTTTATGCAGGGGAACATGGATAAGAATAAATGCATCATAATCGGAGTTTTAATTGTTCTTAGCGTTATTCTTCAGGCGCTGTTTGAGCATTTGTCAAATGTTCTTCAATCAGCAGCGGGATATATGGTTTTTGCTGATATGAGAATGAAACTTGGAGATCATTTGCGAAAACTTCCAATGGGATATTTTACCGAAGGAAACATGGGTAAGATCAGTTCGGTACTCTCAACGGATATGGTTTTTATTGAAGAAAATTGTATGTCTGTACTTGCTGAGCTAATTACATTTATGATATCTCAAGGACTAATGATAGTGATGATGTTTGTTATGGATTGGCGTGTGGGATTGCTGTCTCTTGTAGTTACAGGTTTGTTCATTTTGGTGGGAAATCTGATGCTAACAACTACAATGGATCATTCTGAGAAGAAACAAGAGTACAGCGAACATTTAACAGATGCTGTATTAGATTTTGTTGAAGGAATTGGAATCATTAAGTCCTATAATCTGTTAGGCGCAAAATCAAAGAGTCTTACAGACAACTTTGCAAATAGCTGTGAAGAAAGCATAGCTTTTGAAAAAGATTATACACCATGGTCTATGGGAATGAATCTGGTGTACGGCATAGGTACTTCCGCAGTACTTGCATTGGCAGTGTATCTTTTTGGTAACAACTTAATAAGTAACATTTATTTAATAGGTATATTGCTTTTCCTCTTTGATATGTTTGTATCCATTAAGGCATATTACTCGCAAATGGCAAGACTTACGGTGACATCTGCCTGCCTTGATAGAATAGAAGATGTGTTTGAAGAAATGGAAATGGAAGACAACGGAAAACTTGTGCTTCCGGATGCAAAAAGTTTTGACGAAAATAGTGATATGCCGGAGATTGAATATAGTGATGTTTCTTTTGGATATTCTGATAAAGAAGTGCTTCATAATGTATCCTTTAAAGTGGGTAAGGGCGAGATGTTTGCACTTGTTGGACCGTCAGGCGGTGGTAAGTCAACAATTGCGAGTTTGCTTGCAAGATTTTGGGATGTGAAAAGCGGAAGCATCAAGGTGCGTGGGATGAACATAAAAGAAGTATCTATGGGAAGTCTGATGGATAATATCAGTATGGTATTTCAAAGAGTTTATTTGTTCAGAGATACTATCTACAATAACATAGCCATGGGACGTCCGCAGGCTACAAGAGAAGAGGTATATGAGGCAGCCAAGAGAGCAAGGTGCTACGACTTTATAATGCAGTTACCGAATGGTTTCGATACGGTTATTGGCGAAGGTGGTGCATCTCTTTCAGGAGGTGAGCAGCAGCGAATCTCGATTGCGAGATGTATTCTTAAAGATGCGCCTATAGTTATTCTTGATGAAGCGACAGCAAGTGTGGATGCTGATAATGAGAGAGCCATTCAGGAGGCTATATCAGAATTATGTAAGGATAAGACACTTCTGGTTATTGCACATAGACTTAAGACAATAAAAGATGCTGATAAGATATTGGTTATTTCAGATGGAAGAATAGTAGAACAGGGAACACATGAAATGTTACTTAATCAAAATGGCATATATCATAATTTGGTAAAATTGCAGTCGGCGTAAAATACTATCGCACTGTTTGCGCAGTGCGGTATTTATTTAAAACTAATGGTTAGTTTTAACTAACCCAGCTTGCAATAGGAGGGAAAAGATGGGCAAAACAGAAAAGTATGATCACATGAAGCTTATTAGGGAGTATGCAGGAGGACACAAAAACCTCATTACACTAGGAAGGTGTCTGGCTGCGGTCAGTGCAATACTAACGCTGATTCCGTATTATGAACTATGGCTAATAATAAGAACAGCGGTAAATGGTGAGAATTTAGATAAAATCAATGTCTATGCATGGTCGGCGGTTGCTATGGTGGTTGGTGCGTTATTGGTTTATATAGCAGCTCTTTTTTGTACGCACATAGCAGCATTTCGTGTGCAGGCAAATATGAGAAGTTCTTTAATGCATAGAATAATTACTCTACCACTAGGCGTATTTGACGAGGACGGTACAGGTAAGATTAGGCGAATTGTAAATGATTCAACCGCGGCCACGGAAACGTTTATTGCACATAACCTGCCGGACAAAATGGTTGCAACGATTACTCCGATAGGATTACTGGTCTTGGTGTTTGCTTTTAATTGGAAAATCGGTCTTATCTGTATGGTTCCGGCGGTAATTGGTTTTTTGTGCATGATGTCTATGATGGGTGAGAGCATGCAGCAAAAAATGAAGGAATACCAGGATGCACTTGACACTATGAGTAGCGAAGCGACCGAGTATGTAAGGGGTGTTCCGGTAGTTAAGACCTTTGGCCAGACGGTGCATTCTTTCAAACGTTTTAAAAAGTGTATTGATGGTTTCGGAAAATGGACAACTGAGTATACGCTGATGTTAAGATTTCCGATGATGGGATTTATGACTTGCATCAACGCCATATTTGCTTTTGTTGTAATTGCAGCATTTATTGTATCAAAAAATGGCGTAGATAACGCGGATATATTAAATATTATGTACTACATTATCGTAACTCCGCTTATTACAATCGCACTTACAAAGATAGCATATTCAGGAGAAGCGGAAATGACGCTTATTGATGCACTTAAGCGTGTGGATAATATTATGGAGATTGAAAGTCTTGGTGGGGGAAGAGGCGATTTAAAACCTGTTAACAACGGAATAGAACTTAAAAACGTATCTTATCGATATAAAGATGCGATTAAGGATGCGGTAAGTGATGTGTCGCTGTCTATAAAACCGGGCGAACATGTGGCACTTGTCGGCCCATCGGGTTCCGGAAAAACAACATTAGCTGAGTTAATAGTTAGGTTCTTTGATGTGAGTTCGGGAGAAATATTATTTGGTGGAGTAAATGTAAAGGATATGCCACAAGATACGTTGATGGAACAGGTGTCGTTTGTTTTTCAGGATAGCAGACTGATTAAGAAATCAATTTTGGATAATGTAAGGATGACAAAACCTAGTGCGACAGAAGAGGAAGTTCTAATGGCGCTTAAAAAAGCTCAATGTATGGACATAATAGATAAACTCCCACAGGGTATACATACAGTGATAGGTGAAAATGGAACTTATCTTTCCGGTGGAGAACAGCAAAGAATTACTATTGCGAGAGCGGTACTGAAAGATGCACCAATACTTATATTGGATGAAGCCACGGCTTTTGCAGATCCTGACAATGAGACAAAAGTTCAGGCTGCATTTGAAGAACTTTCTAAGAATAAGACTCTGATTATGATTGCTCATAGATTAAGTACTGTCATAAATGCTGACAAGATATTTGTGATGGAAAATGGTACATGCACAGAATTCGGAAAGCATGATGAATTGATGAACAAAAACGGATTGTATAAGCGTATGTTTGATGAATATACAAGATCTATTGAGTGGAAGGTGGGTGAGTAAAATGGTAGAGAAACTTCAACACAAGTACGCACTTTCAAGACAGGGTGCTGTAGATATGTTAAAGGCATGCGTGAGTGTGACTATTACTAACATTGTTCTTATGATGCCTGCGGGTATTTTATATACACTTATTAACGATTTATTAAATGATAGACTAAACAAGGGAAGGATATCATTTTATGTTGTAGGTTCGATTGCAGTTCTTATTTTGATTGCAATCACCAATTTCATGCAATATAATGCAACATTTTTAACCACCTATCGTGAAAGTGGGGTAAGAAGAACATCAATTGCAGAGAAATTAAGAAAACTTCCGTTGTCTTATTTTGGAAAAAAGAATATAGCGGATTTGACAACAAATATAATGGGCGATTGTGCAATGATTGAAACTGCATCGAGTCATTGGATTCCTGAGTTGATAGGTGCTGTCATCTCGGTAAGCCTTGTGGGGGTGAGTTTGTTTTTCTTCTTCGATTGGCGAATGGTGCTTGCAAGCTTTTGGGTAATTCCGGTCGCATTTCTTATTGTTATTACATGTTCAGATGCAGAGAAAAGAGCAGTGAGAAAAAATCAGGAAGTCAAACTTTCGATGGCAGATGGAATACAGGAGTGCTTGGAATCCATAAGAGATCTAAGAGCAAACAACGCACAAGACCGATATATGGAAGAACTTGATAAGAAGATTAAAAAAGTTGAGAAGTATGCTTTGTTTACAGAATTAAAAATGGCGGTATATGTTAATTCTGCCGCAATCATATTGAAGATAGGAATTGGAACAACAGCGGTTGTAGGCGGAAGCCTTTTTGCCAAAGGTGAGATAGACTTACTTACGTTCTTTATGTTTTTAATGCTTGTATCAAGACTCTATTCACCTATGGAAATAAGTTTGCAGAACTTTGCAGCAATTATTGCAACCGGTATACAATGCGAACGCCTCGATGAAGTGTTGTCACATGAGATTCAGACCGGTTCGGAAAAACTTAACAATGATGGTTATGATATTGTATTTGATCATGTAAGTTTCAAATACGCTGATGATACAGATGTGTTGACGGATGTAAGTTTTACTGCAAGACAGGGACAGGTAACAGCGTTAATAGGACCATCCGGAGGTGGAAAGACGACCATATCAAGACTTGCTGCAAGATTCTGGGATGTGGGCAGTGGAAAGATTACTCTTGGAGGAGAAGATATTTCGGAAATTGACCCTGAAACATTACTTTCAAAATACTCTATTGTTTTTCAGGATGTTACTTTGTTTAACAATTCAGTCATGGAGAATATTAGAATAGGTAAGAGTGGGGCAACAGATGAAGAGGTTATGGAAGCTGCAAGACTTGCAAACTGCGATGAGTTTGTCAATCTTCTTCCTGATAAATACGATACAAATATAGGCGAGAACGGAAGTGAATTGTCGGGCGGAGAAAGACAGCGAATATCCATAGCGAGAGCGTTTCTTAAAGACGCACCTGTAATTCTTCTTGATGAAGCAACGGCATCTCTGGATGCGGAAAATGAAACCGTTATTCAGGAGGCGTTGTCAAGGTTGATAAAGAATAAGACTGTAATGATAATCGCGCATCGAATGAGAACCATTGCAAAGGCAGATCATATAGTTGTGTTAAAAGACGGTGTTGTTGCCGAGCAGGGAAGTCCTGAGTTTCTTTCGGGATACGACAGCATTTACAGTCGTATGACAAAGCAGCAGATGATATCGCAGAACTGGAAGATGTAAAAATGTTGATATAGGTAATATTTACTATTGACAATAAATGGAGGTTAGTCTATACTAACTCTTGGTTAGTTAACACTAACTATGTGAATAAATCATGTGAAACTCCTCTCCTGAAAACTGTTATTGTTTACGAATGCCTAATTTTTTTTCGGAGAGGAGATATTCACCTACTTTCATATTTCAATAATGGAAAGGAGCAGTAATAATGGCTAATTTAACAATTGAGAAAGTAATCGGAAGAGAAATCCTTGATTCGCGTGGCAATCCGACAGTTGAGGCAGAGGTCACTTTGGCTGATGGAACTATTGCCTTTGGAACAGCACCTAGTGGAGCATCTACGGGAGAGTTTGAGGCATTAGAGCTTCGTGATGGCGATAAATCACGATATCTTGGTAAAGGCGTTACCAAAGCAGTAGATAATATTAATTTGACAATTAATGATGTATTAAGAGGTATGGACGCATCTGATACGTATGCGGTTGACCGGGCTATGATTAAGGCTGACGGAACTAAAGACAAGTCTAATCTTGGAGCAAACGCAATTCTTGCAGTTTCTATTGCTACCGCAAGAGCAGCGGCGAATGCACTTGACATCCCTCTTTATAGATTTTTAGGAGGAACTCAGGCTACGGATCTTCCTGTTCCTATGATGAATATATTAAATGGTGGTGCTCATGCAGACAGTGCTGTTGATACTCAGGAATTTATGATTATGCCTGTTGGAGCCCCTTCTTTCAAGGAAGCACTTAGATGGTGTGCAGAGGTGTTCCATAACCTCAAATCGCTTATCAAGGAGATGAATGATGTTACTGCCGTCGGTGATGAGGGTGGATTTGCTCCTAACAGTTTAAAGAGCGATGAAGAAGCTATTGAGAAGATTCTTGAAGCCATTAAGAAGGCGGGATTTGAACCCGGTAAAGATTTTATGATTGCAATGGATGCAGCTGCTTCTGAATGGAAGAGTGAAAAAGGTAAGGGTTTCTACCATCAGCCTAAGTCAGGAAGAGATTTTACTACTGACGAACTCATCGCACATTGGGAAGCGCTTGTTGATAAATATCCAATTATTTCTATTGAGGACGGTCTTGACGAGGAAGACTGGGAAGGCTGGAAGAAAATGACCGAGAAGATTGGTTCTAAGGTTCAGCTTGTAGGAGATGACTTGTTTGTTACAAATACAGAGCGTCTTGCGAAAGGAATTAAGAGTGGTGCAGGTAATTCAATCCTAATCAAACTTAATCAAATTGGTTCTGTTTCAGAAACTCTAAATGCGATTAAACTTGCAAACAAGAATGGTTATACAACAATTTCATCCCATCGTTCAGGCGAAACCGCTGATACAACAATCGCTGATCTAGCTGTTGCTCTAAACACTCGTCAGATTAAGACAGGAGCTCCTTCTCGTTCTGAAAGAGTTGCAAAGTATAATCAGCTTCTTCGCATTGAAGAACAGCTTGGTGACGCAGCTGTATATCCGGGAATGGCAGCATTTAATGTGAAAAAGTAATAATAATACCATCCATTATAAATCATACACATAATGGATGGTTTATTTTGAAAGTTAAGTTAGTTACAACTAACTTAAGCTATTTATGAAATTTATAATAAGAATAACTTGTATTGATGTGTTAAATAATAAATTTCAGTTAGAAAACAATAAAGAGGTGTCATTTGCATGAAGGATCAATATATTGTAAAACACTGTTCCCCTACGCTAGCAGGATTAAAGACGGGAAGTCTGTTTTCTGTTTCGGGAGAGTCTAAGGAAAAATTAAACTCTGACCTGCGTTGTCTTAATGAAATATTACGCAGGAAGGGTCTTAGGGTAATTCCGTTAAGATATACTGATAAGTACGTTTTGATTTATTTGTATAGATTGGAGAATCTGAAAAAGGATCTTATGCGTTCCGTGACGAGAAGTATTCTCTGTAAAAAAGGATATAACTGTACGGATCCTGATAAATGCGTTGTACAGCTTGTGAAACATATAAAAGATGACAAGGATTTTCCGCATGAGATAGGTTTTTTTCTTGGTTACCCGGAAAAGGATGTGAAGGGTTTTATGAATAGTCCGGAAGAGGGTGTACTGAGCATAGGATATTGGAAAGTCTATGGAGATGTTGAAGAAGCAGAACAGACATTTAAGATATTCAACAAGTGTACGGAGGTCTATTGCAAGGCACTGAAACATGGTAAATCGTTGGAGCAGCTAATAGTAACAGCGTAGTCATAAAGTAAATAAAAATCCCTAAAGAGGATTAAAATAAAAGGAGGATAACATCAATGAGTAAAGTAGCAGTAGTTTTTTGGAGTGGTACAGGTAATACAGCGGCTATGGCAGCAGCGGTAGAGGAAGGCGCAAAGTCTGCCGGAGCAGAGGTTTCCGTATTCGGACCGTCAGAGTTTAACAGTAGTATGCTTGCGGATTATGATGGAGTTGCATTCGGATGTCCGGCTATGGGAGCAGAGGTATTAGAAGAGAATGAGTACGAGCCAATGTTCATAGATGTTGAAGGTTCATTGTCGGGAAAAAAGATAGCTCTGTTTGGTTCTTACGGATGGGGAGACGGACAGTGGATGAGAGATTGGGAGGAACGTGCAAATGCGGCAGGTGCCCAACTCGCATATGAATGTGTGATGGCAAACAATGCCCCTAACGATGATGACCTTGAGGAATGCAAATCGCTAGGAAGAGCACTTGTATAATATGATTTGTTAGGTTATGTGATTTACATTACTAGTGATTTGAACTAAAACACACATAATAGGCAGGGGTGTGGATATATTAGGATTCTTTGAATATGACCATGAAAGTGGTCTTTCAAAGAATCCTTTATTTATTAGCTTTTTTTAGGATTAATATGGACAAAACTCCATAAAGGTGTTACTATACTAAGTTAGTGAAGACTAACTCGAAGATTAACTGATTCCTAAAGAATGATGGTGCATAAAAAGTATGTTATGGAGGGAAATTAACATGGGAAAAACAATTGTTGAGTTTAAAGATGTTGTGAAGGAATATGGACAAGGGGAAGGCAAGCAGGTGGCTGTAAACCATGTGAACTTCACAATAGAAGAAGGGGAGTTTGTTGTAATTCTGGGACAGTCGGGAGCAGGCAAATCCACCGTTCTAAACATGCTTGGCGGAATGGACACGCCGACTTCAGGAACAGTTATGGTAGATGGTTTGGAAGTTTCGGCAATGAATGATAAGAAACTATCGGATTATAGAGCTGAGAAGATCGGTTTTATATTTCAATTTTACAATCTGATTCCCAGCCTTACGGCTTATGAAAATGTAGCACTGACAAAAAGCATAGTCAATGACGCGCTTGATCCGATGGACATGTTAAAGCGGGTGGGATTAATGGATCATGCTAAGAAATTCCCGTCACAGATGTCCGGTGGAGAACAGCAGAGAGTATCAATCGCGAGAGCGATTGCTAAAAATCCAAAGATAATTCTTGGGGACGAGCCGACAGGCGCTCTTGATTCAGAGACGGGTGTTAAGGTGCTGGAACTGCTGGTAGATATGTCTCATAATTATGGAAACACCGTAATAGTGGTAACTCATAATGCAGATATAGCAAAATGTGCGGATAAGGTTATAAGAATGAAAAACGGCAAAATCAGAGAGATTAAGATAAATGATGCTCCGATACCCGTAGAGGAGGTAGAGTGGTAAATGTTATTTAGAAAAATGTTTAGAGAGATGAGAGGTAATCTGGGACAGTTCATTTCGGTAATGGTTCTTTCGTTTCTTGCAACATTTATTTATGCAGGATTTGAATCAAATGTAGTTGGAAGTGGAAACGCTGTTGAGAATTTTCATAGAGAAACAAATTGTGCAGATGCATGGATATACAGTGAAGGGTTTAAGAAGGAAAATCTGGAAGAGGTAAAAAAACTTGATTTTGTTAAGGATGCGCAGTTCAGAACCGAGGTACGAGGTACTACAGTTGATTATGACGGTGCTCAACTGGATATTTATCTTATGGACGAAAGCATAATTCTTAAACCATACCTGTATAAAGGTAAAGAAGGAGCTCTAGACAGGTTAAAGGAATCAAAAAGTGTTGAATTTGATAGCGAGGATGAAAACGGAGTATGGCTTAATTGGTCGTTTGCCAATGAGTGGAACATATCTGTAGGGGATAAGATTAAACTGGAATATAGCGGTGTTAAGTTTGAAAGAATAGTGCGCGGACTGATTATGGAGCCTGAGTATGAATATACTAAAGCTGAAAAAGACAGCGATATAAACTTTAAAACGTTAGCCTATGTGTATATGAGTTACAAAGCATTTCCGATTAGAGAGTATGTACAAAATCAGGTAGAAAGCGGGAAAATCGATGCTGAGAAACTGAAAGATTCGGACGAACTTATTCCGTACTCAACGATGCTTGTTACATTTACTGATGATGCGAAGAAGACTGCTGCAGAAAAGATAAAGGCGGAGAAGAGCAGTATTAGTGAAGCAATGTATTATGAATCGCAAATATCGGATGCTATAGATAAGAATTATGCCGTAATGATAGACAAGGATAGCGTTATTGGAATTAAGAGAATCGCCGATGAACTTAGTCAGCATGATACTTTCTCGTATGCGTTTGCATTTATCTTCTTAGTGGTTGCGATTCTTGTAATATCAACTACAATGAGCAGGCTTGTTGAGAGACAGCGTACCCAGATAGGAACCATGAATGCCTTGGGAATGAAGAGGGGTAAAGTGGCCGTTCATTATATGAGTTATAGTTTTCTTGTTTCTTTTATTGGGGCGTTAGCGGGACTTATAGCAGGACCAAAGGTTGTAGGTGAACTGATAATCAGTATGGTTATGGAATGGTATATAATTCCCGATGTCAGTGCAGGTTCAAATGTGCTGTTTTATGTGGTGGCAGCTGTAGTGGTTGTTGTATGCGTGTTATCTTCATATGTCAGCTGTAGAAAACTTCTAAAAGTTCCGCCGGCTGCAGCTCTAAGACCTGCGGCGCCAAAGAAAGCAAAAAGAATTCTTGCCGAAAGGCTTCCGTTTTGGAACAAACTAAGTTTTAGCACTCAGTATAATATGAGAGATGTTTCAAGAGCACCTCTTAGAGCGGTAATGGGTGTTGTTGGTACAGCGGTTGGAACTGTTCTTGTAATATATGCATTTGGATGTTACATACTGGTTGATGATGTTGTAGACTGGAACTTTGAAAAATTACAGAATTATGGTTATCAGATGGTACTTTCGGATGATAAAAAAGTTGAATATTTTGATGAGCTATGTGATGAGGTAGATGGTGAGATGATAATGACTGATCAGATAGAATTGGCCAAAAAACCAAATGCTCCATCAATGGAAAAACGCAAACAGACCATAACAGTAATTGAGGGTAAGGGACTTCAGAATATAACTGACGAGAAAACCAATATTACATCAATGATTCCCGGGAAAGTGGCAATAACGAGCCGGTTAGCTAAGGAAATGGGTGTTGGAGTAGGCGATAGGATATACTGGCATATCTATTCAAAAAATGACTGGTATATGTCAGAGATTGGACTAATAAACAGATCACCCGAAACTGCGGGAATCACGATTTTGCGAGAAGATTTTGAAAGAACGGGTTGTGAGTATGTTCCGAGTTTTATTATAACGAATAAGAATATAATGAAATATGATGACAGGGAAGGCGTAGCCGGTGTTTATGATATGGAAAAGATCAAGAAGGTCTTCGTGGATGGATATGAAGTTATCAAATATCTTTTTTATATGATGATGCTCTTTTCGATAATTACAGTGGTAGTAGTTCTTTATAATTCCGGAAATCTTTCGTTTCATGAGAGACTTAAGGAATTTGCCACACTTAAGGTTATGGGGCTTTCCACTAAGAAAATCCGGCGAATACTGAATCAGGAAAACATTTGGTTTGCCGTACTTGGAATTATTGTGGGCTCCCCGTTTGGGAAACCATCGCTTATAGCTATGATGAATAGTAATGGAGACAATTTTGATTATTATATTAACGTTCCGATGTATCTGTACATATTATCAGGAGTATTTATTCTGTTTGTTGCAGTTGCTGTAAGTATGCTGTTTTCAAGGAGGATAAAGAAGCTTGATATGGTGGAAACTTTGAAGGGATTAGAATAAGAAGGAGAATGATTAAAATGGAAATACAATTAGGGGATGTTCAGACTACTGCTTTGATACCGCTTGCTGTGAAAGCAAGTGAAACCATGAGGAAAAAACCGCGTATCAGAGATACCAAAGCCGTGGAGATAATAGAGCATTTGGGCCTTGATACAAAACAATATGACAAGTTCATGTCCCATGAGGGCGTAGTTGCGCGTACGATCATGTTGGATCGTCAGTTAAAGAAAATGATAGAGAAAACCCCGGATGTTGTGATAGTCAACATTGGCGCGGGATTTGATAACAGATTCTCACGGGTGGACAATGGAAAGATACTATGGTTTGACCTTGATCTTCCGGATGCGATTGCTGTGCGCACGAAGGCCTTTCCTGAGCAGGAACGGGTGACTATGATTGCGGGGAATGCACTGGAAAAAGAGTGGTGTGCGCAAGTTAAAAAATCGCTCGAAGGAAGGAAATCAAAACCTATATTTATTGCAGAAGGATTGTTCATGTACCTTACCTTTCCACAAATAAAAACGCTTCTTGAGAATCTGAAGGAATGTTTCTCGGATGGAGGGACTCTCATCGCAGAGCAAAACTGCAAAATGATGGTTAAAAATGAGAAATATCATGATGCAGTAAAAAATACGAATGCTCATTTTGTCTCGGGAACAGATTCCGCACAAGAGATTGCAAATCTAGTATCTGGAATAAGACTTGTCGAGGAGCATAGTTTTAATGAGGAGATGAAGAAATACAGTATTCGTGGGAGATTATTTGCTTTGCTGTTGCCCAAGATAAATAACAGATGGGCAACCTTCGAATGGGATGAAAGAGAGGCATGAAAGTAAATGGATTTGGAGAAGAGAGCAAAAATGATATTAATATGATGAGGTGACAATAAAAATGAAACTTAAAAACTACATGAAAGAAGGCCAGAAATTGCCTCTTTTTGGGGTTGGACCGTACCTAATCTATGGGATAGGATTGTTTACTGCAATCTGTATCATTTTGTTTGCATACGTTTTTGAGATTGGAACCCTGACAGGTTTTTGGACGTGGGGATTTGGGATATTGGGCGTTGCTCTTATCATTTTCGGTATTATCATTTGGTTTGTCGGAGCGTTGAAATCCGGCATGGATGAGAGTATTACCGAAAACAAACTGAAAACGGACGGCATATATGCGTGGGTCAGAAATCCGATGTATAGTGGTTGGTGGATAGCTCTTACCGGAATAAGTTTCTTGTGGCATAATGCGTGTATGATTCCGGTTTTCTTTATCAACTGGGGTGTTATGACTATTGTACTTAAGAATACTGAAGAAAAATGGCTTGCGGATTTGTACGGTGCAGAGTATGAAGAATATAAGAAAAATGTCAATAGATGTATACCATGGAAAAGGATACCCCAAAATATACAGCGCTGTATCAGGAAAGAATGAGATTCACAGGAGGTAATACATGAAAACCGAGTAATTCCCAAAAGGTGTTGACAAATATAAGTGAACGGTGTACACTAACTAGCGTAAGTGAACACTGTTCATTTTGTTTTGTGAGATAATAGGAGAAAGATAATGCCAAGAGATAAAACGGAAAGCCACAGAAGAATAACGGAAGCTGCAAGAGAAGAATTTCTTGAATACGGATACAGTGAGGCTTCCTTAAGGAGAATCGCAACAAAAGCCGGAATACAGGTCGGTGGACTGTATAAGCATTTTGCAAACAAAGAAGAGATGTTTGCTTCTCTTGTAGAACCTGCGATAGAGGGCTTTTATGCACTCTATCATGAGATTGAGGGCGTCTACTTTGACGAACTTGAAAGTATAGGAGATGATTATGAATGGGAGGGGGAAGATGAGACTGTTCGCGGCATGAAATATATTTATGAACATCTGGATGAATTTAAGCTTCTGGTTTTTAGTTCCCAAGGTACAAAATATGCGGATTTTATACATGAGGTGGCGAGGCTTGAAGAAGAAGTAACTCTTCGCTACACAAAAGTGCTGAAGAAAAAAGGATATCCGGTCAAGGATGTTGATCCATTGGAGTTCCATCTATTGACAACAACCTATGTGGAAGCGGTATTTCAAGCAGTAGTACATGGTCTTGAAAGGGATGAGGCTTTGCACTACGCTTCGACGCTTCAGATTTTTTATAAACCGGCATGGAAGGAATTGCTCGGAATATAGGTTACTCGGAGTCTTTACCCTGACTAAGCAAAACGTTATGTTTATGATGAGACGCTCCGCTTAAAAGCGGGGCATAAAATAAGCCATATGGTTAGTTGCAACTAATCAAAATATAAATAGAAAGGATTAGAAATAATGGAAAAAGAACAAAGTAAGAATGGTAGTACGGAGACAGATGCACAGGTGTTAAACAAAAATACTTTTGCCTGGCTCTGGAAATTTACCGAAGGGAAAAGAAGTGTGTATTTAAGGAGTATTATACTCGCTTTGCTTGGTGTGGCTTGTATGATGCTTGTGTATGTATGCCTGGCAGAGCTGATACGGGAACTTGTCGGCGGAAATCGTGATATGAGTTTCTATATACAGCGAGGGGCTCAGATAGGCATATTATGGGTGTTACGATATGCTTTTCACGGCTTTTCAACTATGTCTTCTCATGTTGCGACCTTCGGACTTATCGGATCGGCACGTAAATTATTGTTAAAGAAGCTTAATACGATGCCGCTTGGCACCGTACAGAGCCGGTCTTCTGGTGAATATAAGAATATCATATGCGACAGAGTTGACCAGATAGAGATGACACTTGCTCATGTTACACCTGAGTTTACTGCAAACATTGTAGGTGCCACTCTCATGTTCATATATATGATGAGTATAGACTGGCGTGTGGGCTTATGGCAGCTCATATGTATTCCGGCTGGTTTTATTGCTTTCTCAATCATGATGGCAAGTACTCCCAAATATTATCCGGTTACGATTGAAAAGACCAAAGCGCTTAATGCTGTTGCGGTCGAATATATTGGAGGAATCGAGGTTATCAAGGCTTTTGGGCAGAGCAAGACTTCTTACGGTAAATTTGTAAAGGCTGCAAAAGAAGGAGCAGACTGCTTTATAGATTGGATGCAGAAGGAGAATTTTTGGCAGAACTTTGGTATGGCTTGTTTTCCTGCAACGATGTTAGGACTTCTTCCGTCAGGAGTTATCTATTGTCTGAATGGAAGTCTGTCGCCTGCGAACTTTATTGTACTTATCATTCTTTCTTTTGGAACTATTGCTCCGCTTATAACGGTATTTTCGTATTTTGATGACATAACGAAAGTGGGAGAAATTATTAGCGATATTTCCGACGTTATGGATGAAAAGGATTTGGTAAGACCTGACAGTGTAACAAAGCAACCTTCTGATTATGGAATCGTACTTAAAGATGTACATTTTTCGTATAAAGATAAAGAGGTACTTCACGGTATCAATATGGAAATAAAGGATGGAAGTGTGAATGCGCTTGTTGGCCCTTCCGGTTCAGGTAAATCTACGATCGCCAGACTGATTGCTTCTCTTTGGGATGTGGACTCGGGTGAAATAATGATTGGCGGCGTTAATATCAAGGATATGCCGCTTGTTGAATACAATAGGCATGTAGCCTATGTTTCTCAGGAAAACTATCTGTTTGACCAGACGGTTATGGATAATATTCGCATGGGAAGAGAGGGTGCGACGGATGAAGAGGTAATTGAAGCTGCAAAGAAATGCGGATGCCATGATTTTATCATTTCTCTTGAAAAAGGATATCAGACAATCTGTGGAGGTTCGGGAGGGCATCTTTCGGGCGGTGAGAGACAGAGGATATCAATTGCCAGGGCTATGTTGAAGGATGCGCCGATTGTAATTCTTGATGAGGCGACAAGTTATACGGATCCTGAAAGCGAAGCGGTTATACAGAGTGCGCTTTCAAAACTGACAGCAGGAAAAACACTGATTGTTATCGCACACAGGCTGTCAACCATTGCGGATGCTGACAGGATATTCTTAATCCACGACGGAAATGTTGAGGCCTCCGGTACACAGGAAGAACTGCTTAACGAAAGTCCGCTCTACAAGAGTATGTGGGAGAGCCATATTGCAGTCAGAAGGGAGGAAGCATAATATGTTAAGGACGATAAAGAAGTTTTTTGATTTTTGCGCCGAGAAAGAGAGAAAACAGTTCTATCTTGCGATATTTTTGGGGGTCTTTAATGCGATATTTGTTGCCATGAGGATACCGGCGATTTATTTAGTAATCGGAAAGATTGTAGAAAACAATCTATCGGCAAGGGATGCATACATAGCTGTAGCGATAATGATATCATCCATTTTCCTACAGACAATTGTTTCTATGAAAACTACCATGCTACAGACAAGAGCCGGATACAATACCGCTTCCATAAAGCGAATGGAGATTGCTGAGCATTTAAGATACGTGCCTATGGGGTACTTTAACAGCGAGGGACTTGGTAAAGTGACATCGATTGCAACCAATACAATGGAGAGCATGTCGGGCATGGCTTCAAGGTGCATCATGGTGGTATCCAAGGGAGTCATAACAAGTGCAGTAATCATTCTATCAATGTTTTTCTTTGATGTGAGAATAGCTATGGTTGCGTTGATAACACTAGTGATATATCTTTTGGGCACTGAACTTATGATCAGACTTGAAAGTAATGATGCAGATCATTTCACAAAATCCCAGGATGAGATGGTGTCTAGAATACTTGAATATGTAAGAGGAATTGCGGAAATTAGGAATTTTAACCTGTTCGGAAGTAAGGTGACGGATGTTGATGATTCCATAGACCGCTTTGCAAAGTACAGTACAAGTATGGAGACAACCTATGAAATTATGATGTTCTTATTAAATATATTGAATAAACTGTCGGGTGTAGTTATTACAATCATGAGTATAACCTTTTATCTAAATGGCTCTATGAGTCTGATTTATGCCGTAATGATGATTATATGCTCGTTTATGATATTTGAGTCTCTTGATCAGGTCGGATCATTTAACGGACTTACCCGTGCCATAGAAAACTGCGTGGATAAGGCAAATGAGGCGCTTTCTTCGCCTGTTATGAAAATAGAAGGGAAGGAAGTTAGTCCGGATACAATGACGCTTGCAATGAAAAATGTTGATTTCTCTTATGAGGAGAAAAGAATAATCGATGATATAACATTTGAAATACCTGAAAAAACACAGACGGCTTTTGTGGGACCGTCAGGCGGAGGAAAAACAACTCTTACACAGCTGCTTGCCAGATTCTGGGATATTGATGAGGGAACAGTATCATTGGGAGGTATTGATGTAAGGGAATACAACTACGACAGCCTTATGAAGAATTTTGCCTTTGTATTCCAAAATGTATATCTTTTCAATGATACAATTGAGAACAATATACGTTTTGGTAAGCCTGACGCTTCGAGGGAAGAAGTAATTGATGCGGCCAAAAAGGCCTGCTGTCATGAATTTATTATGGAGCTTCCTGATGGATATGACACAATAATCGGTGAAGGTGGAGTAAGTTTGTCAGGAGGTGAAAGACAACGTATTTCTATAGCGAGAGCAATTATGAAGGATGCACCGATTATCATTTTAGATGAGGCAACCGCCAATGTGGATCCGGAAAATGAAGAGAAACTAATGAAGGCGGTAGAAGCTCTGACAAGCGAGAAAACTATCGTGATGATTGCTCACAGATTAAAGACCGTGAGGAATGCGAATCAGATTTTTGTTATTGATAAGGGACAAATCGCGCAGCAAGGTACTCATGATGAGCTGATGAAAAAAGAGGGCATATATAAGAACTTTATATCCGAACGAAATAAAGCGACTACATGGAAAATCGGAAATAACCCTGCATAAAGGAACATTCTATTAATGACAATAAGTAATAATAAATTAAAATAATCTAGGTGTCTGAAAAAAAGATTGACAAGATAACACTGTTATGTATATAATATAAATCGTTACATAACAGTGTTATTTTATGTATATCAAAGAGGTTTATTATGGGAAATGATAATAGTAAGGAAACGATTGAAAACCTTCTTAAGAGTGCAGAGAAGGAATTTGCCCAAAAAGGATATATGAAAGCATCTCTTAGAAACATCTGTAGGGAAGCAGGTGTGACAACCGGAGCACTTTATTTTTTCTTTAAGGACAAGGATGATCTCTTTAGAGGAGTTGTAGGTGGTCCGCTGATGGAACTAAAAACATGCATAGAAAAACATATGTCGGAAGAACTGAAAGAATTAGATAACTATACGCCGGGTATGGACGTTAATCTTGAAGATGATATGGCTGCAGCTACGGAGGCGGTTAAGATACTTTTTAAGCATAAAGATATTTTTGAGATTCTTATAACCAAGGCACAAGGGTCAAGTTTGGAAAACATTATTGATGATATCGCGGATATGATGAACAGACATTATTCTGACATGTTTTGGAATATGAAGGGGTACAAATCTAAGAAACAGATGACGAAAGAGGATAAGTTCATAGTTCACTGGATGGCGCATGATCAGGTTGAAATATTTGTTCATTTACTTACACATTGTAAAAATGAAAAAGAAGCGCTGAAACAGCTTAAGGGAATGTTTGCTTATATAATCGGTGGATGGTTTGGTGTAATAAATAATACATAAGGTATAGAAAGTGGGACATATATGTCCCACTTAAAAATGAGAACAACATAACGTTGTTATGTTTAAAGGGCGGCGAAGTCGCCCTTTAAAAAGGCCTTTAACATAACGATGTTATGTAAATAATAAATGCACTATCATTGTAAAGATGAGAAGTGAATAGATTTATAAAAGGAAGGTAATGGATATGTATGTTGAAGTAAAAGATTTAAAGAAAAGCTATGGTGAAGGTGGAAGTTTTGTACAGGTATTAAAAGGCGTGACGGTTGGTGTGGAACGCGGAGAAATGTGTGTTATTCAAGGAACTTCGGGTTCGGGAAAATCCACGCTTCTTAACTGTATAGGCGGACTTGATGATATTGATTCAGGTTCGTGCAAAGTGGATGGACTTGAGATATCCGGTCTTAAGAAGGATGCGCTTTCTGATTACCGTAGGGACACATTAGGATTTATTTTTCAGTTTTACAATCTTGTTCCAAATCTTACGGTTAGAGAAAACATTGAGGTGTGCAGATATCTTACAAAGGATCCGCTTGATATGGACGAACTTCTTGAAACGTTAGGGCTTAAAGAACATGCAGATAAATTTCCATCTCAACTGTCCGGAGGACAGCAGCAACGTACAGCAATTGCGAGAGCACTTATCAAAAATCCAAAGCTTCTTCTTTGCGATGAACCGACCGGTGCACTTGACTCAAAAACCTCAAAAGATATTTTAATTCTTCTTGAGAAGATAAATAAAAAATACGGAACAACCATGTTAATTGTTACGCACAATAATTCCATTAAAGATATGGTCCACAGGGTCATCTACATAAAGGATGGAGAGATTGGTAAGCACTATACAAACGAGAACAGGATACCCGCAGAAGAATTGGAGGATTTATAATATGCAGAAAGTATTAAGAAAGAGGGTTTTTAGAAATCTCAGAAAACACTTTGTCAGATATTTTATGCTTGGAATAATGATTGCTATGGGTATATTTCTCGTGGTGACTATTGTAGGTTCAGGCGAAACTCTTTCGAGAGGAACGGTAAAACTGGCAGATGAAACTAATCTTGAAGACGGAGAGTTTGAAGTGTTTGTTCCGTTAAATGATAGCGAGATAGAACATATCAAAGATATGGGGATAAGTATCGAAGAACAATTTTACTTTGATTATCAGATGGCGGATGAAGATATGGGAACTTTAAGGATATTTAAGGTTCGTGATAACATTAATACGATACATTGCATATCCGGAAAACTGCCTTCTGATAAGAATGACATTGTTATCGAAAAAAGATACGCTCAAGAGCATGATATTAAGTTGGGAGACAGCTTTGAAATAGCCGGAGAAAACTATAATATTTCCGGAATTGGTGTGGTGTCGGATTATGATGGACCATTTAAAGAGATATCTGATACATCATGTAATTCGAAGACATTTGGTCTTGTATTTTTTACTAAAGAAGCATATGAGGATTTCAAAGCTTCGGGAAATGCTCAAAAATCAGAGGATTACACCTATGCTTATAAGCTTGGTAACGACAAAGAAGACTTGGATTTGAAGCATTATCTGAGGGATTCAAAGATTGATGCGTCGTTAGTTGATGATAAGTTTTTTAAGGAATATTGGGAAAGAACGGGCGGAGTGGCAGATGAACTTAAGGATGCTATTGTTAAACTTCGGGATGCTACAGAGGATGTTCGTGATGGTTTGAAAGAACTATCCGACAACAATGACGACATTAACAGGTCGACATCAAAACTTCTGGATTCTTACCTTGAAGAGACTTCAGAAGCCCTTAACAAATACGGAATTAAGGTTAGTTTAACTGAAGACAATTTTGATAAAGAGTTGGAACGAATAATTGACGAAAATGATAATGGTATCATGAGGATGTCTCTTTCCAATACAAAATATCAACTGGATAACCTTAAGGAATATAAGGACGGGATTAGGAGTTATACAGATGGAGTAGATAAACTGTATGACGGCACGGATGATATGGCGTACGGTGTGCAAAGATTAGATGTTGAAGTTGATGAAGCACTTGATGAGTTTGATTTTGGTCTGTCCAATCTTACTTCGTTTTTGAAACGTTCTGATAATCCGCGAATCTTTGCAACAAAGAATGATAAGATTGTTGATATTGAAGTGGGTATAATCGCAGGTGTCATTATATTTATTCTTTTGGCGTATGTAATCTCGGTATTTGTTGTGCACTCTATCGAAAAAGAAAGCAGTATCATAGGAACTCTTTATTCTATGGGCGTGACAAGAAATGATCTTTTATTGCATTACATATCACTTCCGGTTGCGGTAACATTTATTGCGGGACTTGCAGGACTCTTAATAGCATCGACCGGTATCATGGCGCCAATGATAGCGGAGAGTTCATACCAATACTTTTCAATACCTGAGTTTTCATTTAGCATTCCTAACTATCTATTTATTTATTCCCTGGTGTGCCCGCCGCTTATGGCAGTTATTGTAAATGTTCTTGTTATCAGAACAAAGCTTAACAGAACAGCGCTTTCACTCATCAGAAATGAAGTTAAGCAGGGAAATAATAAGAAGATAAAACTTGGGAAGATGGATTTTGTAAAGGCTTTCAGAATCAGACAGATGGTTCGCGAAATGAGATCGACAGTTGCAGTTGTTCTTGGCATGTTCTTAGCGCTTCTTATATTCATGATTGCTGTTAACTGTTATTCTCTTTGTAATAATATTGCTATAGATTATGCTAATGATACGAAGTTTGAATATATGTATACATTAAAGTATCCGGAGAAGGAAGCGCCAAAGGATGCGGAAGCTGCTTATGCCTATACTTGTAAGAAGAACACAATGGGCTTTAACTTTGATGTTACAATTCTTGGAATTGATGATGACAACAGGTTCTTTGATGTTGAACCCGGTAACAGCAGAACGGACGTGGTGGTATCAAATGCATTTGCGGAAAAGTTTGGAATTAAGAAGGGTGAGGAATTTGTAGTTACTGATGATGAAAAGGAAATGAAATATGCGTTTTTAGTTAAGGACATCGCCCAGTATTCTGCGGGATTCTACATTTTCATGGATATAGATGAAATGAGGGATATGATGGGTGAAACAGGGGATTACTACAATGTACTTTTTTCTGACAAAAAATTGGATATTGAACCGGGCAGACTCTATTCAACGACGAGCAGAGAGGATGTAGTAAAGGGCACGACAGTATTTACAGATCTTATGATGCCGATGATATACACGCTTTCTATCGCCTCGGCGGTTATATTCTGTGTGGTCATGTATCTTATGATGAAGGTTATGATTGACAGAAGTGCACAAAATATCTCGCTGATTAAAGTGTTTGGATACAGACGTAAAGAAATAAGAAAACTATACTTGGACGGAAACTTTTACGTTATCGCTATAGGCGCATTGATCGTATTGCCGCTTTCGAAGATAATCATGAATTCCATGTTTCCTTTTATGATTTCTAATGTTACTTGCGGTCTCAATGTTTATGTTCCTAAGTTGTTCTTTGTTATTGTATATGCGGTAATAATAGTGCTATATCTGATAATAAATAAGATTCTTGTAAAGAGATTGGATAAATATACACCGGCTGAAATTTTGAAAAACAGGGAATAAAAAATTTTGAGGAAAAAACATTTGATAGAAAAGCTGTTGTATACTATTGACAATGAGTTGTTGTTAGTCTATACTAACTGCTGGTTAGTGAAAACTAACCAAACATCTGTAACATACCTTGTATGGGTAAGGAGGAAATTATGAGTTTAAGTGAGGTTAAGGAGAACAGGGAGGCAATCATCTCCTCAATAGAAGGAGATACACGTTTTATGAGCCGTATTACATCTATAGGGTTAACACCCGGATGTAAAGTTAACGTTGTAAAGAATGATAAGAATAGACCTATTCTTGTGTATTCCAGAGATACGATGATTGCACTTAACAGAAATGAGTGTAAAGGGATTATGGTTGAGGAGGTGGCAGTATGAATGCGTGTGCAACAATAGCACTTTTAGGACAGCCCAATTCGGGAAAATCAACTTTGTTTAATGCACTGACAGGATTACGCCAGCATGTTGGTAACTGGCCGGGAAAAACGGTTGAAAAGAAAGAGGGATCATTTACACATAACGGAAAGGAATATAATGTTGCAGACCTTCCGGGTTCTTACAGTCTTTCTGCTAACTCTGATGAAGAGGTTATTACCCGAGATTTTATTGCATCGGGAAAGGCGGATGTCGTATGTATTCTTGCGGACAGCTCGCAGTTGCAGAGAAGTCTTTATATGCTTGCAGATTATGCGGGAATAGATGCACCGTGTTTTCTACTTCTTAACATGGCAGATGTTGCGAAAGATCAGGGAAAAACAATAGATGCAAAGACTATAGAAAAGAAGTTGGGTATTCCCGTAATTCCGTTCTCGGCAACTGATGTGAAGTCTTATGCTGATTTCTATAAGACATTGGAACGTGCAGTAAGCAAGAACGAGAGAATATCTGTAGACAATCTTGAAAAGCAGTATGAAGAAATAAAAGGATATCAGGAGATAGTTAATCTTATTCCGGAAAATGCAATACCCGGTTACTCACCTATGTGGCTTGCGGTTAAAGCACTTGAAAATGATAGAGTTGTTATGGCAAAACTTAAGGAATCATTGAGTGCGGAAGTATATGGAAAGATAGAAAAATTGACTGCGGATAAAAAAGGTGCGGTAGCAACAGGCGGATGTAAGTTCGCATGGATTGATGATGTTATCGACGGTGCGGTCAGTTCGAAGAAAAGTACTGTAAAACTTGGAAAACTGGACAAGATATTTACAAGTAAGATTTGGGGAAAGCCTGCTGTAATACTTACTGTTTTGTTAGGACTTATAGCATCATTTATACCTGCATTGCCTCTTATGGGTGTTGGACAGGGAATACTTATGCTTAAAGCTCCTGTGGCAGCGGGACTTTCATCTGTGGGATGCCCGGAAGTGGTAAGGCTTATTGTTACTGATGTAATTATTCAGTCGTTCTCATACATATTCCAAATGCTTGGTTTTGTGTTTGGAGTAACTCTTGTCTTTGGACTTTTAGAAGAGGTCGGAGTTATGGCACGTATTTCATATGTTTTTGATAACACAATGGGAAAATTGGGACTTCAAGGTAAGTCTGTAATGCCGTTTCTTGTCAGCTTCGGATGTACTATGGGTGGTGCAGCAGGCTCGCGAGTAATCGACAATTGGGGGCAGAAGGTGCTTACAATTGCGTTGGCGTGGGCTGTTCCTTGTGGTGCTGCGTGGGCAACAATTCCTATGCTCTCCACAATATTCTTTGGACCATCTGCGGTATTTGTAATAATTGCGATACTAATTACAATGCTACTTCATATGTGGATAACAGCAAAGATTTTTGGAAGACATCTTGTAAAAACCAAAGATAGATATGGAATGATAATGGAGCTTCCTCCGTATCATAAACCTAAATGGGGTGCACTTTTTAGATATGTATTTGGAAGAACAAAAGAGACATTTTTCCGCGTTGCAAAAGTTGTATTGCTTGTATGCGGTGTCTTCTGGCTTCTTTCATACTCTCCGAACGGAGGAAACGGTGGCATTTTATATAGTATAGGTGTTGCTATCGAGCCTGTTACAAAGGTGTTTGGAATGCCTTGGCAGTTATTCCTCTCTTATGTGGCATCTGCAGTAGGAAAAGAGGGAGCAGTTGGAGTTATAAGTGCTTTATATAGCGGTGGCAGTTATGGTGCTGCATTTACCGATGCCATGAGTGGTGGAGCGGATAAAGCTAATTTGAGTACGCTTCTTCTTGCAAATGTTACCAAGCCGGAAGCACTTGCATTTATATTTGCCATGACTTTCAATATGCCTTGTGTTGTTGCTCTTGCAGCAACATATCAGGAAACACATTCTGCCAAGTGGACAGCACGAATTGTGCTTTATTATACTGTTGGTTCTCTACTCCTTGCGTTCCTTGCATATCATGTCGGTCTCTTAATATTTTAAGGGAGGCGACATGATATGGAGGAATTGCTAACACTTCTAAAAGATGGACATGCCAGAACGACGGAACTTCTTGCTATGGAACTGAATACAAGCAGGGAGGATGTTGAGAGAAAAATTGAGTATCTCGAAAAGATGGGCGTTATACGAAAGGTATCATTTAATGTAAAAGGATGTTCAAGTTGTACAGGATGTCCCTCAAAAGGAAATCAGACAGTGTGTAAAGGATGCCTACCTGAGGACGGATTTAATAACATGGGTCAAATGTGGGAAGTAGTATAGTTTGCTGACAGAAGATAAATAATGTGGTATAGTATATTGCATCATTTATGAAACCTGGAGAAAAGAATTAACAGATGCCACCAAAGACCGATAATCCACACAATTTTATAGAGATTAGTAATCTTGATTTGCCGGAACTTGATGCATATAAGCAGCGTAACGAGGTGAGGTTACTTAGAATAAATGAACCTGCTCCGGGAATATTTATCTGTGAGAGTGCCAAGGTTATAAGGCGTGCTATTGAGGCGGGATATGAACCGATATCAATTTTGACTGCGGTTAATAATCCGGATGAAGATACCCGGTATGTCTATGATGCCTGCAAGGATGTTCCTATCTATTATGGAACGGATGAAATATTAAGAGAGTTGTCGGGCTATGCGTTAACAGGAGGAGTTTTTTCTGCAATGAGAAGAAAACCTCTTGACTCGATTAAAGAGATAGTATCAGGCAAGAAACTTATTGCCGTTCTTGAAAACGTTCAAAATCCAACCAATGTAGGAGCAATATTTCGTTCAGCGGCTGCTATGGGTGTGGAAGCAATTATACTTACTTATGATTGTTCTGATCCGTTATACAGAAGAGCAGAGCGTGTCAGTATGGGAACGGTATTTCAAATCCCATGGACGAAAATCGATAAGAAGACGGATTATATAGAAGAATTATCAGATAACGGCTTTACTACAGTTGCCATGGCACTTCGTGATGATGCGGTACGCATTGATAATCCTGGAATAAAGGAATGTGATAAACTTGCAATCATCCTTGGCAATGAAGGATATGGATTATGCAGTGATACAATTAAACGAAGTGATTATGTTTCAATGATACCAATGAATCCTGCAGTAGATTCCCTAAATGTCGGAGCAGCCAGTGCTGTTATGTTTTGGGAACTTATGCGTGACAGATTATAACTTCTTGTTAAACAGGTATATATACCTGTTTTAACAGGAAGTTTTTTTCATATGAAATCCATATTATTCATTTAATATAAAACAAAAGGTAGGAGGTCTTTAGTATGAATAATATTAGTAATAAGCAGAAATATATAAGTTATGTATTAAAACTTATAGTGGCGATATCTGCATTTACCGGAACAACACTTAGTTATCTTGCCGGACGCAAGACATTTATGGGTGGAAGCAGAGTTTTTATGTATTTTACTACCCAGTCCAATATTGCTATTGCTATTATATGCTTGATAGGTCTTGTGCTGTTTCTTAAGAATAAGGAAATTAGCAAACTTTGGTACATCATTAAGTTTGTAGGAACGGTTTCAATTACTCTGACAGGATTTGTTTTCTGTTTTGTGTTAGCACCTACTTTTGGTGAATCGGCATGGAATATTCAGAATGTGCTTACACATGTGGTTGTGCCTATTGTGTCTATTATTGACTTTTTTGTTGTAAGCAGTGCAAAGAGTATAGAGAAGATAAATGTGCTCTTTGTAACAATTCCACCTATATTATACGCTATTTATGCCGGAATAGGATACGTGAAGGGTTGGCAGTTTGCAGAAGGATACAACTATCCGTATTTCTTCCTTAACTGGGGAAGTAAAGCCGGTGCTTTCGGTTTTGTAAATGAGCTTCCTTTCATGGGAAGTGCATGGTGGATGCTTGTGCTTATGGTATTTTTGATTGTAGTTGGACTTTGCTATCTTGTGATAGTTGATGTTATAACAAAACGAATCAACAGGAGGTAGTTACCCACGGAGTTGTTTTAGGAGCATTTATAAATGATAAGAAATCCGGAAGATGTTTTTCGGCACAATCATATGTAGGGATGGAACTGGAAGAAGCAGTACAAAAGGCTGAAAAGAAGTGCCTACATATACAGGAACAATCGGATTATAAAAACATATATTTTATATAACTCCTCAGAGAAGTTACAAACTTCTTTGGGGAGTTTTTTTTAAAATAAAAAATACTGCTTTACAAATACCTACTAACATAGTATGATAATATGCAAATGAGGATTTGTTCTTCATTTGCATATTTTTTTAGCAAAAGTAGGGAGAAGTTATGATTATATCAACAAGAGGAAAGAATGCTTTGAAGCTCATGCTTGATTTAGCAGAGATCAAAACGAAAGACATGGTCAGGCTTAAAGATGTGGCGGATAGGCAGAATATTTCGGAAAAATATCTTGAACAGATTGTTTCCGGATTACACAAGAGAGGCCTGGTTAACAGTGTAAGGGGCAAAAACGGAGGTTATTCACTTAAGTATCCTCCGGAGGAATACACAGTTGGGCAAATTGTAAGGGCAGTTGAGAGTAATATGAATCCGACAGATTGTTTTGGAGAAAACAGTGCACCGTGTCCTAACAAATCCACATGTGTTAATTACAGGCTATGGGGAAGGCTTGATGACGCACTTAATGATGTGTTAGAAGGGATTACACTTGCGGACATGTTATCGTGGCAGCAGGAAATATACACTGAGAATATCAATATATAAAGAAAAGGAGAAAAGACATGAGTAAACTAATATACTTAGACAACGCAGCAACAACAAAGGTAAAGGATGAGGTGCTTAAAGAGATGCTTCCGTATTTTACAGAAGAATACGGTAATCCTTCAGCAATATATACATTTGCACAGAAGACACGCAAGGCCGTAGATACAGCCAGAAGTCAGGTGGCAGAACTTATTGGAGCAACACCTGATGAGATGTATTTTACAGCAGGCGGAAGTGAGTCTGATAACTGGGCACTTAAGGCGACAGCAGATGCCTACGCAGACAAGGGAAAACACATAATAACAAGTAAGATTGAGCATCATGCAATACTTCATACCTGTGAATATCTTGAGAAGAAAGGTTTTGAAGTAACATACCTTGATGTTGACAGTGAAGGCAAGATATCTCTTGAGGAACTTGAGAAAGCAATAAGAGAAGATACCATTTTAATCAGTATTATGGCGGCAAATAATGAGATTGGAACAATAGAGCCACTCGCCGAGATAGGAAGAATAGCACATGAGCATGGTGTGTTATTCCATACAGATGCGGTTCAGGCATATGGTCATATTCCGTTAAATGTAGATGAGATGAATATCGATATGCTCTCTGCCAGCGGACACAAGTTTGGTGGTCCCAAAGGAATAGGACTTATGTATATAAGAAAGGGAGTAAAGATTCGTTCGTTCATACACGGTGGAGCACAGGAAAGAAGCAGACGTGCCGGAACTCATAACACAACAGGTATTATCGGAATCGGTACAGCTGCAAAACTTGCAGGACAGGATTTGGAGAAGAATAAGGCAAAGCAGGAAGAACTCAGAAATCACTTGATAGAACGAGTTCTTGCAGAGATTCCGTATTCAAGACTTAACGGACATAAAGAGGACAGACTTCCGGGTAACGCAAACTTCTGCTTTAGATTCATTGAAGGTGAGTCGTTACTTATTCTGCTTGACCAGTTGGGCGTATGTGCTTCAAGCGGTTCGGCATGTACATCAGGCTCTCTTGATCCAAGTCATGTATTGCTTGCAATCGGACTTCCTCACGAGATAGCACACGGCTCATTACGTCTTACACTATCCGAGGAAACCACCCTTGAGGACATCGACTTTGTTGTAGACGAACTTGTCAAAATCGTCGAGCGTCTCCGCAAGATGTCCCCGTTATACGAAGACTTCGTAAATAAAGAAAAAAGTAAGTAATTTAAATAAGATAGATGTTGATAATGTGATTGGCCATTGTAGTTTTCAAAAGCAGACCGTTTTTGACCGCCGGTACTTAGCGAACACAAAGTGTGAGGTTAGTACCGCTGCGTGAAAAATCGAGCGAGATTCCCTCTCTCTTAGCGAGTGTTTAACACGAGCTTAGAGACAGGGCATGCCTTGTGCTGCGTGTCTGCGTTGAAACTACGATGGATAAGCACATTAGTAAAACTAATTATAAAGGAGAAATAATATGTATAGCGAAAAAGTAATGGATCATTTTAATAACCCAAGAAATGTCGGTGAAATAGAGAATGCCAGCGGTGTCGGTACAGTTGGCAATGCCAAGTGTGGCGATATCATGAGAATATATTTAGATGTTGATGAAAATCAAATTATACAGGATGTTAAGTTCAAAACCTTCGGCTGTGGTGCAGCTGTTGCTACAAGTTCAATGGCTACAGAACTTGTGAAAGGTAAAAGTGTTAATGAGGCATTAAAGGTAACTAACAAAGCGGTTATGGAGGCACTTGACGGACTTCCACCTATCAAAGTTCACTGTTCGCTTCTTGCAGAGGAAGCAATCCATGCAGCCCTCTGGGACTATGCAGAAAAGAATGGAATTAAGATAGAGGGGCTTGAGAAGCCTGTCAACGACATCGAAGAAAAGATTGAGGATGAAGACTATTAATTTCAATATTTTGAAAAATGGCAGAGAGGTTTTCGTATGAACAGAGAACAGATTAAAGAGGTGCTTTATAACAGATATATTGTACCGACAGAGAATAAGAAAGAAAGCAGTATAGGAATAGAAATTGAAATGCCGGTTGTTAATTTAAACGGTGAGGCGACTGATTTTGAAGTGACTCAAAAAGTGGTTGAAGAGTTCAGGAAAAAGAATGGCTTTGAACCTGTGGGCATAGATTTAAACGGTTATTGTTACTCTGCAACAGAAAAATTAACTGGAGATAATATTTCGTTTGACTGTTCATATAATAATCTCGAGATTTCATTCGGAAAGGAGAAAACCTTAACGGCTATATGGGATAGGTTTTCATCGTATATCAGCGAGTTAAATGATGAACTTTCCAAGTACGGACATATACTTACGGGAATGGGAGTTAATCCGGGATTGAAAGCAAACAGTACTGAATTTCTGCCGGTTCCAAGATACCGGATGTTAGAAGGATTCCTCAAAAGAAGTAAGGCTTGGGAGTATCCGATGTACTTTCATCCGTATCCGGAGTTTGCAACCTATGCATGCGCCTCTCAGGTCCAATTAGATGTTACAAGAGAAAAGCTGATTAGTACAATCAAGGCGTTTTCACTCCTTGAACCGATTAAAAGTCTGATTTTTGCAAATGCATGGATGGAAGCAGAACCTGATAATCTGTGTGTAAGAGATATGTTCTGGGAGAACAGTACTCATGGAATCAATCCTCATAATATAGGTATGTTTGAGCATATACCTGAAAATGTGTATGAACTGATGGAATACATAAGTCGTACAAGTATATTCTGTACGGAACGGGACGGGCATTATCTTCATTTCAAACCGATTCCGATAATAGAATATTTTGCACGTGACTATGTCGAAGGCGAGTATTTTGAAAATGGGATATATCACAAATATGTGTTTACACCTGAAAACGAGGATATAAGATTTTTAAGAACTTATAAGTTTGAAGATCTGACATACAGAGGAACGATAGAATACAGGAGTGGTTGTTGCCAGCCGTTTGCGGATGCCATGTCTGTTGCGGCATTTCATGTAGGACTTTCAAACAAGACACAGGAAATTATAGATTTGATAGCAAATGATACTGTTTTGCATCATCGTGGGTATACAGCATCTGAGTTAAGAAAACTAATGAATAAAAGATATCTTCCTGAGTTTGTTAACAGAGTAAGACTAGAACGACTATGTGAAAAAGTCCTTGAACTTGCGAAAAAAGGCTTGAGTGAACGAGGATACGGTGAAGAGCGGTTTATTGAACCATTGTTTGAACGAGCGGCATGTCTTGAATCACCTGCACTTAAGATGGTGGAGGGCTTGGAATCGGGAAGGCAGATGTCGGAGTATATCAGAGAGTATGCCAAGCTTACACACGCAAAGACATATGAGGATGTCTGGGCATGTTAATAAAAGGATTTATGAGCTATAGGTAGTGCCTATAACCAATGATAGTATTTAAGAATTATACAAGTCAAAGATGGTGTGATAATATAAGCTCATAAAACATATCAAATTAATATGAAAAAGAAAAGGAGAATGAAATTATGAGCGATTACAGATTTGAAACATTACAGTTACACGTAGGACAGGAGCAACCGGATCCGACTTCGGACTCAAGAGCAGTTCCTATTTACCAGACAACATCATATGTGTTCCATAACAGCAAGCATGCTGCAGACAGATTCGGACTTGCTGATGCAGGTAACATTTACGGACGTCTTACAAACTCTACACAGGATGTTCTTGAGAAGAGACTTGCAGCATTAGAGGGTGGTAGCGCAGCACTTGCACTTGCATCAGGAGCAGCAGCAATTACATATACTATAGAAGCACTCGCTGCAAACGGTGGACACATTGTTGCACAGAAGACTATATACGGAGGAAGCTACAATCTTTTAGCACACACACTTCCACAGTATGGCATTGAGACAACATTTGTTGATGCTCACAATCTTTCAGAGGTTGAAGGGGCAATCAAGGACAATACAAGAGCAATCTACATTGAAACACTTGGTAATCCGAACAGTGATATTCCTGACATTGATGCGATAGCAGAGATTGCACACAAGCATGGACTTCCACTTGTTGTAGATAACACATTCGGAACACCATATCTTATAAGACCAATTGAGCACGGTGCAGATATCGTTGTTCATTCAGCAACAAAGTTCATCGGTGGTCATGGTACAACACTTGGTGGAATTATCGTTGAGGCAGGTAAGTTTGATTGGAAGGCAAGCGGCAAGTATCCTAATATTGCAGCACCTAACCCAAGCTATCATGGAGTATCTTTCTATGATGTAGTTGGACCTGCAGCATTTGTAACATACATCAGAGCAATTCTTTTAAGAGATACAGGAGCAACTATTTCACCGTTTAATGCATTCCTTCTTCTTCAGGGTGTTGAGACATTATCGCTTCGTCTTGAGCGCCATGCAGAGAATACAAAGAAGGTTGTTGAGTTTTTGAGTAATCATCCAAAGGTTGAGAAGGTTAATCATCCTTCACTTTCTGACCATCCGGATCACGCACTTTATGAGAAGTATTTCCCTAATGGCGGAGCATCAATATTTACTTTCGAAATCAAGGGCGGCCAGGATGAAGCATGGAAGTTTATCGACAATCTTGAGATATTCTCATTGCTTGCCAATGTTGCAGATGTTAAGAGTTTGGTTATTCACCCTGCGTCAACAACTCATTCACAGCTTTCTGATGAGGAGCTTGCAGATCAGGGAATCGGTAAGAATACGATACGTCTTTCTATCGGAACAGAGCATATCGATGATATAATTGCAGACCTTGAGAAAGGATTTGCTGCTATCTAGTAAATAATTAAGGAGAGAGTGTTATGTGCCAGCTTTTTGGATTCAGTGGGAATGAACATCTTGAACTTAATAATGTGTTAAAAGAGTTCTATTCTCATAGCGATAAGCATCCAAATGGCTGGGGACTTGCACTCCTTGACGGAACACATGCAAATATCGAAAGAGAAGTTATTGCGGCTAATAAAAGTGAGTACCTTGCGGGACGCCTTAAAGATAAAGTGAAGGCAACGGCTGTCCTTGCACATATACGATATGCGACAATAGGTAATGTTGAACTTAAGAATTGTCATCCGTTTACCAAGATAGATGCCGATGGAAGAAGATGGACACTCATTCATAACGGCACTATTTTTGATTATACGCCTATGGACGAATACATAAGAAAACAAAAAGGTGATACTGACAGTGAGAGGATTCTATTATATCTGATTGACAAGATAAATGGCAAGCGAAGTCAAAAGGAAAGTCCTTTGACAAGCAGGGAAAGATTCGATGTGCTGGATGAATACATATGTGAAATGTCTGAAAACAACAAGTTGAATCTTATCATATATGACGGAGAACTTATGTATGTTCACTCAAATTTCAAAGATTCCCTGCATTATTACAAAGGAAATTGCGGAGTGCTTTTTTCTACCGAACCGCTCGTTAACAGTAGCATTTTCTATGGAGACGGTCATCCGGGAGAAAAGAGATTTTCGGCAAAGGATTGGAAGCCGCTGCCGATTACAACACTTGTTGCCTACAAAGGCGCGGAACTTGAGTTTGAGGGACAACGTCATGGTATAGAATATCATGAAGATGCCGAGGCTTTAAAGCATATATATATGGCATATGCAAATCTGTAGGAACTGTATATGTAATGTGTGAGAATAAAGGTAAGGAGCATGCGATGTTAGATGTAAGTGACAACGAAGTAAAACGCTGTATTCTAAAAGGCAGCATCGGACTTGAAAAGGAAAGCTTACGAATTGACAAAAATGGTTTTTTTGCACGTACAAAACATCCTTTCGACAAGAACGATAAGAATATCGTAAGAGATTTTTGCGAAAATCAAACAGAAATTAATACAGATGTCTGTGACAGTGTTGGGGAGGCTATGGATCAGTTGAAAACTCATACGTTGCGAATATGCAGAACGCTTTCGCAATTAAATGAGCCTGAGTACCTATGGCCTTTTTCTAACCCTCCGTACATAAGAAAAGAGGATGAGATCCCAATTGCACAATATGATGGTGATGAGATACATAAACAGCATTATCGTGATTATTTATCGGAAAGATACGGGAGATATAAGATGACATTTTCCGGTATTCATTTTAATTATTCCTTTTCAGAGGAGCTGTTGCAGGCGGCGTACAAAATCGATAAAAATGGTGAAGAATCATATAGGGACTACAAAAACCGATTCTATGTTTCACTGGCGGCAAAGGCGCAGGTTTATAACTGGCTTGTTGTTGCGGTGACTGCGGCTAGTCCGTTGTTAGACAGTTCGTATTTTGAAAAGGGAGTATACGGTAAGGATATTTTCAATGGCATGGGAAGCAGCAGATGTTCCGAACTTGGATATTGGAATATGTTCACACCGATACTTGATTACAGTGATATTGACAAATACGTTGATAGTATTGTAAAGTACGTTGAGCAGGGGTTGATTCATTCCTCGGCAGAACTTTATTATCCGGTAAGATTAAAGCCTGCCGGAAAGTACGAACTTAATTCCTTAAAAGATGAAGGCGTGAGCCATATTGAACTTAGAATGATAGATCTTAATCCGCTTTCACCGTGGGGAATAGATGAACGCGATGTGCATTTTATTAAGTTGTTGCTTGTTTATCTTGCAACTATACCGGAAGTGGATATCAGTCCGGGTGAGCAGGTATTTGCAATACAGAATACAAAAAATGCGGCACATTATGACTTAAAGACAATTAATGTCATAACAACTGACCATAGAACTTTGTGGGTGGCGGATGCTGCGGTAGAAGTTCTTCAAAGCATGAAGTCATTTTATGAGAATACGGTTGATGACGTTTTAAAAGATTTTATAATGGATATAGTTTTATACCAGATTGCAAAGTTTGAAGATGCAGACAACAGATACGCATGGAAGGTACGTAAAGTGTTTGATGACGGTTTCGTCAAAAAAGGATTACAACTATGCAAAGAAAAGGAGAGTATGATAAATGAAACAGAATATTAATACACAGAAAATAACTATAACAGCATTGTTTGCGGCAATAATTTGTGTTGCTACATTTTTCATTAAGATTCCCATTCCTGCAACTAATGGATATATTCATCCGGGAGACGGATTTGTTGTTTTATCAGGTGCGTTATTGGGACCGGTATTTGGAGCAGTTGCTTCAGGTATAGGCGGAGCTACAGCAGACCTTCTGGGCGGTTATGCGTTGTATGCGCCGGTAACATTTTTGGTTAAAGCGCTTATGGCATTTTCGGTAGGTAAAATACTTGAGATATTTAAGACACAAAAAGATCATGAGAAGACAGGTGCTGTTATTGGCGCTGTAATATCTGTAATTATTAATGTCGGCGGATATTTCTTCTACGAGCTTATTTTGTACGGAAAAGCTGCATTTGTAAGTGTTCCGTGGAATGTTGTTCAGGGTATTTCAGGAGTTGTTATCTTCTTTGCTTTATATCCGACAGTAAAGAAGGTTTACCTTAACAGACGCTAGTTTACATAATGTTGCGGAGGCTTTATCAATGAAAAGAGTATTAACAGTGCAGGATATTTCATGCTTGGGAAAATGTTCGCTTACGGTTGCATTGCCGATAATTTCGGCACTCGGTTCGGAAACAGTAATTTTACCGACAGCCGTTTTGTCAACACATACAGCATTTAAGGATTTTACCTGTAAGGATTTGTCAGACCAGATTGACCCGATTAAAGACCATTGGCTTAGTCAGAATGTCAGATTTGATGCCATATATACGGGGTATCTTGGAACCATTGAGCAGATAGAACAGATAAAGGGTTTGATTGACAGTTTCAAAGATGATAATACTCTTGTGTTTATTGATCCTGTTATGGCGGATAACGGTAAGTTATATCCGGCATTTGATATGGACTATGTTAAGGCCAATGCAACTCTTTGCGAAAAGGCAGATATAATTGTTCCTAACATAACAGAAGCCTCTCTTATGACAGGCATGGAGTATAGAACAGAGCATGATGAAGAATATATCAAGACAATGCTTGCAAAATTAAGTGAGCTTGGTGCCAAGGTGAGTGTACTTACCGGCGTTTCTCTTGAAGAAGGCAAAATCGGAGTCATGGGATATGACAGAGAAAGCAAGGAGTATTATTTGTATCAGAATAAGAAAATAGCTTCTTCGTTCCATGGAACAGGAGATGTGTTCTCAAGTACATGTGTCGGTGAAATAATGAAAGGTAAGGATTGGAAAGAGGCAATGCGTATCGCTGCGGATTACACTGTTCATACGATAGAAGTCACTCTTAACAACCCGGAAAAACCATGGTATGGTGTTGACTTCGAAGCGACTATACAAGAACTTGTGCTTATGTAAAAATCGCAGTTTTATTAGCCTTACAGGCTGTTGAAAATATTGTAAAAAACGGTAAAATGTGGTATTATTTAGAGTATGTCACATGGTTACCGTTTTTTTATTTTGTTTTTTTTCGGTTGTAGATATTGAGGGGTTGAGAATATGTTTACATGGAATTTTCAGTATGTTTCTAAGACGAGAATAGCTGATACTTTTAAGCAGTTAACACTTGATTCTGACAAGGGAGACATACTTATAAGAATACATACAGCATTTCATCCTGGTAACAAGGCGGTGGAATTGGCTGCATTTATTAAAGAATTGGTTCCGGGGGCTCATATTTTGGGAACGAGCACGTCGGCAGTAATCAGTTGGGGCAAACTTGCACATGACCAGTGTGTTATATCAGTGACACAGTTTTCGGGAGGTCATCTCAAAACAGCAATGCTCCCAACATTTTCGCATCGCTCGGAAGATGCTATAGAACCACGTGTTCTTTGTGAGAATGTTAAGAATACGGTTATTGATAATGATACCCGTTTGTTACTTGCATTTACAAGTAGGAAATATCAAGCTATCAATGAGTTTGTGGATGCCTGTAACAAATCATTCCCAGGGGTTCAGATGGCAGGTGGTATTGCCTGCAGTTCAGATATGATAGATCCTGATGAGGATGCTTATGGTTTCGTTTTTGATGAGAATGGTTGGTCGAACAGTAGCATACTTCTTGCTTCGTTTGGTGGAGCCAAGGTGGAAAGTCGAAGTGCTTTTGCTTCCGGTGTCCAGGAAGCCGGCGAGGAGATGACCATAACGGAAGCTGATGGCAACAGAATCATTTCGCTTGATGGTGTATCGGCAGCGGAAGTGTATCGCGAATGCGTAGGAGAGGAAATACGCAAAAAGCCGGAAATCGCCGGATTGTTTCCTTTTGTATATTCCGATAATGTCAAAGTGCCCTATGTTGTCAGATACAGTGAAGAAGGATTATATACAAGTCACAATGTTGTTAAGGGCAGCAAGATAAAAAGAGCATTTATCTATGACAGGAAAACAATCATTTCCAATAGGTCGATGTTTAGTCAGTTTGAGATGTTCGAGAAAGCGGAGACTATATTCGGTTATGTCAGCAAGGTCAGATTAAAGACATTTCCAAACATAGTTAAATGGGAGCTCTCAACTTATGATAATTCCATTATGAGTGGATGTGTTACGGATGGAGAAATAATATACGATGGAGATAAGAATGTATTTGCCAATTGTGTGTTCGCAATATCTGCGATAGGTGAGAATGAAGTTATTCAGCATTACAATCCGTATGTCTTTCTTCACACCGAGTCGTTGTCGGCTGATAACAGAAGGTTACTTTCATACCTTATGGAAGTAGAAGAAGAGCGCGACAAAAGTGTAGATAGAACGATGAATGAAAGTTTCAAGGCATTCGTAAGGGCTTGTGAGCTTAAGCTTCTTCGTTCGGAGAATGAGGAACTTCCCAATGAAGCAGCACTTAATATGGATATCAAGATCGGCGGTTATGACAGGGTTTGTCTTATCGATGTATTGGATACTTCCAGCATGCGTACCGTGTTTGCACCGCAGAAAATAGATATGACATATAAGGAATACGTTTCAAAGTGTTCTGCGTTTGTCTCACAGCATGATTATCGTTTATACGTTCTTGATTCATGGCGTATTGCGATTGCGGCACCGTCGTATATGGTATCGTTACAGGGCTTTGAGGATGATATGAAACAACTGCATGAAGAGTTGTTTGAGACTGCAGCTGATTTCATAGCGATAGTACCTGTCTTTTGCGTTATAAATGAATGTAATGTTGACAATATCAGAACGGTATATAATGCAGCGCGTTTGGAAATGCTCAATAGAAATATACAGTTTTATGTATGTGAAGCTAATGAAGGAATGTTAGATGAGGAAAGCATTCGCGAGAAATATCACATGGTTAATGTCATTAACTATGCGCTTTCTCATGATAAGGTAATACCTTATTATCAGGGTATATATGATAATAAGTTGGGTAGCATTCATCATTACGAATCGTTAATGAGACTTATGGACGAGGATGGAAAAGTATATAACCCGGGTAGTTTTCTTGATGTGGCAAGAAACTTCGGCGTGCTTTATGATTCATTGTCGCTTGTTATGATCAAAAAAGTTTTAAAAGCATTCAAGAAAGTGGCAGACAAGAGTGTTAGTATTAATATAAGTATGCGTGATATCAGGAATGATGAGCTGATTAAGTATGTTTACGGATTTCTTGCAACGGCTAAGTATCCGAACAACTTTATATTCGAGATTCTCGAGAACGAAGATGTTGATGATTACGAATCTCTTGTTATGTTTGTTGATAATATACATAGATTGGGCGGCAAGATATCGATAGACGACTTCGGAAGCGGATATTCAAATCTTCAGCATATAGCCAGCATTCATTCTGATTTCATTAAGATTGATGGTTCAATTGTAAGGAATTGCTGCAACAGTACGGATTCGGAGAACCTTGTTGCATTGATGTCGGGTTGGAAGAAGTTGTCTGATCGTAGTGTTGAGATTGTTGCAGAATACGTGGAGAACGAAGATATACAAGCAAAGATTATGGAATATAATATTGATTATTCGCAGGGCTATTTGTTTTCTGAGCCTTCTCCGGATATTGACGGAATGTAGTTTGTGATTGTTCTTACAGGGTGGAAAGTTATATGAAGCAAAGAGAAGAAAAAGTCAAATATATCGGTGTCGTTGTCGAAGACGTTGACACAGACTTTACAAAAGAAATACTTCACAGTGTAGCTCATGCAATAGCAGGCTATAATAATATACGACTTGTTGTTATTGCCGGACGCCATGATGACTGTGAGGATCCGGAAGATAGACTTCATCGATATAAACAGGTCTATAATTCAATATATGACATTAATGGCGTGTGCAGATTTGACGGGCTTTTATTTACTTTGCCTAATATTGACAAAGAACTCTATGAGATTTTCAAAGATGTACCTAAAGTGTTCATTGCTACTACGATGGAGAATGAACTCACTGTCAACTACAATGATGAGATGGGCATAAGAGAAACGATTGATTATCTCGTTAAAATCAGGGGAATAATTAATATCTGTATGATTGGTGGTCGTGATGACAATGCCGATGCACAGAAGAGGAAACGAATATTTGAAGATTGTCTTTGCGAAAACGGTCTTGCTTACTCTCCACGCTTGTATGAGAAGTCGGATATGTCGGTTAATTCCCATGAAGCTGCAGAGAGACTTTTGACAAAGAATCCGGGAGTTCAGGCGATATTCTGTGTAAATGACCAGACTGCTTCGGGACTTTATGATGTTATGAGACAAAAAGGACTTGTTCCCGGAAAAGATATAATTGTATTTGGTTTTGATAATACTTCGATGGCAACAGAATTAGTTCCGACACTTGCATCAATAGGCGCTGATGGTGTTACTTTGGGACAACGTGCGTTGGAAATGCTTATCGATAAGATGAACGGTCAGGAAGTGGAATCGGAGGTCGTTCCGACGTGTCTGTACGGTAGAGATTCGTTGCCATATGATATGTATGAATATACCACAATAGAAATGCTTAACATTGATACTGCATTTATATACAGGATGTTTGATGATTGTTTCTATCGCTATAGGAATGAAGTGTTAGACCGCAATTCTATCAATTTGAAGAGATTGTTTTATGAGATTATATCAAAGATGTTATATGCTCTTAAGAACAGATATATGGGCGAGGACCAGTTCTACGAAATAAAAAGACTTATTACGATCTTCTTCCAGAATGGTGCTATGAAATACACTGATCCCAACAAGTTTTTGGCTAGTGTTGAAAGACTTCAAAAAAGTATGAATGAGACACAGAAACTTGTGTTTGTTAATACGAGGAATAACCGTCTGTTTTCATATATGAAGGACAATGCAATACAGGCTCAGGCATATGCAAGGAATATGCAGACAAAGGGATATACAGCCGGTAGAGGTAGAATGCATGACCTTATGGCGTGCACAACCAATTATGGTGAAACGGGTGAGAAAGCTCTTGATTATTTGTTTGAGAACTTTGGTAAAACAGGTTTTCCAAATGCTGCGTTATATTTGTATAAGTCACCTGTGAAATACGAGGGCAGTTCGACAGAAGGCTTAAAAGGCAACATTTATCTTAAGTGCGTTTTGCGTGATGGAGAATTGTATCAAATCCCTGAAGAGCGACAGGAGTGCAGTGTTGGAGATATCTACAGAAGATCAGAGCTTCCTGAGGTTAAGAAAGGATACATAGGATTCCCGTTATTTTTCGGTAATTACGTGTTTGGAATATTAGTATGCGGTGTTGACCGAAGCCTTATAGAAACCGGTGAGTTTTTAACATTGCAGATTAGCAGAATAATACATACGAACTGGGGCTTTTTGGAGTGACATACATGTATAATACAACTGAGTTTAAGAATATTATAGCTTCAATAAGAAATAAGCAGGATATAACTAAGGAACAACTTGAATATATTCTGAATTATAAAGATGATCCGGATTATTTGTATCAAAAAGCAAGCGAAGTTGCACAAAGAATCTATAACAAAGAGGTTTATCTTAGGGGACTTATTGAATTTACCAATTACTGCAGGAATGATTGCTATTATTGTGGAATTCGCTGCAGTAATTTTTATGCAGACAGATATCGCATGAGTAAGGAAGATATTCTTGCCTGCTGCAAAAAAGGTTATGAGTTGGGTTTTAGAACTTTTGTCCTTCAGGGCGGTGAAGACAACTATTATAACGACGATATGATTTGCGATATTGTAAGACAAATTAAGCAGGAAAATCCCGGATGTGCAGTTACCCTGTCTATCGGCGAGAAGTCGCATGAGAGCTATCTCGAATATTTTAATGCAGGTGCTGACAGGTATCTTTTAAGACATGAGACCGCTAATAAGGAACATTATGAAAAACTTCATCCGCATACACTTTCCTGTGATAATCGAAAGAAATGTTTGAAGGACCTCAAAGAAATCGGGTATCAGGTGGGGTGCGGTATTATGGTTGGAACGCCCCATCAGACTGTGGAGAATATATATGAGGATATATGTTTTATGAAGGAGCTAAAGCCACACATGATTGGTATAGGGCCGTTTATTCCGCACAAGGATACACCTTTTGCCAATGAGCCTATGGGAAGTGTTGAGCTCACACTTAAGCTGCTTTCAATCTTAAGATTAATATTCCCTGATGTGTTGCTTCCGGCAACAACAGCACTTGGAACGGCGGATGTTAGCGGTAGAGAAAAGGGAATACTTGCTGGTGCAAATGTGCTAATGCCTAATCTCTCGCCTGTTGATGTGAGAGACAAATATTTGCTTTATGACGGCAAGATTTGTACAGGTGAAGAGTCGGCAGAGTGCGTAGAGTGTCTTAAGAGAAGAGTGGAAAATATAGGGTATCATTTATCGAATAGTCGAGGCGATCACCCGGATTTTTGTAAATAATTGTTGAAAAAAAGGTGTTTCTACATGACTTGGTAATGTTATTAAAAAAAGAGTGAATTTTTATTAAATTTCACTATTTTATTCAAAATCACAAAAATCAGTAGGCAAGGCTGCGCGTTTATTGTATAATATACACAGATTTTGAATTGATTAGGAGTTGCAAACGATGACAGTTAAGAAACATACGCTTTCAGAACTTACAATTATAATGAGTCAGATGACAGAATTGTATGACTATGTGAGTGTGATCAATCCCGATAGGAATGAGGAGTGGCACATAAATGACAACAGAGAAATAGAGACAGAAATTTTCGGTTGTCATATATGGGACGGTGGAGAAGATAATCGTAACATGGATGTGGCTGCTGCCTGTGTCAAAGGGAAAAGAATAGAGCGTGTTATGGAATATGATGGAAACACATATCATATCCTTATGGTTCCGGTGGATTATGTTTCCGATACTGAAACAGTCAGATGTGTTCTTGAATGTGTGACAAGAATCGAGGGCGTTGATTATAATGCGGAAGAGAACACAAAACGAGGAAGCGCGAAACGTTCAATCAAAGATCCTCTTACAGGTTTGTATAATTGGGACGGATTTTTTGAAAAGGCAAGAGAAACGATGGATGAACAATGGGATAAAGAATGGGTCATCATCGCGTACGATATTATGAGCTTTAAGCTTGTTAACGATCTTTTCGGTGAAGAGAAGGGAGACGAGGTTCTTAAGGCTGTAGGTAATCTTATCAAGTCCAAATGTGCTCCTGACGAGGTGTGTGCACGTCTTAGAGGAGACTTGTATGCTGTTTGTATTCATAAGGAGAATTTTGATAATTCGTTTATCATATCAGCATCAAAGGAGCTTCCGGGAATAATAGACAGTCCTCAGTTTCACCTGCATATTCAGGGAGGCGTTTATGTTGTTACAGACAGGTCACTTATGGTATCTGCAATGGTTGACAGAGCGCAGCTTGCACTTTCTACAATTAAGGGTAGTAGTGAGCAGAGACTTGTGGAGTTTGATGAAAATCTTATGGAAAAGGTTCTTAAGGAGCAGCAGATTATTACTGATTTCAGACGTGCATTAGTTGACGGAGAGTTTCATATGTTCCTTCAGCCACAGGTTTCTCACCGAGGTATAGTTAAGGGTGCTGAGGCACTTATTCGTTGGATTAGAAAAACAGGCGAAATTGTTGCCCCGGGAGAATTCTTAGATGTGTTAGAGAGAACAGATCTTATAACGGATTTGGATAAGTTTATTTGGGAGGAAGCAGCAAAAACTCTTGCTTCATGGAAAGGTACGGATAAGGAAGATTTATATATTTCTGTCAATATTTCGCCGAAAGACTTCTTCTACATGGATGTTTATACATTTATGACAGACTTGGTTGAAAAGTATGGTATTAATAAGAAGAAGCTCAAACTTGAGATTACGGAAACTATTCTTATGCAGGATGCGTTAAAACAACTTGCACTTGTAAACAGACTTCATGATGAAGGATTTGATATCGAGATCGATGATTTTGGAAAAGGCTATTCATCGCTTAGTCTTCTTAAGGACATTAATGCAGATGTTCTTAAGATTGATAAAGAATTTCTTCAGGAGACAGAAAACAGCAAGCGAAGTGAGGATATCTTAGGTACGGTTATTGATATGTCAGATCGTTTGTCGATGCGTGTTATTACTGAGGGCGTCGAGACTAAGAAACAGCTTGATAAGATGATAGAACTTGGCTGTTATATGTTCCAGGGATTCTATTTTGCAAGACCAATGTCGATTATTGAGTTTGAACGAAGATGGGATAATTTGGGCGCTGAAGTATAAGGTTTTACTGGGGTGAAACAACATTTATCCGGTTGCAAAAAAATGCACGGTTATGTATAATGAGTATATATACAAAGGAAGGTGGGGGCTCTATGTTTGGAATCTATTTTGGCAAGTATCTCGTAGATCAGGGGATTATTTCGCATGACAAATACAATGATCTTGTAGAGAATACTAAGAACAGTAAAGTGCAGATGGGTTTGCTCGCAGTTGAAACGGGGTTAATGACTGAAGAACAAACACGCGAGGTCAATTTGTTACAGCAACAGGAAGATAAGAGGTTTGGAGATATAGCGATAGACAAGGGATATCTAACCGAGACTGACGTATCTGATTTGCTTGACAGACAGGGTGATTCTTATCTGTTATTTATACAGGCGCTTCTTGAAAATGATGTATTGACGATGGATCAGATAAGAGAGGAGCTTGTCAACTACAGAAAATACAAGGGGCTTTCAACGCTGGAACTGGAAGCAATTAAGACGGGCGATGTTGATAGGATTATTCCGATATTTGTCAAGGACGATGAAATGCCTTCCTATATCAAAGACTATATTATGTTAACTTCTAGAAATATTGTAAGATTTGTTGACAGATTCTTCCGTATGGAGAAGATTGAGAGAATTACAGAGTATGATGCAATACACTGTGCAACCCAGCACATTGTTGGAGATTATCGTTTCTATACAGCTTTATGTGGCAATGAAGAGGGAATTGGTAAGGTCGCCAGAGGTTTTGCGAGCAAAGCTTTTGACAATAATACCTTTGAACAGTCGGTTGACACTTTGGATGCTGTAAATGAGTTCCTTAACTGTAATAATGGTTTGTTTGTTACAGGACTAAGTGATCAGAATGTTAGTGCGATTCTAGAGTCTCCTGTAATGAAGAAGAATCATTCTATTTTAAAAGCAAGTGCTCATATGTATAAGGTTCCGCTTTTTGTTGAAGATGAATCTGTAGATCTCATAGTTTGTTATGATGAGAACTTTGATTTGAGTGACAAATAAAATTAATTGATTATATTTTTACAATAAAGGACCGTCAGTTTAGTCGGTCCTTTACTTGTTGCATAGCCTGTATGGTTAAGAGGATATACAAATGATAATAGAGATAAAAGATGATTTTGATCTTAAGAAAATAGCGGATAGCGGACAGTGTTTTCGCTGGCAGCCAATAGAAAACGACGGATATAGAATAATTCATCGTGACAAATGCCTTTGTATATATAAAAAGGGTGAGCATTCTTATGAACTTGATTGTACAGAGGATGAGTATTTGTCTGTATGGAGTACGTATTTGGATTTGACAGAAGATTATGAGAGTATTAGGAAAAGGATAGACAAGGTATCTGATCCGTTTTTGTACGAGGCGGCTGAGCATGAATTGGGTATAAGAATTCTTAGACAGGATCCGTGGGAGGCTTTGATAAGTTTTATTATATCCCAGAATCGCAATATTCCTGCAATAAAGGCATCCATAGAGAAACTTTGCGAAAAAGCGGGCGTGTGTCAAGAAGACAAAAGGGGAGAAGTATATTATACATTTCCTACACCACAAGCTATAGCAGATATGAATGAAGAAGATATGGCATACTGCAAATTGGGTTATAGAGATAAGTATATAATGAGGTTTGCAAAATCTGTTGTAGATAAAACAATAGATTTGAATGGACTTAACGTCGGAACTGATGATGAAGTCTTAAAGGGGCTTACCGGCATTTACGGGGTAGGCAAAAAGGTTGCAAGTTGTATGCTGCTTTTTGGTTTTCATAGGCTTGATGCATTTCCTATAGATGTTTGGATTAAGCGGGTTTTAGAGAGTGAATATAATAATCAGTATCCTTTTGAGTTATACAGTCCTTATAATGGCGTGTACCAGCAATATATGTTTGCGTACTATAGAAATAAGCAGTAGAGAGGGCGTTCAAGGAAACAACGTTTACATATTTTGATTGAATTATTGGGTAAAATCGTGTAAAATAGTGTATTATGATGTATTAGATGTAGTTGCTTGGAGGGGTGTTCATGGATTACAAAGAGTGTGCTGAGAATTTTGAACAGATTGCGTGCGTGGTTTCGATGGACCCGTTAATTAATGGGGATTATGGGGACATTCGAATCGAATACGGCAATCAGGCATATCGGGATTATGTTGATAATCTTGGGGATTTTTATGTTCCGGGTGGTCTATATACAGACTATATACCCAAGGATATGAACTTTGAAAATCTTGTTTACAAATGCATAACAGAGAAAAGACCATTGCATTCGTATATTAATGCAGTGGGCTTAGATGCATGGATGGATATCAATGTACTGCCGCTTAAGAGTGATGATGATAAGTTGGGGTATTGCCTATTCTCGTTTGAACTAACTCCGGATGTTGATGTTGATAAGCTTGCTGATATCTCAGGGGATACGGCTTCGCATGTTCTTAAGACATGTTTAAAACTTCGTGAAACCGATGATTTTAAGGTTGCCATGACATCTATAGTACGTGATATCGGTTTGCTTTGCGATTCGAGTCATTGCTGTATATTACTTACTGATTTTAAAAAGAGAGTGTGCAGTGTTTTATCAGAGTATATTAGGGAAGGCAGCGGACTTCTCCCAATGAATACTTATCTTGGACCTGATTTTTTTGATATAGTTGCAACTTGGCCGGATACGGTAGGTGGAAGTAATTGTTGTGTTGTATCAGACGATCGTGATATGAGAGAACTCTCAAAACGTAATCCTGAATGGACGGCTTCTTTAATGAGTGCCGGCGCGGAGAGTGTAGTACTATATCCGCTTAAGGGCAACGGACAGACATTGGGATATATGTGGGCAATCAATTTTGATGTTGAAAGAACACAGGTTATTAAGGAGATACTTGAGGTTACTACATTTATTCTTTCTTCAGAGATTGCGAGTCATCAATTATATGAACATATGGAACTTACAAGCCGTTATGATCTGCTCACCAGTGTTATGAATCGTAACGCTATGAACATAAGGATAGATAGAATTGTTCTCGGAGAGGATACACTTATCGGAACATATGGTGTTGTATTTGCGGGTATCAAAGGACTTCGTACGTTGAATGACAATATTGGTCATCATGCGGGTGATGAACTAATAAAGCGTGCGGCAGACACTTTGAGTAAGATATTTGAGGGGTACGAGGTTTACAGAGCCGGTGGAGATGAGTTTCTCGTCTTCTGTGATGGTATATCCAAGAATTATTTTGATAAACTGACAAAAACTCTTAGAGATAATTATAAGGTTGACGGTGGTGTTAATTTTGCTGTTGGAAGTTGCTATGGCGAGGATGGTGAAAATCTTCGCAAAGCACTCAAAAGTGCGGATGAGCAGATGTACTCGGATATGGAAGAGTTTTACAGAAAGCATCCGGGTCAAGAGAGAAGAGGATTACTTTTTTAATTACATAACTAGCAAGAGACGGGTTTTATCCCGTCTCTTTTTTTGTATGCTTTATTGTTCTATTTCATTAAAGCCTTCTCGTGCTTTGTAAGTTGTGTGTAACAGTTCATGTGCTTTGTGAGAATTGGGCTCCTCTAAGAACTTATCGTAAAGCTCCTTTATCTGAGGATTGTTATGTGATTGACGAATAGGTCTACCTTCGTCCTCTTTGTAAAGAGCCTGTGCACGTTTTTCTTTGTAGGTGTCCATTATGTTATCATCTTCGTTAGGAAGGAAACAACTTCTTACATATGGCTGTCCGCCACCGTTGATGCAACCACCAGGACACCCCATTATTTCTATAAAATGATATTTTGATTTGCCGGCTTTGATATCATCTAGAAGAATCTTTGCCGATCGCATTCCCGAAGCCATTGCAACGTTAATTGTTGTGCCGTTAACATCAATTGAAGCCTCACGAATACCTGCCTCATGACCTCTTACTTCGGTAAAGGTTATTTCGTCCTTTTCCTTGCCGGTAAGCTTGTAATATACAGTACGAAGCGCAGCTTCCATAACACCACCGGTTACACCGAAGATAACGCCTGCACCGGAATAATCACCCATTATGTCGGCATCCCATTCTTCATCAGGGAGCTTGTCGAAAACTATACCCGCACGTTTTATCATTCGTGCAAGCTCTCTTGTTGTAATAACAGCGTCAACATCAGGAATGTCGTTTACTCTTAGTTGGTATCTTTGCTTCTCAAACTTCTTGGCAATACACGGCATGACAGAAACAACAAAGATATCCTTAGGGTCAATATTATTTTGCTTTGCCCAGTAGGACTTAATAATTGCACCTTGCATTTGGTGAGGTGACTTACAAGATGATAAATGAGGAAGAAGGTCACCGTAGTTGTATTCGGCATAGTTAATCCATCCCGGAGAACAAGAGGTTATCATAGGAAGAACGCCATTGTTCGTAATACGGTTAAGAAGTTCGGTGCCCTCCTCCATAATAGTTAAGTCTGCACCGAAATTAACGTCATAAACTCTGTAAAAACCAAGTCTTCTAAGTGCTGCAATCATTTTGCCTGTGACAGGAGTACCTATTGGATAGTCAAACTCTTCGCCAAGCGCTGCTCGGACTGCAGGGGCTGCCTGAACAATAACTGTTTTACCTTTTTTGAAGGCTTCATCTACAAGGTCAATTTCGGAATGTTCCATAAGTGCACCTGTAGGACATACATTTACACATTGTCCGCATTGGATACATGGTGAATCTGCAAAACTTCTGTCGCCTGCAGGGGAAACAAATGTGTCAAAACCTCGGTTTTCAAAGCCTAGTATTCCTATGCCCTGTGCGTTTTCGCACCTTGCGATACATCTTCCGCAAAGAATACATTTTGATGTATCACGGACAAGTCCGGGTGCTAATGTATCAAGATGTGTTTCAGAATGACTGCCGGAGAACTTAAGCTCACGAGAACCGGTTATGGATGCAACTCGCAAGAGTTCGCATTTTCCGTTCTTGTCGCACTGCTGGCAGTTTTGATTGTGGTCGGAGAGAAGCAATTCAACACTGTTTCTTCTTGCCTCAACTGCTTTGGGAGAGGAAATTGTAATCTCCATACCGTCGGAAATAGGATAAACGCAACTTGCAACAAGACCTCTTGCACCGGTAGCTTCTACTAGACATACACGACAGGAGCCTTGGTTACACTCACCATGATTGAAGGTGCAAAGAGAAGGAATTTCATATCCGCATTTTTTTGCAGCTTCAAGTATTGTCTGGCCCTCCTCAACCTGATAGGAGATGCCTTCTATTTTGATATTAATTAATCCCATGTATATACCCCCTTATCTCTTGGAAATTGCACCAAGTCGACATCCGCTTATGCAGGAACCACACTTGACACACTCAGATGTATTAATCTTAAATGATGCCAATTTGTGACCCTCGGGAATATACTCGGTTCGTTTGATACAATCGGTAGGGCAACCTTTGGCGCACATGCCACATCCGATACATTTATCCGGATCAATATGGTATTCCATAAGGTTTTTACACACATGAGCAGGACATTTCTTATCAACGATATGCGCTATGTATTCGTCTCTAAAGTGTGTAAGTGTTGATGTTACAGGGTTAGCGGCTGTTTGTCCTAAAGCACATAAGGAATTGGTCTTTACGGTCGCACTTAATTCCTCAAGGTCTTCAAGATCCTGCATAGTACCGTTACCTTCTGTAATGCGTGTAAGTATCTCTAACATGCGCTTTGTACCTATACGGCATGGGGAACATTTACCACACGACTCGTCGCAAATAAATTCCATATAGAATTTAGCGACATCGACCATGCAGTTGTCTTCGTCCATTACGATTGCGCCACCTGAGCCCATCATGGAACCTTTCTGGACTAAGTTGTCAAAGTCGATAGGCTCATCGAGAAACTCCTCGGTAAGACATCCGCCGGAAGGACCACCCGTCTGAATGGCTTTGAATTTCTTTCCGTCCGGTATTCCGCCACCGATATCGAAGATTAATTCGCGAAGAGTTGTTCCCATCGGAACTTCAACAAGTCCGACATTTTTAACTTTGCCACCGAGTGCAAATACTTTGGTGCCTTTTGAGTTTTCGGTTCCAACACTTGAGAAAGTAGCAGCACCTTCTCTTAAAATGAAAGGAATACACGCAAGTGTTTCCACGTTGTTAATAATGGTTGGCTGTCCCCACAATCCTTTAAGTGCAGGAAATGGTGGTCTTGGCCTTGGGTTGCCTCGTTTGCCTTCAATAGAATTAAGAAGGGCTGTTTCTTCTCCGCATACAAATGCGCCTGCGCCAAGTCGTAAGTGGCAACGGAAAGAGAAGTCTGTTCCTAAAATGTTATCACCGATAAGACCTAGGTCTTCAGCCTGTTTGATAGCTTCTTTTAATCTGTTTACGGCAATAGGATATTCGGCACGAACATAGAAGTATCCGTTCTTTGCACCAATTGCATATCCTGCAATCATCATGCCTTCTATAACGCTTAATGGATTGCCCTCTAATATACTTCTATCCATGAATGCACCGGGGTCACCCTCGTCGCCGTTACATACAACGTATTTTTCATCGCTGTCAACGTTATAGGCAAACTGCCATTTTCTTCCTGAAGGAAATCCTGCGCCGCCTCGTCCTCTGATTCCTGAAGCAAGTACTTCGTCAATAACTTCCTGTCTTGACATTGAAAGGGCTTTCTTAAGACCCATAAATGCACCGTAGCCTAATGCTTCATTGATGTCTTCAGGGTTAATCTCGCCGCATCCATGAAGGGCAATTCTATGTTGTTTTTTATAGAAATTGATATCGTCCTGTTTGGTTACTTTTGCTCCGGTTGAAGGATCTTGATATAGAAGTCTTTCAACTACAACACCGTTTACTATGTCGGAGTCAACAATTTCGGAAACATCATCAACAGTGACAAGCCGGTATAGAGTATCTTCAGGATATATCTTCACGAAAGGTCCCTGAGAACAGAACCCAAAACATCCGACAATATTGACGGTCGTTTTGTAGGAAACATCTTTTTCTTCAAGACGCTTTTCAAATTTCTCTTTGATTTCTTTTGAATTATTGGAAAGACATCCTGTACCGCCGCAAATAACGATGTGTCGCTTTCCGTCCGAACCTTTTAATTTGTCATCAAAACATCTTGTGCAAGCGGCAGCACGTTCGTCTAATTTGTCAATTGAGTCTATAATCATACGGTCACCTCCTGTCCCTTTTCTTCGGAAATAAGGTAGCTTGCAATGACTTCATTTACCTGTGAAACGGTCATTTTTGGATATACCTTACCGTTGATAGAAACAGCGGGCGCAATACCACACGCTCCGATACATCTAAGTGCGTCCAGTGTAAATAGTCCATCGTCTGTTGTTTCTCCGGGCTTGATGTGAAGAAGTTCCGAAAACTTATCAATTACCTGCTGAGCCCCCTTGACATAACAGGCAGTTCCTAAACAGCAACCGATAACATATTTGCCTTTGGGTGTAAGTGAAAAGAAAGAATAGAATGTAACAACCCCATAGATTTCCGCTACAGAAATACCGGTGTGCTTCGACACGATTTCCTGAACCTCTAGCGGAATATACCCATACTCGTTCTGGATGTCGCTAAGAATCATCATAAGCGGCGTTTTTTCGTCTTTGTAACGGGTACAGATGGATTCAATTTGTGCTACTGCTGCAGCATTTAATTTCCCCATAAATTATCCTCCTTGTAAAAGTGAATATATCTGTCAATATCATAACAAAAAATGAGACAATTCTCAATTGGAAAATACAATAAGTGGATTGATTTCATGTTCATGGAAAATGTTGAGATTTTATATGAAATGTGGTAAAATTAACAGATATTTGGGCCTATTGATTATTTTTTTTATTTATGAGAGAAGGTTAGCGGATTTTGGCAGGAAAAGATAAAAGGCAGGAACGCTCGGGACATCGTTTTCGTCTGTTCCAAATTGAAATATTAATAATTTTTTCGGCACTGATTGCAATTGTTACAATCTTTCTTGATTATATGATATTGCAGCGTTCTGATCGTGCTATGAAAGAGACGGTCTCAAAACTTGTTGCGGCAGACAGCAGACAGTTAGAGCTTAATATTAATTCGTATTTGCAAAGAATGGAGACAACTGCCACTTTAATGTTTTCTGATGAGGCTTACTATGAATATGATGCCACGGATGAGAGCATGGAAGAGTACGACAAGGTTAAGACTGAAGAACTTATAAGATCTCGTATAGTGGATATCGGACTTATGGATAACTATGCCGATTTTGGAATTGTTTATTCTGATGATCACAAGGTTGGCTGGATTTCGCATGGCACTGATGATTTGTTTCCTGACGGTGGTATGTACGATACCTTTGCGTCATATATTGTCAATGAGAGGAAAAAAGACGGTTGGGGCTTTGGTATTAACGGTAACACTGACCGTATGTTTTATTTCAAGAGATTAAATCCCGATGCGATACTTGTTTCATCAATTTATACAAGGGAATTGGCATCTGTTTTTGTATATCCTGAACAGCTTGATTCTATGACTGTACGTTTCGTAGATGATAATGGAATAATAATGTTTTCTGTCAACACTGACGAAATAGGAAGTTCACTTCCGGGCGATATTGCAGCTGAACTTAATCAGGCAGCTACAGATGTTACTAATTCAAGAACGGTTATAAGTAGTGATTATATTATCAATTCTAACGTATGTCCTAATGATTGGCAGGTGGTATGTTCGATACCTACACGCATTATTCTTGAGGAGAATATCAGACTTAGAGGATTTACTGTGAGGGTATCTATATGTCTTGCTGCTCTTTTTGTGTTAATCGGATTAATGCTTATAATTAATATATCAAAACCTGTTGATGGTATGGTAACAACACTTGAAAATCGAGCAGAGATAGACCGACTGTCAGGTGTTATGAATAAGGCGACATTTCAGGATGAGGTCGAAAAGATTCTTGCAAAGGAAGCCAAGGAAAGAATTTCAGTGTTTGTAATGCTGGATATGGATAATTTCAAGCAGATCAATGATAAGTTAGGTCACATTTATGGAGACCAGGTTATTATCCGCGTTGGTAAATTATTAAAGAGAATGTACAATGAGGAGACTCTCATAGGTCGTCTTGGCGGTGATGAGTTTGCATTATATACAGAATGTGTCGGTGTTGATTTTATTGCTGTTAAGGATGCTGTAAGCACGCAGGTTGAGTATGTGTTAGAAGAGTTCTTAATTGAGTTTGAACTTGAACGTGAACAGTGTAATGTTTCCATGAGTGCAGGAGTGTATATGACAGATGACATGTCAGAAGATTTCGAAGCATTATATGGTAAGGCTGATAAGGCCCTTTATAAGTCAAAGAATAGCGGTAAGAATTGCTTTAACTTTTACAGAGAGGGGGATGAATGATGAAGACAAAAATCAAGAGAATTATTCCCCATGTTTTGGTTTTGGCATTTGCAGTATGTATGGTAGTTCTTATAATAAAACTTAGTTCAAACCCTGATAATGCTGACACAATAACTGCTCACGATGAGCAGACAAATATAAAACTTTCATGGTGGGGCAATGATGTAAGACATATATATACTATGGAAGGTGTTGAACTATTCAAGGAGAAAAACACCGATATTAATGTGTCATTCCGCTATGGTGAATGGACAGGTTATGAGGATAGAAATCATGTGTGGATGGAATCACATAATGAGGCGGATGTAATGCAGATTAACTATGCGTGGATAGATCAGTATTCACCGGATGGTAATGGTTTTTATGATCTTAATGAATTGTCGGATTATATTGACTTAGATAATTTCACTGAAGAGGAACTAAGTTACGGAACGCAAAACGGAAAACTTAATGCAATCCCCATTGCGATGAATACTCATGTATTTTACTATAATAAGGATTTGCTTGATAAATATGGATTATCGGTTCCGGGAACATGGGATGATTTGTTTGAGATGGGGGACATTGTCAAGAAGCATGGAAAATATGTTCTTGGAATGAGTAAGAAGCAGTTTTTCATATTCCTGGTTGCCTATTTTGAACAGAGTCATGATAAAGCAATGTTTAACGAAGATGGAACATTTAATTTGAATGAACAGGATGTGCAGGATATTCTTGTTTTCTATAAGGATTTGATTGAACATAATGTTGTATGTCCTATAGATTTATTTGAGAGAAACAGTTATTTGTCCGGAGAAATGATCGGAACTATGTGCTGGGTAAGTGATACTAAAATATATCATGATAGTTTGGCACAAAAAGGTGTTAATGTAATAAGAGTTGATTATCCAATGGTACCGGGTGCAAAGAGGACAGGCTGGTATATCAAACCTGCTACTATGTGGGCAATCGGTGCGGATACAAGTGATCCTGTTGCTTCAGCGAAGCTGGTTAACTTCCTTTTAAATGATCCGGAAATGGCAAGACTTCAGCAGACGGAAAAAGGTGTACCTGTAAGTAATTCAGCAGTAGAAGCGCTGAAGCAAGACGGACTTGCAGAATCAACAGAATATATTGCAATTCAGGAGATGAAAGAACACAATTACGAAATGAGTCTTATCATTCCCAATATGGAGAATGAGAAGATTATAGATGCATTTAAAAGCGGTGCTGACGAATACATCTTCGATAAAATGGGAGTTGAGGAGTGTGCTTCAAATATAAGACGCGCTATTGCTTCGCTTGCGTCTGATAAAAAAGATAATTGATATTAACAATGGGGATTGTTGTACCGATATAATAAGTGAAAGGGATTCTGGCAAGGATGCGAAAGACTCTCCTTCACAACAAGTTAATAGATAAGATTATATTAAGTAGGCTGCATGGGAAAGAAGGGAGTTGATTACCATGACGGAATACAAAGTAATCCCCATTGAATTAGGTTCAGACCTTTTTTATAAGGATAAGAACAAGGATGAGAAGTATCGTGCTTCTAAGGCAAAGAAAAAAGCCAAAAGATTAGATCCTTTTGCATCAATGTTTGTTGGAGTTGGGGAACTTCATTACGAAACGGATGAAGAGGGACGCAAGCATATAAGCTTTAACGCATAAATAATATGATAAGGAGAATCATATATGAATAGAATATCGAACTAAGGCTACCCGTGTTAATGAACATTATCACGGGTAGTTTTATGTTTTTTTTTAGTCTCTTCTGAAAAGGTCTCTTGTATATACTTTGTTTTCAACATCGTCAAGGCAATCATCATAACGGTTTGCAATTATTGCATGACTTTGTTTTTTGAATGTTTCAATATCATTTACAACCTTGCTCCCGAAAAATGTTGAGCCGTTAGGAAGGGTAGGCTCATATATTATAACGGTTGCACCCTTTGCTTTGATTCGTTTCATTACTCCTTGTATTGATGACTGACGGAAATTGTCAGAGTTTGATTTCATTGTCAAACGGTAAACGCCGATTATACATTCTTTTTCCTGATTGCTGTCAAAATCGCCACGGTTATAGTAGTCATAATAGCCGGCTATATGAAGCACTTGGTCAGCTATGAAATCTTTTCTCGTTCTGTTACTCTCAACGATTGCACTCATCATGTTCTGTGGTACATCTGCATAATTGGCAAGTAATTGTTTTGTGTCCTTTGGAAGACAATATCCACCATAACCAAATGATGGATTGTTATAATGCGAACCAATACGGGGGTCAAGACATACGCCGTCAATAATATTCTTGGTGTTAAGACCTTTCATTTCTGCATATGTGTCGAGTTCGTTGAAATATGAGACACGAAGTGCCAAATAAGTATTGGCGAAAAGTTTGACGGCCTCTGCTTCTGTAGAACCCATAAATAAAACATCAATGTCTTCTTTGATTGCACCTTCACAAAGGAGAGAAGCAAACTTCTTTGAAGCTTTAACGATTGTTTCGTTGGATTCATCTGTAGAAACAATGATTCTTGATGGATAAAGATTATCATACAAAGCCTTGGATTCTCTTAAGAACTCAGGACTGAATATAATATTATCCGTGTTATATTTCTTTTTGACAGATTCGGTATAACCTACAGGAATTGTGCTCTTAATAACCATGATGGCATTGGGATTAACCGAAAGTACAAGTTCAATTACGCTTTCTACAGCACTTGTATCAAAATAATTCTTGGCACTGTCATAGTTTGTAGGAGCAGCGATTACCACAAACTCGGCATTTTTATATGCCTCATTGCCATCAAGGGTTGCAGTTAGTTTTAAATCTTTTTCTTTAAGATATTTCTCAATATATTCATCTTGAATCGGTGAAATCCGATTGTTAATCATTTCAACCTTTTCTGGTATTATGTCAACTGCTGTTACGTTGTTGTTCTGTGAAAGCAATGTTGCGATTGAAAGTCCAACGTATCCTGTTCCTGCAACAGCAATATTGGTTGCCTGTGTACTCATAAAAATATCCTCCTTCCAAACGTAGTAATTATATCAAAAGAGATTAGTGTTTGCAATGGCACAAAATCAAGAATTGTTGGCAAAGATTTTTAAATTATGGTATTATATATAAGATGTTTTTAATTGTCGATGCGGTTTACATAATACACGGTCGGAGGTGGGAGTGTGCATATAGTTGAAATGGATTTGTATAAGGTGTCTTGTACAGTTGACAGAGCTGATTTGAGACAACACGGTGTAACGCTTGATGATTTGATGAATCGCACGCCTCTTGGACGTATGTTTATTAAAAAGGCAAGTGAGTTGTCAAAGGAAAGCACTGATTACGAATGGCCGGGGTGTGCATATTCCATGCAGATGGACATATATAACAATAATGTTGTACTTGTCTTTTCGGAAAGAATAGACGATTATCTATATAATTTGCGAAGTTCGTCGGCTGCCCTACCCAAAGAACAGGCTGCTGCAATGGATAAAATGATTGCTTTTGTATCAATGGCAGAAGAAGATGAGGCAAGAGAAATGATACGCCGATTTGAAGAGAATGTTAAATTAGTTGCAGAATAAAATACACACAAAGGATAAGTAATTATGAATGAAAAGATAAAAAATGTTGTATTTGATGTGGGAATGGTTCTTATTGATTTCTGTTGGGAGAAACATTGCAGAGATATCGGTCTTTCTGATGAAATAATTAAGACCTTTGAAAAATACATGATTAATTCAAAATATTGGGGACTTATGGATGAAGGACTTCTTACCGAAGAAGACGCACTTCTTAAGTTTAAAGAGGAAATGCCTCAATATGTCAAAGAAATAGATAGGTTCTGGGAGCACCCGGAGAAATTGGTGCGTGAATATGACTTTGCATCACCACTTGTGGATGAATTACATGAAAAAGGATATTATGTCTACTTGTTATCCAATTATCCACTCGGACTTTATAAGATACATTGGCCATTATTCGACTTTTACAGTAAGGTAGATGGCTATATTGTATCAGCAGTGGAGAAGTTATGTAAACCAAACCCTGCTATATACAATTTACTTTGCGAACGCTACAATCTAAAACCCGAAGAGTGTGTATTCTTCGATGACCGCCAAGAAAACGTCGACGCTGCTCGTAAAGTCGGCATGGAAGGAATCCTTTTTGAAGGAGAGCATAGCGTACGTAACTTGTTTTTTTGAATATAGTATACTGCTTTGTACATATTATGAAAATTGTATATGATTTACGAAAGGATGACATCAAATGCCCCAAATAACAAATGATTGGGCCGAAGCCTTAAAGCCCGAATATAAGAAACAATATTACAAAGATTTATATATTAAAGTTAATGAAGAGTACGGCAGCGGAGGAACAATCTTTCCACCTGCCGATGATATTTTTAATGCCTTTCATTTGACACCTTTATCTGAGGTTAAATGCGTAATAATAGGTCAGGACCCTTATCATGGAGATGGACAGGCACACGGCCTTTGCTTTTCTGTGAGACCGGATGTGGATATTCCTCCGTCGTTGGTTAACATTTACAAAGAACTAAATGACGATCTCGGGTGTGACATTCCAAATAATGGTTATCTCGTGAAATGGGCAAAACAGGGAGTTTTGTTGCTTAACAGTGTGCTTACGGTTAGGGCACATCAGGCATTTTCTCATCAGGGAATCGGTTGGGAGAAGTTCACGGATGCCGTTATGGATATTTTAAATGAACAGGACAGACCGATAGTGTTCTTGCTTTGGGGCAAGCCTGCACAGAATAAAGCGGCACGTCTTAACAATCCAAATCACCTAATATTGAAAGCACCGCATCCAAGTCCGCTATCTGCATACAGAGGATTCTTTGGATGTAAGCATTTTAGCAAGGCTAATCAGTTCCTTGAAGAACATGGACTTGCACCGATTGATTGGCAGATAGAAAATGTGTGAAAAGAGGTAACTTAAGTGGAAATATATATAGTACGGCATGGAGAAACAATATGGAATGCCGCAAAGAAACTTCAGGGTAGTGTTGATGTAGAACTTAATGAAAACGGACGAAGACTTGCGGGGGAGACAGGACGCAATTTGTCTGATATGAACTTTGACGTGATATACAGTTCTCCGCTTATTAGAGCGTATGAAACAGCATGTCTTATAAGAGGATATCGCAATATACCGATAATACGCGACGACAGGTTAAGAGAACTTCGTTTTGGAATAAATGAAGGAAAAAACTTCTCTAAACTTCTGGAAGATACAAGTACTCCGTTTCATTATTTCTTTAAGGCACCGGATAAATACATGGCACCTGAAGATGGTGAGACATTAGAGCATATATGTAAGCGTGCCAAGAGTTTTATGGAAGAAGTAGTAGAACCTGATGTTGACCGTTATGAAAGAATTATGATCGTAGGCCACGGTGCGCTTAATAAGGCAATAATGTGTCATGTAAAAAAGCACGGAGTGGATAAGTTTTGGTCAGGAGGATTGCAGAAGAACTGCAATGTTATTATTGTCAATTATGACAAAAAAGGATATACTGTTATTGATGAAACAAAGCTTTTTTATGAAGAATAAATTTTGAAATATACATATTAACTGTGGTTAATTTTACGATAAGTGAGGGATATATAAATGGGGTTATTGGATGCTGATGTTATAGAGAATCTGTTGCACAGTTCCAGCATTTCCAAAGGCGTAGAGCGTACGATGGAATGTATGCTGCATGAACTTGAAATGGACAGTATGTACATTGTCAAATATCGTGATGAGATTGCAAGAGCAGAGGTTGTTTTTGAATGGGAAATGGACAATGTCAAAAGAAATATTGATTTTGATGAGTATATCAACATGATAAGAGAGTGTTATCATTTTGACGAGGATGATATGTTTGTTGCCAAGGCTACAATGGTTTTGCCTTCGTTAGAAAGGGCATTTTATCATAATCAGTCTTATGAAGCGGTTGTCGAATATCAGATGACTAATCATGGCCGCGTTATTGGTTATATTTTCCTTGGGTGGAATCATATAAGAAGTATTGATGACGATGAACTTAAGAATCTCCACGTGTTACTCAAACTTATGAATGAAGTCCTTATCAAACAATTTAGTCGTGAGGTTATGGGACAGAGCGATGCTAACATGTTTAGAATAGCCGGAGATATCACAAGGACGCTCGTATATCTTATTGATGATGAGTACAGAGTACAGTATATTAACACATACGGAAAGACACATAATCCGGAGATTAAGATAGGCGATTTCTGTTATAAAATGTTAAAAGACAGGAACGAGCCTTGCGAAAAATGTCCTTTTAGGGAACTTGAAATCGGTGGCGTACATGAGGACAGATTATATCTTCCGTATCTTGAGGAATCATTTTTTATCAGCTCTGCTAAGGTTCAATTAGAGGATAACCGTGCGGGTTATCTAATGACTTTGCAGAGTCAGGATAGGTTGCAACAGGTCGAAAGACGTGGAACCACAGGTAAGAAGTTTGTTTTTGCATTAAAGACTTTGTACAAAGATGCTATTGCGGTCGAGATAAGACGTGATATTTTCTATAACTTATTTTCACAACAGGTTGATAACAGGTTTTCTTACAGTATGGATTTTGTACTAAAGTGGCTTTCGAAGGTTCATTTAGATGATAAGCAGAAGTTTCTTGAGACCTTTGATATCAGCTTTTTGCAAAATGCATATCAAAATGGCGAGACCAAGAAGAGTATTGATTTTAGATATCGTACCCATGAGGGCGAATATCATTGCATGAACGGAGATATAATCTTCGATCATAACAGCAACAAAGAGGTTACGGTATTTATATTGTTCCAGGATGTTGAGCAGGTTAGAAGCCGTCAGATTGAAGAGAGTAAGCAAATGTTTGATTCTTTGATGGCGTCACGTTCTGCCGCAGAAATAAAGGGACAGGTGCTTGCCAACATTTCTCATGAGATTCGTACACCGATTAACGGTATTATGAGTATGTCAAGTGTTGCAAGGCAGGTGTATAAGCAGGAGGACCGACTTCTAGAGTGTCTTTCCAATATTGATAATTATGCTGACCATATGGTGCAGGTAATGGATTCCTTGCTTGAAACTGTTAAGGTAGATCAGGATTCAATAGTCATTGCTAAGCAACCGTTCAGACTTAAGGGTTTTCTTAATAAGATTGATATTGCGGTTCGTGAGAAAATCGAGAAAAAGAATGTTAATTTCAAACTTGAGTGTAAGTGTCAGTATGACACACTTATGGGCGATGCAGTAAGACTTCAGCAGGCTTTGGTGGCACTTATTAACAATGCAATAGAGTTTACTCCGATTTCGGGGGAAATCAAACTTTCTGCTACACAGGTGGCGGCAGACAATAAGCGTATTTTTATAAGGTTTATGCTTGAAGATACCGGTAACAGTATGTCTACCAAAATGAAAGAAAGTATTTTCGGTATGAATGAAGGTGATCCGAGCATTGCTGTTGATGCGGAACATTTTAACCTATCGCTTGCTTCAAGAATAATAGAATTGATGGGTGGAAGTATTGGTGTTAATGTCGACGGAGAGGGAACACATCTTAATTTTAACCTACCGTTTGATATACAAGAAGAGGATGCAAAGCCTGTCAAGAAGAAGCTTTCCAGAGCTAAGGTTGGCGACTTTACAGGTAAGAGGATTCTTGTGGCAGAGGACAGTGAACTTTCCAAGGATGCTATATCTGCAGTACTTGAGGTTGTTGGCTTTGAGGTGGACGCAGTCGAGAACGGCAGAAAGGCTGTTATACAATTCGTATCGCAGCCTGCATTTACGTATGATGCAGTAATTATGGATATTCATATGCCGTTTATGGACGGACGAGAAGCTGCAAAATGTATCAGAATCTCCGGAAAGGAAGATGGAGAAACTCTTCCTATAATTGGTTTGATGACGGAAAGTACCGAGAAGGATGTAGAGGAATCCATCAAAGCCGGAATGCAGGCACAACTTTCAAAACCGGTTGATGTGGATACTCTTTACAGGGTGCTTTCGAGATATATCAAGCAAGCAGATTGATTTTTGTGCTTTACAATTAAGGGGTTACTGGTGTACAATGGCATGCAGTGTAATATGGGGAAAAAGGAGAAAAGAGATGAGTTACCGTATAGTTAGTGATGCGACATTGGATCTTCCTATGGAGATAATTGAAAAATACAATGTTTATGTTATTCCTATGACTATCATTTTGGACGGCAAAGAGATAGAGTATGAGCCGAGTGAGAGTAATCTTACAATTAAGGATTTTTACAATGCTTTAAGGGAAGGCAAATCTTCTACAACCTCGCAGATTAATCCTAATTTGTATATAGAACATTTTACACCTATTCTTGAAGCGGGTGAGGACATTATATATATGGGACTTACATCAGGTCTTAGTGGAACATATCAGTCAGCTAATATTGCAAAGGGAATGCTTGAAGATGATTTTCCTGATAGAAAGATTATGATTGTTGAATCATTTTGTGCATCTGCCGGACTTGGATATTGCGTAAAACTTGCATGTAAGAAAAAAGAAGAAGGTTTAAGTGTTGAAGAACTTTTCGATTGGGTAACGGCTCATCAGCAAAATATCGCACACTGGTTTACTGTTGATGATTTGTTCCATCTCCAAAAAGGCGGACGTTTAAGTATTGCGGAAGCAATGGTTGGAAGCGCTCTTAAGATTAAACCGATACTTAGTGTTGATGAAGAGGGTAAGCTTTATGCCGCAGCCAAAGTTCGAGGCAATAAGAAGAGCGAAGAGTTCATGATTAACAAGATAAAAGAGGAGCAGTCGGCGGAGAATCGTACCGTGTTTGTAGCTCATGGAGATTGTGAAGACAGAGCGCTTGCTTTGGCGGAAAGAATCAAAGCAGAAACTGATGCGACAGAAGTTGGCATAACCAAAATCGGACCTATAATCGGAACACATACAGGACCGGGAATGCTTGCAGTATTATACGAGAAATAAGAGTTAGGGCATATCAACGATATGCCCTTTTGTTATGCCAAGAACTATTACAAACAATTTTCACCTTTATCAAAAGCAGGATTAAATGCATAGAAGTTTTTTGAATCAAGATTATCTTGGATAAGACGCAGGCTTTCACCAAATCTTTGGTAGTGAACCATTTCTCTTGCACGTAAGAATTTAATTGCATCATATACGTCCGGTTCGTCTTTGCATAGTCTTAAGATGTTATCGTATGTAAGTCTTGCCTTTTGCTCAGCAGCTAAGTCTTCGTGAAGATCAGCTATCGGATCACCTGTAGATTGGATGGTTGCCGCACTAAATGGTACACCTGACGCGGCTTGCGGATAAATGCCGATGGTGTGGTCTACATAGTAGGGTGCAAAGCCTGATTTCTCAATTTCATCCATGGTTAAATTCTTGGTAAGCATGGTAATAATTGTCGATACCATTTCTTCGTGACCAAGTTCTTCTGTACCGATATCCGTTAAAATACCGCAAACCCGTTTGTCAGGCATGGCGTATCTTTGAGAAAGATACCTTGTTGCAGCACCTTTTTCACCATCAGGACCTCCCAACTGACTCATTATGGCAGTAGCAAGTTTTGCACTTGTGGTTTTGATATTAACAGGGTACTCAAGCATTTTTATATATGTCCACATTATCAATCACATCCTTTCTGCCATGGCCAAGGGGTTGCTGTCCATGACCAGCCGTTTTCTGCCTCTACTCCATGAATGGTTAGAGGACCGAAGTTCTTTTCATATATTTTTGATGCCGTTTTAAGTGTGTGGCAGGCTTCTTCATATGCGGCTAGCCCCCAAGGACATTCGGGGTGGGTATCTAAATACATTCCTAGCTCCACTACTGTAAAATTGGTGCTCTGAATAATTTTCATAAGATCTTCTCTACACATATTTTCCATATCAGCACCTCGTTCCGCAGAATATATAATTTAAGTCCTTGAAAATGGTACCCTGTTTAAGACCGCAATCCGGTTCGTATAAGTCACCCCATTGCTGCCATGGCACATACGCCATCACAGGCGGATAATCTCCTGTAATCTTTGGTGGCGTGTTTTGCTTCATCATTTGATAAGGGTTTTTATTTTGGTATTTTAAGCAGGGCTGCTGACATGGGTTTTGTCTAGCACCTGCATATGTCTGCGGTCTTGTCATGTATCCCGCACGATTGTTGTTACAATTACATTCCACAACATATCTCCTTATTTTTTTTATAATATAAAATATGCCGAAACTGTCATATTTGTTACAGTCTCGGCATATAATACAGGTTAAATGATTATTTTGTATTCTTGGCTTTTTCCGCATAACTGGTATCGACTAGTTTGTCATACGGAACGCGGTTATTTAATTCGCCGGCATCACTTAAGATGTTTTGGAGAAGATCAAAACTGCTTTCTTCAAATACCAGATTATCCTTCCATGTATCCTGTTCATAATATCTTGTTACAATGGCTTCAATTGTTGCAACATCAGTTTCCTCAAATTGAGGTGCGATAACCTCTGCAATCTCGGCAGGAGTATGAGTGTTGACATATTCCATTCCTTTTTGTAAGGCTTTCGTAAACTTCTCAATAATCTCTTCGTTTTCTGCAAGATATGATTTGGTAGTACAGTAGGAAGTGTAAGGAACATATCCGGAATCTACACCGAGGGACGCAACAACGTAGCCTTCTCCTGCCGATTCAAGTGCTGTTGCGGCAGGCTCAAACTCAACAGTATAGTCACCCTGCCCACCTGAAAATGCAGCAGCGGTACTACCGAAATCAATGCTCTGATTGATGTCTATATCTGTAGCCGGATCCAAATTATTTTTCTTTAAGATATACTCAAATACCATTTCCGGCATGCCGCCTTTTCTTCCACCAAGAACGGTTTTGCCTTTTAACATATCCCATGAAAAATCATCAATAGGCTTTCTTGCGACTAGGAAATTACCTGCTCTTTGTGTTAGTTGTGCGAAGTTTACGGCATAATCGGACGCCCCTTCGCTGTAGAGATAAATTGATGATTCAGCACCCATAAATCCAATGTCTGCTTCACCTGATACAAGAGCGGACATTGTTTTGTCAGCACCAAAACCGGTTACGAGTTCAAGGTCAATACCTTCCTCTTTGAAATACCCTTTTTCGATGGCTACATATTGAGGTGCGTAGAAGATGGAATGTGCAACCTCATTTAAGGTTACATGAGTTAAATTGCCCTCACTTGTCGAGCAGCCGGTAAGCATTGACATAATCAATGCAATGGCGAGTGCTACCGAAGGAATAGGGCGCAAAAGCTTTCTTAATCGCATAAAAAACTCCTATGCTTTTTGTAGTATTATATTCATAACTATGTTAAATGTGTCATGTATGACTCTTGAAGTCGACGGCTTTTTTTGCTATACTTACTCTATGTGAGTCTGCAAAAGATTGCAGAAGTTAATTTCCGTTTTCAGGAGGGGTATGGATGAGTAACAATGGTTTGATGATGCAGTATTTTGAGTGGTATCTTCCGGAGAACCACAGCTTATGGAAACAGGCTATGGAGGATGTTTCTAAGCTTAAGACTTTGGGAGTTAGCGCATTATGGATGCCACCGGCTTACAAAGGCGCGGGCGGCGATAAAGATGTTGGATACGGAGTATATGATTTATACGATCTTGGAGAGTTCAAACAAAAAGGAAGCGTGCCTACCAAATACGGAACTAAAAAAGAATACATAGAAATGATTGACGCTGTTCAGAAGAAGGGCGTTGATATATATGCGGACATTGTTCTTAATCATAAAATAGGTGCTGACGAAACGGAACTTATCAGTGCAGAGGAGTTTAACAAGTTCAGCAGAAATCAGATGGTTGGAGAAGAGAAAACCATATGCGGCTGGACCAAATTCAACTTCCCCGGAAGAAAAGGAAAGTATTCTGATTTTACATGGAATTGGACTCACTTTGACGGCATTGACTGGAATCAGGAAGAGATGAAAAACGCTCTTTACAGATTCACAGGCAAAGAGTGGGATAATTCCGTTGACGAAGAAAACGGTAATTATGACTATCTGATGGGCGCTGATATTGATTTTGAGAACCCTGAAGTAAGAGATGAATTATATAAGTGGGGTAAATGGTACCTTAAAATGACGGGAGTTAACGGTATAAGACTTGACGCTGTTAAGCATATCGGCTTCTACTTCTACAAAGATTGGCTCCCTGTTATGCGTGAGACCGTAGGTAAGGATTTGTTTGCCGTAGGTGAGTACTGGCATTGGGATATTGGTCATTTAGAGCGTTATCTTGCTAATGTTAATTATGAGATGTCTCTGTTTGATGTGCCGCTTCATTTGCATTTCCATGATGCATCTGTTGCCCATGGCGATTATAATATGTCAACAATTCTTGATAATACATTGGTTGCGCGTCATCCTATGCATGCAGTGACATTCGTTGATAATCATGATACACAGCCGGGACAGGCACTACAGTCTTGGGTAGATGATTGGTTTAAGCCTCATGCATATGCACTTACTTTGTTAAGACAGGATGGATATCCATGTTTGTTCTACGGAGATTATTACGGAATACCGCATGATAACATTTCCGCAAAGAAAACAATGCTTAACAAAATGATGAAGATAAGAAAGCGCCTTTCTTACGGAGTACAGCATGATTATTTTGATGATTTCAATGTAATCGGATGGACACGAGAGGGAGACGAAGAGCATAAGAATTCAGGACTTGCAGTTATTATGTCAGACAGCACAGGCGGAAGTAAGCACATGTATGTGGGACACAAGTTTGCAGGAAAGTTCTTCAAAGATGTTTTAGGCAACGCCAAATACAATATCAAAATCGGTGATGACGGATGCGGTGATTTTTATGTTAACCGTGAGACGGTTTCGGTTTGGATTTGTGAAGATGTAAAACTGTAATATAGGAGAATACTATGGGCAAAGAGATTAGGACAAAAGAAGTAAAAGAAATGTTTGAAGCTATTCTTACATTGGAGAATGAAGACGAATGTTTCGCGTTTTTTGAAGACGTGTGTACTGTAAATGAGCTTCTTACGTTAGCTCAACGATTTGAAGTTGCAAAGATGCTTACGGAAGGTCATACATATCTTGAAGTTGCAGAGGAGACCGGAGCATCAACAGCAACAATTTCAAGGGTTAACAGGTCACTTAATTATGGTGGCGGTTCCGGATATGAGATAGTTTTTGATAGAATGAAGAAGGACAGGTAGTAATACCTGTCCTTCTTAACTATTTGTTGTGTTTTGCCTGTTCTTTGGCAAGTTTTTCCTTCTTTTTTGCCAGTTCCTTTGCTTCTTTTATATCAGCTTTACTAGGCTCCTTGGGTGTTGAGAAATCTATCAATCGCTCAATTAGTTGCTTTTTTGCATAAATATCATAACTTAACATGGCAACCAATGCAAAAGTCTTAAGATAATCGGAATCTTCAGGAAATTCGCTGTCGGCAATTTTGCAGATATCTTCGATGTTTTCCTGAATACTTTGTTTGTGTTGTTGTTCTAACTCAAATAAATCTTTGTATATATCAGACATTGTTATTCCGCTATCGGTATGGAAATGATTCTCTGTCATAGGTGATAGCAGATTATTAATATCACTTATCGAAAGGAAATTTTTCATGTAGTATATGTAGATAAGCAATATAATATGATCTTTTGAATATTTCTTCTTGTCCGACGGGGGAAGAAGATCATTCTTGGAATAGTTATTAATCATGGTTTTAGTCAAAATCTTGTCGTCTTCACGTCTCTTGGTTCCTGATAATTTGCTATCCATAAATGTTGTTATCTGATCCATATAAAGCTCGATAGATGGGATATCCTCAGGAGTAATATAGTCAAGCTTTGTCCATTCTTCTATGTGTTTTGTTATCTCATCAAATTGAAATGAGTTCATATCATATCCCCACAATCTTAAGGTATTAATATGGCTATTATATAGTTTTCAATACTATATTGCAAGTATATCTTGCATGCCGGAATAAAATCATTTATACTGATAAGAACAAATGTACGATTAAGGAGAACCGTCATATGGAAGGATTAAATGACAGACAGAAGGAAGCTGTTGAATATACTGAAGGACCGCTTCTTTTGCTTGCCGGTGCAGGGAGTGGCAAGACGAGGGTGTTAACACACAGAGTGGCTTATCTTATAGAAGAAAAGGGTGTGAATCCATACAATATATTAGCGATAACATTTACCAATAAGGCAGCGGGAGAAATGAGAGACAGGGTTGACCGTATTGTATCTCATGGTGCTTCACAGGTATGGGTATCAACATTTCATGCTCTTTGTGTACGTATTCTTCGAAGATATATAGACAGACTAGGTTATGAGCCCGGATTTACTATTTACGATACTGATGACCAGAAGGCTGCGGTTAAGGCGTGTCTTAAGAAGCTTAATATTGATTCAAAGCAGTATCCGGAACGCATGGTGCTCTCTGAAATTTCCAAAGCAAAGGAACGTTTTGTTTCGCCCGCAGAATATGACAGGGAGGCTAGTGGACAGTATAGAAAGATGCAGATAGCAAGGATTTATACTGAGTATCAGAACCGTCTTAAGGCTAGCAATGCGTTAGATTTTGACGATTTGTTGTATAAGACGGTTGAACTTTTTCAGTTTCATCCGGATGTGTTAAGGGACTATCAGGAGCGATTTCTATATATTATGATTGATGAGTACCAGGATACCAATCACATACAGTTTTTGCTTGTGAAACTGCTTGCTTCAAAATACAGAAATCTTTGTGTAGTCGGTGATGATGATCAGTCTATATATAAGTTTAGAGGAGCTAATATATATAATATTCTTAATTTTGAAGAGGAGTATCCTGATGCAAAAGTAATTAAGTTAGAGCAGAATTACAGATCGACAGGTAATATTCTTAAGGCTGCAAACAGTGTTATTTCCAACAATGAAGGCAGAAAAGATAAGGCGCTTTGGACAGATAAGGAGAGTGGCGAAGAGGTATCATTTTCTCTATATGATAATGAATATCAGGAGGCTGAGGGCGTCGTTTCCGAGATTGTAAAATGTCACAGGGAAGGGCTTGCATATCATAACTTTGCAATACTATACAGAACCAACGCACAATCGCGTATCTTTGAGGAGAAACTTCTTCTTAGAAATGTTCCCTACAAGATAATAGGTGGACAGAACTTCTACGGAAGAAAAGAGGTTAAGGATATAATTGCGTACTTAAAGATTATTGATAACGGTCAGGATGAGATTGCAGTAAGACGAGTTGTTAATGTACCCAAACGTGGAATAGGTGCAGCAAGTATAGATAAAGTGGCGGCTTATGCGGACACCTATGGAATGAGTCTTTATGAGGCACTTTGTGAGGCAGACAGTATAACAACATTAGGGAAAACTGCCGGTAAAATCCTGTCATTTACAGGTCTTATAGATGAACTTCGGGAAGAACTTGATAGAGGGACAAGCCTTGAAGAGCTTTTCGATGAAATATTAGAACGCACCGGATATTGGGATGAGCTTATTGCTGAAGGAACAGAAGAAGCAGAAGTTCGAATGGAGAATATAACAGAACTTAAGAATAAGATTGTAACGTATGAGCAGGAAAACTCAGAACCATCGCTTTCGGGACTTTTAGAGGAAATTGCGCTTGTGGCTGACATTGATAGCATGGTAGAGAATGAGGATGTCGTCTTACTTATGACTCTTCATAGTGCTAAGGGTCTTGAGTTTCCTTATGTATTTTTAGGCGGAATGGAGGATAGGCTCTTCCCGAGCGGAATGGCGCTTAATTCAGAGGACCCTGATGCGATAGAAGAAGAAAGAAGATTGTGCTATGTCGGTATAACAAGAGCTGAAAAGAGATTGTACATGACAGCTGCAAGTCAGCGTATGATGCAGGGAAGTACAAGCTATAATCCGATTTCACGTTTTGTTAAGGAGATTCCTAAGGAAATAATTACTATGAACGGTAATGGTTCATTTGCAATGAAACGTCAGGAGGAAGCAGCTGCAAATGCTGATAAGAGCATGGCCCAGATCAAATCCTACGCAAAGCAAAAGCCATATTCAGCAAAGCCTTCGTTTGGCAAGGAGTTTGTTATTACCGAGGTTTCGATTGATTATGCTGTTGGTGACAGGGTAAGACATATTAAGTTTGGAGACGGAACTGTTCTTGAACTTGAAAAGGGCGGACGCGATTACGAAGTGAAGGTTGAGTTTGATAACGAAAAATACGGCATTAAGAAAATGTTTGCTTCGTTTGCAAAGCTTAAGAAAATTGATTAAGGTTATAAAAACTTGAAAAAAATATATAATACATATAGTATATTCTGACAAATTGTGTTATACTAAATGACAGATTGGACGTTTGTTCATTAACTGTGTTATATGAAAGGGAGGTATTACATGAAGAATTTTGACGATTTAATTAATGCAGCTAAGATTCAGGAACTTATTAAGCGTGAGGATCCTCAGCAGAAAGCAACAAGAAGAATAGTATGGGTACTTGCTATCGTTGGTGCAATAACAGCAATCGCAGCAATTGCTTATGCAGTATATTGTTATCTCACACCGGATTATCTTGATGATTTCGATGATGATTTTGATGACGATTTTGATGATGACTTTTTTGATGATGAGGATGTTAAGCCGGCAGCAAAGCCATCGGCAGTTCCGGAAGCATAATTCGGAAGTTTTTGATTCAAAGAATAAGAACCGTTCCGGAGTCTGAATGATTTTCGGAACGGTTAATTTTTTGTAAAAATTATTTAGAAACCAGCAAATGATGTTATGTCAACTTGGAGATAAGCATGTTATCGGTTATTTTACCTACATACAATGAAGAAGATAATATAGAAAAGGTCTATACCGCAGTTTGTGAGGTGTTGAATCCGGAGGGTATTGATTTTGAACTTGTGTATGTCAATGATGGCTCTAGAGATTCAAGCTTTGATAAAGTCAAAGAATTATCAAAAAAAGCGGACAAAGGTATTATTACGGGTGTATCGTTTTCCAGAAATTTCGGTAAAGAGGCTGCAATTCTTGCAGGACTTACGCATGCCGGTGGTGATGTGTGTGCAGTTATGGATTGTGATCTTCAGCATCCGCCGGAGGTTTTGGTTTCCATGTACAGAATGTGGGAACAGGGCTTTGAAGTGATAGAGGGTGTTAAGAGAACAAGAGGTAAGGAAAACTTTCTATATAGAGATTTCGCAAAACTCTTTTATAAACTTATCACAAAGTCAACCGGAGTTAATATGGAGCGTGCATCTGATTTCAAAATGATGGATCGCAAAGTTGTTGATGAATATATCAAACTTCCGGAAAGAAATATCTTTTTCAGAGCAGTATCTTCATGGATGGGCTATAAGTGTGCAACTGTTGAGTTTGATGTGCACGAAAGAGCATCAGGGAGAACAAAGTGGTCACTTAAGTCGCTTGTAAAATACGCAGTAGGCAGTATTTGTTCATTTACCACTGCGCCGATGCAGCTTATTACTGTATCGGGTTGTATTTTCTTTGCATTTGCTGTAATTTTGGGTTTCCAGTCTTTGTATAAATGGGCAAACGGTTCGGCACTGGAAGGTTTTACTACGGTAATTCTTTTACTTTTGATAGTCGGAAGTCTTATTATGCTAAGCCTTGGAATAATAGGTTATTACCTTTCAAAAATATATGAAGAAATTAAGCAAAGACCGCGATATATCGTTAGTGACATGGTCAGTAACAAGGCTGAAAAATAAACAATTAAAAAAAATTTAAAAAAATTAAAAATAATTGTTGACAATTCAAAGTCCTTTTGTTATAGTAGTCATTGCGTCAGCGATGACACCTGAAAAACGGGGTGTGGCTCAGCTTGGCTAGAGCGCTTGATTTGGGATCAAGAGGTCGCAGGTTCGAATCCTGTCACCCCGATCTTACATCGCCCTTGAGTTTAATAGTCATCAACATGCGGGTGTAGTTCAATGGTAGAACACTAGCCTTCCAAGCTAGATACGTGGGTTCGATTCCCATCACCCGCT
>SVEQ01000010.1 GCA_015057325.1 Lachnospiraceae bacterium | reverse complement strand
ACCTAGAAACTCTTATGTCCGTATGTCTCGTCACACAGAATGTAATATATCGACAATTTGTTATGCGTCCGTTTTGAGAATGTATATAACAGTTAATTGGACACAGGATATGCATACATCTGATAATCTATACGCGTCCGTCATATATAAAAGTGCATTAAACAGCAATTATAATTTAGGTAGTTCTACGATGCGAAAGCGTTCAAACACGTTCCATATGTTCATGATTCCGTAGCCCCACAGGATGTTGGGATATTCATAGTCCTCTTCTCTGGTGGCACTTCTGAAGAAAAAGCTCTCTATCTGTTCTGCGAAAAAGAACCCAAACTCAAGATTATTCATATTCCATTGTAAGAATAATGCAAGCATTCCTGCGCTATGTGCTGCAGCAACCGATGTACCTGTTCTTGTTACAAAACTTTGGTTAAGGCCCGGTCCGTACACGTTAACTCCGGGTGCCGCAAGTGACGGCTTTACAACATTTCTTGCGGTGTAGCCACGACCGGCTTTTGCGTAAAGACTCTCATTTATGTGGTTATACGCTGTCATGGTCATTACAAGTCTAGCGTTTCCCGGGTTCGTTACGGTGTTTTCCGGTTCGGGTCGCAGAAAATATGTATCCGGCTGCAGGAATTGTCTAAGCGGCATCCACATGTTGTACGTTCTTTGCCGTCCTTCGTCCGCATACACACGAAAACGCCATATTCCCGGCGTCGGTGCCGTAAGTCTTATAAATATGAGCTCATCACCGGAATATACCTCCACAAGCTGGTATACAACATATACTGTCGTTCTTGTTATAGGAAATGCAACTAACTCTTCACTTCCAAAACGTGGCACAATTCTCTCTATCCGTTCTCCACCCGGAGCGTCAATGCCTACCGCAAAGGTGGTCGGTGCATTACCCCACAACTCAATAACTAACGAGTCTTGCCCCTGACCAACATTAACTTCGACAACATCAACTTCCGCATCATCTGGAATCTCCCCCGCATAGTGCAGTCTTTCATTACCCTCATTGCCGGCAGGCACACTTATAAGAGTTGCTATATTTTCAAGCACACTGTCTAAGTATCTTTCCAGAAATGTGTACCCCAAATGACCGCCGTTGCTGCTACCCATTCCTATATATATTGAAATAGGCATGCGTTTATATCTTGAATATTGAAGAAGATATGCTACCGCATAGATAATATCCGTTTCCTGATATGCTTTTGCGTCACGTCTTACTCCAAAATATTCTTTCAGATAAGGTTTGCATTCCTTGACTTTAACAACCGCTATTTCCGCCTCATATGCAATACCAACAAAATCCTTATCCGCCGCAATATTACCGGATATAATTCCTGCCATATAAGTTCCGTGCCCATCATCATCTTTTGACGGAACGATATCATACGGATTACTGCTTGCTAAAGCTTTATTTATAGTCATATTGTCATATACCGTACCATAAAACGGTGAAGGCATTTCATTACCTACACCACTTAAACAAGTTTCATTACACGGTATTGACTGATCCCACATCATACCGACTCTGCTGTTTCCTTCCCCATTTATAAACAAGGGATTGGTGAAGTCAATCCCTGTATCAATTATTCCAACAATAATGCCCCGGCCTGACAGTGCAAGTGTTTCAGGTTTTTGAACCTGCTTAACTCCTGTTACCTCCATGTTTCCCGAATCCATCAGCCCATAAAGCTTGGGTATAAAGGAATAAGGCACTGACTCAAGATTGGTAAGTCTCTGTTCCTTCTGCGGACAATGTTGGATTGCCATGCGTTCCATTATTGTATTCGTACAACAATTATTCTCATTTCCCTCTATAATCAAATCGTTGGAATTAATAATATAATCAGCATAGTCATTGCTGTATATCATATTCTGACACTTCATATAACACCTGAATACGCTTTTTACTTAATTATATTTTTTTACTATCCCTAATTATGATACCATTTAGTAATCTCTTCGTGCTCATCCACATATCCATAAGTGTCGGCTTTTCACATGACATATGCCACATAGAACAAACTCACACAAAAAAACGGACAACACTTCAAAGTGTTATCCGTTAATAATCCACTATAATATCTTTTATGCATCTTTAAGGAATGCCTTATATGACTTATAAGCCTCATAAATATCAGCCTTACTTGTAATTTCCCATGGTGCGTGCATGTTAAGAACCGCAACACCACTGTCGATAACATTCATATCGTAAAGCGAAAGAATATAAGCGATTGTTCCTCCGCCGCCCTTATCAACCTTACCAAGTTCTGCTGTCTGGAAAGCAACGTTGTTGTCATCCATAATCTTACGAAGTTTTGCGATATATTCAGCATTTGCATCATTTGAACCAGACTTACCGCGAGCACCGGTGAACTTGTTAAACACAACACCGCGTCCGAAGTATGCACAGTTTTTCTTCTCAAAAGCATCTGCATAACTTGGGTCAAATGCTGCCGATACATCTGAAGAAAGCATAAATGAGTTTGCAAGGCATCTCTTAAGCTTAAGTTCAGAATAATCTCCCATCATATCCATAAGTTCTGCAACTGTGTTCTCAAAGAACTTAGACTGCATTCCAGTAGCACCTACAGAACCGATTTCTTCCTTATCTACAAGCAGGCAGCATGACGTACGTTTAACATTTTCCATTTCAAACATTGCAGCAGCTGATGTATATGAGCAAACCCTGTCGTCCTGACCGTAGCCTATTATCATAGACTCATCAAGTCCCATGTTTCTTGCCTTGCCGGCAGGTACAATTTCAAGTTCAGCAGATAAGAAATCCTCTTCTTCGATACCATATTTCTTATTAAGGACATCAAGTACAGTTTTCTTAACAGCATCCTTTTCTTCTTTTGGAAGTGGCTTGCTTCCTACAAGAATATCTAACTGCTCACCCTCAACAACCTTGGCACCCTTCTTATCCATTTGATCCTGCGCAAGATGTATAAGCAAATCTGAAACACAAAATACCGGATCCTTGTCGTCCTCACCGATAACTATATCTACAACTTCGCCGTCCTTCTTAGCCACAACACCATGAATTGCAAGAGGAAGTGTTACCCACTGATACTTCTTGATTCCGCCATAATAATGTGTATCAAGGTATGCAAGGTCTGTATCCTCGTACAAAGGATTTTGCTTAACATCCATACGTGGCGAATCAATATGTGCACCTAAAATATTCATACCGTTAGTAATAACCTCTGAACCGATATTGAAAAGTGCAATCGCTTTCTTCATGTTAACAGCGTATATTTTATCACCCTTTTTAGGCTTCTTTTTCGATTTTCTAAACTCCTCGATATCAACATATCCGGCACCCTCTGCCATCAAAACAAGCTCTTTTACGCACTCGCGTTCAGTCTTACCGTTATCAAGAAACTTACGATAACCCTTACACAACTGTTCAAGATCTTTGATCTCCTTCTTGCTGTAGTCTTTCCATGCATTTCTACGTTCCATGTTACTTATTGTTCCTCCTTATAAAATTTCGTTACTTATATTACAAATTAAAGCATCCTATCTGCTTTGACATCATTATAACTTACTCATCATTTTCCAAGGCAAGCACACCCCTCATCTCCAATAATGGTCCGCCTGTTCCTTCTATGTATTCCTGAGTAATTGTCACTCGGCCTATATTGTCATCTCTTGGAATCTGGTACATGATATCTAGCATGAACTCCTCGATAATTGCACGAAGCGCTCTTGCACCGGTTTTCTTTTCCATTGCCTTCTTGGCGATTGCATGGTATGCACCGTCATCAAAACGAAGATCCACTCCGTCAAGCGACAAGAGTTTCTGATACTGCTTAAGTATTGCGTTCTTAGGTTCTTTGAGTATCTTAACAAGCATATCCTCATCCAAACCTTCAAGCGCATACAATACAGGAAGACGTCCAAGGAACTCCGGTATCATACCAAACTCCCTCAAATCTTCTACCGTTACTTTTTGAAGAAGATTCCTGTCCTCATCATACTTATCCTTAAGGTCTGCTCTAAAACCTATCGACGATTGCTCATTTAATCTTGCCTTAATAATGTCCTCTATATCCGGAAATGCACCACCGCAAATAAACAAAATGTTTCTTGTATTAATCGTTGTAAGCGGAACCATAGCATTCTTGCTTCCCGAACCTACAGGAACCTCAACCTCTGCTCCTTCAAGCAATTTTAAGAGTCCCTGCTGAACCGCCTCACCGCTTACATCTCTAGAATTAGTATTACGCTTTTTCGCTATTTTATCAATCTCATCAATAAATACAATTCCTCGCTCTGCCTTCTCAACATCATTATCAGCAGCGGCAAGAAGCTTAGAAAGAACACTCTCAACATCGTCACCTATGTAGCCTGCCTCGGTAAGCGTCGTCGCATCCGTAATTGCAAGGGGAACATTTAATATTCTTGCAATAGTCTTAACAAGGTATGTCTTACCGGAACCGGTGGGGCCTACCATAAGCATGTTAGACTTCTCGATTTCGATATCATCCATTGTATCGGTAAGCACTCTCTTATAATGATTATATACCGCAACCGATATAACCTTCTTCGCATGCTCCTGACCTATTACATATTCGTCTAATTTCGCTTTCATTTCATGAGGAGCAGGTATTGTCGAAAGAGTCATTTCAGGCTCTTCCTCTTTTTTCTCTTTCTCTTTTTTCTTCTTAACCTTCTGGCTTTTTGGTATGTCGTTAACCGGTGTAAACTGGTTCATGTTAAGGTTAGGCATGTTTGAAAGATCCATAAACTGCATACCGCCACCCGAAAAGCTGTCAAAAGTTTTCTGCATACAATCCTGACATATATTAATATTGTTAGGCATATATATAAGCTTACCAACCTTCGACTCAGGTCTTCTGCACAAATAACAATACTTTTCGTAATTGTCATCTCTGTTGTCTATATTATCGTTATTATCCATATTCATCCTCCAAGTCTTAAGTGAAATCCTTCTATTACGCACAACCGATTATATCATTCTTTGTTGCAAAATTCTATTGGCTAATATAGGAAGTTTAACGTTTGCGGAAATCACTAATCACAACAACATCTCCGTTTTTGAGTACGGTTTCACCGTCCGGAACCAATGTTTTTCCTTTTCTTTTTACCACAACAATAAGCATTTTTCGTGAAATATCCAAGTCTTTGATTGCTTGATTTTTCCATGGGTGCTCGTTTCCAATGTTAACCTCGGAAAGCTTTAGAGAAGCTGCCCCATCAATTATATCAGAGCCTAACACTACAACATCACCTGCCAAAAGCGTGGTATCTCCATTAGGCATCAAAACCTCTTCTCCCCTTTTTATCAAGGCAACTATTGTATTATCGGGCAGGTTAACCTCTTTAATGCATACGCCCACCCATTTATCCTTTTTATCAAGAAGTATCTCAATAAAATTGATACTATGCTCAGCAGCAAGATCTCCAAGTTCCTTAAGTCTTGTGTATTGTTCAACAAATCCCGCAGAAATAATACCTGTTGGAATAGCTACCATACCTACTCCCAAAAAAGCTATCAATATTCCGAAAAACTTTCCAAGTGTTGTGACAGGATAAATGTCGCCGTAACCGACAGTAAGCAACGTTGAAGCTGCCCACCATATTCCCGAAAACGCATTCTGAAATACGTCCGGCTGTGCCGCATGCTCAACACTGTACATACAAAGACTAGATGCAACCATAAGAATTACTATAATGAATACAGAAGACATCAACTGTTGTTTTTTTGAAGACAATACTTCTGTAATAACATTCAACGAATCATAATATGCATTTATTCGGAATAGCCTTAAAATTCTCACGACACGGAACATTCGAAATACTGCTGCACCGCTTGGGAAAAAGACCGGAAGATAATAAGGAAGAAATGATAACCAGTCCACTATTCCCGCAAAAGAAAAAACGTACTTGCCAACAGCTTTGGCTGTTTTAACTCCGGGATACAATTCTGTAGCCGTAAACATTCTTAATATAAAATCTATAGCAAAAAATGCTACAGTAATTTTCTCTATCATTGCAAAAGTCCCACCGAATTTGATAGTCAGACTATCATAGGTGTTCATAATTGCAGCCACCAAATTAATTATAAGTGCACCTGTACTTATAACATCATAAGCCTGATTAATGGGTTCATCAACAACCCCGACAGATACCATCGAAAACAATCTTTTTTTTATTTGATTCCAATTACTTGTATTAGCTGTCACTTTCAATACCTCATCAAAAGAAATTAACCGTAGATAAAATTGTTGTGCAGACCGCGATCAGCCTGCACAACTTAAGTTCTTAATATATACTATGCCACGTAGAGCCGGGAATCATTAATTGAGTAAGTCAATTACAGATTCCGCTGCACTTCATCCCTTGCTTGGCATCATTGCAATGATACGACCTGCAAAATCATTGAAGTTCTGTGTCTGTAATATTACACGACCAGGTCCTGTAAGTTTTGTAAGGAATAAACCTTCTCCACCGAAGAAGATATTACCAAGTCCCTTAACTGTCTCTACCTCATAAGAAACAGTCTTATCAAATGCAACTACGTTACCTGTATCAACCTTGATAACTTCGCCTGCAGCAAGCTCTTTAACAACCTGATCACCATCTACCTCAAGGAAAGCATATCCATCACCGGAAATATCCTGTAAGATGAATCCCTCTCCACCGAATAAACCTGCACCAAACTTCTTTGTAAGAGTAATGCTTACATTAACACCTTCCTGAGCACAAAGGAAAGCTTTCTTCTGTGCAATAATACCTGGTGTACCCGAAAGATTAACAGGGATAACATCACCGGGAACTGTTGCACCAAATGCAATCTTAGCTCCATCTTTCTGTGATGTATAAGTTGCCATAAAGAGAGATTCTCCGGCAAGCATTCTTCCAAGGCCCTTCATGAGACCGCCTTTGGTGTTTGTTGCCATGTTGATTCCCTCTGTCTGCCATACCATTCCACCACTCTGTGTGTACATTCCCTCTCCATTGTCGAGAGTCACCTCTACAGCAGGTACTGTGTTGCCAATAATTTCGTACTTCATAGTATGAAACCTCCTTAAATATTATATATTTTTTTACATCCCACGAGCCTTGCGTGTGCATGCTTTCATGGCTTCAATTACCGCGCTTCGCATTCCTTTATCTTCCAAAACACGAACCGCTTCGATAGTTGTTCCCGCAGGAGAACACACCATGTCCTTAAGTTCTCCCGGATGTTTGCCTGTTTCAAGAACCATTTTGGCACTTCCAAGAACCGCTTGTGCTGCGAACTCATAAGCCTGTGCTCTCGGCATTCCGTCAGCAACAGCCGCATCAGCCATCGCCTCAATAAATATAAACACATATGCCGGCGAGCTACTGGCAACAGACACAACAACATCCATAAGTGACTCGGAAATAACTTCGCATTTTCCAAATCCCTTAAGCACATTAACTACAGTTTCAAGTTCAGCTTCTGTTACTTTCTCATTATAACATGCTGCCGTTATACCTTCCCCGACAAGAGCCGGAGTGTTTGGCATAGTTCTTACAAGTTTTATCTTTTTGCCAAATGTTTCCTCAAGCCAAGCCAAAGTTTTACCCGGTGCAATAGTAACGATTATCTTATCATCACTTACACCATCTTTGATTTCCCCAATTACTTCTTCATAGTATTGTGGCTTAACAGCAAGAACAATTATATCAGCTTTATCAATTACTTCCTTGTTGCCGGATGTAACATTAATTCCAAGTTCGTTTGTTGCTTTGTCTCTGCATGCATCTGCCACATCATATCCAAATATATTTTTTGCATCTACTATATTATTGGAAATGATTCCCTTCATCATAGCAGTTGCCATATTACCACAACCAATAAATCCTAATTTCATTTTGCAATCCACCTTCTGTATTTTATATTGAAATTATAATCCAAAATAACAAATAAGTAAAGAAAAGGACACCGGATAATTCCGATGTCCTTATTAACTCAACTTAAAAATTATAAATTAACGCTTCCCTGCTCTCCGTCAGCTGTGAAGTAAATCATTCCTTCCTCAGGCTTAACGTAGATGTTAAGTTCCTTAACTGCCTTCTTACCTACTGCTGCTGCAACTTTCTTCTTGATATCATCAGTTGTGATTTCAAAACCACATGCCTGAACGTATACAGTCTCTTTTGCCTTAGCAGTTGTCTTAGCTGCTGTAGTCTTCTTAGCTGTTGTAGCCTTCTTTGCTGCTGGCTTCTTAGCTGCTGCTGTAGTCTTCTTTGCTGCAGTTGTTGTCTTCTTAGCTGTTGTAGTCTTCTTTGCTGCAGTTGTTGTCTTCTTAGCTGCCGGCTTCTTAGCTGCTGCCTTAGCAGGTGCCTTCTTCTCTTCTGTAATCTTCTCTGCTGCTGCCTTTGTAGCCTCTGCCTTCTTAGCTGCCTCTACCTTAGCCATAGCTGCCTTAACCTGCTCTTCTTTCTTAGTTGCCATTTCTTATTCCTCCCATTTTCAATTAAAAAAATATTTATGAATAAAAACTCAAGTTGCCTAACTTCAATGTTCATACTACTCCAATTAAAAACAATTTGCAACTTTTTATAAAATTTTCTCTAGTATCGACAAGCAAAAGAAAAAAATTCTGAACTTTCACGACAAAATGCACAAAAAAGAGAGTGGTTAAGAACCACTCTCAACTCATTATTAACCATGGTTAAAATTGACTATCCGAAATATCTATCGAGAAGTCCTTTGAATGCTTTTCCATGTCTTGCTTCATCTCTTGCCATCTCATGAACACTGTCATGAATTGCATCAAGATTAGCAGCCTTAGCACGCTTTGCAAGATCAGTCTTACCATTTGTTGCACCGTTCTCAGCATCAACTCTCATCTCAAGATTCTTCTTTGTAGAATCTGTAATTACTTCGCCAAGAAGTTCTGCAAATCTGGCTGCGTGATCAGCCTCTTCAAAAGCTGCCTTTTCGAAGTAAGAACCTATCTCAGGATAACCTTCTCTATATGCTACTCTTGCCATAGCAATATACATACCAACCTCTGAACACTCTCCCTCAAAGTTAGAACGAAGGTCAGCAAGAATATCCTCACTAACACCCTGTGCTACTCCAACAACATGCTCTGAAGCCCATGTAAGATCCCCACTCATCTCTTTGAACTTTTCTGCAGGAGCATGGCATACCGGACACTCATCAGGTGCTTCATCTCCCTCATGTACATAACCACATACGCTACAAACATACTTCATAAATTGTACCTCCTCTGTCATAATTATTCAGTCATAAACTGGTATGAAAATGATACCATTTTAACCTGTTAAAGTCAAGGAAATACACTTGCGGTTATCAATGTGTTATCATGATGTTTTTAATATATCAACAAGTTCTGTAAGCTTCATTCCGTTAGACGCTTTTACAAGCAAAACATCTTCGGGCTGCAGTATTGCCATAAGACTCATGGCCGCTTCTTCTCTATCAGAAAATGAGAACACTCTGACATTCTCCGACTCACTTTTTTTCATTTCATCACGAATAAAATCTGCAAGTTCTCCGATGACATACACCTCATCAACAGGTTTGCTTAAAAGGTATCTTCCGATTTCTCTATGATACTCTTCAGAGCCGTCTCCAAGTTCTAACATATCACCTAAAACCGCAACTCTCTTTCCGTCGCATGGCATATCGCACAAAACATTGATACTTGCCTTCATCGAATCCGGGCTGGCATTATATGTGTCATCTATTATTGTGAACTTGCCGTCCATTCTGATAACTTTTTGTCTTGGTCCTTCATACGATGCAAATCCCGCTGCCGCAGTTTCAAGAGAAATACCATTTTCATGAGCAACCGCTAACGCTGCAACACAATTGCCGACATTATGTTTTCCAAAAGCCTTAAGAACAACCTCTACCTGCTGCACACCATGTACCAAAGTAAATGTTGTATGATCTTCGTGATACACAATATCCTTTGCGTAATAATCGCACCAATCTTCTGTTCCGTAGTATATGATTTTGCAATTTAATTTTTCTGTTTTAGCAGCATCCTGAAGCATATCATCATCACCATTTAAGAAGAGTGTTCCACCCTCTTTCATGAAATGAATTATACTTAATTTCTGCTTTCTTATATTCTCTCTTGTTTTCATAAACTCAATATGAGCAACACCGATGGTTGTAACAACCGCATTATCAGGGCACACCATTTCAGAAAGAATTTCCATTTGTCCGTCTTCACTGATACCAAGTTCCAAAACAGCTATCTCATAAGAAGCATTCATACGTGAAAGTGTAATAGGAACTCCAATCTGTGAATTGAAGTTTTTCTCTGTCTGGTATGTTTTAAGTCCAGCTGCAAGAGCATGCGCAATCATCGTTCTTGTAGTTGTCTTACCAACACTACCGGTCACGGCAACAATCGGAATATCAATAAGTCTTTTTCTGATTCCCATTCCGATTCTTTGAAGTGCCACCAAAGTATTGTCAACTCTGATGTACGGTTTGTCCGCAACGACAATACCATCATGTTCAGATGTAAGAGTTGCTGCACCTGTTTCAAGTGCCGACTCAATAAATCTGTGTGCGTCAACATTTTCGCCAATGATTGGAACGAACAAATCGCCCTCTTTAATTTCTTTTGAGTTAATGCAGATATCAGTTACAGGTGTATTTTCATCTCCACAAAGCAAAACTCCACCTGTCATTTCCACGATATCCTTAACTAAAATGTTTTCCATTTCCGTTATTACTCTCCTAATTCACTCATAATCTGTTGAAGATACATTGCAACTCCATTCTCTTCATTGGAAGGAATTACTGTTGTTGCCATGTTCTGAATCTCCGGATGTGCATTACCAACCGCGTAAAAATAATCACACGCCTCAACAAGCGGTGTATCATTTAAGTTGTCTCCAAAACCTGTTACGCTGTCATATCTGCCCATTTTGCGAAGCTCGTCGATTGTTGTTTTCTTCGACGCTTCGTCACTGTATATTTCCAACATATAATATTCTTCATTGTAAACATCGGGATAGAAGGCATATTTAACACCCTTAACTACTGAAAGTTCTCTGTGTAAATCAACAAGCTTCTCCTTTGGCTCACGAAGTACAACATACAAAATGCGTTCACTCGCCACAAGGCTTAAGTCAGCGACCTCTATGAACTTCTTGTCGTATTTCATAATTCTCTCGTTACGGAAATAATTAAGCGATGTCGAACTTACGCTGTCATAGTACGCAACAAACTGTCCATCCTTAACACCATACAAAAAGCAGGAAAGACCTTTTGTCTTGATTAATCCCAAAAGTACCATTACAACAGTTTCTTCCATGTACGATTCCTTAAGATAACGTCCTGTTGCCATATCATACACAACCGCACCGTTCATCATTGTAATCGGAAGTTTTAAGTTAAGCGGTTTTAATATCTTAAGAGCAGTCGCCGGAGTTCTTGCCGTTGACACTGTAAAATCCATTCCTTTGTCAATGCACTCATTAACTATTTTTACGGTCTCCTCGTTAAGTTGTGCCGCCTTATTAAGTAACGTCCCATCCAAATCGCTTACAAATAATCTCTTCATGATTTCTCCTTTGTAATTGCCTCATTATATCCCGCTTGAAGTGTACCACAAGCATTTTTTAAATACAAGTCAATTTTGCCAAAACGCGTCTACACACTGCGCTACATTATCAAGTGTTACGGTTTTGTAATCTGACCACTCTGCCGGGAATGTTTCAACCACCTGTCCGGTTACAAATCGCTCGTCAAGCAGCAAAATGATTCCTCTATCTTCCATCGTTCTTATGACACGTCCGGCCGCCTGTTGCACCTTATTCATTCCGGGGTACAAATATGCATAGCAGAAGCCGTTTCCTTTCCTTTTTGCAAAATAATCAAGCTTGATTTCATTCTCGTTGCACACCATAGGAAGACCTGTGCCGACAATAGCCGCACCAATTAAATGTTCCCCTGCAAGGTCAATTCCTTCCGAGAATATCCCGCCAAGAATGCAGAAACCAACGACTGCATTTTCGTCGTCCTTAAACCGTTCTATAAACTGCTCCCTGTCCTCTTCATTAAAATGCTGTTCCTGTCTTATAATCTCAACATCAGAAATTATATCAAGCGCTTCAACCACCTCGTAGACATCATTTAGCATCTTATAGGAAGGAAAGAATATCATGTAGTTTCCCTTTTTACCATGAACAAGTATGTCGATATAGTGTGCTATTTTTTCATACATGGCAGGTCCACGCATGGTATATCTGCTACTGACATCCGTTCCGACAAGCAACGCTCGGTTCTCTTTTGGGAACGGTGACGGAATGTATATCGCACCGTCTTCTTCATTATTATTAAGAAGTTCTTTGTAGTATGTTATCGGAAGCATTGTAGCGGAAAAGAATATAGTCGCATTGCCCTTATCAACGCAGTCCGATAAGTTCTTAGCCGGATGAATGCAGTAAAGTTTCAGCATAAATGAAGTAGGACTTACCTGCTCCGCATATATCTCATAACTGTCATCCACAAGGTCGTAGATGTTCAAAAACTGATTTATCGAAAAATAAAAATCAAGTATCTCATCCTTATGAGGTTTTAGCGAATTAATCTCTTTGCTCTCCTCCATAAATGATTCCATATGTGCATGGAGTCGCATAAGCTTGATGTACAAAGAATCAATTTCCGCCACAAGCACATAACCCTTTTGGTTATCGCATAGCTTTTTCATTTCTAACAATTCCTTGTTGCAATCACCAAGCAGCTTTGCAATTTTTGCATTATAAGGTTTTAGAAGTTTTCTCATATTAAGGAAATCTTCTTTGTATATCTCTGCACTGTACATGGATGATGCACGGTCAACAAGGTTATGTGCCTCGTCCGTCAAAAAGATATACTCTCCCTTTGAACCTTCTCCAAAATATCTTCTAAGCTTGACTCTCGGATCAAACACATAGTTGTAGTCGCATATTATTCCATCTACAAACAAACTTACGTCCAGCCCCATTTCAAAAGGGCACACCATATGCTTGTTGGCGTACTCCAAAATAACATCTCGAGTTATATTATCCTCATGCTCGAGTACATCATACATCGCCTTATTGATTCTGTCATAATGACCCTTTGCATAAGGACAATATTCCGGGTCACAGTTTGTCTCATCCATCGGACAAATCTTTTCCTTCGCGGTTATGAGTACACTCCTAAAATGAAGCCCTTTTTCTCTTAATATCTCTAATCCGTCAAGTGCAACGCTTCTTGCGATAGTCTTTGCAGTCAGATAAAAAAGCTTTTCTCCGTAACCATTACCCATAGCCTGTATTGCAGGGAAGAGTGCTGCCATCGTTTTGCCTATTCCGGTCGGTGCCTGAACAAAAAGATTTCTTTTATTCTTTATTGAAAGATAAACTGTGCCTGCCATGTCCTTCTGTCCCGGTCTGTAGTCGTACGGAAATGCGAGGTTTTCAACAGACTCGTTACGAAGCTTTCTGTTGTCCACATCAAACTGCATCCATTTGCAATACTCTTCTACCAAATCATCAAACCATTTTTCTAATGTCTCATAAGTAAATGCTTCCTCAAAAAGTTTGATTTCCTCAGTGTCAAGGTTGCAATAAGTCATGCGGACATTTATACTTTCTAATTCTTTCTTTTTTGCATAAATATAGGCGTAACACATTGCCTGTGCCTTGTGGACATATATGGGTTGCTCCATATTCTCCAACTTTTTGTAGACACCTTTTATCTCGTCAATAGTTACGCCCTTATCATTTGTTATTATTCCGTCAGCACGACCTTCTATTGTGAGAACATAATCCGGTTTTTCTATTTCTATTCGAAGAGGTACTTCTGCCTCATAGTCAAGGCCCATTTTCCCTTGAAGCTTTCTATGAATGCGACTTCCCGCAAGCATGGCTTCTTTGGAAGATGCGCCGTCGCCCGGGGCAATGTCGCCACTTCTAAAAATAAACTCGACGAGTCCTCTTACGGACGTGCTAATTTCGTACATTTTCTAAATTCCTTTTAAAATATTCAGATTGTGCAGGTGATATAGTTTCATTATTTTATAAATATACGACGGCTTTGCCGATTGCCGTAGAGGTCTCATCTCCTTCGAGAAGTTCGAGGAGTTTGAGGCCGAAGGCGATGCTGGTGCCCATGCCACGGCTTGTGATGAATTGGCCGTCGTGGACTACGGGATCGGTCTTTGGGTTTGCACTGACAAGACCTGTTTCCAATCCCGGATAGCATGTTGCGTTCTTACCTTTTAACAATCCTTTTTCACCAAATACTGTTGGTGCTGCACATACTGCCGCAAGATACTTTCCTGCATCAGCATACTGATGTATAAGTTTATCAAGACCTGCGTGTGCCTTAAGATAATTAGTTCCGGGCATTCCTCCCGGAAGTATTATCATATCTGCATCAGACAAATCACCCTCGTCAAAAAGGCGGTCTGCTCTAATTACTATTCCATGTGAACCAGTCACGTCATAGTCACCTGTTATTGATACTGTCACGCAATCAACCTTGCCACGTCTAAGCAGGTCAACTACGGTGAGTGCTTCTACTTCTTCGAAGCCTTCGGCGAAAAATAAATATGCTTTCTTCATGTCTAACCCTCCTGATTTTCTTTTAATTTACCGTTAAACAATACATTAAATATAGCACAAATACACAACGGGTTCAATGTGTGATATAATTAAATGAATTACAGTTGCATGTCTGTCATATGGTTTCATCGCAGACACACTCTCGTTCCGTTTTACGCGCAACGGTACTAAGTTCGCATTACTGCTCACTAAGTACCGGCGGGTAAAAAGGGTCTGCTTATAAAATCATATGACAGACATGCAACATATACACATTCAATAAAGATGCCAATCATTGACCCCTTGCTTGATTTAATCATATTGACAATTTGTTCAACTATGTACATAAAAGAGAGATAAGGGCATAGACATAAAGAAAGCGACGAGAAAAGAAAAAAGAAAGGAATTGAGATGTTATGGAAATAGAAAGAAAGTATCTTGTAAGTGAGAAGGATTTACCCGTCGACCTTGAGAGTTACGATTCACATGAGCTCGAGCAGGCGTATATAATCACCAACCCGGTGCTTAGGGTTAGGAAGAAAGATGATAAGTATATTCTCACGTACAAGGGCGAGGGTTTTATGACAAGAGAAGAGCACGAGTTTCCGCTTAACGAAGAAGCATACAAAACTTTGCTTGGCAAGGCTGATGGTATGGTTATAAGTAAGACAAGATACTTAATCCCAGAAAAGAACAATCTCACTATCGAGTTGGATGTTTTTCACAGGGAACTTAACGGATTGTATCTTGCAGAGGTCGAGTTTGAAAATGAAGAAAGTGCCAACAGTTACGTCGCACCAGATTGGTTTGGACGAGACGTTACCAACGAAGGCACCTATCACAATTCTTCACTTAGCAAGTTATCATCCGCACAAGCATATGAACTCATAGAAAAAACAAAGTCGTCGGCGTATTAACCGACGACTTTTTCTATCTTCGTGCTGCAGGTGGTGGAACAATCTTAAAGAATGCTCTATTCATAATCACAACCGTTACAATCATTGCAAATGTACTTCCTGCCATAATAAATAATGGTGTACCTATAAGGACTGCTACTGCAGAAACCAACGCCCCAATTGTCTGTGCAAAAAGTGCAATCTTATAAATAATTCCAAACGACAATTTGCTCATCATCACTCTTGTTAAAATATACATCAGGAACGCATAGAAAAGTGCTGCCAACAAATATCTCACAAAACACATAACATACATGGTAGCATACGCAAGAAACAATCCCACATATATAAGTGGTGCAAATGATGCTACACTTTCATTATTGATTGTAAGCATATTAAAATCAGAAAACTTTTCTTCCTGAACGGTTCCGGCAAGTCCTGTTACATTGTTATATACAAGCATATTTGTATGACTGACAAGCACTACCTGCGTCTTATCTCTATCTATATCATCAACAGTAAATTTCTCTTTGCTCGTATCGATAAGATAATACATGTTAACTGTCTCATCATCTCTCTCATACTTTTCCGAAAAGTCAAACTCGCCATTCTCTAACGAGAAATCCGGAAGCACATCGATTATATAATTCTTAACTCCGCCATATCCGGCAAGCCTTGCCAGTACAGGAATTGCGTACTGCACAAAGCTGACAAGAAACATAAGCAGACACAAGAAACTTACAACACTTCCAAATTTAAGTCTTATTAGTTCCGGATAATCTCCCGGCAAAAACATAGCCTTAATAAATCTATCCGCCATGCTCATTTTTCCTTTATCGTTATTAGGTTTGTTTGAAGGACCCTCCTGGGTATTATAATTCATCATCAAAATCCTCAATTTCTTCAGTTGCAAGTTCATTTTCAAGTGTAGGAATAATCACGGTAATAACCGTACCCTTTCCTTCTTTTGAAATAATTTCAGTCTTTGCCTCGCACTTGCTTTCTAATATTTCAAACAGGTTCTTTAGACTAGTAGCACTTGTATTTTTGAGCTTACCTGCATTAAAACCTATTCCGTCATCAATAACCTGAATTGCGTATCCTTCCTCACGTTCATACACGCGAACAACAACGTTACCTGTGTTATCATTGCCACCGATTCCATACTTAACAGCATTTTCCACCATCGGCTCAATCGTGTTACGTGGCACATAGAAATCTTTGTGTTTGCATTCAATAGCAAACTCAAAACCGCGGTTTCTGATTTTTTGCAACTGCAAATACGCAAGTATATGCTCAAGCTCGTCCCCAAACGGTATCATTTCGCCTTGATCGGTAAGCGAAAGCATGTTGTCACGAACATATACAGATATATAGTATATCATTTTTACGCTAAGATTTGAACCTTTTTTAATCAGGTTCTGCAATGTCTGAAATGACGCAAACAACAAGTTGGGGTTGATTCGCTCGATCACCTGCTCTTTGATTGCAGCATCATCACCGGTTGTCTCCTTAACCTTCTCAACGAAGTGAGCACGTTTAAGACCGTACATCCACATAACCACAAAGTAAATGGTGCAGCCCGCAATTATAGGCTTTCCGTTTATGCCATGTCCGTATTTGCTAAGATACAACAGCAACTCGATAACGGTGCATATAATAAGCACTAAGTTTGCAACAAACAGTGGTCTGCCCTCTTTTTGCTTATAATCGTATGATGCACTTCCCATAAGAAGTGTATAAATGATAACTCCCACGGCAAATAACACAAGCTCTATCAAATATGCTTTGTCGAAAGTTACGAGGTGGAACCATTTAAGCACCATAACGCTGACATAAACTATACAGTAAAAGATTATTCCAAAATCAACTACGGTCAAAAACTTCTTTCTGAGTATAAGACTTCTCTGCACCAACAAATGAAGCACTGCCGTTATTATGACCATGCTGCACTGCAAGAAGTACGCCAGCATTTCCCAATTAAGAACGGTATGGAACAACTTACTTTGAAGCAAAAACATTGCTCCGACAGATATCGTCTCAAATCCTGAATAAACCAGCAATTTCTTTTTACTAAATGACGATTTCACAAACAAACTGTTAATAATAATGAACACGCCCGATACAAACAAAAACAATGCAAAGACGACAAAGATTCCATTTTCATTTATCGCCTCACCTATAAGTTCGGTAAACGTTCCTATCTTGACTGCCGAAGCCTGTGCGCCACCACCATTGTATTTGACGTAAACTGAAATATCGCCCTTGTTATACTTCGAATCAAGTTTTATCACATGATACGGAAAGACATAATACTCGGCAGAATCGTCATATATCATCTCTTTGTTAACGGAAATCTTAACATGACCCTTGCTTGTTGTAACGACAAGATAAATGTCATCTTCAGGCATATCAGGAAGCTCATTTGTAAGAGTTACAACGCTTCCCGCCGTTGATTTGAAGTCATTTGGAAGATTGACAACCTCTGATATAGTCTGTGTTTTCTCCTTACTTGGCCATATCCCGTATGCTTTGAGTTTATCTTCATCTGAAGTTTCATAAGTAGCAACCCAGCCTTCAGAAAGTGAATCCATCTCTGATACGTGACCGGACACAAACTGCCTGCTTTTGTTGGTAAACCCGAACAGCATACCGATTAACAACGTAACCGCTATAAGGATCCCAAGCAATGTATGCAACTGTCCATCTTCAAGTCTAAACATTATATCACCGCACCCCTTATCATTTAGTATTGCCAGATAAACTAATAACTTACATCTGCTTTAAAAGATTAACCATCTCGATTGCACCGAGTGCGCAATCATATCCCTTGTTGCCTGCCTTTGTTCCGGCACGCTCAATTGCCTGCTCGATATTTTCAGTTGTTACGATTCCAAACATTACAGGAACGCCTGTGTTAAGTGATACCTGTGCAACTCCCTTAGAAACTTCATTACATACATAATCATAATGGCTTGTTGCACCACGGATTACTGTACCAAGGCAGATTACAGCATCATACTTTCCTGACTCTGCCATCTTCTTTGCTGCAACAGGTATTTCAAATGCACCAGGTACCCAGGCAAGTGTGATATTATCCTCAGGTACGTCGTGTCTTGTAAGACCGTCAACAGCTCCTCCGATTAATTTTGAAACGATAAACTCGTTAAAACGTGCGGCAACAATACCGACCTTCATATCTTTTGCAACTAATTTTCCTTCTAAAGTGTTCATTTATATTTCCTCCTATTTTCACTTCAATTTCTTTCATTTTCATATAAGACTACTTAATTGTTAAATACTCGTTATAAAAATTATAGATTGAGAATGTGACCCATTCTGTCTTGTTTTGTTTTAAGGTAGAACGCATCATATTTTCCCGGTTCCATGATGATTGGAACACGTTCTACGATTGATAAGCCGTAGCCCTCAAGTCCGTATACCTTAAGCGGATTGTTCGTCATAAGGCGAAGCTCTTTGATACCCAAATCAACAAGGATCTGTGTTCCAATTGTATAATCTCTTGCATCCTCAGGGAAGCCAAGTTCAAGGTTAGCCTCTACCGTGTCACGTCCCTGATCCTGAAGTTCATAGGCACGAATCTTATTGATAAGTCCAATGCCTCGACCTTCCTGTCTAAGATATAATAGCACTCCTCGACCTTCTTTTGCAATCATCTTCATTGCTGCATCATACTGCTGTCCACAGTCACATCTGGCAGAACCAAGTGCATCTCCTGTAAGACATTCTGAATGCACTCTGCAAAGAACAGGCTTGCCGTCTGTTATATCACCTTTGACAAGTGCTACGTGATGCTCACCATTTAACTTATTGACATAGCCATATATCGTAAACTCGCCGTAGCGGGTAGGCATCTTGGCCTTCGCAACGCACTCAACGAAAACCTCATGTTCCTTACGATACTGGATAAGATCTTTGATAGTTCCAATTTTAAGTCCATGCTTTGCCGCAAACTCGAACAAGTCATCTCGTCTTGCCATGCTTCCGTCGTCCTTCATTATTTCACAACAAAGTCCAACCGGCTTAAGTCCTGCAAGCTTCATGAAATCAACTGTTGCTTCCGTGTGACCTCTTCGCTCGATTACGCCTCCCGGGCGCGCCTCTAACGGGAACATGTGACCCGGTCTTCTAAAGTCTTCGGGCTTTGCGTCATCCTCAACAAACTTTCTTGCGGTTACTCCACGCTCAAACGCAGATATTCCTGTTGTTGTGCTTACATGGTCAACAGATACGGAAAATGCAGTACAATGGTTATCCGTATTGGTTATGCACATCTGCGGTAAATGAAGCTTGTCCGTATAACTTGGATCCATCGGCATGCAAATTAGACCTTTTGCATAACTAGCCATAAAATTCACATTCTCTGTTGTTGCGAACTCGGCTGCGCATATCACATCTCCCTCATTTTCTCTGTCTTCGTCGTCAAGAACGACTATACACTTGCCGGCTTTAAGTTCTGCGGCAAGTTCTTCGGGTGTATTAAATTCTGGCATCTATATTTCCTCCTGTGTATTTTTATATACATCTATATTCATGTTGTGTATATCACAACTAAACATTTTTCATAATAATATACAATATCCTCTACATAAATCCGTGTTGCATAAGAAAGTCCTCAGTGAGAGGAGATTCCGATGCCCGCGACGGTGAGGCGGGTGCGGAAGAGTTGCCGTATCGGAGCAGTTTCTCTACGTATTTGCCGACTACGTCGTTTTCAAGGTTAACGATGTCGCCGGGCTTTTTATCAAGTAGTGTTGTATTAGCTCCTGTGTGCGGTATAAGTGATACTTTAAAGCACCTGTCATCTACATATGCAACGGTTAAAGATATGCCGTCAATGGCTATCGAGCCTTTTTCTATTATATATTTTGGAAGTTTATCAGGTGTTTTAATTGTGACCCATACAGCATTGTCCTCTTTGACGAAACTTTCTATCTCTCCTGTTCCGTCAATATGACCGCTTACTATATGACCTCCGAAGCGACCATTTGCTGCCATAGCTCGTTCAAGATTTACATAACTCCCGACCTTCAAACTGCCAAGTGATGATCTTCTAAGCGTTTCCGCCATTACATCTGCGGTAAAAGTATCATTTGTCTTGCTTGTTACAGTAAGACACACTCCATTAACTGCAATCGAATCGCCAATATGCATATCTTCAAATATGAGCTTGCCATTTATGGTAAGCACCGATGACTTGGCACCGTTCTTAATCGATACAACTTTACCTATTTCTTCTATGATTCCGGTAAACATTTGCCACCTCCTCTGTTAAAAAAAACCTCGAAGAACAAATCTTCAAGGCTTATAATCACATCAATAATCGCAGTGCAATAAAGCACGCACGAATTATCTTATCATCTTCTCTCATCCAGACTATACTGTCGGCATCGGATTCACACCGATTCATGCCTTACGGCTCGCGGGCTTATGAATAATTCAAATACCGCCGGTGGAGACTTTCACTCCGCCCCGAAGAAATATTTGGTTGTCGTATTAATAAATTATATGCAAAAATATTTAATTGTCAAATTTTTAGAATTCTCTAAACTTTTCTTTGTCCCTGGACAGCGGGCGGAACACACCTCGCCCTGCTACTAGTCTTTGAAACTTTTTCGGTTGCATCATAGTTCTAAAACTTATAACCGGAATCTCCGGATGCTTTGAGTTCTCCCTCTGAATCTCACAATCTATATCGTCTAAAATCTCTTCGAACTTGCTCCTAGAGATATCCATACTAATCTTACGGTAGTTCATCCCCTCGTTTGGATATAATTCATAAGGAACCTGTTCTCTATGACAAACAAATTCAAAGTATTTTAGTTTGTTTTCGTATATTCTATAAACATGTGACATATACATACACTCCCTTCTTTTGGTTATTCTATGACTCGTTCCTCTTTTTTCTTATTTTTTCACACAACTCTTCGCCTGTCATTTTGCGAAGTTTTGCATTCGCTAAAAATGTTGCAGCAGAATCCTCTGTGCGCTTAAGGTTATTGCTAATTTTTCTTTCAAGGAATCCAAGTTCTATTAATTCTTCCCTTGTCCCCGAAAAGATTTCTACTTCGTTCCCTATGAACTTTGAAGCATACATAGGATTGTCTGCCTCTGAAAGTTTGATATATTTAAAGTTTGGATGTTTAACTAAAGCGTATTTCATTATTAGTCACTCCCTTCTTTGTATCGAAGACTTTTTATGTGCCACAAAGGAAAGACGGTACATGCTGCCTTTGCCTGTATATCTTCTTTGGCAACATAGGGCTCGTCCCAAAATCTGCTATCGTACGAATTGTCTCGATTATCTCCCATTACAAAGTAATGATTTTCCGGTACAATATATGTACCATCGCCTTCTATATCGTACATCTCACTTGCAAACGAATCGTCAATAACCTCACCGTTGACCCTAACCTCACCGTTGTCAACAACTACAGTGTCGCCGGGCAACCCGATAACTCTTTTTATTAAAAGATCGCCATTAGACACCTGTGCATGAAATGTAATAATATCAAACCTGTTAATTTCTTCTCCCTTATATTTGGAACATATTACATAATCATTTGTCATCAATGTTGTTTCCATAGACTCCGAAGGTATGTAGTTAAGCGTAAAAAAGGGAGATAAAATTAGTCTAACAATGCTTGCTATAACAATCGGTATAAATATGCTTATAATATATGAATAAAAGAACTTATCATCATCTGATATTTTATTTATATTAACTTTTCTAATATTTTTAACATTTTCCATATTAATCACCTCTTCTAATTCAACTTAAAAATTGTAAATGTTCATTAGTCTGACTATCACAAGCATGGTTCGAGTTCTTCTTGCTTAACAGAAGTATCTTCAGCTATTATTCGGTCAATTGTGACCCCCGTAATCTGGCTTAAAAGATACAAATTCTCGATATCTGGTAAGCCAAGCCCTCTACGCCACTTATTAACTGCCTGATACGATATATTAAGCATTACACTTACTTCTTGAGTTGTTATGCCTTTTTCTAAAAGTATGTTGTCTATTCTCTCTGATATTTTTTCTGTATCTATATATATAAAATCATTTTTCATCATAATAATTTTCTCCTTAATTTGTGTTATACTTATATATCATACCGTTTTTTCGAAAATTTACATTTTTACAAAAAAAAAAATAATTTTTTTAAAATATAAAAAAACAGCATCACTCCCGCGATGCTGCAAAATTCAATTATTAAATTATCTAACTCTCATTATTGCTCTTTTTTTTAGATTCATTTAAACCTTTTATACATAAATCTAAAATTTCTAGGAACTTATCAATGCATTCTTTTATGTAAGCCATTGGTTTAATTTCATCAGTCAAATGGTCCGCATTATTTCGTTCTTTCTTTAACATCATGTACAAACAAGAAAGTTTGTTTAAACTGTTAACATATTTATCTACCACTGTATACGATGCCGGATAATAATATACTATTTTATCTGTTTCTTTTTGTCTAAACTGAATATAGATAGTTCCTTTTTCAAGTTTGTTATTTATAACAACCTGTTCAAAAGATTTTTCCATGCTTTTTACATTCTTGCCTTTCAATTCTTCTTCCATACCGCTGATCCGCTGATATATCAATTGTCTACTTAAAATCTCTTTTGGATCATAAAGTCCTTTTTCTTTTTCCACCACATCTTTATTGGTTTTTTTGATATTAGGAATTATTTCCCCATTACATTTTGCCGTCACTATGCCATCTGGTTCATAGTTCAGTTCAACCAAAGGCAAATCAAGAATCAATTGAGGAAATTCACTTTCTATTATATTTAGTGCTTGCATAATCATCCCTTTGTCACGGCACCACCTCACTCGAGAAATAATCTTATCTGCGTATTTATCAGGGTTGATTTTTTTAAAATCTTCTTGTATATCATCTATTATCAGGTGAAATTTGCTTTCTGATGCATGATACTTCAATTTTTCAGACATATCGGCTACTTCATTCAACTTCTTGTCTAACTCATTCATATTGCATAACACAAGGGCATCCATAGCATTCTTCATTGCTTCTGCCAGTTTTTTTACATCTTTATTACTGCTCTCACTAAAATAATCGAATAAATCATCGCACACGCCATAACGCTTATAATTCTGATAAGCTCTAAGCAAATCATTCATAGCAAAGAACTCGTCAACCTCAATAATCTTATTCGGACTATCTTGATTATAACTGTAAGAAACAGCATATCGACCCGCAACATCAATATTTTTGTATGTCTTCAGTATGCCTACCAACGTGTCAAGTTGATATGCCCAATTACGATATCCGCCTTGTGTATCGATGTATAACTGTATTTGCTTATCATCTTCAGCCCCTGCAGTAACTGTATTAATAACTGACAACAATTCGCCAATGGTTTCTCCGGTTTCAAATTTGACCTCTTCAATCACCGGCATATAACCATCCTCATCGGAATAAAAGTCATTCAAAAATGCTTCAATTTGCTCTTTATAAACATCTACTGCAGAGCGTTCTCCCCATTCACCGTCTTTTTTCTCTCTTGCATCTTTCGATGCAACAACAATAATCCTATCTAATTTTTCCTTTTTCTCATGAAGTTTATTAATAATATATTTACTTCCCGGTTCTACAGACAGAATTCCTCTACACTCAAAATAATCGGCATCCCCTCTTTCGCCGTATGAATAACTATTTTCCACTCTTTTTTGCGGAAGAATACTAATACAAAACAAAAGAACATTTTCGTGTTTATTTTCTATATACTCCGGTCCTCTCTGATTATTATTTTCATTCAAATAAGTTTCGTCATCGTATTTCTTTTTATATTTTTTATTATTTTCTATTTTTTCACTTCGTCTTCTTTTCTCTCTCCTCATACCTTCTCCTTTTGTTTATTACTTAAACATACTTTAATAACTAACACCAAATATGCAAATATATTTATTCCTTACAATTCAAAATACTCAAGCGTTTTTATGTAACAGTTACAATATTTTTTTAAATCTTGTACGTTAACATCTGAAGCATGATTGGTATCATTTCTTAAAGTTTTTAACTTATTATATACAACAATTGTGTAATAAATCATCCAATCATCAATAAGTTTCTCCACATTTTCTTTCTTTTTCAACTCTTCTTCTGATAATCTGTTCAGATTTTCGGTTACAAAATTGCTCCATCTCTTACTAAAGCCACCATAGTTTAAAAAACCAGCGTAACAATTTTCAAGGTTCCTGCAGTTTTTATTTACAAAATCATACCTTTTTTTAAAACTGTCTAATTTGGTTATAAATCTTTTATCATCCTCATATTCACTTCTCAAATCTTTATATATCTTCTTTTCAGGGTTATAATTATTAGTAGTAAAATCCACAATTTCTTCAACTCGACTTTTTGATTCTTGCATATCATAATTACTGTATTTGTGTCTTGATACAACCAATTCAAGAGGATTACTGATATTTAAAATAAATTCACTTCTACCTGTTTCTTCGTTACGTTCGGTAAATTTAAGCATGTATTTATAACTATTCAAAATACCTATAGTTTTCGAATCCTGTTTGACAATCTTATTCAAATTAATTATCCAAAATTGGGAAAATGACTCTTTGAAATACTGAACATTAAATGGATTACCATTTGCGTTATTGGTATTATCTATACGAATTCCTTTATTTCCCTCCTTTAGCTTTGATTCTGCCGGAACAGAAACAATCCCTTTCTCGAACAAATATAAAGGCGTGCTTTCCGCCGCAAGCGTCACTGCCTGTTGTAACATATCCATCTTCAAACAAAATCCAATCAACTTTGCGATAGAAACTTTATCTTCACGGGTCGTAGGAATAACAAGCATCATATTTATATGATTTACTATGAAATTTAAGATTTTCATTGTACTCTTCAGGCCGGGCAAATCCTGAAGATCATCAATCATGCATTTAATTCCCTTTTCTTTACCCCTCCCATTGATAAGCTTATTAACTTCCGTAATGTCATTACCAATGCCATCAAGTTTGCATAAATATAAATCACTCGATATACCATCAAGTTTATCTAATAATTTTTTTAAATTATTAAACAAAACTACTACATTATCATTACCTTTCGATTGGTCATCAAGTCTTCCCTCAATATTTTTTTCTATATATTTTTTTAATCTTCCAACCTTAAAAAACTTGCTAAACTCATTAATTCCACCAACAAGATCAAAAGTTTCGTACTTTTCCTTGTTTGAATATAAATTATTAATCCTATTATTATTATTGTAATTTGTTGCAAGTGTTTCAATTCTTAATTCTTTATATTGTGTGGCTAATCTGGATTTAAACAACTCCATAACCGCACTCATCATAACAACATTATCTCGTGCGCCTCCTTGCGTATCAAAATAAATATTATACTCACAATCACTTTCGTTTCCAAAAATAACGCTTTCTATCTCATCCATCTTTTCTTCTATACCATGTTTAATTTCAATAGATCTGAACTTAACAATGACATCATCATGAGAAATCGAATCATTTAGATTGTCTACAAACATCTCACACAATAATTGTCGAATATATAATATAATCCTATTTCTATAATTATTTTTATTATCCTCAATCTCCTGTTTTAATTTCAAACTGATTTCCACCAATTTTTCAATGATTATGTCAGATTCAGAATTAATACTGCTATAGTTTTCAGAATCTGTATTATAAGCACTTAATTTGTCCTGCAATTTAGCCAATTGCAGTCTCATTACCATGCGAAGTTTTCTATAACTTGTCTGATATCCCATTATCATATGAAAAGATGGAGATGTTATTTCTTTTTTTGCGTTCTCTATTTTATTATCAATAAGATTAAGTGCCGCCATATCAAGATTTGAATTGTTTAAATCATTAGCAAGATCAGAAGTCCACTGCGATAAATACTTATTCAATTCATCCAATGTATTATCATGCGTTTTTGAAGAATTATCCGTAACATGATTTAATGCTTCTTCAATATAATCCTTTTGTTCCTCAGTGGCATATCTTTTTTTCAAATGAACGTCTACAACATCATTAATAATTTGATCCTCATATTCTTTCAACCTTTCATTCAAATCACGATTATTGTCATCATTTTCCAGAAATGATACCACTTTGTTGTCAATATCTGTTTTTAGTATTTCATCTTCAATGTCATCAACTTTGAACGGGGCATTATCCTCACAATCAGTTACGTAATCATTTATTCTTTTTTTATAAAAATCGTATTCATTATTTATGTCAGAATCATCATAAATCCCTTTAATCAATTTGTTATCATTCAATGTTTCTTCCGTATTAAAAACGATAATATTCAAGGGCTCTGAAACTTCATTTTTAACTATAGTGTCAATAACAGTTTTAGTACCTGCTTCTAACTGGCTTACACACTTGTAATAACGATTATTATAACAATAATAATTTAAACTCTTATAACGAAGATCACTCATACATAGGAACAATATATTCTTATTAATCTTTTCTGTTTTGTTTTTCATGTTTTTTACCTCAATCATTTTTTAGTTGAACCGTGTTTGAAATATGTATTATGCCTGCATTTTCCAAAGCTTCATTAAACTGCTCACGATACTTTGATATAAACGAATTAATGGTGTTCTTATTCTTTTGAGAATATATTTCAAAATGATCAGCAATATAATTACAGAATACTGGACTCGGTAGCGGCAATGCCTTAATTTCCCGTTCCGGACATCTCATAATCCCAAAATCTTTGTTTTGCTTATAAGCAACACAAGCAATTTCCTTTAAAGTTTTACATTCCTCCGTCGTGTAAGTATTAAGGAATTCGCAATTAATCGTATCAAATATCTGATTGGCATGTGCCGAATTCATTTTTTCTATTTCCCCATATTTCTCTTCATCGGCAAGAAACCGCATATATGCCGATATCACATTTGTATAATATAGCGGATAATACTTCTTTTGATTACGACTCTTGCATAATTTACATACGATCATACCGACACTCGAAACATACTCTATTGTTTCTTCTGTGTTAATACACCTTTCTACTTTGTCCAAACCTTGTGAAGCATCGCTTTCATTTTCAAACCACTCGTCATATTCAACAGTGTCTGAAAGCCTATAACCCGTTCCTTCCTCGTCAAAGGTGTCTACATTTTCATCATTGACAGTTTGTATTTTTTCTCTTTTCCAAACGTTTTTTTTACGTGTTTTACACATATAATTAAAATAATTCTCCAAAGGTTGTTCTGTTCCGTCTTTGTTATAAGGATTATAATTTTTCAAGGTGCCATTAATAATATCTATAAATAAATCATGTAGTTTTTCCTTAATATTACCTTTGCTGCCGCGGAGAAAATCGCCTTCCAACGTGAACAGCACACACCATGTTTCCGCATATAATCTTCTCTTTTCCTCCGTATTTGTTTCTTCCGTATTTGTTTCTAACTCACGAACTTTTTTAAGAAGGTCTTCAGCTCTTTTAAATGTTTCTTTTCTGGCATCTTTTATATCCATATTTCATTCCTCGCCCTCATCAATCATAGCTAAACTCTTTATTGCCTTCATAGGCTCACCCACCCCATGTTCCGCAAGAGTCCTAACCATTTCGTCCATAAAGAAGAGGTTGGTTATATCATATACTTTCGCTTTCTTTTCATTATGATCAAACTCGCCATACACTATTGCCCCTATCGTACAATCACGTTTTGCTCTATATGCAAAATTAATTGCCATAATTTCAACTTGGGATAATGGCTTTGTACCATATGTGACGCAAGCGTTCACGCAATCTTCATCGTCTATTTGTTCTGCTAATTTGGCAAATGTATTCAGATGAACCGAAGGACTATTATCATATGGAACATCTATAACATTAAGCTCATACGAAAAGCCTTTCTTTTCGGAAAGAGATGAGATTTCCTCTTCAAACACTTTATAATTTTCAATAGAATTTGCATATTGATGACGCAAAATAATAACTTCTATTTTTTCATCCTTTTTAGCAAAACCATTTATAAGCGTAATCACAGGAAAGGCAGTTTCAAAACCACAATTTAGTTTTTCATTGCCTACTGCCTTATAAATGCTTTTAATCAAATTCTGTTTTGGTTGTAACGGCATAACCGAAATAAACTTTTTCATTATCTTCTCCCCTTCCAACATTTGTTTCTCATACAAATAATATTTTATCACTGCTTAACAAAAACGACAATACGTCATTAGCAGGTGTAATGTTATCTCTTATGCTGCTATTTCTTTTAACGCATCATAAGCAGAATTAATTTTCTTTGACATTATGGTGCTTTTTTCAACACAATCCGGATTATTATCCGGATGATATTTTTTCAAAAGCTGCTTTTGAGATTTTTTTAATTCCTGCAATGTAAAGCCTTCACAAAGACCATATAATTTCATTGCTTCTTTAATCGTTGATTCTTTATTTCCTCTACTTTTGTGCGACTCATTATTATAGTTTTTAGAACCTGATTGCTTTTCGTTAGAATCACCGTTCTTTTTTTGCTCACTACGCCTTCTCTCTTCTTGACGTTTGGCTTCTTCTCTTCGTCTTTCTTCACGACGTTTGGCTTCTTCTCTTCGTCTTTCTTCCTGACGTCTGGCTTCTTTTGCCTCTTCTTCCCGGCGTCTTCTTTCCTGTTCCTTTAATCTTCTCTCCTCCGCCTTTTTGCGTTCAAACTCCATACGGATTTGATTTTCTTCATATTTTATCTTTTTATCAGCCTTCTCATAAATGCGGTTACCAAGTGCAAACATTACTTTGTTAAAATAATTAATTGCAATAATAACAATTCTTACTACAGCAATTATTACGCACCACAATAACAGAAATTCAAATCCGCCAACCACAACACTCCATAAACCAATTCCATTATGGGCAAAGAAATATATTTCATATATTAACGCTACAATTGATGCAATATCCTCACTTACACTCGAACAACAAAGTTCTGTATATATATCATCAAAAAAAGTATACGCTTTATGACTTGGTGTTGTAACTAATCTTAAAAAATTAAATATTTTTAACTTCATATCTGTCACCTCCAATTTTCTTCAGATACTTATATATCAACTGTTTTTTTCTTAAATTTACTTTTTTTGAGTTTTTTTATAAAATATAATTTATAATAGTTATAAAATAACAAGGAGGCGCACCATGTCTGAAAAAATCATTTTTGAAAATAACATTCCACTTTCCGCAGAGCCTTCAGATAATAATTCGATTAATTTAAATGAGTACTCAGTCAAGGAACTGGAAGATGAATCTAAACAAAGGGAACTATTAGAGATTTGGGAAGAACTTCGTGAAGAAATAACAACTCTTTTGGACAAATGCGGTATATATTACAGAATAATCGGACGAGTAAAAAGTGCATATTCTCTAAATAAAAAATTACGTTCCGTTAATGAGAAAGGTCGGATTGTTTATCAGGGCACGCATAAACTACAAGATCTCTTTGGGTTCCGTATAATGATATATTTCATTGAAGATATGCCAATCCTAAAGAGATTGTTTACGCAACACTTCAATATTACCGGTGAAGGCTGGACAAAGGGAAAACTTAAACCGGAGGAATTTCGTGCCATTTCAGTTAATGGTGTTTTTGAATTGAATAATGAACTCCAAAAAAAATTCTCTGGAATTATCACCAACAAGCATATTGACAAAACTTTTGAAATTCAATTAAGAACAGTTACATTTGAAGGATGGCTTGAAATTGAACACGACTATAACTACAAAATAAACCAGATGTGGAAAGATCAGGGAGAATTCTTAAGACGTTTTCATAGCATTCTTGCATCACTTGAATTATGCGACGATACAATGGTAACTTCACTGGAAAACCTTGCATATGATGTATATGCAAGAAAAAGACATGCTGCCAGATATGCGAATGAGGAAATCATTTATACAATGGACAACAGCGAATCCAGCAAACGTTATAATCTCTGTGACTGGGACCGCATGATAAGAGCACATTTCAGACTAAAATTTCAACCACCTGGGGAGGTAACAGATTCTAAACAAGAACTCGATTGCCTATTAGCCGAATTGTTTGAAAACCAATCATCGACAAATGATTCTGACACTTATAAGTTTGCAAAGTACGTCCTTCGATTCAGAAAAGAAACACTTATAAAACTTTTAGATACTCCCAAGGAATATTTAAATAAAATTTGGAACGAACGCCCCAACAAAAGTTCGTCTCAAAACCAAATTTGGAACAATTATATATTTAAAAATAAAATACCTATCAACGTCAACTCTGTGATAGTCCTCATTATGTTATACAAAGAAGCAAAGGAATCCTCTCTTTCGGATGACCAGCGAAAACTTCTTGCTAAAGCAAGCATAATGCAGTATGTCACGCAAATCAACATAGCTAACATGTTTTCAATAATGGATGTGAATACATCGGCTTTCTCTGTTGAAAATAAATACAAACTTATAAATGGGTGGAACACTTTATACAAAAACGATGTTATGCTTACAACAAGTTACAAACAAGATGAGTGGCGAGATAATTTCACCCATATAGTATTAGAAGATATTCAAACAATATTTGCCTCCACAGGCAACCCACATGACGAAGATACAATAATATCCATGCTTAAGAAAACCGGTCTGTTTCAGTCTACGAACTTAAATTCAGACCAAGACTGTAAGTATAGATATTCTATAAAATATGAGAACAAGAGTATTGTTTATGCAGCCGAGTATCCGGGAATGTTTAATGCATCAAACTATTGGAGACAGATTGTAGAATTCGTACCGATACTTGATGTTTTTGTAAATGGTGCCCAAGGAATAACCATCGAAATGCGCATATGCATTCAATATTTATACAATGAAACTGATAACTTAGAAATAGTTCCTGCTATAACAATACCAAATATTACCAAAGAAATTATCAGTCATCCTAACTATTCCACACATGTTGCCAAACCACTGGTCGGACAAAAGAAAAACAACAACGGAGCAACTTATCTTACTGATATTTTATACCTTAAGAGGACCGAAGAATCGTCTTTGCAAGGCATTAGCAATTGTATGGAATTGCCATTAGGTCTTATTTATGCAATAACAAACAAAACAATCATCCACCCAATTGTATTATTTGTTTTCGATTCCGAAAATGAACTTCAAAAACATGATGCAACCATAGCTATATTTGAAAATAGCATCGGAAATATTGCATATATATACGAGGCACTCATCAAAGATGAAAATGATGATGTTTTCTCGCAACTATATAATTCCGACAAGACATTTTACGACTCTTTTGAAAGGCACGATTTGGCTAAAATTGACGGACCCGGCATATATGTATTCAGCAAAAAGATTTCCTCTGAAAATGACAATAACATTCGCCAAACACACTACTATGAAATTCTTTTTGATACTGTTGAACAATACGAATTTAACAATATTGTAGATGCAAGCAAACCAAAAAACCTACATGGTCTTGACGGTATCCTCGAAGCCTTACGTCAGGAACTCATTATATACAATCTTCATATAAGCAATAATAGTATCAATTCACTTATTAACAAGTATGATGACATGTTTCCAATACAATAAGTTTTTTATAAAGGCTGGTGCATTATCTGACAACAATGATTACCAAGCACCAAAACCTATAACACTATGCGGAAACTGGCAGAAACTACTAACCCAATTAGAAAGAGAACTCCTCAAATACAATATGGCTATGACTCTACCGCATGATCCGGAATTTGATGAAATCAGGTAATAAAAATAAGCAGCACAGAAAGGATATTTTCAATGAACAAAGAAAATCATATGAATAATAAGAAAATGACGTGGGACGAAATAAAGGAAAGATATCCACATAGAAATGTAGGGCTTGTTAATGTTAAGAAAAAAAATAATAGTGAAGTTATAGAATCGGCAGTGGTTAAATATACTGATGAAGAAACGGATTACAATACACTAGCAATAATGGCTATGAACAATGAAATAATTCTAAGATATACTACCTTAGATGAAGATTTGCCAATAACTTCTTGAGTTTTTCCATATACCTCACCTCCTTCTACATTAAGATTTACCAAGACAATTCACTACAAGCTATCAACTACCTGATCACAAATACCAAACTTTACACTTTCTTCTGCTGTCATATAGTTATCGTGAAGTGTAGCCTTATCTATAGTTTTCAGCGTCTTTCCTGTATGCTTTGCAAGTATCTCATTTGTTATTTTTTTTGTATTTAAAATTGAATCTGATATATCGCGTATTGAACTAGCAGAACCACCAATTCCTCCTGTTATTAAAGGCTCATGTATCATAACCTCTGAATGAGGCAATATAAACCTTCTCCCTTTTTGTCCTCCTGCAAGAAGAATAGCAGCCATACTCATTGCACGCCCGGTGCAATATATATTTATTGGTGACTTAACACTTTGTATAACGTCATACATAAGCAAACCGGAGTTTACTTCTCCCCCTCCTGAATTGATGTAGATATCTATCGGTTCATCACTAATATCTGTCAGATACATAAGTTCCGCAACAAAAGCGTTGGCGCTTTCGGGTGTTATACTTCCGTAAACAAATAGTTTTCTGTTCATAAAATGTTTTGATGCAAGAGTTACTTCGACGAATCCATTGTGCGTATTTTCAAGTACATTTGGCATATAAATATATTTTTCATTTTTCATAATAAATCACTCCTTTTCTTATCATTTTGAAATATATACCGGCAAAGGTATTCTTCCGTTGTTTATCAAATGCTGCAGCATCTTTTTTTCAATTCATTTCTTACTTGTTCTACGAGTTTATCTTCATCTGACTCTTCTCCGCTAACAAACAAATCAAACTGCTCTTTCATTTTCTTCCAGCCCCCCTTTTATTTGACATTGTTGCCTTATAACAAGCTTATCCAAGTTGAAAATATTGCCCCTATACGGCTTACTCCCTCTTCGAAAGACAACACATTCACCAATACCCATATAAAGAATATCACCTACTGGAACATTTAGCCTTTGGGCAACCAGGTCAGCTGTTTCATAATCATTACCGCCCAAATATACATATGTATCACAATTAGAAACGATTGTTCTACCATCATTTCCATAACTGGCACTAAGTTGTGACTCTGCCTGAATCATAAGCATTGTTGAGATACCTCTCGAACGTATACTTGAAATCATTCTGGGAAATTCCTCTATTATACAGTTTGTTGCAAAATCATCCAGTATAAATCTGACATCAATCGGAAGTCTGTTATCATCACAATCATTATCTGCATGCTCACACAACACATTTAGCGCCTGCGTAAAAAATGTATTTACAAAAGGATCCATTGATCTGTCAGTATCCGAAACAACAACAAAAACTGCTGTTTTTTTGTCGCCTATAGAAGCAATCTCAATTTCATCGTATGCAGTCATTAGTCTGAATTGTGTTGAATCATAAGCGCCAAATGCCGCAAAACAAGAGATCAAAATGCTTTTTAGCGTTTTCCCAGCCGCAACCCTAAACCGTCTATACTGTCGCGAAGCAAAACTGTCTTGAGGTATACTTTCCATTATTCTATCTAAATTATTTTTTGATTCGGGGCATCCCTCTTTTACGTTACAAGCATCCAACAATCTGAGTATATTACAAAAAGTCTGCTCTTTCTCATCCGCAAACTCCCAGAGGTACGCTATAACTGCCTGCAATAAAAGTTTTGATGAATTATCCCAGAAACCGCCATCCTCACAATCATGCGAGTTTTGAGAATAAATTGCATCGACAACTTTAACTATATCCTGTTCACAGTGAATATAATGCATAAAGTTATACTTTGATGATTGATCCATATGGACAAAATCCAACTTAAGCACCCGATATCCTTTGCTTTTTAGGTAATCTCCATACTTACCGTAAAGATTTCCTTTTGGATCTGATATTATATAAGAGCCCGTTGCCTGCAAAATGTTGGGTGTCACTATACTTGTTGTCTTTCCGCTTCCTGAAGTTCCGACAACCAAAACATTATTGTTAAGTTTTGTCTTATAACAGTCCATATCATAATAGCAGTTATCTGCTATTATTAATTTGTTCTTCAATCTATTATTAATCTTCATATTCATTCCTCCTTTAAGCAAACAAATTATTCATACAAATAGTTTGATAATATAATTTTATATTAAATATCCTTAATATGCATTTAACCTAAAGTTGAAAATAGACGAATACCTAATGACTGATGTATCGTGGTCTCTGCCCACATTTTTTACATGGAACAAGTTCTTTATAGTCTATGTACATTTCTAACCAAAAAGGCTGATGCATAATTGCACCAGCCTGTGGTCAATGCCCTAACTCGGGCTTCTTCCATTTCTACACAAGACAACCATAAATAAAATTGGGAAAAAATTGTGTCAATGCCCTAACTCGGGCTTCTTCCATTTCTACTCCTGAAACGACGATTGAGGGCAATTTTGATGCCGTGTGTCAATGCCCTAACTCGGGCTTCTTCCATTTCTACAAGATGTTGACAACGTGAAGTATCTCATAGAGGACGTGTGTCAATGCCCTTACTCGGGCTTCTTCCATTTCTACCCTCGAACCTGCAAAGCCTTGATTTTACTAAATACAAAAAATATTATACAATAATAACACCGAAAAATCAATCAACTAAATCTCAATTATCCACTCATATTTTTATCATTTTTTCTCCTAACTAACATACCCATTTCAATTTCAAGACAATCTATACAGGGTCGAAACAGAAATGTCGTATTTCTCGCAAAGTGTAATTACATTCTTATATGTATTCAAATAAAAAAACTTCGAATATAATCTTATCATTTATCCTTATATTGTCTGAACTGTTCAAATGAGAAGATAACTTCTTTTTGTTGTACTCCATCCACCAGTTTCTCATTAACAACACGTTTTGAGCAAGCTGCAACAACTGTAATGCCCTTTTTGACAAGTTGGCTAATCACTGTATACGACAGGGTAAATTCTCCCTGACACATAACAGCATCGGGAGAGTATGATAATATCTTTTCGATATACTCCGTTGCCAATCCCGCTATATCTTGTTCAGACATAGCAGGATCAACATTTGGAAATGATATATCAACTATCTCTCCCCACTTCGAGGCAGCATTTAATTGTGATTTATCCCAACGGTCGCTGGGGTGGTTTGAAAAATTGATGAACATTATTATTACCTCTTTCTAAAATCAATCCATCTCACTTCTCAACTACTTGATTTCTCTCAATCTGCAACACTATTCTTCCATCTTCCTTCAAGCAATTAATCTCATCTTTTGATATCCTTACTTCATCAAAAACTATGGTTTTATAATCATACTTTTTAACGTTAATTAGATTAATTGTTTCAGATGACGAAATTAGATTTACTTTAGTTCCCAAATGCTTTTCTATAAGTTTTTTTACATTGGAATCCGGTTTTTTACATGAACGCCACAATACATCTATCGTTTTGGATGAGACTTCACTTTCTGCATTTAAGTTTTCTTTTAATATTGTTTCAATGTCGGCCAAAGGATATCTGTCAGGGTAAGTTGGATTAATCTTATCCGCTTTCCTGCTTATTTTCATATAGCCGGTATCATATGCTTTTACGTATTCATCAACCTTACTTTGCATAGCATATGCCTTATACACTCTAAACGTTGCAGTTTTTTCTAAATCGATTTCATATGTATTTTTCAGTGATTCTTTATAATCGTTTTTATATCCTTCAATATCATCAACTGTTTTTTTGTTTTCTATAACATTGATATTAATAAATGACTTACGAGTATCATCAGTATATAATCTGATATTATCTAGCTTAATTTTTCCAAAACCGTAGGCTTTAGCACCGCCAATAAGATATGTTTCATCACGTTTTTCTTCCTCTGGGTTTTTATACTGTATAGACAAAAGAAGTAACCCCAGTTCTTCTCGGCTAAGATTATTGAAGTATATACTTCCCGAAAAAACTGTTCCCGCTTTAACCATTTCGTAAGTCGCATTCATGTTGTCTTTATTTGATTTATACTCTATAGGATTGCTTCTCTTCCAGTATACCTTATATCCACCCAGCAAAAAATCGTCATCATTATAGCTTTTTAGATTTGTTTCATTCTTTCCTGTTTGATCAAGATACATCTGTACAGCAGTTCCTCTAGGAGTGCCACTTACCATCATACATTTACTGTCTGTACCGATAACCGAATGAGCCACCGCATTCTGAAAAGAAATTCTGCTTTTATAACTTTCACCTTTTCCCGCATAACCAAACATAGCTTTTACATAGTCATATCCCGATTCCACATTATATGGTATACCTTTTTTTACCGGATTCTTGTATAGAATCCTGAAGTATGGAGTCGGACCAAAACCAAGTAACGTACCATCCGAATTAACTTTATAAAAGAATAGTTTTCCTTTTTTTGTAATCTCATCATTATTCTTTACCTTAATATCTTTTTCATCCAATGAGTAAAAAGGATGTTTCAAATTCCTGTTCTGAATTCTGTTCCTCTCAAGATCATTTCTGTAAGCCTCTATATACATATCGTTTATCCGAATGGAATTAACTGATGTATTTATATCTGCAGATACAAAATAATGATGTGTTTTTCCGTCAATGTATGAAGAATTCAATAAAACACCGGAATAAGGTGATTTGTCATTATTAATTCCTGTAAGATGTCCTTCTTTATAATCAAATTTAATCATCCTATTACTGCGATAGGCTTTGTAATTTGTATTTTTCATTCCTTGCAAAATTGGGATATATTGTTTTTTATACTCATCAAGTGCATTTTGGGATGAACTAGGTTTAAAAGGTGGCAATTCCTCAGTATACATACTATGTCCAGATAACACACCTGATTTTCGCAAAGTGTTTTCATGTACTTTAAAAAAAGTAGTACCTAATGATCCAAACTGTTTTACAGGTCTGATATAATAACACACGCCCTCTTTTTCTTTTTTACAATATATATATCCCGCTTTTACACCAGCCGGAATTCCATATTCTGAATTTTCATCGACCTTCATTCTTGAAGAGTACTCATTCCTTAACTTTACGCAGGCATCAGCAAATTTACGATACAGAAATACCTTATCTTCAATCATATCAGGATATGAAAAACTCAAAATTTCCGCATGGGTTCTAAAAAAACCACGCATAGTACTTCCCGGAATTGCATATTGCCCTTGTCCATTTTTAAAAAACTTCTTATTGTTTTTATCCGAAGCAGCACCACCTACAATGATATCTGTCAATGCAGTTATATCATATTCTATTCTGCCTGATAATCTATCATCCAAAAAAACATCATGTACCGGCAGGTCTTCTCTATCTGAATAAGCGACCGGCGTTTTTACAGATGGTGTAAACGGTATAAAATTATATGGAGCGTACGAATAATTCATGATATCCCCCCTTAGTTCAATTCGCAATCTGACAGAACAGTATTAACTATATACGCCTGTCCATCATCCTCATAATCAACATAGTACCTCAATGTAATATTTTTGCCAAAGCGCTTTCTTAATATCTGTTTTTCCTCAAAATAATCATCTTCATCCTCTTTTATAATCTCAACTGCACACATTTCATCATCATAGCAAAAAATATGAAGTTCTTTATCCGAAGAAAAAAATCTTGCTTCAATAATATTATCATAATCAATGCTAACATCATTTACTGTGCCAAGTTTTACACTGTCGTATTCTTGAACCCATGCATAACAATAATTATTAATATCAATATTCTTTATATCTTCTATTCTATTTATTTTCATATGACACCTCCAATGAATTAAGAATGTCAACAAGTTCTGTTTCATACGAAGAAGCATCTACTTTTTTATTTTTATAATCGATAGGACAAACCTTGTCATTTATTCTTAAATTTACACCTTCCAGTCGTCCGTATCCTACTGCATTTCCGCTTCCGATAGACACCTTTCCTAAACCAAGATCTCTAAGTGCCAGAAATACAAAAGCATTCGCATACTTCCATAGAATTTCGTCACTTTCTGCATATCTGGAACGATCAATAGACACTCTTAAAGATACTACATCTTCTCCATTAGTCGAAACAACCTCATCCACAGTTTTAGCACCAGAGATCGTGGATCCAAGCCATCGATCAACTTTAATTCTGTTATATCGTGTAGTCACAGTATTTCTCAATATACAATCGTCCACATACACAGTGCTTGCCTTCATATTTGTCTTTTCTGTATTATCATTTCCAAATATTTGTACTAAACAATCATTCGATATATTCATATATTTTGCAATCATTTCAGAATACGACCGTATAATACCCTTAATCGTTGAAGCAGGAATGTAACATTCAGCATTCCCGTCTATCTCTTTAGACATATTAACTGATGCTCCGTTTTCTCTTTCCCCGCTCTTTACCAATAATCCATTAGGTATCTTGGCTTCAAGAACATAACTTCGCCAATTACTAATCTTGATATCGTCACATGATAGTTTATCTTCACACACTTTAAAAATAGATAAAATATCTGTTTCTATATAATATTTTCTTTCCTTATCATTAGCCATATCAAGGACCATATAAGAAATATCCTTAACGCTAAATACGCCTGCACCATCTGTTTTTTTAGAGCCAAAGCGTATCCTTCCTAATTTGATAGCACCTGCAATCTGCTTAATGGTGCGAATTATATTTTCACGATTTTTATCATCAATATTACATTGAATCTTTAATTCACATTCCATCCCCTGGCCTATGTAATAGCGAGTAAAAAGCTTTCTGTTTTCAGCTACTCCGTACCTATCATCTATGCAAATACCTTTTCTTGTTTCTATGTTGACATTCTCGCATACAGCATCGTAATAAGTGACAATACTATGGTGTCCAATATCCCCAAACATCTTCACACATTCCTCAGGACAATCCGAGTTTATGTAATTTTTAATCGCACCAGCAATTCCTGTGGACGGAATAATATATCTTCCCTCGCCGTTTTTTACAAGATTATATTCATCATCTCCCCCACCGGATATACTCAATACACTGTCCAATTTGAGAGATATTCTAAAAAAATACATATATTGGTTTATCATATTTTTTTGCCTCCCTCCATTCGCATTAAGTTATACATAACTTCATTCAAAAACCTTACTTTTATCAAAGTAGTAGAAATTCGAACATCATTAAATTGTCCATCAAATTTAAAAAGTTTGACATTTTTTACTTTAACTCCCCAATTATTATGACCTTTCTCATCATTAATTATCTCATCCAGAACCTTTTCCATTGTCAGAGACTCATCATTGGGAAGTTTAAGTTTAGCAGTGTTATATTTTTGCTTAGTTATTGATGTTTTATAAACAGTCTCCCCACGCATGTTTGTACGAAGGAATATACTATCATAGAATATCTTTAATTTTTGTTTGATTTCTTCATCAGAATAATCATTCATAATAATATCAGAGGTTACTCCGTATAATCTGGATATCTGCGTAATAGAAAAATCCCTGACAATACTTTTTCTGTTATCTTCCGCAGTTTTAAGAGCCACATTGCTGATATAATTGTTAATCCTGTCCTGATTTACTGATTTTTCAACCAAACATAGCAGGGAACTATCTTCATCAGAAAACTCTTTAACAGGTTCCTGTAAACTCTCGTGTTGTAGCATGATTCTTTCATTTATGTCAAAATCAGGATTAATAATTATTCTTCCAAAGCCATCCTGCTTGCGAAGTCCTATTTGCTCTTTCTCTATATTTTCAATTATATCCTGATTAATCTCACCCTCTATCCTATAAACATATACACTTCCTGCTTTGACCGCATCCTGCATAACATTACCTGCACGCCATTTATGATTATAACCGGAAGCAACGCTAGTCTGGACATAGGACTTTATCAATTCAGCATTCTTCAAATTAAGCTTTTCTTTTATCCATTCTTTGGATGGTTCTCCACATGCGCAACCATTTTCATCGAATAATAGCAAATTAGACAAAGCATATATGTACAAAACATCGCTATCTTTACGTCGCTTAATACCATATTGATCTATTATTTTTTCGTAAGATATATTCTCTGTTTTGATTACTCTGCACCTACCATAACCGCTGCCCTTCGATCCTCCAAGATATAAAATTTTCTCTTTTAGAATTTTTTCAACTTCATCAATACTATCATTCGAACATGCGATTATCCCCGAAAAAACCTGTCCTTTATCAATGGCTTCATACCGGAACAATTTATTTGACGAAGTATCTTTTCCAATAGAGATATGCATATTGGCAATCTTTCTTACCTTCTGAACGCACAGTTTATCATCTATTATATTACAAAATCCTCCAACATCTACTCTTTGTTCACCCTCGGCAGGCGGATCTATTGTTCTGGTATTAACCTTAAGAGCAGTTTTTCGATTCTCAGATAATTCTCTGTCATTATTTCTAATATCATGTTTTCCCGCATAGAAAATAAATGGTACGGGAATCAGGCATTTATCCTCGGCAACAATATACGCATCATAAAAACGCGTATTTTTTATGTGATCCTTTAATACATCATTGCTTACAACCTTAGAAAGTTCATTAATGACAGCACCTCTAATTGAAGAACCGGCAATATATGATAACGCGTTACTGTTAGCTTGATTTCCCTGCATTCCCATCTTTACAGGCTCATCTAATGATAAGTAATATCTTAAATATTTCATTAAATATCACCCCCCTCTTTTGCCGGTTCTATACTACATTCAACCAATCCTTTACCTTTGCTTTTATGCATCCCGATATGTTTAAGTGCTTTTACACTTTCATATAGCATCTTAAGTTCTTCATCCGTCAGATCTTCTGTATATATCTTTGTTTCTAACATCAGGTTCTTTTTTAATTCTCTTTCTTTTCGCAACGAATGCGCTTCAGCAACTCCGAATTCATTTATCCTCGTTCTTGTATAGATTACTGTGATTGAATTAAGAACTTCAGATTTAGAGAGTTTGCCATTATTTACTGCTTGTTTTAATGCTTCTTTTACCGACTGAGGCATTGAAACCTCAGAAAACTTAATCTTACCAAGTTTTTTTTCTGAATCCTTATCGTCGCTGCCCAGTAATCCATAAATATCTATATCACGGTAACTCTTATCATATTTTTTAAGAAATTCCATCTGCTCTCTAATATGTCCCTTAAATGTTTTCGCATTCATATAAGGAAGTCCATTATTATCATGCCTGATGTCGTTATCTATAACTCCCGGAACAGCCATTCCGCTGCCAAGCATTGTTTCTGAAAGAAATTTAATCCTCACATCGTACTGTTTCAATGTTATCCCTCCAATCTGTTATATATATCTATCATTTCAATAATGTCAAAATCCACACAATGACCATTTACATAACTTTCACCTATTTTGTTTGTCATGCGCTTATCAGACAAATACTTTTTGGCACTTGATTCTCCATCATACAAAGCATCTCGATATTGTTTAACAAATCCTCGGCCCAACTTTTTGTCTTTGAATAATTCAAACCTTTTACGAAAGTCTTCCATAGATTTACTACCATCATTTGATGTATTATCTTCAGAATGTATATATAACGGTTTATTTGTCAATGCAGAATTATTATATAGTTCCTTTCTTATGTCCGATAAACTTCCCGCAAGTTCGCCCTGATCAACATGGAAATCAATAACTGAAGCATCAACAGAATCATCGCTTGGCAAAATAGACTTTGCGTTATGACACAACTCTTCTGCCAATTCATGTGCTTTAAAAAACGGATAACCCGTTCGAACCATTGCAACACCGGCACAGGCTTTCATAGGAAGTTCACAAATTGTATTTTTCTCTATATTGCGTAATATAGTCTCTGCGACGTCAATACCAATCCTTGCATCTGTCACTATACAAATATCATCTCCAGCTAAAATTAACGGTCTAACCGGAAGATACATTATATTTTCATTATATCGTTTTTCCAAAACACCCTTTTCCTGTAGTTTTTCTAAATTATCAAATACTTTTTTAACGGCATCTTTTACAGCTTTTTTATAGCATCCATCAATCTCTTCACTTAATTTTCTTAACTCTTGTTTGTATTTTCGGTTAGCAGTTTCTGAAACATCCGGATTACGTTCTATGAACTCTTTACGGAATTTCTCTATTTTCTTACCCATCTTATTTCCGTCAATAACAATAACAGCTATGTAATTTTTGCTACCCTTGCTACCACCCATATCCTCAAATTCACGAGCAAACTTATAGTCGTTATTATCAGGAAGAAGTTTCTTAAATACTTCATCCTGTTCTTCTCTCCCAACCTTAATCTTCACAGAAGTTTCAGACGATACAGTTATTTTATCCTTACCTACGCATTCGTACTTCGACGCTGGAAGTGATGTATCCAGACAAGTTTCCGTAATTCCAAGTCCTATAGTCTTGAAATTATGACGTCTTGAAGACTTCTTTTCTTCCAACTTACCATATAAATCATTTATCGCCTTTATAATAGAATCCTTTTCGGTATCGTATTCATGTATTGCCATAAATAACTCTACTCCGGGATAATGTTCGATTACTTCCCTTGTCATTTTCTTAACGAATTGGGATGCTTTTTCATATGAATCAAAAGCATATACACTCTTTCCCCCACCCTCAAACACAAATTCATCATCCTTTGCATAGTTTTTAGGTAATTCTTCGGTTATTTTTCTTATTATTATTGAAGCGCCTATATTTTCCACAAGACGATCTGTCTTAAATATATAGCCCTGTTTTTGAGACACCTCCAAAACAACAAGATATTCCTTTGTTTCCATAAACCACTTCTCCTTCTTTTAGTATTATTTAATCATTCATTTTCAATATTACTTACTACGTATATTATAGCATATAACAAAAGATTTCACACACATGAAAATCAACTTGATTTTGTGGAGTATTCAGTAATCATCCCCCTCAACATACTTAACAAAGATTGTATATTCTTCCTCTGTAACACCCTCTTTTCCATATCTGTATTTCTGCAAAATGCTTCTGATTACGATTGGCAAATCAGCCTCATCTTTTTTGTCTTTTGAAAACAAATATCCAAGATAAGCAATCTGTGCACGCATTCTCACATCCACATCAGGATTCTTGGCAAGTATACGTCTTCCGAGCACAATATAGCACCACTTCGCAAAGTTATATATAAGCACAAATACTAACACGATTCCGACAGCCGCAAGCATCAACAATACTATTTTCTTCATGTCATGATTTTTCTTTTTATCCGAGTTTTCCTTAACTGATTGACCACCGCTTGATTTTGAATTAGCACTACGAGGTTTTGATATAGTGTCACTCTGACTTGCCATATCGTTTGAGTAAAATCCCGGTGTGACATCAACAGGCATCCACCCAAAACCGTCTTTATATATCTCTACCCACGCATGATACGCACTGCCGTCCAATGACACGCAATAGTTCTCGCCTGTAAATGATTCCTCTCCCGCATTTGCCATGTAGCCTTCCACATAACGTGCAGGAATACCGTAATATCGGTACATTAACGTTCCTGCTGTGGCGAAAAACTCCGAATTACCTTTTTTGCCGTTTTCAATAAAATACATAAGACAGTCATTAGTTTCCGAAGGTGCTGCACCTGTCTCCTTAGCAAGCCATTCTCTTATTGTTGTAGTTACAGATGCATATCCCTCAACATCTGACGGAAGAGCATTTTCAAAAAACTTTCTGTATTCATCCGAGATACCAAGATATCTCTCATACACATATCCTCTGTACTCTGTCTGAACATTGGAAACACCATCCTGTTCACCTTCAGCAAGCACAAGTCCCTGACCTGTCGTGTAATTCCAAACCTTGAAGTTGCTCTGCTCTTTTTTCCCTGCACTTCCAAGCACATTAATGTCTTTGTAAGTTTTCCCCACAAAACTTAACTCATCACAACTTATGCCATACGGAATATACTGATATTTTGTATCTGCAGCGACATTTACTATCTCCACACTGGAATATTCCAGTTTTGCACCCATGCTTTCAACATACTGTACGTTTTGTGTAAACGGATCAAATCCGTTTTCTGCCATCCATGAGAAAACACCCTTAAAGTCTGTATAGTTGCTGTAATCAAGTTCGTGCCATCTATTATTATCAAAATCTTCCCCCACATAGCCCTTAAGATAATAAACACCTGCCACATCTGTACGGACTTCTATCTGCTTATCCTTGCTGCCCTCATAGCTTATAGCCTTATACAAGTTTCCTTTTGGAAGTTTGCCGGCATTATACAACATATCATCAGCACAATCGGTAAGATTGTCTTTGATAGTATCCGCCTTATCAAGTCTTTGAAAATTATTATTCTTAACATACAATCCAAATACAAACACGATAACAACGCATGTAGCAACATATACTCCCGCAACTCTTTTCTCGCTCTTTTCATCAACAACCACACAGTCGCCCGAAGGATGCTCTGTCATCATAAGCATCCCCATAACTGCAAGCACACAAAATACCACACACCAATAAGCTTCTTTTGTCCCAAAACAATATAAAGTTGCAATCGTGCCAATATTAACTGCGGTAAATATGTACTTATGATTATTCACACACATTTTGTACACAAGCACACTCAACACTATAATAAGATAGATCCCCATAACCTTATATGCTCTGTCTGCGTCAACGCCATCAGGATACACAAATGAATATACTTCAAGTCCTGTTCTTGCGTTAAATCTATCAATCACAAAGTTACACAGACACTGAACGCCTGCCAAAAAACCGTTTTTATCCGCAACAAATAAAACTACGCCACCAAGCATAGTCAAAACTTCAGGAAGATAATTCACACAGGAAGCAGCTATAACCATAAGCATGGCAACTACGCCTGCTACTGCAATTCCTGTAAGTCCGCTGTTTTGTTCAAAACAGATGATAAATGATCCGACAGCACCAACAACTGCAGCAACAGCTGCTATGCAGGCTATAATCTTCTTTGATATTTTGTTTTCACTGTTATTTACGGTTGTAATAAAACTTTTTTCCTGCATAATTACACTTCCTTTCTTCATTACATCTTCAAGCAGCCTCCGTTTCACATACGCTATACTGCGCGACACCAAGTTCAGCCAAAGAGTCGTCATATCTGTCATTTACACATAAGATTTGAACATATTCCTTCAAAACATTTTCGCTTAACAATCTCTCCATAACCGCTGTCCTGTTCATTTCAAGATTTCCGTCTAACACATGTGTGATAAAGCTTTCATAATCCGAAATGTTTGCAATGTGGTATTTAGTAGAGACGGACTTATCCCGCTGCATAAGCAGTACATCAATCTCATCTCCATTAGCCAAGTATCCTTTGCAGCAGGCACTCATATTGTTTACCACGTCATTAATCATTTTTTCACTCGGCGACTCTCCCACACAGAAAAACACCAAAATCCTATCAAATATTCTTGAATCATACTCTCTTACCATCTTCTTTCCCATACGGCTTGAAAGCTTATGATGTATAAGCTTTGGATTATCACCTTTGACAAACTCACGTATCTTAAGAATCTCCGAATGATCATCGCCTTTTTTGTGAAGCAGCCTGCCCTCGTCACCGCAAGAAGTTGTCACCGACGTTGTCGGATTAACGTATATTTCCTTCTTAAGCGGGAAGCCATAATTGCCGGCCTGACATTTACACGGCACGGATATATTGCAAAGTCCGAATAAACCCTTAACATGTACCGACTTAATCTCGCTTTCCAATCTTCCGCAGTGCACGCCCTTAAGCGGCAATGCTTCGACATATTTCTGTCTCGGTTTCATAGCCATATAAATCATACAGTCGCTTTGCCCGCTAGTCAGAAGATTTTCAAAAGCAAGCTTTATTTCTATGCCAAACACCGGTATTATCGACCTGTTCTTCATATTAAGAATCCATGTAATACTGCCACTTTGCTCATCTGTACAAGCTTCAATATCAAAATCCAAGAACAAACTTCCTATGGCACAACAAAATATATCAGCAACGACAACTCCAAGAGCAAAGATTGCAAGAATAAATGATGCAGGCTCATTTACCCATACGCATGCACATACAAGTACTGCTATTACAAAACTCCAAATAATTCGTTTTGACATGATCATTCACTCCCTTCATCTATACGGCAACTTTTCTGTTCCAAACACCATGTAAAAGTCTTGGTTTCTGACAGCTTTCCAGAATACGTTTTGCGGCATCATTTTGACTAACATTGCCGGATCTTAATTTGGGCGACAACACTAATCTGTGCGATACAACATCAACAAATACTTTCTCAACATCCTCCGGAATAATATAGTTTCTGCCACTAAAGTAGGCTGTTGATTTGCACATATTAACCAGTGATTTTGCACCACGACAGCTGACACCTGTGACAATGTCCTGACTGTGTCTTGTACTTTCACAAAGTTTGACGATATACTCGCAAACCTCACCGGACAAAACAACATCCTGTATATTCTGTTGTAAAGCAACAAACTGCTCAACTGTCATTAACTGTCTAAGTTCTGCCTGTTTTGTTCCCATTAGCATTTCCAGCTGTGCATTAACATCAGGATATCCCATCGAAAGTCTTACCATGAATCTGTCAAGTTGGGAATCAGGCAACGGCTGTGTTCCTCCACTTGTAAGAGGATTTTGAGTTGCTATAACCGCAAACGGATTAGGAAGAGAATACGTTGTACTGTCAACGGTTACCGTTCTCTCCTCCATTGCCTCTAACAATGCGGCCTGCGTCTTTGCAGAGGTACGATTGATTTCATCTGCCAGCAACAGATTGCACATAACAGCACCTTCCCTGAACTCAAAATCTCTTTCCTTCTCGTTGTAATTCATGTAACCCGTTATATCAGACGGCATTGTATCAGGTGTGAACTGAATACGACCGCTTTCAAGTCCCAAAACTTTAGAAACCGCTTTGGCAAGAGTGGTCTTACCAAGTCCCGGCTCATCCTCCATAAGAATATGTCCACCCGCAAACAAAGCGATAAGTACCTTTTCAACGACATCATTTTTCCCTTTAACAACTTTTCCAATTTCACTTATAATCTGATTCATCATAATAAATCCCTCCATTTATCATCTTTTTCTCTTCACTTCATAATCGAATTATAAGTCATCCGATAATTAAGTTTCACCCAAAACAGATGCACCAAAAAAGAACCTGCAACTTTCGTTACAGATTCTTCTATAATTCTTTATAATATTGCTTTAATTCTCTCAATTATCGATTCAGGAGATTTGACAACAACATATTCGCCAAGTGCAAGAACATCTTTTGTTATCTCTTCCTCGTCAAATGCATAATAGGTTACAGATATATGATGTTCATCTGTCTCCTGATAATACTTTGCAGTCTTGTTAAGATGCGAAAACACAGCAAAGCATCGTTCCAACACATTCTCTCGCCATTTGTCATAGTATTCCCTATTATCTTCCGTAATCTCATCAGCTTTAACTCGGTCATAGCTTAATATTTGCAGTTCAAGTATGCGTTTTTCTCTGTCTATAACATCATCTATATCTGCACGTATCAAATCCTTGGTAGTTTCAACTTTATCCACATCACAAAGCATTATTTTACGCACATCATCTTCAACGACGGCAAGAAGAAAAAGACCGTTTTTTCGAGGTGTATATATCAACCTGTAAGGCATTACCTCAAGCACGGAATCATTTATATATAATTTGACACATCTTTTATCAAGTATTGCCTGTCTGATTATGAATAAATGCTGCCGTATATCTTTGTCACTTTGAATCCACTGTTCCTTATATGTCCAGCACGATGAATCAATATCTTCATCAGAGTCACCGTTAAGTTCGCATGATTTTTGCATGGCGTTACGAAGTTTTGCCTCAGTTTCTTCCGACATCATCATACACGAATACTTATCATTAAGCAGTCCCGAAAACGCCTGTCGCTCTGCTGATGTAAGGACAACCGGCACTTCAGCAATCGGGATATATGTATCATCTTCCGTTCTTTTTTTCGTGAGTGTTTCAGTTAAGAATTCCTGATTAAATGATTCCATTATCTCAGGATCATTTAAGACTTCCACACCTCTATATATTTTTTCAACCGCCTGACCCCACTCGCCTTTTTGCAGCATATCAAGTTTTTTATTGTCAGGAGTAACGCCCATCTCTTCACAAAATATGATGCGTATTTGCTCTTTAGTCAACGCTTTTAACTCTGTTCTGTTCATCAGGGTAATCCTATTGACAACATCTGATGATATCTCAAGCAGACGATTTTTATTAATCTGAAACAATTCCATAATTCTTCCTCATCAAGTTAAGACTATTCTTAATCTGCAATGCAAGTTTCTTAGCATCCTCACTATCCTCAACCACACTAAAAGCACGTCCGAATTGTCTAAGCCATGGTTTTAATCCATCAACCCGTGACACGCGCAGTGCCACAACAAAACTATCATCATCTTCGCTGACCAACTCACCGCCGTGCAAATCTTCCAAAACCTCTTGGTATATATTTCTTCCGCCATATTCCTTTTCAAAACGTATGGTTATGATGTTATCTATATCCGATGCCTCAACCGTGAAACTTCTGTCAAGGAGCTCCATGGCTTTATCTATGCGTTCTTCAAAACTCTCAAAGTTTGGTGCCATTGACTTTTCTTCTTCCGCCAAGTTCTCCACTCTATGTATTTTATCAATACGAATCGATGAAATAACCGAATCAGAAAATGTTCCATCCCATTCAATGGCAATAAGATACTGCCTGCCATAGCGAGTTTCTGTCACAAGTTTTATCGGATAAATATATGTATAATCCGTCTGCATATATTTAAAGCATTTGAGAAAACTCTTTTTTTGTATCGCTTCTGTCAAATCCAGACTACACTCATCATCGAGTACGGTAAATATATAATTGTACTCACAACCCATTATTCTTTTGGGTTTAACGCGTCTTGATGTTTTCCAGTATATGTATCTTCTCAGCGTTTCCATTGCCATATTAACAGGAGTTTTTACAGGAGCTCGATACGAATATAACTCAAGAGCATCGTACACTTCCTTTAATTCTTCAAGAGCATAATCATCATCCACGAAAACATCTAACGGGTTATACGCAAGTCTGTACTGACCCTTTTTCTCTTTTATCAGAACGCCGTTTTGGCTGAAAACATTGCTGAAATAATTATTAATCGTATCTTCGTCAAAAATGATATTGTAATCAACTTCGCTTGTAGAAATAAATGAGCCAAAAGTAATTAATTCATCATCGTTTTCATCACACATTTCATATGCATACTGAAGAATCAACAGCATACACGGCAAAGCATTTCTAGACTGAAACGCCCTGTGTTGATATAGTTTTACAAGGTAATTAATATCATGGCTATACCTGTCATATTGAAAACGAAACGAACCCGAATTCTTACCGGCACCTCTGCCTGCATGTGCAAACACATCATTACCTACCGCATCACTTATCTTCGGTAACTTCTTGTACACGGTTTCTGACTTTTTGTTAGATAATAACGGAAGATATCTCTCATCTCCATAGCAACCATATCTAAACACATCTGCCATATACGGACGAAGTTCATCATTGAAGTTTTCAAAGAAATTCGCTGATGTCATATCATTTCTCCTTTAATTAGTACTGATTATATATCCACCGAAACCGAAACTTGTATTCTTGCCGATATGGGTTATTTCGCCCGCCAACAGCAAATTAAGCAGAACAGGACTTACTTTTTCTATAGTCATTTTTCCTTCTATACCCTTAAGCACAATATCACTTTTCTTACGATTAGAATGACGTTTTATTGACACATCATAATGTTCCTCATCCTTCATTACAGGAAGTGTTTTCGGGTACCAATCGATAAGATCACTTTCAATCTCCTCAAAACATTGAAGAATATACAGTCTTCTAATCAATGCCTTAACAACCGCATCCACGCTGAATTCCTTAATAAAGTTTCCATGATATTTTACCGTAAGCGGATTGTTAAATCTTATTGAAAATGAACCGCAATCATCGCCTGATATATTCCCATTTTCTAATAGTTTTTTTCGCCTGTAGTTTATGTAGTTCCCAAGTGTTTCTACCTTGTAACGCTCCATATATACATTGGTTCCGTCAAGAATCGGAAGTCCTACGGAGTTTTGTACCTCAACAACTTCAAACTTGCTTTTATTTCTGCCAAGTCCCGACCTTCCAAGTGCGTAGAACGCATTAAGATACTGGCTTAAATACACTATACTTTTTCCAAACAGAATTAGATTAAATGACAGTTCATCACCCGCCACAAATTGTTCCCTATGGTCATAACACTCCAAAACATAGCCTACACTATCACCCTCTGACATAAATGAAGGTCTTTTGTCCATTTTGGAATACATGGTTCTTTGAACTATACACTCTTTCTCAAAATCACACTTTTCACAGTCTCTGTCTCGAATACAGTTAGCGCGAAGCAACATTTCTCCCATACCACCACGAAGTGCTGATCCTTTATTTTTTGTAAGGACTGTATCCTCCGTCATTACAACCTTAAACTTTAATTTCACATATCGTATATCTTTTATTGTTTCTAAAGCATCATTCATATAGTTTCCTCCAAGATGATATTCAGTCCTCATAATTACGGCACTGTTTGTATTTTCTGCGCATAACTTGTGCAAAAACAGATGCTATTAACCCCAAAATCAAATATGCACCTGACATCCAGACAAAGAAATAATTTCTTGTCATTACATACAACACAAAACACGCAAAAATCAGTATGCTTGCAATCCTCATCCAAAGCCTGTAAATCTTGAATTTTTTCTTGTATTCTTTTCTCTTTGCTTTATTCATGCAATCACCCACTTATTACTGTTTACAAAAACATCGCCATATACAGTGGCATACTTACTATACCATCCTCGTTCTCACCAACATTTCCATCGATTAATTTGTATGCTTTACTAACCGTACCTTTTTTCACAAATTGGTTTAAGGAATATGACTTTGTATTGCCACTCTTCACCTCAATAGGAATAACTTCGCCATCCTTTTGAATTATAAAATCCAGTTCTTTTCTTGTCGTTTCATTCTTATAAAAATATATCTTATATCCTTTTTTTATTAGAATATCCGCAATCACACATTCGTATAATCCACCTTTTGTATTTCCAGACAAAGTGTTTTCCGTGATATGCTGTTTTAAAGAAAAATCCTTCATAGGAATGAGCAAGGATAAATCATTCGTATAGGCTCTGAAAAAATCATGTCGTGCATAATCATCCAAATCATATTTTATATCTGTAACCGTTTTACACAAATGAATAATATCCGCTTTGGTCAACCATTCAATACTTGAATAATATTTCTGTGCCCGTGCACCCTTCTCAATTTCTTTGTACTGAAACTTGTGATTTTCTTTATCCAAAAGCTGTCTTGAAAGCGAAGAAAAACATTTTTCTGCTTTTAGTTTTTCCTCAGCGGTCGCATAATGAGCAATATCGTATATATATCCCTCTAGCAACTGCTTCTGAATTTTATCAACTTCTCTAAAATCTTTGGTTTCAATATATTTTTGGACCACCTCCGGCATCCCACCCAACGAAGCGTACAATCTGAAATATTTCATCATCTGTGAGTGAATTGCATCCGGTACTGCCTTACGCTCTTTAAATAAATTATCTAACCCCGATATCATTTCTTCAGAAACGCCAAGTGCCCACAAAAACTCTTCAAAATCCAGTCCGTACATTTTCTTATATTCTACATATCCAACAGGATATGAAGACGGTCGGTTGTAATCTATTCCAAGCATAGAACCTGATGCTATCACATCAAATCGTGAATCGTCCGTCCAGAACTTAAGCGAAGTAATTGCTTCCGGACACTCCTGGATTTCATCAAAAAAAATCAGAGTTGATTCCGGACTGATTTTCTTTTCAGGAAAACGGAAACGTAATGCCAATACAAGTGTATCCACATCCAAATCTCCTGAAAAAGCCTCCAGCATACTCGGTGTTTCTTTAAAGTTTATCTCAACAACTTCTGAATAATTTTTCTCCCCAAAAGTTCTTATTGCATACGTCTTACCCACCTGACGTGCACCTTTGATAATCAAACACTTCTTATCCTTTTGATTTTTCCATTCAACTAATTCACCATATATTTTACGGTTAAGCATAGGCACCTCCCCACACATCAACATTTTGCATATACATAATGTTGAAACATCAACATTTTTCACGTACATTATGTCCGTCTATCAACATTTTGTATAATTATAATATTTATCTCAAAAAATTGCAACTTAAATTGTGGTCTTGTTACTTCGCTCTCTCCATTTATACTTATTTCTGTAATAACAACTTCTTTATTCCCCGAAAGCACTTCATCTGACCAATTCATAGGAGTAACATCCTTTAGAGCTTCTTCGGTACTTATTGTTTTTTTATACGTTTATAAATTCTTTCTATATCAAGTTCTTTCATAATAACCTCAAAACTAATAGTATTGATTTCCGGATAACTCCATCCATTTTGAATAATCGATAATCGAAACATCCTGTGGTATATTCTTAACAGAATTAACAATTCTATCAAGCCATGCAGACACCTCATCAGTAAAAGTAGTTTCCCCGCAAACCCGACACTCAAGGCAAGGAACATTTCGTATAATTATAATACACCCCTTGTATTCCACAGTAAATGTTGTGAAGATTCTATTTTTATCGTCCTTAAAACAAGAGTTACACATATTCTCCCTCCCTCATTCTAAAATAAATCTATTAACATTAGTTCCCCTTACAGAAGATGTAAGAGTACATACTTTTAATACCATATTGACATCTCCTTTTTAGGGAGAGTTTGCCCGGAGTTTAGAACTTTAATTATTCTACGTCTTGCCATTATCAAATAAAAATCAATATTATCAGGACTAATTATGGCATAGGTTTTTGCGTCAAGAACCAATTCTCTCTTCTTCTTCACGTCCCCTTCGGGATAACAACACATAACAATCGTATCTCCCTCATACCTAATATTGTCCATTATTACCATAAAACCACCCTCCCTAAAAAACCTTTGCAGATATTTATCCGATTTGCTCTAAATTTCCTGTTGCTTCATCTCGCACTAAAAATGAACCATCATTTATTTGCTTTAACCTATATATTATTGTTTGTAGTAGTCCATATAATTCTTGAGCTCCTAGTCCCAGTCAATATCATCTTCTTTCACACAGATGCCACCATCCATTTCTTTGATTATCGCTCTCAATTCCGCAGCTTCTGAAGGAGTAAGTTTTGTAAAATCCGGATCCCATATTTCAAGAATACGATGTATTATTTTCCCATAATAATTCCTTAATCGGTCTCTCTGTCTTGCTGGCACAGCAAATGATTTAAGCATTTCAGGAGTTGATTCAGGGCAATCTTCGTCATAAGTAATTGATGTATTCTCCATTTTCTCTAATTCCTTTAGTTGTTCCTCTGATAACGGTGGCAAATCATCAAGTTTCTTCGGATATGTCGGCTCGGATGGTTCTGAAATCTTTACCCCCCTCCTCAATACAAGACTTAAACCAACATCTTTTAGCATCTTCTGCATTTTTGAACAACTCTTCAGGAGTCTCTCCACAAGTAATACACCCCGGCAAATCTTGAAAATATGCAGTATACATTCCTTCATCATCTTTGATTACACTCATAACATAATTTAAGTTCATATAATGTTCTAACATTTTCTCTTTATCCTCAATTTCATTGCTATGCATTCGCATAATTGATCTCATCAGAAAATACGCACTGTCATCATATAGTTTTTCATCCTCGAACGCATCAACCAAACGCTCATAAACCGCACAAATAGAACTAACAAGACCGGGGTTAGCAATCAAACGTGCATATGCTCCGCCTACACGTCTAACGCGATCCAAATCACACATTAACGCTTCTAGTCGCTCTGTTCTTATATAATTCCAAATTCCTAAAATTGGAAAGAGAACATCAATATGTGCGTATTTCGTTTCATTCTCTTTTTCGATTTTTTTAAATTTTTCACGGTTAACACCACTGTTATTTATATTTTTAAGTTCTTCAAGAATATCAACTGTCAATCTTGCAGACTCTTTTATTTCGTCCACAGTCATTAAAGCAACAAACTTACTGGTATGTAATTCAACAATATATTTAAAGAAGTTTTCTGATAGTTCTTCTTTGCGAAATTTATCGTTGACAGTTTCTACCAACGATTCTTCTATTTCCAATCGTTCCTCGTCCGTAATAGCCTCATACAGCTTTTGTTCACCCATTTATATCCCCCCTATTCAACCGTGTAGTGTATCGTTGCTTCTGCCCACTCTTCCGAATAGAAATGTCCGGCAAGCCGGTAATCTCTGTACCAAAGCACCTTGATATTATTCTGCTCATCATATGTAAGGAATATCTCTGATTCGTCATCAAAATCTATCTCTTCGACGTCGCCATTCTCAAAATGTAATTCTCCTTCAATCTGTTCAAGAATCTCTTCCCACGGATTTTCCTCGTCATGCACAACGAATTCCGTCTCATTAAGAACCATTTCGCAGGTGCCTCTATTAACGTAATAACACATTTCAACGCTTGGTCCCCATGTTTTAACTTCCATCTCATGCCATCCCGACTCAGACGTATCTATTTCTCCAATACAACGTACCCTAGGCTTATCATTAAACATTATGTCTTCAGCATTTTTATATTTTACTCTAAAATCATAATCTGTTAATTTAACTTCTTTGTTATAATCGAATGAGAAGAATCCATCACAAGCAGGTCTTATATCTGATATTTCAAAATATTTATTATACATAAATCCCACACGGAAATCTTTGTAATAAATGTATATAAAATCGGATATTTCCGGGACCCTATAAAACGCAATCCAGTATTCATCATCTCCAAATTCTTTATCAGGTTCAGGAGTATTTGACATGAAATCTTCGTATGCCCTGTAACCGCTGTCTTTAAGTTCAAGCGTGGTTCCATCATCAAATGTTGCCACAACATTACTTATTGTAAATGTAGATATATCTGTACCGTAAGTAATAAACTCCTCGCCATCAACAATCTTAATATCTCCACTTATATCAGCATTTATATTCACAACCTTCGGCTCCGGTATAGTCTCTTCTGTAGTTGCTGGCTCCTGTTCACCTCCATCTGATGTTGTGTTGCCATCTGTGGCTGGCTCGTTACTGGTTACATCTGCATTACTGCTGCTATCCGAAGAATTCTGTGTATCCGTCTTGCTGTCCCTTGATGCTGTATCTTTATGAGTATTTGATGTTTTTTCCGAATTCCTATTTGAAGGTCTGCTACTTACCGTCTTCATAAAATTGCTGCGATTTTCTGTTGTTCTTGATTGTGAATACGTAGGCATTGTTGTCATCTTGTTGTTTGAATCATTTTCATCACTCTTTTTATTATCCGATGAATTTTCTGCAGACTTGTTGCCATCAGTTTCGGAATTCTTCTCCTGCTTCCACTCCATATTAGCTATCTCCGTTGTTACCTCCTGATCAAGGCTTTCCTCTTTCTGATAGCACTCTGTATTATCTGTTTTCTTGTAATCATCCGGTTTTCTAGCTCCTTTAAGCACAGTAACAGAAGCTACTGCCACAAGCAAAACACCCATTGCACTAACAATTACCGCTTTTTTGTCAATTCCTTTTCCCTCTGATAATTTCTTCATCCATTCATTTCTCATCATTTCAATAATCTTCTTCATATTGAACACCTCTTTCTTTTTTCTCTCTCATCTCTTAGCACGATATCATCTTACCTCGACTCCAAAGAAAGTTTTACCCAAAATGGATGCACTAAAAAAAGACGCATGGAAAAATCCATACGTCTTAATGAAGCCTAGCACGTTTAGAACGAAATCTCTCCGTCCTCATTAATATTAAATATTACGTGATCGGATACATAGTAATCACCATAAATATCATCTATGCAGAACGAATAGTAGTACTCTCCCACAGGCATCATATCATAATTAATATCAATTTTGCCGGATACCGTGTAATCCTGTCCCGCATACTCTTCCTCTTCTTCTCCGTCCATTGAGTAAGCAAAATATGAAGGAGTGATTATATCTCCGTCATGAAGTTTGTATATATCTCGTGACGCTGCACCTTCTTGGCTTATTCCATCCCAAGTGCCTTCCACCTCAACATGATCATCAGAATAGTACTGTATCATTCTAAGGTTTGTGGGTTCTCCGTTTAAAAGAATGGGTGAGGTGTAAATGACATAGTCTTCACCTTCCTCAACAACATATGTAGCAAGGTTTTGTCCATCCGGAAGTGAAAGCCAGTATCCATCGAAATTATCACTAAAGCTTCCTGTTTGCCAGTCACCTGAAACATCCGTAGTTTCGCCTATCTCAATAAGTGTGTTGCCGTCTTCCGATACTTCATAGACCAAAGCACATACTCCTGCAGAATTGTAGATACCGTTTTCATCAAGAGTAAAACCGTATGTGCCGTCATCTCTTACATTTGGTTCCTCCGAAAACGTAATGTAGGGACTTTCTCCCGTCTGCTCATAGTCATCAAGATAGTTCCAATAATCGTCATCATAATCTTCACTAAAATTCCAACTTCCGTCATCTTCAAACCACTGCTCGTCATCATAATCTTCAAAGCCGTCATCAGTCGCTCCCGTCTTATTAAGTCTGTCTACAAAGGAAAGATAATATGGACTGACTGAAATTTTGCTAAATAACGAAAGCTCATTTGAGCCCTGAATAGCAAGCGGATAATACATCGAAAGACCTGTAGCTGCTTTATGCGCAGAACCGCTCACCTTATAAAGTACTGCTTTATTTAAGGCATCATTTACCTCTTTTGCACCATCAACATAAGGTGCGCAGGCATTGCAAATGCCGCCCAAGTCTACCATATTGGTATAACCCTCTGTCTTGTTGTTACCGCCATAATTATCAGCTTCTTCAATACCTCTAATCATTTCGGCAAGTTCCGAAGAATCTTCACCAACACCATACATATTTTTTGCAAAGCTATTAAAGCTTATCAACAAATCGTCAAGTTTCGAAAGATCTATAACAGAAAATGTAACAATAGAATCATCTTTTTGTTTTTTGCAAGATGCATAAAAACTGTCACTTACCACTTTACCAAGATCTACAGCATTGGCATCCGCATTTTTAGCAAGATAATCTCCTATCGCTGTGTAATCCCAGCCGCTTCCCGGCTCCATTTCTTCAGATCCATACATATAATCTGAATAAGTTGCCAGCACATTAGCTGTTTCAACCGTGCCCATAAGACACGCATCGTAACCGACAAAATCAAACTTGCGTCCAGATTTCTCCGTACATTGTGAAAGCGCCTGATCCATCTCCATTAATGTTATTGAATCCTGATTATATTTTTCATCAAAGCATACGCCTGTAATACTTCCTCCGCCATGATTCCACATAACAAGTCCCATATGCTCTGAAGTATACTCTTTTGTTCCCCAAATCAGGAAATCCGATAATGTATCAGGTGATCCCATATTGGCAAGTTCTTTCTCATCAATTTTCTTCGTCTTGCCGTTCTGAATAACGAAACGCTGAATCATTGAATCATCAACCTTCTTGTTATTCCAGCCTTCCGTACCGCCTGTCTGAACAACAAACCTTACCATATCACTTTTTGCAGAAGCCGCCATTTCTTCCATATCGGCTGTTCCCATTCCGCTTTGAGATTCAAGATCGGTTCCACAGAGATAGACAAATATAGTCCAAACTCCGTCATCGGTTCTTTCGTCATTTCCAATCTCTTTTCTATGAATCGTAAGTGTGCCTGTAGAATTATCAACATTCATTTCAGTTCCGCTAATACGGGCAACTTCACCTTCCGGAATTAAGTTGTTAGAGGCATTATCTTCCAAGTCGTATTCATCCTCCCAGAACTCGTCATCACATGCCGTACATGAAAAAACGAGCATGGCAGCAACTACAACAGATAATGCTTTTTTAAATATTCTTCTTTTCATATCTATTCATTATACCCGTTCGGATTCATACTCTGCCATTTCCATGAGTCAGCACACATTTCCTCAATACCGTACTGTGCTTCCCAGCCAAGTTCCTTCTTTGCAAGACTTGCATCTGAATAGCAGGTTGCAATATCGCCTGCACGACGAGGCTTAATCTGATATGGAACATCATGTCCGCAAGCTTTCGAAAATGCTTTGATGACATCAAGTACGCTATATCCGTTACCTGTTCCTAAGTTATAAATCTTAACTCCGGGATTCTCTTTGACTTTATCAATTGCTTTAACATGACCGTTTGCAAGGTCAACTACGTGAATGTAATCACGTACACCTGTACCGTCCGGTGTATCGTAATCGTTGCCAAATACCCCAACACACTCAAGCTTACCGATTGCCACCTGTGCCACATACGGAAGAAGATTGTTAGGTATTCCCTTTGGATCCTCTCCAATCAAACCGCTCTTGTGTGCACCGATCGGATTGAAGTATCTAAGCAAAATAACATTCCACTCTTTGTCAGCCGTATGCAAATCGGTAAGAATCTGCTCAAGCATACTCTTCGTCCAGCCATACGGATTGGTCGGTGTACCCTTCGGACACTCTTCTGTAATAGGAACAAATGCGGGATCTCCGTAAACGGTTGCAGATGATGAGAAAATGATATTCTTGCAACCATGTTTTCTCATCGCCTCTACAAGAGCAAGTGTTCCACCGATATTGTTCTTATAATACTCAAGTGGTTTTTCAACCGACTCACCAACTGCTTTAAGGCCCGCAAAATGAATAACACAATCTATATTCTCTGTTGAGAATATTTTCTCAAGTGCTTCTTCATCTAACATGTCATTTTCGTAAAATGTTACTTTCTTACCTGTTATCTCTTCGATACGGTCAATAGCTTTTTTGCTTGAATTATAAAGATTATCAAGCACCACAACCTCATAGCCTGCATTTAACAATTCAACACATGTATGACTTCCTATATAACCTGCACCGCCTGTTACCAATATTCTCATTGCTAATCCTCCTACATTTCCACAATCTCTATTATTCTTTACAAACACCACATGATTCACGCTTGATAAGTTCACAAGGAATCTTTATTTTAAGCGGAGTCTCAATGCTCAAATTGGATGCAACATACACAAGATTCGCCCCGTGCTGACCCATGTCATAAGCCGGTGCATGAATAGTTGTAAGTGCCGGAAATGAGTATGCACTCATCTCCTCATCATTGAAACCGCAAACCGAAATGTCCTTCGGAATCTTAAGTCCCGCTTCCTTAATAGCCTTAATAACTCCAACCGCAATCGCATCCGAAGCCGCAAATACTGCTGTTGGGACATCCTTCTTATTGAGCATTTCCTTCATTATCTCATATCCTGATGCGGATGTAAATGTGCCCTCAACCATATATTGCTTCTTAAACTTATTATGTTCACGCATGTATTTTAAGTATGTCTCTCTGCGCTCGTCAAATACCAATTCGTTATCACTTGTATATTCCTCGCCGCCTATATACGCAATCTTTTCATGTCCTAATTCTGTCAGATAATCAAGTGCAGCATTTACCGCTCCCTTGAAATCCATAGTAATCGTTGTTACTTTATTGTCATTAACCGGCATATCCAAAAAAGCGATATTGCTATTGATTGATATGAACTCGTCAACTTTTTTCTTACTGAACTTTCCTATACAAATGATTCCGTTAACGCGCGAAAGACTTTCCTTATAATCTTCATCTGTTTTGAAAACACGAACTATACCTATTGAATGCTTAATACAAAAATCTTCTATTCCCTTGCGAACCATCAGATAATAACTGTCTCGAATCTCATCTTCTGCTGAAAACCACTGTACTATACCAAGTACAAAGCTTGCTTTTGAATTAGGGTGTTTCTTCTTATAATTAAGTTCCAAAGCTGCATCCAAAACCCTATGTCTTGTCTCCGGAGTAGTCGAAAGCGTCGGATCGTCATTTAATATCCTCGATACGGCTGCCGTTGATACACCGGCTCTCTTTGCTACATCTTTAAGTGTTGTCATGTGCATTCTCCTTTCGTCTTATATGTGTTTGTCTGTTGTCTGATTAGATTATAACTCTTCGATTGGTAAAAATCAAGTTAATTTTTACATTGTTTTACTAAATTTATATTGACATTTTACTTAAATCATCGTATCATATACATAAAGTAACAGGCAAAAACATCGAAAACACAGTACTTTTTGCGGTAAAACCGCGCAGGGAGGTTCTCATGGAAAATACCAAGGATTTTATTAGTATAATTAAAGAAGGTAAACTTGACGACAAGCTTATTGATATCTATGTAGACAAATCTCAACTTGAAGCACAAAAAGCAAGATATATAGAAGCCATAGAATCATTTAACGATATCTTTGGAGATGAAACTTCCGGAATATTCTCCGCACCCGGAAGAAGTGAAATCGGCGGAAACCACACAGACCACCAGCATGGCGAGGTTCTTGCCGCTTCCATTAATGATGACGCGATTGCCGTAGTTGTTAAGACCGACAAGAATGAGGTTAATGTACTTTCAAAAGGCTATGACATGATTACCCTATCATTAGATGACCTTTCAAAAAATGATTCCGAAGAAGGAACAACAATCTCTCTTATTCGCGGCGTAATTGCTAAGATTAAGGATAACGGTTATAATATAGGTGGATTTAATGCTTATATAACAAGTAATGTTTTATCAGGCTCGGGACTTTCATCTTCAGCAGCATTTGAGACATTGATTGCTACTATAGTTTCAGGCCTTTACAACGACATGGCCATATCTCCGATTGAGGTTGCAATAATCGGTCAGTATGCAGAGAACGTGTATTTTGGAAAGCCATGCGGACTTATGGATCAAATGGCATGCTCAGTAGGAAGTCTTTGCCACATCGATTTTGCAAATCCAGAAAAACCTGTTGTTAACAAGGTTGACTTTGACCTTGACGGCGCAGGATATAGCTTATGTATAACAGATACAAAGGGTTCTCATGCAGATCTTACGCCTGATTATGCAGCAGTACCTGCGGAAATGAAATCCGTAGCAAAACTTTTTGACAAAGATGTACTTATTGAGATTCCCGAAAATGATGTACTCTCGCACACTTCTTATATAAGGGAGAAATGCGGCGACAGAGCTTTCCTTCGTGCAATTCATTTCTATGAGGAGAACAAACGTGTTCGTGAAGAAGTCGCTGCTCTTACAAACAATGATATAGAATCATTTTTAACTACAGTTAACAAGTCCGGTAATTCATCTTATAAGTATCTTCAGAATGTATATACCAATCATCAACCGGATAAACAGAACATGTCTATCGCCCTCATGATTAGTGAAATGACATTAGGCGCTAACGGTGTTGCCCGTGTTCACGGCGGTGGCTTTGCCGGAACTATACAGGCCTTTGTCAAAAATGATTTTGTTGATGAATACAAAAGCAAAATGGATGAGTTGTTCGGTGATGGTTCGTGCAATGTACTTAAAGTAAGAAAATACGGCGGCATTAAAGTTATGTAAACCACTCATCGCATGTATTTGAGTAAAACATCGCAAAAGCTATCAAGCTTTATGTAAACTATAATGTAAAATAAGAAAGGGGTATCATCATGAATATTTACTCTCTCATTGAAGAATTGGTTAAATACGGAATTAACAAAGGACTTGTTGACAGTGCAGATACAGTATACGTCACAAACCGTTTACTTGAATTGTTTGACGAGCGTTCATACGAGAATGCATCCAATGACGAAAATCCCAGAGAGGTTCATCTCATTCTTGATGATATGCTCAAAATAGCAATAGAAAAGGGATTGCTTGAAGATACACAGACCAACCGCGACCTTTTCGACACAAAGATTATGGGAATGCTCACTCCCGCTCCTTCTGTCGTAAGAGCAAAGTTCTTTGAGCAGTACAATGTATCCCCCAAAGCTGCAACACAGTTTTACTATGATTTTTCAAAAGCTACTAACTATATAAGAAATGATCGTATTGCCAAAGACGAGAAATGGACATCAGACACAGAGTTTGGTCTTATGGATATAACAATCAACTTGTCAAAACCCGAAAAAGACCCCAAGGATATTGCACTTGCCGCAAAGGGTGTCAACACAGACAAGTCCAACTACCCTGCATGTCTCCTCTGCTTGGAAAACGAAGGATATGCAGGACATTTTTCACATCCTGCAAGACAGAATCACAGAATAATTCCAATTACACTTGCAGGACAATCGTACTTCATGCAGTACTCACCATATGTTTACTACAATGAGCATTGCATCATTTTTAATGCAAAACATACACCGATGAAGATCGACAAGGAATGCTTTGCAAAGCTTCTTGACTTTGTAAGACAATTTCCACACTATACGGCAGGCTCTAATGCAGACCTTCCAATCGTTGGCGGTTCAATACTTACACACGATCATTTTCAGGGTGGTGGATATGAGTTTGCAATGGTAAGAGCACCATACGAGACAGAATTTAAGTTAAAGAATTACGAAGACATACATGCCGGCATTATCAAATGGCCGCTTTCAACAATAAGACTTCAGTCTAAGAATATAGAAAGCCTTGTAAATGCTGCCGGTGACATTTTAGATGCTTGGCGTGGATATTCTGACGAGGAAGCATTTATACTCGCAGAAACTGACGGAACACCTCACAATACAATCACACCAATCGCAAGAATGCGCGGTGACTTATACGAGATTGATTTGGTACTTCGTAACAACATAACGACAGAGGAGTTTCCTCTTGGCGTATATCATCCACATGCAAAGTATCACCACATCAAGCGTGAGAACATCGGACTTATTGAGGTTATGGGACTTGCAGTTCTTCCTGCTAGACTTAAAAAAGAAATGGCAGCTCTTGAAGAAGCTATTCTTTCAGGTAAAGACCTTCGTGCAGATGAGCAGACATCTCCTCATGCAGATTGGGCAGACGAATGGATTGGAAAATACGATAATTTAACCTCAGATAATATTCACAAGATTGTCCAAGACGAGATTGCAGATGTATTCTCCCACGTACTTGAAGATGCAGGTGTTTATAAAAGAACAGACGAGGGACGTGCTGCATTTAAGAGATTTACGGATTTGTTTACCGCCTAAAAATATATGGATTTTTTCCGCATAATCTGATATACTACAACATATAGTTAGTATCAATCTACATGTTGTAGATGTGTTATTAAAGCGGGAGAATCTTATGAGTAACAAGAATAATAATCAAGAACCGGATATAGTTTCGTTTGAGGATCTTCATAATGACACTCCATTGGTCATTAAGAAAAAACCAAAGAGCCGTCGCGAGAAGCTTCGTGGTCATCTTATAAGGACCGCCGTCACAATTTCGGTTCTTTTTATTATGTATCTTACATTTGTATTTTCAAGCATACCTTTCATTGCAAAATGGAGGACCATCTACATCGAGACAGCAATGACTACAAACTCTCATCAGTGGCTTGCAACGTGGTTCTTCCCCGATTATATAATTGCCGAGGTTATGCTTAAATACAACCAAGGTAAGGAGGCACAAAAGGATCTTGCCAGTTCCTGGGATAACGTTGATGATATCATCGATTCCACAGATGACTTGGAGTTCTTCCAAAGATTCTGGGAGCTTAAGAGTGATTCATTTTCAGAGTATATCAAGAAGCACGAAGACTTAGTCAAAAACGGTTACGACAACCTTGTAATCGAAGACCTTGACGGCAAACTCAAACTTAAAACGTCAGAGGGCGATGCTCTTTTGGTCGTTGATATTCCCAACAACCTTTTAATAATCGGTGTTAAAGGAAGCGGTTATCAAGGCAAAATGGCAATCGTCAAACAATCTGAACAGGTAGTCATGGCCAAGTCCTCATCATTGGGTTCATTTGGCCAGGAAATAGATGCATTTTGCAAGAACAACGACGCAATACTTGGAATAAACGCTAGCGGTTTCTTTGATCCTAAGGGAGAAAGTTTCGGTGCGGAGGTTAAAGGGTGCCTTGTTATCGATGGCGTTGATTACGGTTCTCACCACGAAGAACCAGCATGGCGATATTTCGGTGTCAAAGAAAAAGATGAAAGAATGTATATAACCGGCTACACTCCCGGAATGCAGGAGGAGTACCGCTGGGCAATGGAGTTCTATCCCGGACTTATTATAGATGGAAAAAGTGTTGTTGATGGAACCTACGGAATGGGAATACAGCCTCGAACCACTGTTGGTCAGACGAAGGATGGCACAATGCTTTTGCTTGTTGTTGACGGACGTCAGGCACACAGTATTGGTTGCACAGTTGAAGATTGTGCGGACATTATGATGCGCTACAAGGCTTATCAGGGCATGAATCTTGACGGCGGAAGTTCTTCTGTCATGTACTACAAAGGACAGTTCATTACTCAGTCCTCTTCCGTCACGGGACGCGGACGCTACATGCCTAATGCAATACTTGTCAAAGCCGCCAAAGATGTGAAAATCAAAAACAAATCTTTAGATGATATGATAATTAAATCAGAGCCTGCAGGTAAAAAATAAAACCTTTCAACCTGCAGGTTTTTATTTGACAAATATACTTACACATATATAATTAATCGTAAGTATATACTATATGTAAAGGAAGAAAAATATGTGGACAGCAGATAATTGGAAAGATTATGAAGTAATTGATACCTCAGGTGGCGAGAAGCTTGAACGCTGGGGAAAATATATATTGTTAAGACCAGACCCTCAGGTACTTTGGAATACAGAGAAGAAGAACCGTGCGTGGAAGAAGTTAAATGCTCACTATCACAGAAGTGCAAAAGGCGGTGGCAACTGGGAGTTCTTTGATTTACCCGAGCAGTGGTCCATCAACTACGGCGAACTCACATTTAACCTTAAGCCTTTCAGTTTCAAACATACAGGACTTTTCCCGGAGCAGGCGGCTAACTGGGACTGGTTTGGCAAACTTATCAAAGAAGCAAACCGACCAATCAAAGTTCTTAATCTCTTTGCTTATACAGGCGGTGCAACCTGTGCTGCGGCCAAAGCAGGTGCTGCCGTTACACATGTAGATGCATCAAAAGGAATGGTTACATGGGCAAAAGAAAATGCTGCCTCATCAGGACTTTCGGATGCTCCTATTCGTTGGATTGTTGACGATTGCGTTAAGTTTGTAGAGCGTGAAATCAGACGTGGCAACCACTACGATGCAATCATTATGGATCCACCTTCATACGGAAGAGGTCCTAAAGGCGAAATCTGGAAAATAGAAGAAAAGATTCACCCATTTATCGCATTGTGTGAACAGCTTCTGTCAGACAATCCGTTATTCTTCCTTGTTAATTCATACACAACAGGATTGGCTCCGGCTGTTCTTACATATATGATTTCAACTGAAATTGTTAAGAAACATGGTGGCTTTGTCACTTCTGACGAAGTCGGACTTCCTGTAACCGAAAGCGGACTCATTCTTCCATGTGGCGCCGCAGGACGTTGGCAGGCCAAATAATTATAAGGAGTCATTTATCATGAGCAAACAGGCAGTCATAGATAAAGAAAGAAGGCGCGGTGATTATGCGCTTTTTACAGACAAAATATCGTGGGTAGCCTTTCTGGTTCTTTTACAGTTCGCCTTCCTCATGTTTGCCTATTACAAATTCAGAGAGCACTACATCGGCGTACAGGCATTTATGTCCTTTGTAAGCATGATTGTAGTGGTCTATATTATCAACCGCCCTATTAATCCGGCATATAAGCTGGCATGGTGTATTACCATACTCTTTATACCGGTCTTCGGCGGGCTTTTTTATCTTATTCTATCTGTTAATACCACAAGACGAAAATTCAGAAAAAGCGTGCGTAACGCTGTCGGCTGTTCAATGAAATACCTGTCGGATGACACAAATACTTTAGAGCACATTGAGAATGCAAGCCGGCATACAACACCGCAGGCACGCTACATTTATAACATTGCAGGCTATCCGCCTTATGAAAACACCGAAGTTTCCTACTTCTCATCCGGCGAGGAAATGTATCTTGCAATGCTTGATGAACTTAAGAAAGCCAAGCATTTCATTTTCATGGAATACTTCATTATTCATGACGGAATCTTCTGGAACAGCATCCTTGATGTGCTAAAAGAAAAAGCACGCGACGGTGTTGAAGTTAAGATTATATATGACGACATGGGCAGTATCCGCACACTACCGGCAATGTATTATGAGGAATTGAGAGCCTGGGGTATCGAGTGCTACTGCTTCAATCCTTTCAGTCCGACACTGTCTCTTCGATTAAACAACCGTGACCACAGAAAAATAACGGTTATTGACGGCATAACTTCATTTACAGGCGGAATCAATATTGCAGACGAATACATCAACCAACGTCACAGATTGGGCGGTTATTGGAAAGATTCTGGCGTCATGTTAAAAGGTGACGCGACTTGGAGTTTTACCGTAATGTTTTTGCAATTCTGGCAGCATTTATCTAACCAAAAAATCGATTACAAAAAATATCACCGGACTTGTAAAGATATCGTTGGTGACGGTTTTGTACAACCATATGCCGATAATCCTTTGTACGACGAAGTCGTTGCCGAGAATGTTTACCTTAACATGATTAACCGTGCCACCAATTACGTATATATCACAACTCCTTATCTTATCGTTGATAATGAAATGATAACAGCGCTAACATTGGCTGCTCAAAGCGGTGTGGATGTAAGAATTATAACGCCGAGAATCCCCGATAAGAAGGCAGTCTTTATGGTAACTCGTTCTTTCTACGAGCCACTTACCAAAGCGGGCGTCAAAATATACGAATATGTCCCCGGCTTCATTCATGAGAAAATGATGATTGCCGACGACAAATACGCTGTTGTCGGTTCAATTAACCTTGATTACAGAAGTCTTTACCTGCATTTTGAGTGTGCGGTTTATCTTCATCGTTGCAAGGTAATAACAGAAATTAAAGAAGATATATTGGATACGATAGAGGTGTCCGAGGAAATGACATACGAAAACTGTTTGGCACTTAACAAACCTTACAGATTGTGGCTGTCGCTTCTTCGATTGTATGCTCCTTTGTTGTAGCTTAACATTTATATATAACAAAACCCTTCCTGCATGTATTAACTCATCATGCCGAAAGGGTTTTATTCTATACAATCATATATCTGATTATTATGTCATGTAACTTTCTGTATTACATCTCTTTTAAAAGCTTCTCTGCACTTGTTATCTTAACGCAAAGTGCAAATAACTTAGTTGCAAGTTTGAGGTCCTCAATAGGAGGAAGTGTAGGTGCGATACGAATGTTTGAATCGTGTGGATCCTTGTGATATGGCCATGTTGCAGCAGCCTCTGTCATTGTTACGCCTGCTTTCTTTGCCATTGAAATGATATCCTTAGCACAACCCTCTAATGAGTCAAAGCTGATGAAGTAACCACCGTTTGGTCTTGTCCATGAACCAATCTCAAGCTCTCCAATCTCACTGTCAAGAATATCAAGAACTGCCTCAAACTTAGGTCTTATTATATCTGCATGCTTTCTCATGTGAGCTTTCATTCCCTCAATATCCTTGAAGAATCTTACATGGCGAAGCTGGTTAACCTTGTCATGACCGATTGTCTGATTCTTAAGTTGTTTCTTAATATCAGCAAGGTTGTTAAGTGATGTTGCAAGTGCTGCGATACCGCTTCCCGGGAATGTGATCTTAGAAGTTGAAGCAAACTTGTAAACAAGATCAGGATTGCCTGCCTTCTTACACTCCTCAAGAATCTCAAGCAGATAATCTTGCTTATCATCATATAAATGATGAATGCCGTAAGCATTGTCCCAGAAAATTCTAAAATCTGATGCTGCAGGCTTTAAATGAGCGAAACGTCTTACTGTATCATCTGAATATGAGTAACCCTGTGGATTAGAGTACTTAGGTACACACCAGATACCCTTGATAGCTGCATCTTCTGACACAAGCTTCTCTACCATATCCATGTCAGGACCATTTTCTGTCATAGGAACCGGAATCATTTCGATGTCGAAATACTCTGTGATTGCGAAGTGTCTGTCATAACCCGGAACAGGACATAAGAACTTAACCTTGTCAAGCTTACACCATGGGGTGTGTCCCATAATACCGTGAGTCATTGCACGTGCAACAGTGTCGTACATCACATTAAGTGATGAGTTACCATATATAATAATATTCTCAGGCTGATTCTCCATCATTGCACCGATAAGAACCTTTGCCTCAGGTATTCCGTCAAGCAAACCGTAGTTACGGCAATCAGTTCCATCTTCACACGAAAGGTCTGCACTTGAATTAAGCGCATCCATGAGTCCCATAGAGATATCAAGCTGCTCTCTACATGGCTTTCCTCTACTCATGTCAAGGGCAAGGTTCATTCCCTGATATTCCTTATACTGCTCGTACAAAGAATCAAGTTCAGCCTTCAATTCTTCTTTTGACATATCTGCATATTTCTTCATTAAGTATCGCTCCTTCCGATAAAATGCTTGAATTATAGTATCACATTTCCCTATGATTGGCAATTGTTATTTTCCCTTGCATTTTACTATAAAATGATATATCATATACGAGTCGTAAAAATGAGACTTGCAGTTGTGGCGGAATGGCAGACGCGCTAGATTCAGGTTCTAGTGAGGTTAAACTCGTGTGGGTTCAAGTCCCATCAACTGCATGAGTTAAGAAAAAAGCGGGTACAAATTGTACCTGCTTTTTTCTTAATGCACGCAGTTGATGGGACTTTATTATAATCTATACTTTAATAAAATATCGTCGCCCACGCGTTCAGATGACACGAAGGTCGCATTTATCGCTTGGGTTGCAAGTTCTACGCCTTCTCCTCCAACCGGTGTGAAGAATCCGGTTCCTCCGAAAAACTTCGGTGCAACGTAGATTTGGATTTCATTGACTATTCCTGCTTCCAAAGCCGAATAATTAAGGGCTGAACCGCCTTCTAAAAGCAATCCGTCTATACCCTTTTCTCCAAGTTTAATCACGAGGTCTTCCAAATCTATCCTGTTTTCCTTTTCATTTACAACAAGGACCTCAACACCTTCTGTTTCCAAGGCTTGTTTTTGTTCATTCCAAAAACGCATGTATTCCTCATGAGGATTGATTGTAGCAACTATTGTAGGAATGTCTTTTGCAGTTGTTACAACATTGCTTGTAAGTGGTATGCGTAATTTCGAGTCACATATGATTCGAATAGGATTTCTTCCATCTTCAAGACGGCATGTAAGTCTTGGGTCATCGCTTAATACAGTACCGATTCCAACCATAATTGCAGGCAGAGCATTTCTTGTATGCTGAACCCTTTGGCGGGATTCTTCACCCGAAACCCATTGCGAATGTCCCGTCTTTGTTGCAATCTTTCCGTCTAGTGTCATTGCATATTTCATAACAACATACGGAGTTTTAGAAGTGATATAATGGAAAAATACGGGATTAAGTTCATCGCACTCTTCTTGCAAAAACTCTGTCACGACTTCTATACCGGCATCTCGTAACATTTGTATTCCCTTACCTGCCACAAGCTCATTAGGATCGTTTGACCCCACATAAACTTTGTAAATGCCATGTTCAATTATCGCCTCTGTACACGGAGGTTGCTTACCATGATGACAGCAAGGCTCTAATGTCACATACATCTCTGCTCCTTTAGCAAGTGCAGGATTGGAAAGATTTGCAAAGGCATTTCTCTCTGCATGAAGTTCGCCATATTTCTTGTGATATCCTTCCGCAATTATCTCGTTATCCTTAACTATAACCGCACCAACAAGCGGATTGGGATTGACTTTCCCCTCTCCAAGTTTTGCAAGTTCTATGGCACGTCTCATATATTTTTCATTTTCTGTCATATCTACCACCTTATATCATTTATACTCTATAATAATTCCTTATAAAATCACCGATAATATATGTGGGTAATTCCTTTATGCGTTAACATTTTATCACTATTAACAATAAAAAACCATGCTTTTATCTTTTTTCATAATTATTCTTGTATTTATGTGAAAAATAGGTTAAAATATACGCATATATGATTTAAGAGAACAATAATTGGGAGGTATTATACATGAGATTAGTAACACGTTCAGATTTTGATGGACTTGCATGTGGTACTTTGTTATTAGAGGCAGGAATAATCGATTCGTGGACATTCGCACATCCTAAGGATCTTCAGGATGGACTTGTTCCGGTAACTGAGAATGACGTACTTGCCAATGTTCCATTTGTAGAGGGTTGCGGTCTTTGGTTTGACCATCATTCAAGTGAGCATGAGCGTCAGCAGCTTGAGGGCAAATACAAAGGAGAAAGCCGTATCACTCCATCATGTGCAAGAATCATTTATGAATATTATGGGGGTCATGAAAGATTTGCTCACTTTGATGAGATGATGGCAGCAGTTGATAAAGTTGATTCAGGTAATCTCACAGCTGATGAAGTACTTAATCCTACAGGTTGGATTTTGGTTGGTTTCCTTATGGATCCTCGTACAGGTCTTGGAAGATGGCGTAACTTCACAATCCCTAACTATAAGCTTATGGAGGAATTGATGCAGGCTTGCCGTACAATGAGTACGGAAGAGATTCTTAACCTTCCTGATGTTAAGGAAAGAATAGATGTTTACTTCGAGCAGGCTGAAAAGTTCAAAGAGATGGTTAAGGCTCACACACGTGTTGAGAAGGATGTTATTATTTCAGACCTTCGTGGTGTTGATCCTATTTATTCAGGTAACCGTTTCATGATTTACAGTATGTATCCTGAGCAGAATATTTCTGCATGGATCGTTAATGGTAAGGGCGGACACGGTTGTTCTGCTGCTGTTGGTTACAGCATTCTCAACCGTACATCTACTGTTGATGTTGGAAGTCTTATGCTTAAGTACGGTGGTGGTGGACACAAAGCCGTTGGAACATGTCAGTTCTCTGATGATAACATGGACGAAATGCTTCCTAAGATGCTTGATGAATTAGTTAACGGCGTAAAATAATTATACATAAAGAATCCGCTCTGCGTATGCAGGGCGGATTTTTTTGTCCGTTCATCCGATATATTTATTATCTACCAATTATTTCAGGTATTCTGTCATAATCAACATTATCAACGGCTTTATACAGCTCGTTAACCTCTTCTAAATGAGCCTCCGGAATATGATACTTCTTAAACTCTTCTATAAGTTCCTCAACCTTATCTATATCATACTCTTCAACACTTTCCGCGATCTGCGAATAAATGTCTTTAATCTGTTCCTCTGTCATATCCGGCAACGATTCATCATTTGTTATACCGGTATTCTTAAAAGGCGCAAATCCCTCCTCAAGCTTGGCACACTTTTCAAACAGGTCATCCAAATTTGCTTCTAATGTTACAACATCGCGTTCCTTTGCCGCAGTCTCTAAGGTTTCCGCAAGGTCACCGATAGAATAAGCTCCTATTGTTCTAAGCTGACTCTTAATTGCGTGAACCTTTATGGCTGTACCGTCCATATCGCTATCATTCCAATACTGTTTGGCTTCATTTACACAATCACCTATCACACCTACAAAAGCCTGTAGAATCTCATTATACATGCTTACAGAGCCACAATGCGATACTGCAGTATCAACATCTATTACTCCAAGCTCATATACAAAATTCGGTACCGTCTCTTCATCGTCTTCTCCTGATTCATTAGCATCCGGTTCCATAATCTTATCATCCGGGAGATATTTCATGAGCATCTCTTCAAGTCTTTGCGAATCTATAGGCTTAGTGAGATAATCATCAAATCCTGCCGCCAGGTACTTCTCTCTTTCTCCGGATATCGCATTAGCGGTAAGACAAATAAACGGCGTGTTCTTATTAAGATTCTCATTCATTTCCCTAAGCTCTTGTAGCGTTTCAATACCATCCTTTTCCGGCATCATATGATCTAGGAAGATAATATCATATTTCTTTGAACAAGCCATGTGAATTGCTTCATTACCACCCGGTGCAGTATCTATTCTCATCTTTGTCTTTTTAAGCAAGCTTGAAAAAACAGTAAGATTAAGCGGCGTATCATCGACAACCAAAACATCAGCGTCAGGTGCAATAAAGCGCTCTTTGTACTTTGATTTTGTTTGTATGCTTTCTCTGTATCTGCTCTCGTAGTTACCTATCTCTTTCCATTCAACTACCTGCTGAGCAACGCTAAACGAGAACACTGAGCCTTTTCCGTATTCACTTTCAACCTTAAGCGTGCTTCCCATCATAGTAAGAAGACTCTTTGTAATTGCCATACCAAGGCCGGTTCCCTCAATATTGCGGTTTCTCTTTTCTTCTATTCGGTCAAACTCAGAGAATAATTTGCTCATATCCTCCTTCTTAATACCAATACCGGTATCACTTATTGACACCCTAAGAAGAATCTCGTTCTCATTATTAGAAGACTTCTCGAAATCAACAGCAAATGTAACACTTCCCTTCTCTGTATATTTTACAGCATTGGTAAGTATATTGGTAATAACCTGCTTAACTCTGATTTCATCACCATGGAGTCCGTCAGGAATATTGTCATTTACCTTAACATTTATTACAAGTCCCTTTTCATCAGCTCGCGTATGAACCATGTTAACCAGATCATTAAGCATTGAAGCCAGGCTGTAATCGACAGGTATTATCTCCATCTTACCTGCCTCAATCTTTGAAAAATCAAGTATGTCGTTGACAATACCAAGCAACGTATGTCCTGCGGTATCAATGCCTGATGCATAAGACAGTATGTCTTCATTTTCCCCTTCTCTAAGAATCATTTCATTTAGGCCAAGCATTGCATTAATAGGTGTTCTGATTTCATGAGACATGTTTGAAAGAAACGCAGACTTTGCCTCATTAGCGGCAACAGCGCGCTCAGACATATTAATAAGTCGTTCCTTACTTCTCTTCTCTGCATCAATATTTTCTATAAACCAAAGGACATGTGATATATTTCCGTCCTCAGTTCTTTCGGATACAAGAAATCTTCCTCTGCACCAAATTCCCCACCGATTCTTAAACTCGGTTGTAATTGTATCCATTGCAGACAGCCTGTCATTAAGTGTCGATAAATCTATGAACTCAAGAAGACTATCATACGAAGCCTTGTCTGTTATTTCTTGATATTTATTTATAAATCTCTGTTGTGCATTAGATTTTATTTCTGATAAATATGTAGAAGCTTCATCTATTGTTTTTATGACCTCGTAAGTATCATTTATAATATCAATATCATACATTGCCATATAAATATCTGCCGTAGTTGCAAGTTGATGATTAAGCCTTTCCGCAATAATACTTTGTTTTCTTGAATTAGCAAACACAAAATATAAGATTACAACGGCCAACACAAGGATTAATAATATAACAACAAGCATAATATTAAGTGGCCTATATCTTTCTGTCGTATCCACAACTGATAAGCTAAACCACCCATTATTGATTGGTATAGCATAAACCATATACTTAACACCATCGTACTTTATTTCAAAATTATGTTCTCCACCGTCATACAAACGTTCGACAATCATCGAACCCATTGTATCTTTTTCTTCACGATAATTATTTCCAATCTCCACAGCAAAAGAATGTGCAACAACGCAGCCTTCGTCATCAAGAATTATCTGAATCGGCTTCTTGGCATTTAAATGATTCTCTTCCGTGACAGTCTGTATCATATCAAAGCTTATATCCAGTGCAAGAACACTTTTGCCATCCGCCAAAGTAATCGCTAATGTAGTTATTATAGAATTGGTCTGTGCATCGAGATATGGTTGGATTATTGTTATCTCGTCTTTATTCTCAATTGCCTCTATATACCATGGTCTATGCGTTGGCACATAATCCTCATCCGGCACCCAATTTGAACCGTCATGATATTCATCCAAAATGTAACCGTAAAGACCTGTGTAGTTTTCATCAATAGATTTCTGAATACGCCGGGTCTCAGCTTCCATATATTGCTGAATTTCATCCTGCGAAGCATTTTTTTCAAGCATTTCATCAAGATAATTCTTTTCCAATTTGACAAGATTTGTGCTTGTAATAAGATAGCGATCAAACTTTTCCGCAGACTTTACTGCCATTTCTTCTCCCTTAAGACTTATATTCTCCTTAACAGAAGCATACATAAGCACATAAAAAGTAACAATAAGTGCCACGAAGAAAATGATAACCAAACCGGCAGTAATGACGTTTTTGATACCAATTTTTTTTGTTTTATTATTATAATTTGTCATATTCGAACATCCCCCAAAGTTCAATTTAGACTTACTTATATTATATAATATTACATGGTGTAAATCAAATTTGCACAACCCTAAAAAACACATAAAATAACAAATTGACTGGCGATTTGACAGATGCTAAAATAGTCTTAAGTTATTATTTTTGTGAGGAATGTCTATGATAAACAAAAGAAAGCTTATCGCTCTTTGTACATCACGTGTATACGATCCATTAGTTCACAATCTGGTGGTCCGACTTAACAACCGTTTAAAGTCGGAAGGCTTTTCTATGCTCATTTTTGCTATTAATTCAGATATATTTTGGGAAGAGGATCGACCGGCTGCAGAAAAATATGTCTTTGATCTTATTCCATACGACGATGTAGAATGCATTGTCATAATGGACGAGAAGATAAAAAGCCATAATGTTGTTAACAGAATTATCTCTAAAGCAAACTCACATGAAGTACCTGTGATTGTTGCCGACGGACAATATGATAATGTTTCTTGTATCAATTTTGATTACGAGCGTGGTTTTGAGGACGTGGTCAGACACGTAATAGAACACCATAAAGTCAAGAATCCTCACATGGTTGCAGGACAACCCGGCAATGATTTTTCCGAAAAACGAATTGCTGTTTTCAAAAAAGTTCTTTCAGAAAACAACATTACATTTACCGATGATATGCTTAGTTACGGATACTTTTGGGCTAATCCCTGTCATGAAATTGCGCAGGAATTAATGGAAAGAGAATCCCTTCCTGACGCTATCATTTGTGCCAATGATATTATGGCTATTACCATATGCGATATACTTTTAGAGGCCGGCTACAAAGTACCGGGCGATACTATAATTACAGGTTTTGACGGTTATGATGAAATTTATTTTACATCACCTAAAATAACCTCTTCTTCTTGCAACGTCATTTACATGGCTGATACTATTGCTGATACCATTCTTTTAACTTCAGAAGATCAAAAGACACACAATATAATAATTCCGCCTGTATTCATTCCCAATGAATCTTGCGGTTGTCCCGTATATTCAGAACACCGTCAGGCATTAAGAGATCTTTTCAACGAAAGTTTCATTCGTCATAATGATGATAACAGAATTTTACAGCAGGTATCCTCTGCGATGCAGACAAGCAATACAATAAATGAGCTTTTATCAAACATTGATTGTTACAAAACTGAGAATCTGCTTTGTGTTATAGATCGTGAATGCCTCGATTCAACCGGCAACTACTTCACAAGAGATTTTGAGCCTGATCACGATAGAGAACTTGTTCTTATATACGATTCAGACAACAAAGAACAATATCAGTCCAATGATTTTGCTATTCCAAAACCCAGTCATAATCACAAAGAAAATGTACTGTCCGAACCTTTTCGCGACAGAATACTCGAGCTTGCTGAAGGCGAATATCCATTAATATTTAATGCACTGGATTTCATGAACCGACCTTTTGGATTTATATGTTACTATTATAATCACTATTTTATAACGGACTATTCCAATACAGTTAACATCACGAACTTTATAAGTATTGGATTTGGCGGCTTTATCAACTTGCAATACCAGCTTACACTTATCAACAAAATGGATGAAATGTATCGCCACGATCCGCTTACCACTTTGTATAATCGTATTGGCTTTCAGAATGCATTTAGGAGACATTGCAGACGTTCTGACTTATTTAACAAAAAAATCACGGTTATTATGTCTGACCTTGATGGACTCAAGTTTATAAATGATAACTTCGGACATGCAGAAGGCGACAGTGCTATTGCCACTGCTGCATCCGCACTTGATAAATCAACACCTGATTCAGCACTTTGCGTTCGCTTTGGCGGTGACGAATTGTTCTCCGTTATTTTTGGAGAATGCGATCCTGAATTAATAATCAAGAATATTGAGGATTATCTTTCTCAATATAATGACTCATCAGGCAAGCCATACAAAGTATTGTCAAGTTGCGGCTACATTTCAACTATTCTTGATTACAACTTCAACATCACGCAGGCACTCAAGGAAGCCGACGAGAAGATGTATATTATCAAGAAACGCCGCAAAGACAAAATGTCATATATGAATATGTAAAACTTTATATACACACAAAAACAGGAACGTATCAAAGGATACGTTCCTGTTTGCTTATAATCAATATTCAACTTTGACTTCATCAACACCATACAGTTGCTTAAAGTTGTCAAGGTCTGTATCGGTTTTGATAAGCATTACATCCGTAAAATGACCGCTTTCCTTATCCTTAAAACCCGCAACCTTTTCACCTGTACAGATTGAAGATCTTATAACCGGATATTGCTTTTCCGGATTGTATGAAAATGTTGGAGTTTTCTTTTTGAAAAACATATGGCACACCTCACATTTACAAAACAGTAGGGCAATTATATCATTTTCTATAGATTATCATTTGTCTTTTAGTTGCCCGCTCAAATTCAATCCGTAAACAGACAAGTCAACACGCCCGTCCGTAACACGCACTCCTTCTGCTTCTAGCAATTCTGCCTGCCGTCCCGGTCCACCAAATGCAAACTCTCCTGCAAGTTCACCCTTGCTGTTAACAACCCTGTGACAAGGTATAATTCCGGGCTCCGGATTCCTATGAAGAGCATTGCCTACTGCTCTTGCCATCTTCTTATCTCCTGCAAGTTCGGCAACCTGTCCATACGTTGCAACCTTACCACACGGAATCTTCTGAACCGCTTCATATATGCGCGCTGATGCACTGTACGAAATCAAGTCATAGCTTTCTGCTATCATCTGCCTTATATCTTCTTCAGGAATTGTTCCGTCAACTATGATAGTGTTCCAATGATCCTTGTTCTGATGATAACCGGGCACAACCGACTCATGCACACTTCGCCAGAAGAATGCTTTATCCGGGTCTACCTTAACATTTAAATTAAGATATCCATCACGCTCATAAGTCCACAAAAACGCCTTCTTATTTTTCCTGTAACGTACAAGTTGCCAGTTATTATCATGAAACGGTGCATCCTGATATGAATCGGGAAATGATAACCCAAATTGTAAAACTTCTTCTCTTGTCATGATTCTTTCGCAACCTAGAATTTAACTGTCTCCGGTGCACCTGTAAATGAATAGAAAGTTGCTTCAGCATTTTTGAAATAAAGCACTTCTGTATTGCCGTCATCTTCTGAATACATTGCACGAAGGTTAGGATATGCATCAAGCATAGATGCTCTTGCTTCTCTTCTGTCATCCTCAACCAACTCGCCTGCAATTCTAATCCAAACACCATCCTTAAACGCACTTACCTCAACCTTAGGGTTTGCGTGAATTTGTTTTGAAACATTTTTTGATTTTCCTGTCTGAATATATAATTTCCCTTCAAAAACATTGGCCGTACCAAACGGTCTGACGCGAGGCTGATCCCCCTCAACCGTTGCCAAATAATATGTTCCTGCATCTTTAAGAAACTGTAAAACTTTCTCCATAATAATTTTCCTCCTTTTTCATGCTTTCTCAAATCTGTATTTTTGTTTTATGTTCGGATACTTTTCTTTGTCGACCTCACTTAAGAACATATCAAGCGGTCTGGCACACATGAACTCTTTGTCATACAACGCCTGATATACCATGAGTTTCTCCTTCGTCTCAGAATGCTCGGCAATACCCACTATCTTATACAGATACATATTTGCATCAAGCTGCTCTTGATTAAGTGTCTCACGCTTAAAATGTCTTACTATATCGCCAGGTTTAAACTGTCGCGATTCCATTTATCTCCTCCTCTGTTCAAAAATAATATATACTATTATATAACTCTGTACACTAAAAATACAGTAAATTAGATATGTTTTTTAATTATTGCAAAACAAAAAAAATTATGCTATATCTTATCAGGAAAGTATGTTTTTAGAAGCTGCAAAAGTCTTTTTTTCAAATACAACAACTTACACTAAAACACAGGAGCATATATGTACTCGTATAAATGTATAACAACCTACAACGGAACTAAATATAACGGCTGGCAAAAACAGGGCAACACTCCAAACACGCTTCAGGGAAAACTTGAAGATACAATATCAAGAATGCTTAATGAAAATGTCGAAATAACCGGTTCAGGAAGAACCGATGCAGGTGTTCACGCCCTTAATCAGGTCTTTAATTTTAAATGTAGCAAACAGTTAGAGGACAACTTTGCCGATGAATTAAACGGCTATCTGCCCAAAGATATCAGAATCATTTCCTGCGAATCTTGTTCTGACCGCTTTCACGCAAGACTAAATGCTACAGAAAAAGTGTACCAATATCGCATTGATACATCCGCCTACGGCAACCCATTTATGCGAGATACCGCACACCATGTTCCTGAAACACTTGATATAGAAGCAATGAAAAAGGGCGCCTCTTATTTCATAGGCACCCATGATTTCAAAAGTTTTTGCAGCAATAAGAAAATGAAGAAATCTTCTGTCCGAACTGTATATGATATATCATTTGATTATTCAGAGGCAAATAGTCTGCTAAGCATAACCTTTCGTGGCAACGGATTCCTCTATAACATGGTAAGAATCATGGTTGGAACTCTTATTGAAATAGGACTTCACAAAAGGGATACCGAATCCATTACTGCAGCATTAGAAGGAAAAGATCGTGCTCTTGCAGGTCACACCGCACCACCCAACGGATTGTTTCTTGCGGATGTATTGTACAAGGAGTAAAACCTTTACTCCTCGTTCTTTTTTCGCATTTCTTCGTAATAAGCCTTGTATCTGTACATTGTTCGTTCACTGATATTGTTACGTTTTGCAATCTCTACTAATGGCAGTCCTTTCTCATAACAATCGACAAAATCGTTGTAAATAGCCATCCACTTGGCATTATGCTTCTGTCTTCCACTTGCTTTTCTCTTCTTGAAATACTCTAGTTCTTCTTGAAGCTTGGCATTCTCTTTTTCTAATTCATCTATACGCTTCAGTGCTTTTTCTAATGTTGTGATTTTTTTCATTGTTGGTCTCCTTGACAAAAGAAATTAAAAATAATACAATCCAATTTGAAAGAAACGAAGTTTACTACCGTACAGCTAATGCTAAAGCGGCCTGCTCGTTTCTTTTTTTGTACTTACAAAATCGTAGCAATATGTTCTATTTCTATTACTGCCTATGGCCTTAACGCTGTCCATATTTGCAAGTATAACCCTTGTTCTTTCAGAACTCAACCCTATATTATCTGCTATATCAGCTGTTCTTGCCTCTCCAACTTCTTTCAAATATTGCTCTATCGCATGTATATGAGCCTGTGTTTTTATCGTTTGTTTTTTATCGTTTGTTTTTTTCTGCCGTTTTTCAGACGATAAAGATACTACCTATCGTCATGATTACAAGCCTTCCACTTATCACAAACTTCCTCTACTCCTTTAAAATCCAAGCAATACTTAACTATCTTGTCCTGACATCCATTTAGTTTTTTACTATATAATATCTTTGCATTTCTTATAATCTTTTTTTCATGTTTTCTAATATATTCAAGCTCACTCCAAACCAAATTTCTGTAATCTATGTCATTCTCACTATTAACATCATACTCAACTAATTCTGATTCTGGAACCGGTATCATAGTACCAATTTGAAGCGTTCCCTTTAATTCTTCAATATTTCCTTTTTTCTCCGTAATTCTAATAACAATAAGAGAATTCTTTCTGATTTTCCTTTCGCCATCAACAATTACATAATCGTGTTTTTGCTTTGGTGAGGATAGCGGAATGTAATACTTATAATCCGATAATTCAATTACCGCACCCAAATACTTACGCGTATGAACACTTAAATCTTCTTTATTTGAATATATTCTTGGATAACAACTCCTTAAATAATTGATATATTTGTCAGAAATACTATATAAACGCATTATCCCCCCTAAAAATACAAATAAGAGGAGCGTACATTGTACACTCCTCTTATTTCTAGTTGTTAAACCCTCCACTTTATGGCAGGAGCTCTCCAGTAAAAACGCTTTTTCGTGTTTTAAATATATTATATGCATTTTTTATCAAAAATGCAATATATTATTTACCATTACGAGAAGCATTTGCATATAAAAGAATTATACAATCATTGTCATATTCATTTTGACATATGATACCACACCACCAGTGTCGTGTCAATCTCATTTTGGCACATTATATTTCACAGCAAAAGATAAAAAGCTCCCGACCGCCTTTCGCCAATCATATTTAATTCAAAAAATACACCCCGATATTAAGATAACCCGCAAAGCTGACCCATAGTATATACGGTATCATAAGGTACGCTGCAGACTTTGAAATCCTATAGAACTTAATCGTTGTTATAAGAATAAGCACCCACAAAGCCACAAGCCAGAAAAATGCAAACAAATACCATTTAAAATTAAAGAAAATGATCGGCCAGCAGAAATTAAATCCTAGCTGAATAAGATATACCTGCAACGCATTTCTAGCATCTTTATTATCACTTCTCCATATGATGTATGAAGCTATTCCCATTAAAACATAAAGAATAGTCCACACAACCGGGAACAACCACGCCGGCGGCGAAAGTGGCGGCTGATTCATCATTGAAAAACTGACCTGCGCATTTCTAGTCAAATATGCCGCAACAGTACCAACCGCAACCGGAAGCAAAACTGCAATAGACAGTTCATCCTTTTTTATATTCATACAGACACCTGCATATTTTGTTTATACAATATATGCAGGTGCATAGGCTTATATATCGTCTGAACTGTATTTTTCTTCTACTCCTCTGTAATCATTGCCACCGGATTAAGAGTTCTTATCTTAAGTCCAAACAACCCAGCCGTAATCAATGCAACTGCAAGGATTCCGACGATTGTTACAAGCTGCCATATTGGCGATATAGAAAATGTCATCTGCTTGATACCGAACAATGAGAAACTTGCAATACAAGCTTTGCTTCCAAAGGATTCTGAAAGCAGTGCTCCGATAACGGTTCCTGCAAGAATTACCGGAACATTTGACATCATAATCTGAAGGATAAGCTGACCTGATGTCATACCTAGTGCCTTACTGATACCAAAACTTCTCCATTCTCTTACAATCTTTGCTCTAATAACAAGTGCTTCCACGAAAACAACCACGAGAATTGTCACTATACTGATTATTATACAGAGCATCTTCATTGCAACATTTACCGATGTCAAAGTTCCATGCAAATTTTTGTCAATATCCATTGTTCCTGCAACATTTATCTTTCCGACATCCTTAAGTTTTGTCACCTTATCATTTAACTTATCAAATGTCATACCATCTTTGCCGGTTATCATATACTGTATTGTAGGAAGTCCAGGAAGAAGCTTCTTTGCACCCTCAAATGTCATGCTGACGCCTCTACCCATGCGATCCATTCTCTGGTCAATTCCGGTAATAATGTAATCTTCGGATTTGTCTGCAAATGTTATCTTGAGCACATCACCGACATCAACACCGAAATCATCAGCCACTCCCGTTGTCACCATGATTTCATTATCATGCTTTGCAGTACGTCCGGAAAGCAGCACCATGTTAAGTCTCTTATCCATATCATTATATGCGTAAGTATACACGTTCTGGTCCTTGTCACCCTTTGATACAATAGGCTCAAAACCATATTGCTCAAGCACATTTTCCACGCCGTCCATATCAAGCAATTCGTCCTGTGAATCCTCATCCGCCTCAACAAGAATTGTTCCGCCTTCAAATCCCATAATCTTCATGAGTCGGTCCGGATCAGTACCAAAGTTCTCCATCATTCCGAAGCCAAGAAGTGTTGAAATCGTAAGTACAATAACGATAAACACCATGAGTATGTTTCTTCCTGCCTGACCGAAGGTTTCCTTAAGAGAAAGTACCATTGATGTTGGAAGAAATGTTTTTTCAAACGGAAAGAGATTACGCTTGAAGTTGTGAGTATTGATACCGCCGCGAAGCGCATCCAACACAGTCACCTTCTTATAAATCCTGCTTGTACCTCTTGATACAAGTAAAATAAGCAATGTCAGTACAATAACCGTAACCACTGTCATACTGTAATTAACCGGCTGATTCCATGTAAGTCCAAGCACCTGACTAACCAACGTACCAAACTGTGCGCTAGTAAGAACTGCTACAATAACTCCAAGGACCGCACCGATAAATGCTACCAACACTATTTGCACCGTAAGCGCCCCACGAAGCTCTCCTACAGTATAGCCCGAAGCTTCAAGGATTCCTGTATTTTTCATATTTCTCTGAATAAAGTTTTTAATGCTGAACGAAATAATTACAATAGCGATTACAAGAATAAGAATTGCAAACACAAATATTACTGCCATTGCTATCATTGGAAGAAACTGCGCCCCGCCTCTCATCATTTGCCAATTGACAGCTAAAAAGGTATTATAGTTAATTCCGGCATCCGGATTATTGTATGCTGAAACATAGTCCTTATAACTCTCTGTTATTTCCTGCTCTAACTGGCTTGTTGTATAATATTCCGTTTCATTATTTGCACTGTATATATATTCGAAAATGTTAGACGTTGTCGGTTTAAGTTCACCCTCATCTATAACACCCTTGTGTACTGTGGAGGCAAGCGCCTTATCCGGCTGCTCATCTTTCAATGTATCCATCATTTTCTGAGAAATATATGAATAATACACTGTAACATTGATTGATGATGCAAAGTACGGGTCCTCCACATAGCCAGCAACATTAAAATCGTACACCTTATCATTTACTCTTAACTGCAATGTATCTCCTACTTGGAATCTACTGTTCAAAAAGTAAGGAACAAGAATGTCTTTATCAGAAAGCCCTTCAACGTCATAATCAAGCGTCTGCATGTGTTCCTTTTCGTTATCAAAACTCTCCATAAAGAACTGATATTCCTGCCATTCCTTATCTGATTTATTTCTGTATTCCGAATAGAGCATAATTAACGGCGTGGCCTCATAATCTATAATATGTTCGTTATCTTCAAAGGCTTTCTTGGCACACTCGTTTTCCACGTCAGAAGCGCCCGTAAAAAGCAATTCGTGTGCACCCTTAATCTCTTCAAATCTCGCATCCATAACATTACCCATACCAAGCAATGTAGACGCGCAATTAAAGATAAGAAATGCAGACAAGAATGTGAGTATGAAAAATGTTATCATATCGCCTTTTTGTTTTTTGATGTTGTTCTTTGCTATGAAAAATAATTTGTACATTACGGCACCTCGCTTTCTACCAGCCCATTTCCTGCAAGAAATCTTTGAGTTTCTTGTGACGCTCTATCGCCAAATCCTGATTAGGATTGGTCTCATCCTTGTAATCACCAGCATACTCGCCAAGATTAATCTCATCGGATATAACGCCGTCTGATAGATAAATGATCCTGTTACCGCGTTCGGCAGCTTTGATTGTGTGCGTTACCATTACTATGCTCTGACCTTCGTTGTTAAGATCTGAAAGAATGTTGAGTACATTCGTTGTATTCTGTGAATTAAGCGCTCCTGTCGGTTCGTCTGCAAAAAGGATTTCGGGATCATTTATTACTCCTCTTACAACCGCAACCCTTTGCTGCTGACCACCGGACAACTGTGTTGGGAACTTGCGGATATCCATTTCGTCAAGTTCAACCTTAGAAAGAAGGTCCTTTGCTTTTATGGCAAGTGCCTTTCTGTCTTTGGTTTTTAGCAACCCGCTTACCATTACGTTATCGAGTGCACTCATAGTATCATTTAAATAATTCTGCTGAAAGACAAAACCGCAATGATTCTTTCTAAACTTTGCGAGCTTGTCATTTGAATATCCCGAAATGTCCTCGTCGCCGTAGATAACCTTTCCAAGTGTTGGTCTATCCATTCCCGAAAGTGCATATAAAAGTGTACTCTTACCGGAACCGGAGTTACCCATGATTACCGTAAAATCTCCCTTGTAAATCTCAAGATTAAGATTTCTAAGTACATGCTGCTGTACCGATTCGTTTGAAAATGTTTTTGATAAGTCTGTTACTTTTAATATTGCTTCTGACATTGTTTTGTCTCCCTTCTTTTTTAATCCATCTCTTTTTTACAACTCCACATACATGCCACAAATCATTTGCTTACGCATCATAGTCTTATGTCTATGCTCACATATTACAATAAAAAAATAGAGAAGTCTTAATCTAATTCTTCTCTATTTCTTAACTGATTCTTAAATTATATTATTTATGTTTAAACCTCACGACAACTACCTCGGGATAATTGTTGATTCGAACAGGTGCTAAGCTGTTCCCAAGCCCTCGGCTTACAACAAGCGTTTTCCCATCTTTCTCATACATACCGCCGTAATATTCAGGGAAGAACACAAAACCAGGCGAGATTAAACCACCCTTGCCCGGAATAATAATCTGACCACCATGATAATGTCCGGCAAATGTTATATCAGCGCCACGAAATATCGGCTCATGCGAAAGTGCAATCTTTAATTCCTTATCAGATTCAGGCTCATTATACATTCCAAAAGGCAGTCCTATAAGAGAAAAGCCGTCAACATCAACTGCCCTTCCATCAATACAATTAACTCCCAGCTGCTTAACCTTACTGATATAGTCTTCATATTCCGAAGAGTTCATAAGATCCTGCTCGTGATTACCTGCTATATAATAGACAGGTGCAATGCCTACCGCTCCCTCAAAAAAATCGAGCGTCAATCCGTAATTTGTGTGGTTGCGATCAACCATATCACCGGTAACAACAATCATATCAGGATTACTTTTTTTAATCTTTGACAATAATCTTTTCTGCTTAATACCAAAAAACTGATTGTGTAAATCCGATATATGCACAATTTGGTATCCATCTAGTTCTTCCGTTACCTTATCGCTTGTAAATGAATATTCCGACACCACCAAATGATAATTCTGATATAGGCAAAACACTATCAAAATAAGTTCAATAACAAGCATAACCGGAACAGTAATTCTGAACTTGTTTTTCTTCGTCTTATGATGAAAGACTTTCATTCCAAGAAATCCGCCTATTTCACCACCAAGAAAAACAAACAGAAGAAGCGTGCTTTCGGGTATTCGCCATTTATTCCTTTTTGCTTTTGACTTATCAATTCCAAACAATGCAAACGTTATTATATTTATAACGAAAAGATAATATACTAATATCAAATCTTTGTTCCTCTTTTCAAACCTTCTTAAGATACAACTCCACTACGAAACCGTTATCATTATAACATTCAAAACCGCCCAACTGCTTTTCCATGAAAAACTTTGCAAGATAAAGTCCAAGTCCCGAGCCCTGCTTTCCCACTGCATTCTTGCCACGATAAAACTTCTCGGTAACATTGTAGATGTCCTCATCAGGTATTCCGGGTCCATAATCTCTGACTGTAATTTTCAAGAAATTGTTCTTTCCGATGGTATTTGCGTCTTTTGCATTATGTAAACCGGACGCAATTCCTGCCCCGTTAACCGCAACTTCCTCACATAATTTATACGAAACATTGATATCCGTTCCTGCATACTTTGCAGAGTTTCCTATTACATTACCAATCACCTGCTCCATACGAAGTTTGTCCATATAAACAAGACATTCAGGCAATTCATTGTCTACTACAATGTTTCCGTACGAGGACAACTCATCAAAGAAGCCTGATATAATTCTTGAATCTGTCTCAACAGGCTTAACCTCAAGCACCTCAAGTTCTTCAAGTGTTGCCTGGAACATATTGCTTATAAGACTGTCTATCGTATCTGCCTTATTGGAAATGTAGCCAATCTTTTCAAGTGTCGCATCAGACGCATCCGCTTTCATCTTCTCTTGCATTTCAAGCACCTCACACGTTGCCTTGATTGTTGCTACCGGCGTCTTAATATCGTGAGATAACTGCGCCACCAATTCCTTCTTACTCTTCTCTGCTTCTGCCTCACGCTTTCTTGACTTACTAAGTTCCTCACGCATCAAATCGAAACTCTCCGTAAAAGCGCCAAACAAATTTGCCCTATGCATTGGAAGCAGAACATCAAGATTCCCCTTTGCAACCTCGCCCGAGAAATGCTTAAGCTCCTTAAACGGCCTTATATAATTGTAATACAATACGAACATAAACACATATCCCGACACAAACAGAGCTACCCAGATGTAAATGATATTACGTCTGACATTACCCTTTGCATCAGAAAAAGCATTCTCCTCCGCAACGAAGCATATCTTACCTATTACCTCGTCCGGCTCAAAATCCACCACCAACCCGTAATTGGCATAATAACCGTAAAGCTTCGACATATAGTCGCTATCATCCCTTAACAAGATGTCACAATTATACTGCTTCTTGATATCATCAACCGACATACCGGAATTGTACGCATCATTAATCTGTTCAATTATATCGTTATAATACACCATGTCACGCTTTGAAAAATCGTCCTGTCCAAATGAACCCAGCAAGACTTTAAACATCACAAGCATCACTATAGTGTAAATGATTCCTAAAAATCGCATTTTCATAATTCTAATATATACCCTGTTCCCCAAATAGTTTTGATAAGCTTTGGCTCGTTAGGATTGTCCTCTAACTTCTCCCTTAGCTTTCTTATATGTACGTTAAGCGTTCCGTCGGAGAAGAATGCATCTCCCCAAACCTCATCAAACAAAGTTTCCTTTGTGACAATCGTATTCTTATGATCGTAAAGACATTTAAGAAGAGCAAACTCCTTGGCTTTTAACGGAATCTTCTCTCCATTCGAAATTACTGACATTGTAGATGCTTCAAGACTTAATGCAGATGATCTCGTAGTCTTATCTGCATTTTCATCCGTATTGCCACTAGACACATCATCTACACTTGCATCCTGCATACTCTGTCTGACATTCTCAATCTCCGCCTGTTTTTCCTTTTCCACGTTTTCAATACGCTTAAGATTAACCTTGACCTTAGCAAGCAATACCGAAAGATTATACGGCTTCTTAATGTAATCATCACCGCCTATTGAGAGTGCCACAAGCACGTCATCATCACTCTGTCTTGCACTAATAAAAAGTATAGGAAGCTGTTTGTCCTCACGAATCTTTCTACACACTTCAAAGCCTGAAGCATCACCAAGATTGATATCAAGTAATACCATATCAACATCATTTTCTTCAATAAATGAAAGTGCTGCTTCGCCGTTATCTACATACGCAGTCGACACATCAAACATCTGAAAGTATTCGCATGTCATTTTCGCAAGTTCTATTTCGTCGTCAACTATAAGACAATTGTAGTGTGCCATTACATTTCCCCCTAAACTATAAATTAGATGTATTATATCAAAGAATGCCTACACATATCAACCAACGGAAGAAAAAATCACCGATTACATTATGGCATGTAACCGGTGATTTGTATTATTCCTTATTCTATACTGTATTATCTTGCAAAGAACTCCATCTCTTCGATAAGTGCATCTGCATGCTCTTTCAAAGTAATCGCTTCCTGTGCAAGAGTAGCAACTGTAGCATTGAGCTCCTGCATAGAAGCTGATGTATGCTCTGTACTTGCTGCGTTCTCTTCTGAGATTGCTGAAATGTTAGTCATTGCATCAACTACAACTTCCTTAGACTCATTACAAGCTGCAGCATTAGAATTGATATGTCCTACACCGTCAACAGTAGTCATGATACCACCAATAAGGTTCTGAATACTTCCGACTGTATTGCTGATAGTCTCATACTGACGCTTGTTTGTATTGGCAACATCATCTGCAACTCTAACTGCTTCTTGTGACTGAGCTAGAAGCTTAGCCATCTCTTCTTTGATTTCATTAGCAGAGCTTGCTGAATCTGTAGCAAGATGTCCAATCTCTTCTGCAACTACCGCAAATCCACGTCCTGCCTCACCTGCTCTTGCAGCCTCGATAGAAGCATTAAGTGCAAGAAGACTTGTCTGTGATGCAATGGAATCAATCGCTGAAACCTTAGTAGAAATATTATCAACCGCTTCGCTTGTAGCACTGATAACCTCTGTAATTCTTCTAATTGCGTCTGCCATCTGCTCTGATGACTGCTCAAGATCTCTAAGTTCTTTCTCTGAACTCTTAGAGTCTGTATGCATGGTCTCTGCTGTTCTTGCAAGACCGTCTGCATCTTCTGTAACACCATCAATGTTACCGGAAATAACCTGAATGTTTTCTGATGCCTGCTGAATCTCATCAGCCTGCTGAACAGCACCCTGTGCAATCTCTAATACAGAATCCGCAATGCCGTCCATTGTTGTTGAAATCTGACTTGCAGAATCTGCAACATCTGCTGAGTCATTTTCAATATCATCGGCCGTACCTCTGATTGAACCAACTATAGTTCTCAGCTTATCAATAACGCTGTTTGTATTGTTAATCATGTCACCGAACTCATCCTGACGATGTGTAAATCTCAAGATGTTTCTAAACTGTCCATTAGCAAGATATTCCAAAGACTGGTCAATCTCCTTAATCGGTCCATGAATTCCGTTACCGATAGTAACCGCTATTATAATAGCAATTATTGAAAGAATTACACCGATTACAACTACAATCAATGCTGATTTGATTGAGCTTGCCATAATTACGTTGTAATCTGATGCAACAACTACAATCCAGCCTGAGAATTCTTCTTTGTAGAAAGAAGTTACAAACTTACCTTCATCATTCTTCTCTATATAACTTCCGCTTACTTCACCTGAAGTAACTTTCTTGAAAGCTTCTGTCTCTGATAAATCAACTTCATCTTCCGGTGCTAACTCCTGTGAAGAATGAGCTACCATCTTACCGTTCTTATCAATAATGTATATGTTCTGTCCCTCTGATGCCTGACCGGCTAATGCTTCGTGAAGATAGTCAACACTATAGTTACGTGTAAGAACACCAATAACCTTGCTTCCGTCATCACCAAGAATAGGAATTGCAGGTACCATAATTCTTGCACCTGTTGTCTTACTTACTGAAATATCCGAAAGTGTAACTTTGCCGGATACTGCTTCCTGGAAATAAGGTCTCTCACTAATATTAGTGAAATCACCCTTAGATCTTGCAATATTCTGTCCATCTGTGCCGGTAATAACTGTTGAGTTACCGTCACCAAAACTTTCATCTACACTCTGAAGCTGAGCAACCATAGTATCCAACTTTTCCTTATTGGTAGGATCAGCCACAAAATCTCTTGTAGATTGGGCTCCTGCAACCTGCTCCATAGCTCGATAATTAGCCTCTAATGTACTAATGAACACATTCTCTACGTACTTAGCCTGCTCCAAGTTAAGTTCCTGAGCATTTTCCTTTGAAACGGATGTTGAACTTGCAAAACTTATTATTACAGCAATTGCAAGTGGAATAATACAAATTGCTGCCATACTACAAATAAGCTTTGTCTTCATACTGCTAAATAAACCCTGATTCTTATTCATGTAGACCCTCCTTATGTAAAACGCACAAAATTTATAAGCTGATTATACCACTTATTGTACAATTTATCAATCAAATTTTGCCTATTCCATTCTTTTTGAATAGGATATTCATGTATAACGGCATGAATATAAAAATCAGTATATAACCTACAATAAGACACACTATAAGTGACGATAAAAACATCGGTAAAAACGGCATTTGTGCCCCATGAGCCGTTGCCTGCTTATATGCCAAAAATACCATAAGCAGTGTCATTATCGGAGTATAAATGATATCCGACACGAGACTGTCAAGCAGTTTGGCACCAATCGAACCTTCCTGCATGTTAAGCTTTGCGTGAAGACCATCATTTACCTTCTTCATTGGTACAATCAGTCCAATAAAAAGACTGACAATGGTACTAATTACAAAACTGATGAGAAATCCCGGAACCGAAAAGCTTCCCGACTGTTTGGCTCCCATGAGATTACCTACCAATGATAAGAAAAAGCTTAAGGTTACGCCCATTAACACGCTCATTTGCAAGCCAATCTTTCTCATCTTTTTGCCCATTTCCGCTGCCTGATTATTCATTTGTTGTTCATCCATCCTTTGTACCTCCCCAAAAAACTATATTGTCATTATACCATTTTTCACTTTGTTTTACTACAAAAAAAGTGCAAAACCAACTAAGGATTTGCACTTTAATCACACTATGATTTTTAATTACTTAATTGTCTTAATCCATCCTTCAGGTGCTTCAATACGTCCCATCTGAATACCTGTAAGAGTGTCATAAAGCTTCTTTGTAACAGGACCCATATCCTCCATACCTGCAGGGAAGCAAATCTCTTTGCCGTGATCTACTACCTTACCAACAGGTGAGATAACTGCTGCTGTACCACAAAGTCCACATTCTGAGAAATCCTTAAGCTCGTCAAAGAATACTTCTCTGTGCTCTACTGTAAGACCAAGATACTTCTCAGCAACTACCATAAGCGAACGACGTGTGATTGAAGGAAGAATACTGTTTGACTTAGGTGTAATAAGCTTCTTACCGTCTGCACTTATGAAAATGAAGTTAGCACCACCGGTCTCCTCAACCTTAGTACGTGTTGCTGCATCAAGATACATATTCTCGTCATAACCCTGATTGTGAGCATCAACGATTGCATGTAAACTCATTGCATAATTAAGACCTGCCTTAATATCACCTGTTCCGTGTGGAGCTGCTCTATCAACATCTGATACTCTGATTGTAATAGGCTTAGCACCACCCTTGAAGTAAGGACCTACAGGAGTACAGAAAATACGGAACTGATACTCTTCAGCAGGCTTAACTCCGATTACAGGGTTAATACCAAACATATATGGTCTCAAATATAATGTAGCGCCTGAACCATACGGTGGAACATAATCAATGTTAGCCTCAACAGTTTTAACTACTGCCTCAACAAACTTATCCTCAGGAAATGTTGGCATCTCAAGTCTCTTACATGAATCCACGAGTCTTGCAGCGTTCAAGTCCGGACGGAAGCACACGACATGTCCATCCTCTGTAGTATATGCTTTTAATCCTTCAAATACTGTCTGTGCATACTGCAATACACATGCACACTCGCTCATGGTAATGTTAGCGTCATCTATAAGTGCGCCCTCATCCCACTTGCCATCTTTGAAGTTTGATACAAATCTCTTGTCAGTTTGAATGTAGCCAAAACCAAGGTTTGACCAATCAATGTTCTTACTCATAACAATTACTTCCTTTCCCGGCTGTTTCGCAACATTTCATTAGTTGTAATGCCTTATTCATACTAAAAAATTGTACCACTCACATAATGAATATGCAAGTATGAATTAAAGCCACATACTTGCATATCACATATTGTCTGCAATTAATTATTGATATCTCCTACAGTCTCTTAATTCTTTCAAGAGCCTCTACAGTATTCTCATATGTACCAAATGCTGTCAGTCTGAAATATCCTTCACCCGAAGGTCCAAATCCGGAACCCGGTGTACCTACAACATTTGCATTTTCAAGTAAATGATCAAAGAACTCCCATGAAGTCATTCCGTTTGGTGTAGCAAGCCAAATGTATGGTGCATTTACACCACCTGATACCGAATAGCCGGCACTTGCAAGACCCTCTTTGATAATCTTTGCATTGTTCATATAGTAAGCAATCTGTTCACGTGTCTGTCGCTTTCCTTCTTCTGAATATACTGCCTCACCTGCACGCTGGATAATGTAAGGAGCACCGTTAAACTTCGTACCATGTCTTCTAGCCCACAATGCGTTAAGTGATGTGCCTTCAGAATCCTTTAAATCCTTTGGAACTACGGTATAACCGAGACGTGTTCCTGTAAATCCTGCGTTCTTTGAAAAACTTCTAAGCTCGATTGCACATGTTCTTGCGCCCTCACACTCATAGATTGTGTGAGCCACGTTATCCTCGCTTATATAAGCCTCGTATGCAGCATCATAAATGATCACCGCCTTATGCTCATTTGCGTAATCAACCCATTTCTGAAGCGCATCCTTTGTTATTGTTGCACCTGTTGGATTGTTAGGGAAACAAAGATAAATGATGTCAGGAACTTCACTTGGAAACTCCGGTGCAAAACCATTTTCTGCCTTACATGGCATGTATATAACGTCGCTCCAAAGCTCTGTATCTTTGTTATACACGCCTGTTCTTCCTGCCATTGCATTAGTATCAACGTAAACAGGATATACAGGATCGCAAACTGCAATTTTATTATCAGTCGAGAATATCTCCTGAATGTTACCGGAATCACTCTTTGCTCCGTCACTGACAAATATCTCGTCAGCAGTAACCTTTGCACCTCTTGCCTCGAAATCATTTTTCACAATGGCATTTCTTAAGAACTCGTAGCCAAGATCCGGTGCATAACCTCTAAATGTTTCCTTTACAGCCATCTCATCAACCGCCTTGTGAAGACTGTCAATTATTGCCGGAGCAAGCGGCTGGGTAACATCACCGATTCCCAAAGAAATAACCTCTTTGTCAGGATTAGCCTCCTTATATTCACGTACCTTTCTTGCTACAGTTGAAAACAAATAGCTTCCGGGTAATTTCAAGTAGTTATCATTTGCCTTAAACATTTGTGTATCCTCCTATTTCTCATATCTCATTATTGATGCAAATGTGCCTTCTTTAGCAATTTTAATTGTTCTTCGTTGTTTTCCTCTTTCTTTTCTGAAAATAAAAAACGTTCATTCTTATTGCCCTGTTCATATAGTTTTCTCGCAAGCACGTCTAATTCTTGTGAATCAAAAGATTCATACTCTTCCTCTGATATTTCATAATACCGATTATACCAAGCCACCCAGGTAACTACAGTATACAATACATATTTATCAATAAAGGGACTATATCCTACGCCATAATATTTATCAGAAATTTTTTCTCTTTCGAGCCCTTTTACCAAGCCTTTCTCTTTTCGTGAGTATATCTTGGTATCATCAGCACTTGTTGACATGTTATTTTGTTTTCTTTCTATGAAAAAATATATAAGTACCGCAATTGAAATCGCAAGTACAAACAGAAACTTTATATACATTTACCTATCCCATGCTTTCTTCTGCTACCCACTGATATAGCAATCGTATACTCTTATTTATAGTGATCTAACATCAATCTCGCCGTCAAATACTACCTTCGCAGGACCTGTCATATATACTATGTTCTCATTTCTATCCCAACGCACCTTAAGGTCGCCACCAAGCAGATGAAGTGTAATCTCATCTTCGGTAAGACCATTTAAAATACATGCAACCGTTGATGCACAGGCTCCCGTACCGCAGGCAAGCGTCTCACCCGAACCACGTTCCCATACACGCATATTAACCTCATTGCGACTTATTATCTGTATAAACTCAGCATTTACTCTGTTAGGAAATGCTGCATGATTTTCAAACTTTGGTCCTTCCTCTTCAAGTGGAAATGATGCAGTATCATCAACAAATGTAATACAGTGAGGGTTACCCATTGAAACACATGTAACATTATAATCTTTACCGTCTACACCCAATGTCTTATCAACAACCTGTGTGATAGTTGCCTTTTCAGAATCAGCAACTCCCTTTATTGCAGCAACATTTACAGGAACCTTGTCCGGTATAAGTTCAGGATTTCCCATGTTAACCGTTATAAATGAAACCTTGCCATCTTCAATTGTAAAATCAAGATACTTAATTCCTGCTAAAGTTTCAACGGAAACACTTGTCTTATCTGTCAATCCGTAATCGTAAACATACTTACCGACACAACGTATACCGTTGCCGCACATTTCAGACTGCGAACCGTCCGCATTATACATTTCCATATAAAAGTCTGCCACTTTAGAAGGCTTAATCAAAATAAGGCCATCAGAACCCACGCCAAAGTTTCTGTTACTTATTTTGATTGCAAGCTCTGAAGCGTTATCAATTTTTTCCTTGAAACAATTAACATATACATAATCATTGCCTATACCTTGCATTTTCGTAAATTTCATACATTTACCCTCCTGACATGCAATATAAAATCGATTATATTATTATAATACAAACATTATATCCTTATTATTTTTTATCAGACAAATGTTATCCTACATCTTTTGATTTGTCAACATCTTTTCCGTTTCAATTTAACTTTATCCCACATATTCGGCCTGCTCTCGTTCCAATAACAAGTTCATTATTATAAACCGCGGGAGAAGCCTCAATATTGCCATCGCTAATGTCTAAAGTACTCTTCAAACTTCCATCTTTACCGTCAAGTTCATACATACAGCCGTCACTTGCACCGTATATTACATATCCGTCTCCATTTTCTCCATACACGCACACAGGTGATGACCATGTGTAAGGCATCCGGTTTTCCCATGCCTTACTGCCGTCATTTTTATTAAGAGCAACTATGTCGCCTTCCCAGCCACCGTGTGTCATTGAAACGGTGACAAATATGTAGTTATCAAGGCCCCATTTACCGGGTGCTATAGTAGATTGCACTCCACCCGACACACCTTCTCTGGACGAGCATTCATACTCGTTTTTCCATACAATCTCACCGGTCTGTGCGTCAATCTTCCATATCGGAATCGTGGCTGTCGTCATGCTTCTCCATCCATAATGAAACGATGTGCTTACATATAAATAAACATGGCCCTCTTCTATAGAAAGAACAGGTGTAGAATTGGAATCGTCCAATATATCCTGAACCCACACAGGCGTTAACGTATCAAGGTCTATACACAAAAGATTGGCCCCGTTATCAGTTATATACAAATAATGCTCATATATTGCTGCACTCGTCTCCATGCCGGGCCAGTATTTTTCAACCGTAGTTCTCTTGCTTTTGTATTTCCATTTTACGGTTTGGTCAAAGTCCATTGTAAGCGTTCCCGCATCTTCATCATAATGCGTTCCCAAATGAATCAGATACAATACCCCATTCTCTCCCGGATAAATGAGCGTGTCCGTATTAGCATCCACAAGCGCTGACGAGTCAAAATAACTAAGTGTACTTCTTACTGCAAATGGGTCAACACTTCCAAACTCCTTAAGCACTGAGCAATCCAACAAACTGATAACGAACGCTCTGGCATATCCCTTTTCACTATCATATCCCGCACCGAGATACAGCACCGGATATCCACGCGGATCAAGTGCTCCCGCACCCTTAAATGTAAAACCAAGCCATAACTTGTCTCTTGTCGGCTCTCCCGTATCTAAATCAAGGAAATATACATATCCGTCCATACATGCGTATACAACTTCAACAAGTTCATCCTTTTCCTTAGCCCAATCATACATATTCATATGAAGTTTTGCCTGACGGGACCATTTTCTCATAAGGGGTTGTCCTGTCCAACCGCTTCCCGTCCATACTGCGTCTTCGTATGTGAGTGACCCTGTCGAAACATTCCACATGGACGACATGGTTTTATCTTTTATCTCCGAGCTTCCATACACTGCACTGTCTCTGAAGTTATTGCCTCTAAATGTAAATATTCCGTCACAATCTGTGTATTTAGTTCCAACATCAAAGGAAATATCTCCGAAGTAATCAGAGGATTTATATTTTGAGATATCATATATAGTTTCACTGTTTGCCTCTATACTCCATGATTCAAGATAATTATTAGGATCGGTTTCTTTTGTTGAATGAGGAGAAAATGCATCGGTTGAAGAAACCCCCGATGCTTGTATAACAACTTCTTCTGATGTAGAATCGTCTTGCCTAATCATTTCATCTACATTTTCTGATAGTAATATCCCTTCATACAGAGTTTTTCTGATCTTAACGGTATAGATAATAAATGCCAGCACAAGCAGGCACATTATAATAGATTCTACCTTTAAAATCGCAATATACCGTTTTAATCTTTTTATTTTAGCATCTTCGTTCATAGCAATATTCCTCATTAATAGAAAATCAACTATATCATTTTATCACAAACTCGATTTAAATTGTACTTTTATCACTATTCCATTAAAGCACAAAAAAACCAAACCCAAATAGGTTTGGTTTTTCAAGCTCCCTGCCGGACTTGAACCGGCGACCTACGCATTACGAATGCGTTGCTCTACCAACTGAGCCAAGGAAGCAATATAACGGTTGCCACTACATAAATGCAGCGGCAACCTTAATTTGTATTAGTCTACTACGTATGGAACTAATGCTAAATGACGAGCTCTCTTAATAGCTACTGTCAAAGCTCTCTGATGCTTAGCGCAATTACCGGTAATTCTTCTAGGAAGAATCTTACCTCTCTCAGAGATATACTTCTTTAATTTATTAACATCCTTATAGTCAATAACATTCTCAGCATCTGCACAGAATACGCAAACTTTCTTTCTTCTGCGGATAGTTCTTCTCTTCATCTGAGCATCGCCACGATCTGACTTTTCATTGTTAAATGCCATGTTCTATTCCTCCAATCTTATTCAAATGGGAGTTCATCCTCGATTCCGTCCGGAATACTCATAAAGCCTTCGCCACTGGCAGCACTAGGTGTAGGATGTGGAGCGTCCTGTGGAACTCCATTCGCAGATGCAGCATTCTTACTCTCTGCAAACTCCTGATCTTCTACAACAACCTCTGTTGTGTATACCTTAACGCCATCTTTGTTAGTGTAGCTTCCCGTCTGAATTCTTCCTGTAATAGCAACTTTAGTTCCCTGTTTGAACCACTTCTCTGCAAACTCTCCTGCCTTGCCAAATGCAACACATGAAATAAAATCTGCGCTCTGATCGCTATTTCTCTGAAATCTACGGTCAACTGCCAATGTATATCTTGCTATTGCAAGATTATTCTCACCCTGTGAGTAACGAACTTCAGGATCTCTTGTCAAACGTCCCATCAATATTACTTTGTTCATATGGAATCCTCCTATAATCTACGCGTCCTGTCTAACGCATAAAAATCTGATGACCGGCTCCATAATACGAACTTTTGCCTCTACCTGTGCAGGAACATCAGATTCCGCATCGAATTGGATGAAATAGTAAAATCCTTCTTTCATCTTCTGGATCTCATAAGCTAAACGCTTCTTTCCAGCATCCTCAACGTTAGTAACTGTTCCGCCGAATCTAGTAATGTATTCCTGAGCTTTCTCGACAGCCTTAGTTCTATCGTCGTCTTCGATCTTTGCACTGACAACTAACGCTAATTCATATTTGTTCATGTCTTATGCACCTCCTTTTGGTCTCTGGCCCTTTCAAATCCTACGAAAGAGCAAGGAAAAACTGTGTTATACACCACAGAAATCAATTATAACACAGTTAATTAATATAAGTCAATTATTTTCTTTTCAAATTATTAATTTTCTATAAGTCCTTTAAATCCTTTTTCTACGGTCTTTCTCGGAAGCATAACCTGATGTTGACAGCCCGTACATTTAAGTCTAAAATCAGCACCTACACGTATTATTTCCCATGCATTTGTTCCACACGGATGCTGTTTCTTCATTTTAATAATCTGTCCAACCTCAAAATCCATACTTACCCCCAAAAAAAGATAATAAAAAAGTGCCCAGAACCGGAATCGAACCAGTGACACGAGGATTTTCAGTCCTCTGCTCTACCAACTGAGCTATCTGGGCATGTATTGGAATTAACCAATTAGTAGCGGGGACAGGATTTGAACCTATGACCTCCGGGTTATGAGCCCGGCGAGCTTCCAGACTGCTCCACCCCGCGATATTAAATTGAAAAATGGATGGAGGTGGATTCGAACCACCGAAGCAAAATGCAGCAGATTTACAGTCTGTCCCCTTTGGCCACTCGGGAATCCATCCATGCTTGGTATAAATACCATATTAAGTTGTGCATCAAACATGCAACGTCTGAGATAATAACATAACAATCAAATGTTGTCAAGTATTATTTTGAATTACATGTTATTTGCAAAGCCGATAGGGGGACTCGAACCCTCAACCTGCTGATTACAAATCAGCTGCTCTGCCAATTGAGCCATATCGGCGCAAGTGACCCCAACGGGAATCGAACCCGTGTTACCGCCGTGAAAGGGCGATGTCTTAACCGCTTGACCATGGGGCCCGACAGCTCCCCGAGTAGGGCTCGAACCTACAACACCACGGTTAACAGCCGTGTGCTCTACCATTGAGCTATCAGGGATTAT